>CAYNCI010000005.1:0-96362 GCA_964396065.1 uncultured Mesohalobacter sp. | reverse complement strand
ATCTCAGCCTCCTATAGAAAAATCAAAAGCCGAAAAAATTATTATTAGATTTAAAAAAAAGACAGCCTAAAAGTGTTATTTACTATTTTTTAATAAGGATTGCTTAATTAAGTCTATGACATAGTTGATATTATCTTCAGTAGTTAGCAGTATTTCATAATCTCCGTTCCCCCAGTGTCCAATTGATGATACATCTCTTGCAAGTTTTTTTGGGTCATCAAGTTCGCCCTTATTGAGATTTAACCATAATTTTAATTTATTTTTTTGAATATGCACATCTACGATATTTGAATTTTTGATAAAAGCGATATATTTCTTTGTAGGTTTAATTTTAAAATCAGCAATTTCAAAAATTGCATTTTTAAAAGTTTCATATAGCTCACTAGTTTCATCACTTATATTAGCAAGATGTTCTTCTTCAGAATAAACCTTAATTTCTTTTGATACGTTGTTTATAGTCGAGCTGTTTTGACTTACCGTTTTTACACTTTCTCTGTGGCCAGTATTTTGAATTTGGTTGAAATTTATGGTGTTGTTATTAAAACGTTTTATTTCCCAAAGTTCAATAGGTAAATCTTTGAAATTTATTGCTTCTTTTTGATATGTAGTAAAAGATGGTGAAATAAAAACAACACGAGATTGAGACCAATCGACATCATTTCTTTTTAATGTCTTGTTTGTGCTTTCATTGTATTCTAAAATAAAATCAGCTTTATTGTTAAGCATCAAAGACAGATAGGCGTAACCTTGATCTATAACGCTAAAATTTTTATTTCGCTTATACTCGATAATAACGAATGCATTAGTCTGCTTATCATAAGCAAGAGTATCTATTCTAAAATTACCAATACTAAACTCGGACTTAATGAATGATAAGTCGAGGAGAGTTTTAAGATTATTTTCAATTAATGATTGAATGTCTTTTTCAAGTTTGAATGGTGATTCTTCAATATTTTGAAGGTTATTTTTATTTGTTTGATATAATGCCATTTTTGTAAAACTAGTTTAAGCTTATAATTTTCTATTTCTTTTCTTAATACTACTGTATATTTTTAAAAACCTCCACCATCGCCCAAGTATCCATCTTACAGTAATCCAAAAGCTCTTTTATTACTTTTTCTTTATCACCTTCAAAGTTATCATCGAGAACCAGTCTTCCCCAAGTATCTAAGGCCATGGTGCCGTTTTGAACTTCTAAATCAGCGTAGGATAGGTGAGGAGCAACAATGGGTAAGACCTTTTTAATTGAGGTTGAACCTCGGAACTGGTAATCCACATAGTTTTCCTTGAAAATATCTTCAAGATCAAACATGTGGTTATTCATGTACGAAAGGTAACCTTTGTGCTGAGGGTACCATTCCATCATGTCATCGTTTCTGCTAGATTCAAAACTGGCGTGCCATGAAATAAATGTGCCTGTCTTCCCTGTTGCTGATACCATGAATTCAATTAGCTTTTCGGGCAATTCAAGGTCTTCTGCAAGGTATTCGTGATGAGTAGTATTCCCTTCTTTATCCATGGTATGGATAGATACCTGAAAGGGTATGTGTTGATGTGGTTTAACACCATCTATTCTTGGCACAGCACTGGCATAGGTTTCATAATCAATAAAGTGTAACGGATATTCCAATTGTTCTAACTCTTGATGAATAGCAAATTGATTTGTAATAGCTTTTCTTTTTTTAAACGACTCAACCTGTAACTTCTGTTTATCGTTCAATTTGAAATCATCTGGCACATCCCCAAGAAAAGTAATGCCATCGTCAACGAGCTGAATGACCTTCTTTTGTGAGATTCTATTTATTTCATAGATACTATGCTCAGGAATTTCAGTATTGAAATACTTGAAGCTGTCACAATGGTTTGAACGTGTCTTTTCACGACACAAACAGTAATCGGTATTTATGGATGGCTGATTAATGTATTGGTTAGCCTCATCAATTTGTGCTTCAACTTCGGGGTATAGTTCTTCGACTTGTTGAGTAACATCATTAATATTGAGAAGTTGATAGACATTAATGTCCCCTTCCCTGACGTAATCCCCATTGAGGTTAATGATTGATACTTGAGATACTTTGTAACCGCATCGTTCCATAGTTACCTTTTGAAAACAAGCATCTTTAAGGTGATTATGTTTCTTGTCCGTTTTGACGCTGGTTGAAGATTTTACTTCGTAAATATGCCATGTGCCATCTTCTTTTCGCTCAAGGATGTCGACTCTGGCAAATGCTCCCTGCTCTGTTTCAAAAGTAGCCTGAAGATAATGTTTTTCACCTAATTCTAACTCCTGCTTAGTAAACTCAGCTGTACCGAAATCAGGAAGCTTAAAGGCTTCAGGAAAGAGTTTTTGAGCACAAACTTCGACTTCATAACCTTCTTTAATCAATTTTTCTAGGAATAGTGAAAAATCACCCTTAGGATAGTCTTCAGGTTTATTCTTTAACAGCCACAAGGATTGTGGGCAGTTGAGGTATTGGATAAAGTCTGTTTTGGTGAGTTGATGCATGATTACTTATTATACTTCTTAAAATTCTCAGCCTGTTCAAAAATTTCTTTATATACCTCATCTCGATCTACTGGTGGGTAGTCGTTTTCAGCAAGGAGGATAATTAAATCTACTTTGAGTTCTGCCTTGAGGTCGGCTCGCTTACTCCAATCGGTATATTTAGCTTTATCATCTACAACATTTTTGACTTCTTTAGAAAGGTGTAATAACTTGTCTTCAGGATATTCAAAATCATATTTATGTGCCAAGGCTTTTAAAATGTCATAGAAGGCCTTTTCTTCAAAGTCGATTCCTAGATCTTTGAAAGAGTCCTTTTCGTCTTTAAGCTGATAGTAAAGGTCTATAATCTCATCGGTGAAATCTTCTAAGACTTCACTGCGCAAAACATCACTTTCTTTTCGTTCGTTATATTTTTCAACAAGTTGTCTCATCTTTTCAGAGAAATCAACCCCTTTCACTTTATTGACTTTTTTAAGCTCACCGATGGCTTTTTTCAATAGTTGTTGTAGCAACTTAATTTTGGTATTAGGAAGTTTTATTTTTTCAATTTTTGCTAAGTAGTCATCATCAAAAATATCAACCTCCTTATTTTCTTCATCACCAAGTTTAAAGATTTCTTCAACACCTTCACTTTGTATTGCGTCTTTAATCATCTCACGAACTCGTGTATTCATCTGAGCTGTATCAGGAGCGTTTCCTTTGGTGAGTTTGAATACAATAGATCGTACCGCTAAATAGAAGTGTATGTAATCTCGTTCTTCTTCACTAAAAGCCTCAGTACTTCCTGCACAAACATCATAGGCGGCTTTGAGGCGTTTTACAATGTCCATAAAGCGTCTTTCGGTCTCTTGGGTTATTTGAACAAATTCAGCGCCCTTGTTCAGGGTTTGAAGTTGGTCTAGGGTAGAACCTTTAAAGTAGGGGGTAGCATCAAATTTGTGAAAAATCTTATGAAGCAGGTCAAGATGATCTTTAACCACCGTTATAGATTTTTCTATTTCTTCAATATCCTGACCACCAATATTTCCAAACTCGGCAAGAGCTAAGTTCATTTGTTTTTTGATGCCGATGTAATCGACAACAAGACCTTTGTTTTTACCGGCATACTTTCTGTTTACCCTTGAGATGGTTTGGATCAGGTTATGTCTTTTTATAGGCTTATCAATATAAATTGTATCCAGAAAAGGAACATCAAATCCTGTGAGCCACATGTCAACCACAATGGCAATTTTAAAATTAGATTTTACATTTTTGAATTGCCTGTCTAGCTTTTTACGGTATTCCTTGTTACCAAGCATATCGTATAAGGCCTTTGGATCATCCTTACCTCTGGTCATTATCATTTTGATACGTTCCATTGGTAAAATATCCTTCTTCTCTTTATCGGTAAGTTCACTTCCCTCTTCGTGGGTTTTCTTTACAGCCCACTCTGGCCTTAGAGCAATTATTTCCTGATAGAGGTTATAGGCAATTTGACGACTGCTGGCCACAAACATGGCTTTTCCCTTAACCGAAGCACCTTCATTTACTCTGTTTTCATAGTGATTGACAAAGTCTTGCGCTACGGCTTTTATGCGGTCTGGGTCACCGATAATAACATTCATTTTAGCCGTAGCCTTTTTACTTTCTTCTATTTGGTATTCATTTGCTCCGTCTTCAGCGCATTGGTTATAATAAGATTCAATTTCCTGAAGCTTTTCATTTTGAAGCAATACCTTCGCCGCTCTGCCTTCATACACCAAACGAACTGTAATCTCGTCCTTAACGGATTCTGTCATGGTGTAGGCATCTACTATTTTACCGAATACATCGAGGGTAGAATCAATTGGTGTTCCTGAAAAGCCGACATAAGTAGCGTTTGGTAATGAATCGTGGAGGTATTTTGCAAAGCCATAAGACTTTGTTACACCTTCTTTGGTCACTTTTATCTTTTGATCGAGGTTGGTTTGACTCCTGTGGGCTTCATCTGAAATACAAACAACATTAGTTCTGTCGGTAAGGAGTTCTGTGTCTTCTGTAAATTTATGGATAGTCGTTAAAAACACACCTCCACTTTGTCTCCCTTGTAGTAGTTTTCTGAGATGGTCTCTGCTCTCTACACTTGTAATGTTATTATCTCCAATATAACTTTTAGCATTGGTAAACTGACCTGATAATTGGTCGTCTAAATCGGTTCTGTCGGTAATTAATACTATAGTTGGGCTACTGAAATAGACACTCTTCATTAACAGTCTAGCCAAAAACAACATGGTATAACTTTTACCTGATCCTGTTGCTCCAAAGTAAGTACCCCCTTTTCCGTCTCCTTCCGGTTTTTGGTGCACTTTTATGTTTTCATAGAGTTTTGTGGCCGCATAGTATTGCGGATAGCGACAAACTATTTTTTCATTTTTCTTAGAGCTATCAGGTACATAAATAAAATTTCGGATAATGTTCCGTAAGTCATCGTGGTTAAGCATACCGTGAACCAACGTGTACATGGCATCTATACCATCTACGTCTTTGTTAAGTCCTGAAACTCTTCGCCAGGCGTAAAAGAACTCGTAAGGCGCAAAGAATGAGCCAGCCTTGGTATTTACGCCATCGCTGATGATACAGAACGCATTATATTTGAAAAGCTCTGGGATATCTCTTTTGTAACGGGTGGTTAATTGCACGTAGGCATCATGAATTGTTGTTTCTTCTCTAATGGCGCTCTTAAACTCAAAAACCACCAAGGGCAAGCCATTGATGTATAATATGCCATCAGGTATGCGTTTTTCATAGCCAACAATTTCAAGCTGATTTACAAATTTATAGATGTTGTTGTCTTTACGATAATTGTTGTCATCTTCTTCAGCAACGATATTTATTACTTCGCCCTCTTTAGGTACTCGTTGCTTACCTAAGCCGTTGTAGTCTATAAGTTGGATGTAGATGTCTTTTTTACTTCTGTCTTCCCGCTTTAGAATAAACCCATCGGACACCAATTTCATGATAGCCTTATTGCTTTCGTACAGATCTGAAGAGGAATAGGTCTTTAGCCGATTTATGATTTGATCTGCTTCTACTGTTGTCAGGTTTTCATTTTTATATTGATTAAGTAAAAAGCTTTTTAAATCATCTTCAAAAATCACCTCCTGAAAATCACGAGAAATTGTACCACCATTAACATGAGGAATATCCTCTGCTTTGAGTAAGTCTATAAATGCTTTTTCTAATTGGTATTCTGTGAATTTCATAAGTATTAGTCTTCTGTGTTTTTGTCCTTCAATTTTTTGATGAGCTTATCAAAGTCTGAAATGTAGTTCTTATCCTGTATAATACGGTATTTCTCATATTCTTGTTCAGCTTTTAGCTTGGCTTCTAAAGCTGAAACCTTACCCTTATCTAAGAGTAAAGGATAATCTGAAAGCTGTAAAAAACGATCTAAAAATTCTGCCCAGTCCTTCATATTCATTACTATGCCTCGTTCAGCACGATTTTCTGCAAGGTCTAAGTATGCGTTTACAATACGTTGCAGTTGGCTTAGGTGTTCTTGATTAAGGTAGTTTTTAGCTATTGTTACATCAGATTTTAAAATTTTACCATCTGGTGCGTTTTTCCAAGTTTTAAGCCCCATATAAATTTTTTCAGCATCGGCTTCCGTATAGATGATTTCTGCTGCTGTTTTTCCGGTAATTGCCCAATGCATTTTGTTTTGCACAGAAGCAAAAAAGTCTTTGGTGGTTTGTGATTGGTTGTTATAATCGGCAGACAAGGCGTAGATATCGGTTATTTTTTGATACAATCGGCGTTCACTAAGTCGAATTTCACGAATACGCTCTAACAGTTCCTCAAAATAATCCTTGCCAAAATGTTTGAGTTGTTTCAGGCGTTCATCATCCATGGCAAAGCCTTTGATAATGTATTCGTGAAGAATTTCTGTTGCCCATTGCCTGAATTGTATGGCACGTTCTGAATTAACCCTGTACCCTACAGCAGTTATGGCCCTTAAATTATAGAATTTAGTTGAATAGGTTTTACTGTCTGATGCAGTATGTCGGAAATCCCGACATACTGCATTTTCATTTAATTCGCCGCTTTCAAAAATGTTTTTAAGATGCTCTGTAATGGTACTTCTTCCTTTTTCAAACAATTCGCTTATTGTTTTTTGAGTAAGCCAAAGCGTATCGTCCTGAAAGTACACTTGTATATTTATCTTACCTTCCTGTGTTTTAAAAATCACAAAGTTGTTGATGACTTGTAGATCTGTGTTTTTCTTTTGGCTCATAATGGTATTATAACTTTTTATAGTGTTTTAGCTAACCATTTTCCCGACGTCGGCAAAATGGTTGTTGTTAAGAAAAATTCTCTTTTAAGATCTTAATCATTGTTTCAATAGACTCTTTAAGTTCTTCATGAGTATAATCAAATTCTTGCATGGTAACATTTTCGGGATGGTGAATTTTGTTTCTTATAAATGTCATTAAAGTAACATCATAAGTATTGTGTACTAGACCATTTTTTTCTTGAGTCCATGATTTAGATTTTTGGACACCTATACTTGCTAAATAGTTATCAATTTGCCCTAATTGCCAATTTTCACTTACCTCTTGCAATCTTCCATAGAGTTCATTATGAAACTCAACTGTTTCTAAATTATAAGCTAAATAATTTATTTCACCCCAAGTTGGACTCCATGGGAAAAAGCCATCGCTATTTAAATTAGATATAATAGAATTACCTTCATCAGATTTACAAATGAATAGTGCTATTTCTTTTAGATATTTAGTAGATAAAAAATATGGCGAGTGTGTCGAAATAAAAATTTGATTGTGCTTTGAAATTTCTAATAACGCATTTAGTAACTTCTCTTGTGCCTTAGGATGTAAACAAATTTCGGGTTCATCTATAAATAAAAAAAGTGGCTTTTTTATTTCAGATTCTGATTGATTTCTCAAAATATCAGCATAAACCTGTACCATTGCTAAAGCTACAGCTCTTTGCATGCCACTACCTTTTTCTTCCATTGAAGTTTCAGCCCCATCATCAATGTAAACTCTTACATTTTTGAAAAAATTATTTGGATTAATTTGTTCAAACTGAAATTTAATTTTTCCTGCACCAAACTGATTTACAAATACTTCTTGTGTTTTTTGTTCAATTTTTTTTAATTCAAGTTTTAAATTTGAATTTTCATCATTAAAAGTTTTTTCAAACTGACTTAAAAAATTAACATATTGTTCATCATCAGTAAATGAATTTAATATCCCACTTATTAAATTACCTGTTATGGTACTTGTGCCAAATTTTGCTTCTTCGTTGGGGTTTGTATCAGCCCAAACAAAATTTGTTTCAAACATGCCTTTTAAAGGTGCATCTATCCCAGTAACATTTTCATATTTATGGGTCTCCTGATTCCAGACTTTTAAAGGGTTTTTCTCAAAAGTTGTTCTGTTGAGTTTTAGTGTTTCTTTTCCTGAATCTTCATATAACCTTTCCTTTAAAACAGCTTTTTTATTATCAGGAGCAAACTCTTCAATTACTGATTTTATGTTGCCAGTAAATGTAATTTCTACCTCAGCATTTTTATCGGTGAAAGATTTATTAATAATGTGAGACTTCTTTTTTGTTGTTTTGTTTCTTAGAAAATCAAAAGACTCAAATAGTGTTGATTTACCAGTATTATTCTCCCCTAAAAAAATATTTAATCCGCTTCCAAAATTGCCATTTGGAACACCAAAATTGAGAGTATTTTGATTATCTCCAAAACTTTTAAAGTACCTTATACTTAATTCTTTTATGTACATATTTTTTAATTTGTTAATTTTTTTTCAATCTCAGCCTTGGTCATTTTTGAGAGGAGTAAATTCTGAGCTCTTTTTAAGTTAACTAGTTGGCCTTGGGTCAACTTAATTCTTTTATCTATTATAGAAATAAGAATTTCAAAATTTTTCATAGTATTTTTATCACCATGCAAAATTGGAAAGGTTTCTATATTATAAATTGGCAACTTTGCCTGAACAGCACCAACATTTCTTGTTGTTATTTGATCTTTACCAAATGAAGATTTGAAAAAATGATATAGAAAAGAAGAACTTACCTTTATAAGATTTGTGATTTTAACACAGTTTTCTGTCAAATTTGCATTATTTAATGTTTTATCGATAACATTAACAACACCTATTGTTCCAACAACAGAAATAATAATATCGTCTTTAGAAACAGTATATTTTTCTATTTTAGGATGAATATTTTTTGGAACAAATTGAAATTTATCATCAAGTCTAATAAACTTTCCAACTCCCATATCTGCAACCTTTATATATGGATGTTCATTTGATTTAGTAATTAAACTTTCACCACCAGGCACTCTTTTACCCCCCTTAATGGTTCCTAGTTCCTTTAATAAATTTACTTCCCACCCAACAGGAATCTCCTTTTCCAACTCTTCATTATAAACCATCTCACCACCAGAGGCTTTATAAGGTTTACCTTCTAGTTCAGGTGACTTTGAAACGAGTTCAGGACAACTTTCTTTTGTGATCGGAAAGTTGAAATCCACAAACCAATGTTTATACAAAGCCTGAGCCGTTTCTTCTAATTTTTGATTGAGTTGCTCATTAAGCGTTATGCGGTTTACGACGGTGTTGTATTCTTTGACGATTTCATTTTGCTTTTCTATACTTGGAATTGGTAATTCAACCTCACACATTTCATCCCAATCAAATATCTCCCTAACACTTCCATGTGACTTATAACGAGCATAACGATCAAATTCCGGTCGTCTAAACCACATCATGAGATATTCAGGGTTTAATTTATTCTTATCGATAATTTCAAAAACAGTGTACGCTTG
This sequence comes from uncultured Mesohalobacter sp., assembly GCA_964396065.1. GTDB lineage: Bacteria > Bacteroidota > Bacteroidia > Flavobacteriales > Flavobacteriaceae > Psychroflexus. The sequence goes on along the minus strand of CAYNCI010000005.1, from coordinate 87,036 downwards.
TGAAACTAAGGCCTCTTCGTATTCTTCTAACATTGCTAAACCAATTTTCTCACCTCGCCTAGATGTATCAGCGATGTAGACAAATTGATGTCTTTTTACAATTTTATAGTTTTTAAAATTTGTGCCTACAGTATTTGCAATTGATGGTATAAACACTTTCTGTACACTTACCCCAAGAAGTGTAGAAACTTTCAAATCTTTATTTCGAATATTTATAGCCTGTATATAAGGACCTAATTTTTTATAATGTGCTGTTGTCATATTACTTTGAGTTAGGTTCTGATAGCAGACCAGAGTCTGGTTCTTTTAATAAGATTTTCATTTGACTAATGGCAGAACAAAACTCAAAGGCAATATCTTTATGGGCATAGGTGCCACCATATTTTCCTTTCTTGACCACTATACCAATAGCATTAGTTTTTTCTATCCAACCGCCGGGACTTAATACAAAGCTTGGTAAGCCTGCATTCATTTTAAAGTGGTCAAATTCGACCACTTTAAAATCCGGGTTGTACAATTTTTCCCAAGTTCCAATAAATTTAATAGTCCCTCTATTTCTAATCCAGTTTTTTATTATATCTGCTACTTTGGATTCACTTCCATTAGATTTGGCAATATCTGTTAGTGAAATAAAGTCTTGCTCCTTATTGGCAAAAACGGTTATTTCCGTTCCATTGACGTCTATGGTTTTGTTTTTTTTACTCATAGCTCGTATCCTAAATTTTTAAACACTTGTAATAGCTCCTTTTTAGATTTTTCCTCCTGTTGGAGTAAATCTTTCATTTCAGTTTGGAGCATTTTCATCTTTTCATCGAAATCGATGTTTTCGTCACGGTTTACAAATTCTATGTATTTACTAGGAACTAAAGAGTAATCTTTAGATTTCACTTCGTCTATCTTAGCGGAATAACAATATTCAGGGACATCCTTATAGTCAGTGCCTTTTTGTTGCCAGTCATGGTAGGTCTTTGCGATATCTTCAATATGTGTACTAGAAAATTGAGTGAATTTCTTCTCAAATGGCTCACCGATTTGGCGTAAATCCATAAACAAAATTTCATCTTGTCTGTTTCTGTATTCACGTTTGGCGTCAGGGAGTTTTACAGAACGTTCCTTTTTATTATTGTTGATGATCCAAAGCGTTACTGAAATATCTGTTGTATAAAACATGCTTCTCGGCAAAATAACAATAGCTTCCACGAGTTTATTTTCTATAAGTTTTTTACGGATTTTATACTCTTCGCCACCACCGGAAAGTGCTCCATTGGCTAAAATGAATCCTGCTACGCCATTTTGAGATAGCTTAGAGGCCATGGTTAAAATCCATCCATAATTGGCATTGCTTTTTGGTGGCACATCATAGCCTTTCCATCTGGGGTCATCTATGAGTTCGTTTTCAGCTCTCCAGTCCTTTTGGTTAAAGGGTGGATTAGCCATGATAAAATCAGCTTTTAAATCTTTGTGCTGGTCATTGGCAAAGGTATCGGCAGGAACGTCTCCCAGATTGGCTGCAATCCCTCGAACCGCTAAATTCATTTTTGCCAGTTTATAGGTGGTAGAGGTGTATTCCTGTCCGTAGATGGATACCTCTTTTTTGTCTCCGTTATGCGCTTCAATAAACTTAATGGATTGCACAAACATTCCACCGGAACCACAGGCCGGGTCATAAATGATGCCTTTGTAAGGCTCTATCATTTCGGCAATAAGATTTACAATACTTTTAGGGGTGTAAAATTCTCCTTTTCCCTTCCCTTCAGCAAGGGCAAACTTGCTTAGGAAATATTCATATACACGCCCAACAATGTCCTGTTCTTTGTCTTTAAGGGTATCGATATTATTGATGGTATCCAGTAGTGCAGAAAGCTTGCTGACATCCATATTTAAGCGAGAGAAGTAGTTGTCTGGTAGTGCACCTTTCAATGCCGGGTTGTTTTTTTCTACGGTATTTAAAGCCGTATCAATTTTAAGTGCAATATCATCTTGCTTGGCATTTTCTATCAGGTAACTCCATCGTGATTTTTCAGGCAGAAAAAAGACATTCTTCATGTTGTAGAACTCTTTCATTTCCAAATATTTTTCTTTTCCTTCCTGAATAAGCTCCTCTCTACGTCTTACGAATTTATCACTGGCAAACTTTAAAAAGATTAAACTTAAAACAACATGCTTGTATTCTGAGGACTCTACCGTTCCCCGAAGTTTATTTGCCGAATCCCACAGGGTTTCTTCGATTGACTTCTGTTTTTTAGGTTTTGCTTTTCGTTTAGCCATAAGAATTAGTTATATTTATTGTATCAAATATAAGGGGTTTTGGAAGATTGGTTTTGAGAATGGATGGTAAATTTTAAAAAACAAAAAACTCCGACAATATATTGTGGAGTTTTAGTTTTGGATGAGGTGTAATTAATAGATTTAGCTGTTAATCATTTTTTTCCATTATCACATAATAACCATTCGCTGTAGTATAAAAAAATAGCGTAACTACTAGCAATAAAAGCCTTAATAGTATCAGGAGTAAATTACCACTTGAAGATGGTATCACCTGTATGACTCTCCATCCATTTTTATTTTCCTTACTAATTCTTCTGTTTAGTGAATTTTGAGGTGAATCTCCTACTAATCCTATGATTCCACCTGTTAGTGTTACATTTACAACTTTATTCATGTTTGATTTTTTAGTTTGTTGAGAAATTTCTTTTGAAGCTGAAGATGTTGTATTATCTGTATTTGGTAATTCAAGATCTATTTCTTCATTTCCGTTTTTATTTAATAAAAACTTAACACCAATAGCAATCAATATTATTGCAATAATTAAATAAATATACCCTGGTATAAAACTGAGTCCTATAAAATGTAGTAGATATGGAATAATTACATAAGTAGCTACACCTGAGATTAAAAATACTATCCCCTTTTTTTTATTAGATTCCATAATAATCAAATTTTGAATTATTGCCCAATACGTGTCCTTTTGGCTTTTATTTGTTTAGAAATTTGAGTCATTTCTCTGGGATCGACATGTCTGGATAAACCCGTCATTGCATCCGTATAGTAAGATTCTAAAGCTTTAGCCACGGGATTATAAATACCAACGTCTCTTAGCATCATTTCACTTGATATTTTACTTGGATCACCAGTGAATTTTAAAACGCCATCAGCTGTTACCAAGGTTCTATCCAAATCAACTGTTTTCTTCCAAAATTTTTCACCATCTATGGGATCGGTAGCAGTTAATATAATTCTTCCATTTTGATAAAATTGTCCACCAAGTTTATAGGCACCGTTATATAAAAGTGATTCGCCTAAAGATAAAGACCTCTGCCCAAAGTTTACATTTTCTGTTTCTACAATAACTTCAATTTCAATAGCAAAATCTGAGTTCAACTTATCCCCATAAACCATTTCGTCTCTTGATTTATAAGGCCCTTTTATTTTAAATCCGTTAGCATTTAAAACTTCTTCAAAATCATCTGCCATATTATTAACAAATGATTTGTAAGGTTCTACAAGAACATTCTCCTTACCATCAGAAAAAACAGGGTCAATTATGGCAACCGTCAAGCTTTTTTCTGTGATTTGACTGCGCTGTTCAGGACTATAGCTGAAACTTGGATTGTACTTAGTTGTCACTGCCTGTTGAGTTGTTCCACATCCTGCAAAGAACAGACAGAGTAAAATTAATTTAGCAACTTTTGTTTTCATTTTTAAAGGATTTAAAGTTTATCCCGTAAAAATGTAATTCTTAATAGGTTTTAAAAAACTAGAATGAAAATGTGTTGAATTGGTATGAAAATTTAATATTAGTGTAAACTGCAAGTTGGATTAAGTCATGGTATTATATAACTTATGCAAGATTTTTTCATATTACTAAGCATAGCTTTTGGTATTTCTTCATTGCTTATTGGTTACATATTAACCAAACGAGTATCAAAAAAAAAGAAGGTTGTCTTAAGTATTGTAATTGTAATTTTAGCAGTGGTCTTTTTATATATTTATTTAAATCTTAATGGTTCAACTTATAAGTTTTTTTGTTATCCACCAAGATGCCAGATTAATATTTTGATAGAGTATTTATCCTATTTTAGTTTTATATCTGGATTCTCATTTGTTTTAGGTATTCTATTAGCCTATATGAGAAAAATCTAATTAGATTTAATATTTTTCTCGATAAAAGTTATCTCAATAGTATTTTGAAATTATAAAGTTACCCTCCTCATTTCTTAGAGTAAAAAACATTTCCTCTTCTGAAGATAAATAAAATATTCTTTCACCAGTTTTTAATTGGTATGTATCTATTGGATTATCAATATTTAAAGTAGATAAATCAAAAGGTGCGCCAAGTTTATGCTTTCTCAAAATATTATCTGAATTACCAGCTCCATAAACCTCATAGCCTTCAGGTGTAAAAGCAAATGAATTAAAACAAATAGGATTTGTGCTAACTCCACCCACAAATTGACTCTCATTAATGGTTGTATTACTTATATCAAGTTTCTTAAGAGATAATGATACAACAGAAAAATAATCACATTGTGAGTATATAAAGCTCTGAGAATTTTCAACTAAATGTGATTGCCTTCTAATTTCGTACCAGTTAAATTTTGATGATGTAACTGTCATATTGGTCACATTAAAGGGACTATCTAAAGAATATTCTCTAAAAACATCGCCATTTCCGTTCTCATAATGAACAATTAGTATAGTTCCATCATTTGATATCTGAACGCTTTTTGGGTGGTTAGGTACATTAACTTCTTCAGTTAAAATTCCGTTTGAAAAATCGAACGGATTATTGAGTTCATAGTGATATAGAATATTTCCAGAAGTATAATAGAAATTTAGACCATCATCCGAAAACTCTATTGAAGAAATGGACTCGTCGCTTATGAAGACATCTTCAATATTTTGGAAATCTGAAAATAATTTTGTTTCAAATAAATCACTATACCAATATTGTGCTGCGAATCTCATCCTTCTGTTTTGTTCATTTGTAAATTCATAATTTGAACATTGCGGATGGGTTTTAGGACTGTATGACATTAAATTTTTTACCATTGGATTTTCACAAGGAAGAGAAAAATCAAGCTCATAATCTGAAATAGGAGTAGAACAAATACCATCGTTGAATTCTAAACACTGATTGGAATCACAGTTTATAATAGGAATATCTACACCAAATATTTGGAATGATTGAAAGGTGTGCATCAACGAAAATGTATGGCCTAATTCGTGAGCAAGCAAAAAACCTTCTGGATCATCTGATTCCAAATTGCTGAACGCAATTGTCTCAATAAATATCCTGTTTGTTCTTATTTCATTGTCAGGATACAGTGCGACTCCGTTTCTTTCTCCTGCACAATCTATAGAAGAACTTATTAAGTCAGCCACATAAATGTTTATTGAGTTTTCATCATAAGGCATATCAACTTCATCTGCTCTGGTTTGGTCTAATATGTTATAACTTGATGTTGGGAAATGATCGACAGAAAAATCATCGAATCCTTTGAGTGTAAAGGAAATCTTCGCATCACTAAAATAGTTATTTAACTTATTTGTCCTGTCAATAATCCTATCTTCTTTATTCTCAAATTTATCTAACTTACAATCCTTTAATAAGTGAAATGTTATTGGTATAACAATATTTTCACTATCAATGAAGTTAAAATCAGAGTTATCGCATAGAACCTCTAGCATGTTTTGATAATCGGGTTGATTCTCTCCAATTAAATCAAGTTCTTGATCACTGTTGCAGTTGCCAAAAATACTTGAAAAAATAGAGCCACCTGAGCTAAAATAAAATTTATCTGAGAACTCATCTTTAATTGATAATGATATCTCTATGGTTTCATTCTGCTCCTCATAAACAACCTCAAATATATTTTCGGTGATGTAATTACCATCTTGATCTTTTATTTTAAAAAATAAATCTAAACTATTTTCTATATCTATATTTCTGTTTTTAATTATTGGTATATTCTGAGAGATAAAAATTTCCTTTTTTTCTTCGTTAGTAATGTCATCTTCACAGGCATAAAAAGTAAGTAGGAGGATAGGTAAATATTTAATAATTTTCATTTTGGATAATTTAAACAATAATCATTTAAATATCAGGAAATATAATTTTAGTAAATAACTAAAATGAAAATACCTATCAATACCATGAAAATCTAACCTTCAATGTTTTGATAATAAGATTTCACCCTTTTTTCAAACTCTGCTTTAAACCTGTTAGAAATATTAAAAACCTGTTCTCCTAGCTGTATCCTGCGACCATTTATTCTCCCCTGAAAGTCTTCGTGATTGAGATTAATGATGTAATCTTCACTAATACGAATAAAGTTAGGGGGTAAGCTTTTACATAATGAGGATAGATTTAAGGGGAGGTAGTAAGATGACCCATCTTTTACCTTAAGCCTTGCATAATTAGGCTTTAGTTTTACTTTTTCTTTTATAATTTCAGGATTGTCATAATCTAATTCATTAGTTGTAAAAAATAGAATATCATCAAACTTTACAGGCACTTGTGCAACCTCATAAGCACCTAATTCTTTTAAGCCGTTGATATACCCGACATAAGCCATCAGGGAATCTTTAAATAGGGGCTCTGGACATTTTTCATACTTTTTCAGCACCGTCTTGATAGTTCTTAATAAAACTTTCATATCCAGCCGAGGCTTAGTTTTTACCATGAAATGCTCATGCTTGGTTTCTAAACCTTCATAAAATGTTTGATCATCATCGTACTCAGTAACGTATATAAAAGGAATATGATACTCACTGTTAAGCATTTTTCCCAGATCTAAGCCGGTGTGCTCACCTTTTAGATCAATGTCCAAAAGCACAACATCCGGTCTTTTAAGATTTATTCTGGCCAGAGCCTCTTTTACACTTGGGGTGTAGGCATCAACTGAATAATGTTCTTTTTCTAATTTTACTTTTAGACGGTCGTATAAAACCGATTCGTCTTCAACTATTAAAATGTGTGCTTTCATAACTAATTAGATTTTCGGAAATTCTATATGAAGTTTTAAACCATTGTCACTTTTGAAGTCGAATGTGCCTTCTAACTGTAAAGTTAAGAGTTTCATGATCCGGAATCCATATGAAGTTACTTTTTCAAGATTAAAATCTTCAGAAAGGCCTTTTCCGTTGTCTGACAAGGTCATATCTATCTCATTTTCTTTATCATCAATTTGAATTACAATTTCCCCTTCTTCATCAAAAGCGTATTTAAAGGAATTGGTGATAAATTCGTTGATGATTAATCCCATGAGTGAGGACTTGCTGGGGTTAAGTTTTAAATTATCGGATACTTTTTCTTCAACCCTAATTTCAGGTCTGTTAAATGTTGAAGCAACATTCATTGCGATACTGTTCACATATTTTTTGACATCTATATTTGTGATGTCGGTGCTCTTGTAGAGTTGCGCGTGTACTTCATTAATACTAAGCACCCTATTTTGTAATTCTGATAATTTTGTAGATAAACCAACATCTGAAATATCGTCTTTTAGTTCTTCTATGAAAGCATCTATAACCGAGAGGTTATTTTTCACCCGGTGATGGAGGTCTTTTTGAAGAATTTCAATAGTTTCTTTTTGCTCCTGAATTGTTCTCTTAGAACGAACTTCTGATTTGTATCGTCTCCAGAGTAAGAAGGCTATAAATCCAATCGCTATGGCACTTATGGCAAAAAGCCACTTTTGGGTATTCGCTTTTTGGGTTAATAGAGCTTGCTCAGCATTCTCAGCTTTTAGTTGGATATTTTCTTTTTCTTTTTTTTCGGTTTGGTATTTTGTTTCGATGTCGGCGAAATTTGATTCTCTTTTATCAACGGCTATAGAATCAGAGAGCTTTTTGTGCTGCTTGTAATATTTTAGACCATCCTTATAGTTGCCTCGTTTTTCCATTAAGTTGGAATAAAGTTCAAATGATGAAATTTTTAAATCTAAATTTAAGTTTTGAGGGTTAAGGGTGTCTTTAAGAACTTCGTTTAAATATTTTTCAGCTAGATCATATCTAGAATTTAGAATATAAGATTTTATCAAACTTTGTTTGATTGCATTCTTATATACTTTGTTGATGTCATCGCTATCTTTTAAGGCCTCTTTTGCTGTTAGAATAGTGTTTTCAATATCTCCCATTTTAGAATAGGCAACAGTCATATTATTTAAAATATCAAAAACAATAACTTTATTACCCAAATCTTTATATGCATTCAATGCCAAACTGTCATAATGGATAGCATCCTTATAGTTCCCTAGTCTTGAATAATTTATCCCAAGCCCATGATAAACCCTATTCATATAAGTCTGATTAGAATCCAATTTAGCTTCATTAAGTGATTTTAAAAAATACTCATCTGCTTTTTTATAATTGCCTAAATACATATATCTCCATGCAAGAAAATAATAGCCTGAAGACACACTAGATCTGTCATTAATAGTATATGCGTAATCTACACCCTTCATAATCAATTCTAGAGCTTTGTCTGTTTTATTCTTTGAATAGTAAGAATTGGATATATTAAAGTAAAGTTGAGGAACAATTCTTAAGGTATCTTTTGAATTGGTATTAGTTAAATAATCTAATCCTTGATTGTAATATTTTATGGCCTCATCATAATTTCTAAAGTGATCATAAACTCTACCAGTTTGATTACTGGAAAGTAAAATATCAGATATATTATTAGTTTTGTTACTTGCATTTATAGATTCCTGACAATATTTGTATGACTTTGCTGAATCATTTTTAGCCATAAATATTTCAGCAAGATTTATTGAGACTTTATGTAATTTAGGATAGTCTTTCTTTTTTTTTAGAAGTTCAAAGTAATCCTCAATAAATATCACATTTTCATCTGCACTTTTTTGTTTTATAAGCTCATCAGTTAGAATTTGATATACCTTAATTTTTTCAGCTTCATTATTATTTTCTTCGATCAATGTTTTTAAACTATCTATATCAATCTGCTGTGAAAATGAAATCTGAATCAGAAAAAATAAAATAAAAAAAATTGAATATCTCATTACTAAAATTTTGCTTTAAAATTAATTCATTAATGAGTATTAAGCAATTATTAACAGATTTAAATTATTATTAGATTTTCATTAAAATAGTTAGGATTTTAATTTTAAATGGAGTGATTATCATATTTATCTTTGAAATGTAAAAGGATGTATAAGTATTTAAACTAAAAAAATAGCCTATAAATCTTCAATTTAGCAGAAGGATACCTTGCTGAATCGAGAGAAGACTGGCTGGTTCAGCAAATAAAAATATAAAATGGTTAAAACTTAGCGTTCAATATCTTTTGAGATATTATTTCTATTCAGTTCGTTTAACCGTCGTTTAACTTTGCTGACTTCAAGAGTTTTTGAAGCATCCGTAAGCCCTTTGAAATAATCATTTTCAGATTTAGATTGTAGAATTGATTTTAATAACTCAGGCTTATGCTTTTTGAGATAATACCCATGATTAAAACCTTTGATATATTTTTCGTTGGTTGTTGCCATCTAAAAGGTAGATTTTTTATAGTTATCAAGGTAGTTCATCAAAGAATCATAATCATATAAGATGATTTTCTTTTGCGGTTGAGTAAAGGTAATCTCTCCTGTATCTCTTAATTTCTGAAGGGTTGTTTTGCTTTTGATATTAAGTAATTCCATAGCCCGTTCAGGAGACACCCACTTATCTTGGGTTTTGTTTTGTTTTTCCTTAATGCGATCAACAACCTCTTCGATGAGTTTATAAAAAGCTTCGTCCTGTAGGCATATCACTTCCATGAGCTAAAGATACAAAAATCTGTTAATTGATAACGGCATCAAGTGCATCATCAGCACTTTTATGAATAAAGTTGGATTGATAGCCAATGGTGGTTTTTAAATCAGAGTGACGGTAAAGCTTCTGAAGCATTAATGGACTAATTTTATCCCCTGCTATGTTACCAAAGGTATGACGGGCAATGTGGTTGGAAAGATTTTTATCAATGCCACATGCTTTTGCAATTCGCTTCAAGTATTTATTAAATAAGCTCGTGGCATTTTTGGCTTTGATGTACAGGTCTTCCTTATTTTTAATATCTGCTTTTTTGAGAAATGGAAAGACAAAATCATCTTGAGACTGCTTGCTCTTTTTATAATGAGCAATGATATTTAATGCTTTATCAGGTACTTTAAGGCTTACAGGCTTTTCATTTTTATGCATGACATAGACTAATCGCTCATCGATGAAGTCAGACCATTTTAAGTTTAGTACATCGGTTATACGAATACCGGCAAAGTAAAATGAAAATAGCCATACATTCTTTGTGTGCCACATATTACTTCCCTGTTCTACTTTTAGGTTTTCAATTTTTTCAACTTCAGCTTTGGTAAGTCCTATTTTCATACTTCCCTTTATGCGTATTGTTTCATTCTCTCCACCGAAGGGATAATTCTTTTTGTTGGCAATGCCCTCTTTAATGGCACTGTTATAGAGAGTCCGAATGAAAATAAGTTGATTAGTAATCGTGCGTTCCTTGTGGTTCAGGTAGGTACTACAGAACGCTTTGTATCTTTTGATAAAACTTAAATCAATTTCAGAAAAGTACAGCGATTCATCGTTTTTAAATTCATTGATAAAATGCTGTGTTGAGGTCTTCGGGTTCATTCCTTTTTTATGCCGTAGGGCTCTTCGTTCCTTGATGCCTGCAATTATATCTTTTTTTGAAGCTGAGCTAGTTTTGACCTTCAGGCATTCCTTGATGTTATATAAAATGGATAGCTCAGAACGAGCGACTGAAAACGTTCCCTTATCAAACTTGGTTTGGATACGTTCTGCTGCATGTTGAAAAAATGAAACCTTTTTCCCCTTTCGTTTCACCTTCTTTTGGATTTGCTTACTGGTAACCGATTCATCGTTAGATGTCGCCTCTAACAGCGCATCATCGGCCTCTGTGAGCTTTTTAAGTAGGTAGTTGTTAAGTCGGGCAGAGTTGGGGTGAGACTTTTTTACCCTGCTGTTATCACTATCCCAGTCTTTTTCGGAAACGTATTTACCTGTAAAGACATATCGGGTTTTTCTGTCTTTAGTTATCCGTATGGCGATAGGAAATTTATTGTTGTTCTTTTTATAATGCTTCCAAAGGAGTATCTTTACTGTTGCCATGTCTACCGTTTTAGACCCACAAATATAAGCAATGTGTTTGGGTTTATGTAAAACATCTGTAAAACATTTCGTGGTTTTATGTGGTTTTACATGAATTCGTGAAATAGTTAAAACCCTAATAAACAAAGGGATAAATACATATAAGATCATATAAAACCATAAACCCTCAAGTTCATAACCCGGAGGTCGGCAGTTCGATTCTGCTCCTCGCTACGATAAGGCTCAGTAATTACTGAGCTTTTTTTATTTGGGGTCGGCAGTTTCCCTCCCGAAGTTTCGGGATTCGGGGCTGCTCGGCAAGTTTTTGTTTTTCAAGATTCTGGTAAATTCCGCTCTGGAATACCCAACACCATCACTGCTGTACAGCAAACTGTCTAAAAGCAAAAAAGCCGATTGGAGGAGTTTGGGCATAAGGTTAAAATTTTCTGTAAAAGTAAGCATAGACTACGACAAATTGTGGCGAAGTATAAATGATTATAATATTCCAATTTTTACTCCTTTTTTCTTGAAAAGATGGATGCAATGCTTGGAAAATACGTTTAAGAAACATTGCTTGTTTTAAGAGGTGAAAGATATCTGGAAAGCGAATTAATTAGTTTGATATGTTAATTAAATCATTTTTTATAGTAGCTAAAAATACCCATAAAATCGTATTTTTATATCAAATTAGGTACTTTGACATTCTGTTTGGGAGTAAAACGCTGTATCGTATTGAAAAACAGTCTTTTATAAAGAATAACTCTTTAAATGCATCTTCCTCTAAAACAAGGATTAAGACTTTTGTGTTTCAGTAGTCATGATATATTATTTTAGACTTTAAATGCATCTTCCTCTATAACAAGGATTAAGACATTATACGACCTTGTGCGGGTGTAATGCTTTTAGGCCTTTAAATGCATCTTCCTCTATAACAAGGATTAAGACTGTATGGGCTTTGAGCGATTAGGCCAGCATGCGGTGCTTTAAATGCATCTTCCTCTAAAACAAGGATTAAGACCTTGCCAATTCTTTTAATAGTTCATTTAACTGTCTCTTTAAATACATCTTCCTCTAAAACAAGGATTAAGACTCTAAGCCAATGTTTAATTGAATAGTCTGCATAATACTTTAAATGCATCTTCCTCTAAAACAAGGATTAAAAGGCCCCTAACCCCAAAGGGGAATATTTTAGCTAGAAAATTAATAATGGCTGGATACTAGATATTGTATTAGATTATATCCTATTTGTACAAAACGAAAACCCTACCGACTACAAGCTAAAAGCTAATGGCTTCTTTGCATCTTCCTCTATAACAAGGATTAAAAGGCCCCTAATCCCAAAGGGGAAATTTTCATACACTTGATGTATGATTTGAATTAAAAAATTAATAATGACTGGATACTCGATAGTGTATATTGGGTATTAGATTTTATCCTATTTGTACTAATCGAAAACCCTACTGACTACAAGCTAAAAGCTAATGACTTCAACGCATCTTCCTCTAAAACAAGGGATAAAAGGTCCCTAACCCCAAAGGGGAAATTTTCATATACTTGATGTCTGATTTGAATTAATAAATCAATAATGACTGGATACTCGATAGTGTATATTGGGTTTTAGATTTTATCCTATTTGTACTAATCGAAAACCCTACCAACTACAAGCTAAATGCTAATGACTTCAACGCATCTTCCTCTAAAACAAGGAATAAAAGGTCCCTAACCCCAAAGGGGAACTTTTGTAAAGCTTTGACATCTGAAATCACCAAAGCTATTCTATAAAAGCATCATATAAAATAGGTACTTTGTCGTGGGATAAGATTTCTTAGCTGTAAATGGTTTTTAAAATTTATAAAAATGAGTAATGAATTACCCTTTTAACTGACTTAATCTTAGGCCTTATGCGATTTAAACCATTCTCGTCTAAGTTCCTCACTAATTTTTCCTGTGCCATCATGCTTCCATCCCGGTGGTTTTATAAAGTAAAGCAACCTGTTTTTCAAAGATTTTTTACCTGAAAAGGAATCCTTAAACATGTTTACCCATTCAATAAAAGCAATTTTTACAGGATTAAAGGTGTTTATGTTTTTAACTAATCCATACACTACTTTTTCATCTTGAATTTCCGGTTGAAAGGTTCCAAATAATTTATCCCAAATGATTAAAATTCCTGCGTGGTTTCGGTCTAAATACAGTGGATTACTGGCATGGTGCACACGATGATGAGAAGGCGTATTCATTATAGCTTCAAACCATTTAGGCATTTTGCCTATCGTTTCGGTATGGATCCAGAATTGGTATAACAAGCTAATAGACATTTGCAGCAGGATCATCCCGGGATGAAAACCAATAAGTGGAAGCCAGAGCCAAAAAATAAAACTGAAAAAGCTACCCGACCAAGTTTGCCTTAGTGCTGTGCTTAGATTGTAGTATTTGGAGGAATGGTGAACGACGTGCGACGCCCAGAAAAATCGACATTCGTGTGATATACGATGAAACCAGTAATATGAGAAATCGTCTGCAAAAAACAGAAGTACAAAGCTCCACCACTCGATAGGAATAGTGAAAAATCTGTAGTTTTCATATACCATATAAAATGCCCAAAACACAATGAGCTTACTTCCAAAACCAATAAATACGTTTCCTAATCCCATAGCAATAGAGGAGAAGGCGTCCTTAGGTTCGTAGCCTTTTACTTGCTTCCAGCGTTCTCTGGTGGTAACAAACAGCTCCAAAACCATAGCTAAAATAAAAAATGGTATGGCAAAAAGGATGATATTTGGAAACTCAGGATCTTGCATCATTATAAATTCAAATTCTCTATTTCTAAATTAAGACCTTAAAAATATGAAATATTTTCCTTTTGAAAGTAAAAACTCGACTACAGCATGTATTCTGATTATTATTCAACTTTTAATATATAATTGGGTTTAACATCATCATAAGCTATACCTGTATTGAGCGAGGTTTTTGTATATTTGATTGCTCACAAATTACTTAAAATTGGGAAGAAATGGCGTTTTACAATAAGCTAAAGTGGATACTAGGAATATTGATGATTTTCGTATTAATTATCGCAACAAACCTTATTGATAAAAACAATTTTGTAAGAGTTCGGGACTCGGTTCAAACCATTTATGAAGACCGAATTGTGGCGAACGATTTGATTTTTAATATGCAAAAGGCAGTTCACCAAAAAGAATTGGCAACCTTGTTGGCAGACACAAGTTTTTTTAAAAACGAAAACACCAAAGTAAACCATGATTTAAAGTCGCTGATTTCCAGATTTAAACAAACCAAACTCACACCAGAGGAAGAAAGTGTTTTTAGCGATTTAAAGAAAAATCTGGGGCTCCTTTTAGATTATGAAAGCCAGCTTACAAATTTTGAAAGTCTTAAGGATTCCAAAGCTATTGGCTACATAAATGATTTAAAATTGAATCTTGAGGACTTGTCAGAAATTCAACTTACAGAAGGTAGCAGACAAATGTCTATTAGCAACAGTGCTTTAAAAACTGTAGAATTATACACTCAAATTGAAATATATATTTTGGTTTTTCTTGCGATTTTAATTCAGATTATTGTGATGTATAAGCCTAAAGAAAAATCATAATCCTCAAAAACAATACGTAATATGAAAAAAATACTTATCATCTACCTGATTATAAGCTTCTTATCCTGCAAATCGGATAAGAAAGACAAAACGCAAGCAACTTCAACCACTTTAAGTGAAATGCCGCTTAAACTCACTCCTATAGAACATGCAACCTTTGTGATGGAATGGGAAGATGAAGTTGTTTATGTCGACCCAACAGGTGGTAAAGAAAGTTTTGAGGGAACACCTGAACCAACTTTAATCCTAATCACAGACATACATGGCGACCATTTTGACTTAGAGACACTCAATCAATTGTCTCCTAAAGCGCATCTAGTAGCTCCGGAAGCTGTATACGCCAAAATGCCAGTTGATATTCAAAAACGAACAAAATTAGTAGGCAATGGTCAGGATATTTCATTTCATGGCTTTAACATTGCCGCAATTCCGATGTATAATATATCCCAAGACCGGTTAAAATACCATGTAAAAGGAAGGGGCAATGGGTATGTCTTGACTAGAGAGGAGTTCTCAGTTTATATTAGTGGTGATACCGAAGATATTCCGGAGATGCGTAACTTAAAAGACATAAATTTGGCTTTGGTTTGTATGAATTTGCCTTACACTATGACGCCGGAAGCTGCTGCCGATGCGACTTTAGATTTTAAACCCAATGTCGTTATCCCTTACCATTACAGAGGAATGAAAAACAAAGAGCGTCATTATTTTGATGTTAATATGTTTAAAGAAATTGTCGTAACCGGTAATAGTGACATTCAAGTTGAACTTTTAGACTGGTATCCGGAAAAGTCCTAAGCTAAGAAGCAAAGATGTTCTTTATCACGTCTAAAGACTTCGGCCTACGAAAAGAGTCTATGTGAAGTTCATAATACGTCATGATAACATCTAGCAATTTTAATCGTAGTGTTTTAGGAATTTGTTGTTGTTGAAACTCTTCAAGTGATTGCGAAATTAGGTTTTGAAATATTGATGAATAATACTGATTCAGACAGAATTTACTTTCAAACAACTCAAAACAGCCTTCTTGTATATTGAAATAGATTTCATGTTCATGCTGATTATATTGTGGATAAAAGCCTAAAAAAGAAGTCAACTTTATTAAAAATGATAGATGAAAGTTTTTGAAATTTTCGGCTTTATCAAGCCAAACAATACTGGTTTTTATAAAATCAAATAAACCTTCATTTTTTTCTTCTTCATAAATCACAGTGTTTAGAATTTCTGCGGTAAACATCGCTAAGGTCGCTTTGTAAATGTTGGTTTGAAGATGATTAAGTTGAGTTGAGATTTGAATATCTTTAAAGTAATTTAATTGGCCTTTTGTATTAATTCGCGTTTCTATAAAGAGTAAACTTAGAGTTTGAAATAAGGAAGCCTTTAGCTTGCCTTTTTTTGACTTCAAAACACCTTTAACCATAAAACTTAATAGCCCATGAGAATGGGTATAGCATTTTACAATCAGGTCTGCCTCATTATACCTGATGCTGGAAAGAACAATCGCTTCCGTTTTGATGTACATTACCTGATAATCATGATTTTACTCACCTGTGTTTCTATCAAGTCTTCGCCGGTAATTAATACCAGATACACACCTGATGCAACTTTATGCCTGCCAAAAGCTCTGGTGTCCCATTGGATGCTGCCTCCCGAAGAAAATTCTTCGTAAACAAGATTTCCGGTAATATCCGTTATTTTTACGTTGGCATTTTCAGTTAAACCATCTATGGTCACAAGACCATTGTAATTCGGTTTAACAGGATTAGGGAAAACCCTCACGTTTTCTAAATCGTCTACAGGATTGGTTATTCTACTTTGGTAAGAGACCAAGCCGTTGGCTGTTCCAAAAAACACTTCGCCTGTATCGCCTCGAATATCTACACTTATCACACTATTGGATGGTAGTGGTGAATTGTTTTTATTAAATATATTTAAGGTCTCTTGTCCGGTAGAGGTTACTTGAAAAACACCCGAATCTGATGTCGATATCCAAACATTTCCTGCGCCATCCACTTTGATATCGGTGATAAATTGCTGAAAAAGTAATTCCTGAGGGACACCATTTTCAAGGAAAATAATTGGCGAAACATTAAGTCGTGCATTATCATCAAACATGGCTTGAGGATTAAAACACACCCTTAAGCCTTCGGCTGTACCAATCCAAAGTCTGCCATTGCTATCAAATTCTAGTGCCGTTATTGCAGGATTGGGGTTAAAAACTTCAGGAAAATCTACGCCATCAACATCGCTTGCGATTTTTCCCGAATTTCCTGTACTTGGTTGATACCCGTAAATACCAAATCTAAATGTAGCTAAATACACATTTCCGGCATTGTCTGTGGCTACTTTTGCAGAACTTGTGCCAAAAGGTTCCAAAAAACTATCAGAAAGGTCTGCGATACTTACTTGATTGTTTCCAGACAAACGCTTTAAATGCTGCTCTGTAATCGAGTTCGAGAAATATAAATCACCCTGGTTGTTAAAAACAGCGCCACCAACCCTTGTATCGCCCGGTATAGGGTTGCCTGCTGGATTTACCGTATTTTCTATATTCGAGTTTTGCCCATCCAATCGTTCTACCACTTCTTCATTTTCTAAAATCAATAAACCATCAATATAACTGGATAAATACACTCGATTAGGGTTGTTAATGTCTACTGTAATATCTGCAATTTCACGAGTCTCATCAATATCTTCAAAGGTTAAATTGGACCAATTTTCGCCTGTAAAATGGCTTACGCCACGGCTGTTTAAGGGAAAAGGATTAAAAAATTGACTGTATTCTCCGAAAGCCAGCCATATTTCATCTTCGTAAGTCGTAATACTAAAAACTCGATTAAGGATAGGCCCGTCCGGACTTACAGCACTAAAGTTTGAAGCATTAAAATCATCAAGTCTAAGAAGTCCAAGTTCTTCATCACCAATGTACAGATTGTCGTCTAATATAACGGCGCAGCTGAAATTTTTCTCAAGACTTTCATCATCCTCATTCACAATTTCACTTACAAATCCTATCAAATTTAGATTACTATCATATATGGATATTGAATTTTTTGTGGTTACAACCAAAGCATTCTCATCAGCATTTAGTCTTCTTACACGTTCAGGAAACTGAGCAACTAGGGTTTGGTTGTTGTTGGCAATTTCGAATAAGGTATTGCCATTATTTACCCCATAAATATTTCCGTTAAACGTAACGATACCTCTCCAAGAAGAGTTACCAATACTTTGCCAGCTTTCAAAATCGACGAGATTGGGGTCGTTTACATTAGCAACTCTAATAGAATTTTCTTGGGTTGCTGCATAGATGGTCGAGTTTAAGACGGTCGTCTGCCTGACTTCTATTTGAGTGCCGTTTTCGCCAATAAAAAAGGAATCGCCAAATTCTAAATTTTCGATGTTGTATTCGGCTATGCCAAATTCTGTGGAGATAAATACCCTGTCCTCAAACTCAAAAAAATGATTTATGCGTTTGTTATCAGGGGCAATTGTCAGTTTGTTTACAATATCGACTACTGTAAAGACTTGACCGTTATTCCCCATAACCACTTGTAGCAAACCGCTTTCGTAACCAATAATTGTTAAGTCATAATTTTCAGAATACAGCATAGCGCTAATAATCTCTCCATCCAGGCCGTTTATGGCATCAATTTTTTCAGAGGTGTTTGAGGATGGGTCGTATTCAAAAAAAGCATTTTCGGCAGCCGCGATAATTCGCCCATTTCCAGAGGAAATATCTTTAATGTTTAGATAAGAGAAATAACCTGTCCATTGGTCGGTGAAGTCTTGAGAAAAAGCTTGAAAACTAAAAAATATGAGAAAGATTAAACTTATTTTTTTCATGAACATATAACCAAAAAGGAGTTGAAATATTGTAAAACTATCGTGGTAAAAGTAATTAATTAAATTCAAGATAGCGTCAACTTTTCTAAGCAGAAATATTTTAATCTATTTATGGAATATTTAAAAATTAACATTTGTGTAATTCATATATTTGCATATCTTTAAAATTTTTAATTTAAATTATTATATCCTTAATTATGAGTCCAAAAGTTGATGATTTTTTAAATCTTGTAAGAGAGCGCAACGGTCATGAGCCTGAGTTTATGCAAGCCGTTGAAGAGGTTGCTGAAACCGTAATACCGTATATTGTGCAACACGATATATATCATGGTAAAAACATTCTGTTAAGGATGGTAGAGCCGGAACGTGTTATTACTTTCAGGGTGTGTTGGGTAGATGATTCTGGAGAAATTCAAGTGAATAGAGGTTATCGTATTCAAATGAATTCTGCCATTGGTCCATATAAAGGTGGACTAAGATTTCATCCTACAGTAAATATGAGTATTCTTAAATTCTTAGCCTTCGAGCAAGTATTTAAAAATAGTTTGACAACGTTGCCACTTGGTGGTGGTAAGGGTGGTGCAGATTTTGATCCAAAAGGAAAATCGGACAACGAAGTGATGCGTTTTTGCCAGAGCTTTATTACAGAATTGTACAGACATATAGGTAACGAAACCGATGTGCCTGCAGGTGATATTGGTGTTGGCAGCAGAGAAATTGGTTTCATGTTTGGCCAGTACAAACGTTTGGCTAATAAATTTAATGGTATTTTAACAGGGAAAGGCTTGTCCTTTGGAGGTTCTCTTATCCGACCAGAAGCTACCGGATATGGTAATATCTATTTTGCTGAAAACATGCTAAAAACCAAAGGCGAATCTATGCAGGGTAAAACGGCATTAGTTTCCGGTTCGGGTAATGTAGCTCAGTTTGCAGTTGAAAAATTAATTCAGCTGGGCGCTAAGGTGCTTACCATGTCAGACTCAAAAGGTTATATGATAGATAGAGAAGGAATTACAAAAGAGAAATTAGAGCACATAAAAGATATTAAAAATAATAAGAGGGGCAGAATAAGTGAATATTTAGATAAATATCCTCATGCTGAATTTCACGCTGATGTTGCGCCTTGGGTAGAGCCCGCAGATATGGCATTCCCTTGTGCAACGCAAAACGAACTTAACGAAGATCATGCTAAAGCTTTAATCAAAAATGGTTGTATGCTAGTTGCAGAAGGTGCTAACATGCCAAGTACAAAAGAAGCGGTAGAGCAGTTTAGAAAACACAAGTTGTTATTTGCTCCTGGAAAAGCTTCTAATGCAGGTGGTGTAGCGACATCCGGATTAGAGATGACTCAAAATGCGATGCGATTTGGTTGGACGTCTAAAGAAGTAGACGAAAAACTTAAAAGCATTATGAACGATATTCACGCCAAATGTGTGGAATACGGCAAAGATGAAGATGGCTATGTGGACTACGTAAAAGGTGCTAACATTGCCGGTTTCGTAAAAGTTGCCGATGCTATGCTAGCGCAAGGTGTAGTATAGAGTTTGTAGTTTAATTGATTAGAAAGGGATTGTTTTTTAAAGCAATCCCTTTTTTTATGTCAATTCGTTTCTGCTCTTTAATATATTATACAGCCAAACAAGAAGAATAATGCCAATTAGACCCAGGGCAAACATGATATACCAAGTGTTTTCATAGCCTACATTTTCTATGAGCCTTAAGCCAATAGTATGTCCAAAAACATGTGCAATAGAAAAGGCCATGACATACATCCCAAGATATTGTCCCTTTAAACCTCGCTTAGACCGGTCCATGGCAAACGCATTAGAAAATGGAAAACCTATCATTTCCCCTACAGTCATAAATAAAATGCCAACCAGTAATAAGCCAACCCAATAGCCGGCGTTAAGCACCAGGAAGCTTAAGACGGTTAATACTAAACCAAATACACTTAACCCAATTTTAGTGTATTTACTATTTTCTAACCAGCTGGTTAATGGCATTTCAAAAATAAAAATCAAAAAACCATTTAATCCTAACAGTAAGCCGATTTCAAATTCTTCTAAATTGTAGAAGTTTCTGTAGTACAATGGCATAGTTGAAAAATATTGTATAAAGATGAATGAAAATATTATCATCGCCATAAAGAAAACCCAGTATGGCCCATCTCGGTAAGGCGATAGAGGATTTTCAGCCTTTTCATTGTCTATAGGTTTTGCGACTCGAGGATTAAGTACTTTAATCATAAGCAATGTTGCTAGGATACAGGTTATACCATCTATCCAAAATAGCCCGCTATACCCAAAATGGGCGATGATGAAACCTCCAATTGCCGGACCACCGGAATATCCTAAATTGATGGCAAGCCGAATTAAAGTCACAGATCTTGTTTTGTTTTCTGCTTTGCTGTAAGCGCTCATAGCAACAAACATTGCTGGCCTAAAGGTGTCTGCAACCACCATAACAAGGAAAATGCCAATGCAAGTCTGTGTAAAGGTTTCTGCCATTTGTATGAGGACAAATAAAACTCCTGTACTTAAGAGGCTACGAACCATGACTTTGTAAAACCCTATACTGTCTGTCAACTTTCCGCCAATCCACGTGCCTACCACAGAGCCAAGCCCAAAAGCAGCCATAACCCAACCAACTTGAGAAAGTGTAAAGTTTAAATCCTCTGTAAGGTAAAGCGACAGAAAAGGAATAACCATCGTTCCGGAACGGTTAATAAATGTAATGAGCGCCAACCACCAAACCTCGGTAGAAAGGCCTCGAAACGTGTCTACATATTGACTAAATATGCGTTTCATTTGAAATATTTGGACATAAAAGGTTCAACATCAGGTTGAACTGGTCTCGTTGTAATAAGGGACTACTTGTCATAATACGTTATGGACTACTCAATAAAGTTACGTAAAATCCAGATTTAAATGATTATATCAATTAGAACATATGCTGTGGCTATTTAATACTCAAATGTATAATGCCAGATTATCTTTTGGCCGTATGCTCATATTCTAAATAGCATTTATAAGACATTTAAAATAACATTCGGTATGACTACTGCATAGTATCATTTATAAAATCTATTAAAGCAAATCTAAATAATAAATCATTATAAGGTATTATTATTTTGATAAGCAATGTCATACAATGCCCATCTTTTTCAATAAAAATGAAGCGTTCATATTTTGACATATGCCTTCTTTTAAGCTGTAATCAAAATACAGTTCGTCGTTTATAATTTCTGCGTCAAAATAATAGTTTTTTACAGATTCCAAACTGTCTTCCAGTGTGCATAAACTTAAGTCGTGGGTTGCAATAATTCCACTGCTTTTAGAATTTACCAGTTTTTCGACAAACTGTTTAGAGCCTTTTGCTTTATCATGAGAATTTGTACCCTTCAAAATTTCATCTAAAACAATAAAATATTTATCTCTAGAAATAAAATCAATTATAACTTTTAAGCGTGAGAGTTCTGAATAAAAATAGGAAGCTTCGTCACTTAACGAATCTGTTGTTCTCATACTGGTAATGAGTTTTATCGGTTTGTAAGTACAAGATGTGGCGTACACAGGAAGACCACAATTAGCCATTACAATCATAAGTGATACTGTACGCAAAAAAGTACTTTTTCCTGCCATGTTTGCACCAGTGATGATTAAGAAATCTTCATCTCTAATCTTAAAACTGTTTTTTACAACATTGGTGCTTGATATTAAAGGATGTGCAGCTTGCTTAGAGTCTAAAATCATGTTCTGCTCGCCATCTATTATAGGGAAAGTATAATCTGTTTGATTAAAACTGAGATTTGCTAAGCTATTTTGAGCATCAAAATAGTCTATAACATTAAACCATTTATTCAGCTGATTCTTATGA
This sequence comes from uncultured Mesohalobacter sp., assembly GCA_964396065.1. Lineage (GTDB taxonomy): Bacteria > Bacteroidota > Bacteroidia > Flavobacteriales > Flavobacteriaceae > Psychroflexus. The sequence goes on along the minus strand of CAYNCI010000005.1, from coordinate 64,580 downwards.
GAAAACAGCCACTTTTCTATTTTGAAACACTGTCTTAAATCCCAAAGGAAAAATGCATTCAGCACAAATCCTACTAAAAAGTTTTGGCGTTGCTCTAAGGCATCGATATACTTAGAAAATTCTTGAATAGACTGGGAAGCACTTTTCTGTTCTGTTGTTAAAACACTTTGCTGTTTTACTAAAAACGGGGCTGAAAATTGTTCTTTTTCAACAGCTTCAATTAGTCTCTGGTACTGTCTAAACGTGTCTTGAGCTTGCGCAGTGATTCTCGAAAGTATATTGATTTTTTTTAGATAAATCCCAGTGATGCCAAGACCAACAAAAATCCACAAAAATAGCTGCTTTGTATTTAGGTAATCCAAACCATACGCCACTATGACAGCTAAAGAAAGCAGTGAAAAAACAATGCCAAAGGCTTTCATCCATTTTGGAATAAAAGATTGATGCGCTTCTAAATTTTTTACTGTAAATTCCACCTGACTCTGGTCTTCTAGCATGAGTGCTTCGGCTGTAAAATTTTGTCGGAATTCAATTTTTTCACTCAATTCTTTTATGCTGTTCTGCTTCTCGGTTATGTGAGACGTATCGTTACTTTTTAGTAATCCGGCTAAGAGCAATTCTCCAGTTTTTGTTCCCGTTCTATTCAGGAACTGAAAAAACGATTTGTCTCCAAAAAGGTCGATATCTTCAGAAAATTCATGACGCCCGTCTTTGTATTCCTCACCATTTTTAAAAATTTGCCTTTCTCCATCCAAAAACTTCAACTCATTTTTATTTATTGAAATTAAGATTTTATACTTTTCATTTTGTCTTTTTAAGGCAGAATGCCTTTTTACCATAAAAGCAAAAACGATGGCGAAACCAATAAAGATGCTTACACTAATATTTGTTTGGCTCCAAAAAAAATAGATGCCAACAGCTGAAAGCACAAACAATGATAATCTTAGTAGGCTTGATATCAGTAGTTTATTTTTATGGCTGTTGTGTTTTGAAGTAAACTCGGCAATTCGTTCTTTGTATATGCTATCTGGTTTCACTAGGATTGTTTTAAGATTCTAAAATTAATTCAATTTAAATTTTAAACGCTAAGATTTTAATATTGATAACAAACAAACAAAAATCATTTTATTTAAAGTTTGTTTCTGTTCTGAAAAGGGAAAATAAACATCTGGTATATATTTGCAAATCTGTGATAAAATTTTATATTAACACAAGCTGTTTAACGAACAAAAAAAGAATAATAACCTAGGAGGTTAACTACATTTCATGACCAGACCAAAAGCCAACACCTTTTTTTTCAATTTTTCGATGTTTAAGAATTTTAAAGCAAATGTTTTGCAAGACGCATCGGCAGGGTTTGTTATTTTTTTGTTGGCTTTACCATTATCTTTAGGCATAGCAAAAGCCAGTGAAGTTCCTCCAATTATGGGACTGATTACGGCAATTATTGGTGGCTTACTTGTCTCTTTTTTTAGTGGTTCTCGTCTCACCATAAAAGGACCTGCTGCAGGACTGATAGTAATTGTTGCCGGTAGTGTTGAAGCTTTTGGAGGTGGAGTAGTAGGCTGGGAGCTTGCCCTAGGCGCTATGTTTGTATCCGGCGTCCTTCAGATATTATTTGGGGTGTTAAAACTTGGTCGATTTGTAGATTTTTTCCCACTGGCCGCTGTTCATGGCATGCTGGCAGCCATAGGAATAATTATAATTGCTAAACAAATCCCTGTTTTACTCAATGTTCCTCCGGAATTTTATAATGGCATGAGTCCTATGACATTGTTTAAGCATATTCCCATGTTCTTTATAAATTGGAATCCTATAGTGACGGGTTTAGGGATTATTTGCTTGCTCATCATGTTGCTTTGGCCATTAGTCAAACAGCCATTTCTTCAAAAAATACCGGCATCTGTTTTGGTTTTACTCATATCAATTCCTTTTGGCATTTATTTTAATTTTCATCATTTAGATGATTTTACATTAGTGTCGGTGGGAAATATTTTAGATTCTTTTGCTGTTCATGTAGATTTTTCCGGGGTTTCTACGACTGGTATTTTCATCAAATTTGTAATTATGTTTGCGCTGGTTGGTAGCTTAGAAAGTCTTCTCACAGTAAAAGCCATAGATTTTATGGATCCTAAAAAACGAACAAGCGATAGTAATAAAGACCTTATCGCTATTGGGATAGGAAATACATTTGCAGCTATTTTTGGTGGTATTCCCATGATATCCGAAGTTGCCCGTAGTAGTGCGAATGTAGATAATGGTGCCAAAACACAATGGTCTAATTTTTTTCATGCTTTTTTTCTGTTGTTTTTTGCGATTACAGCCTATTCTGTATTAGAAATGATACCCAATACAGCTCTTGCGGCCATGCTTATTGCTGTAGGGTTTAACCTCACTCATCCTAAGCATTGGATAGAAAATTACAAGATTGGACCGGAACAGCTTCTTATTTTTACGGTTACCATATTTGTAACTTTATTAGAAGATTTGCTTGTTGGAGTGGCTTCCGGGATAATACTTAAGTTGGTATTCCATATCATAAGAGGCGCATCTATCAAATATTTATTTAAAAACAAGTTGGAAGTAGAACAAGATGATGATGAATACACTTTGAAAATTCACAACTCTGCAGTGTTTTCGAATTATCTAGGTATAAAATCTGAGTTGAGTGCTATCCCGAGAGGTAAGTCGATAAAAGTCATATTTGAAAAAGATTGTAATCTAATAGACCATTCGGTCATGGATAATTTGATGAACTTTAAGCGAAATTATGAAAGGCTAGGCGGTAGGCTAGTGTTTGATGGCTTAGAGGAATTCACTCCATTTTCTAAACATGAACTGGCTGGACGAAACAGGCGTTCTTAACTTTTGTCGTCTGTGTTATAAAATAATGCTCGAGTTTCCGGCTTGTTAAGTTCTATTAAAGCAAAGATACCTAGCAAAATCCCTAATATTCCCGTTAAACAGTTTACAATGGCCATTGCAAAAATGAAATTGTAGTTTTTTAAAGCTTTGATATAATTTGATGCTAATATGGTTAGAATTCCTACAATAAGTGCAAATACAAATCCTATCGCGCCAATAACGATAAAAATACTACCAACGTTAAAAGGCATATCGTTTTGGCTTTCGTTTTCAATCATTTCATGAAAAAAAAAACCAAAACCAGCATAAGCTAAAAAAAATAGAGAAAAGACAAGAGTTAAAATACCGTATACAAGAAATAGAACGCGGTACGTATTTAAGTTTTGGTTTGGCATGATCTCGAATTTAAAAAACGCTGAGGTTTAGTTTGTTTGATAAAAGTAATAAATAAGCACTGTAGTATAGGAAATAAGCTTAAAAATCATTTTTGCAAAACTAAACTTATTAGAATTAAGGTTTAGGTTTTCCATTTTTCCACTCGCCTTCATACTCAATTTCGCCATCCAAATTATACAGTATACCTTTGCCGTTTATGCGATTATTTTCGAATTCACCAACATATTTTTCGCCGCTAGGCCAGTAATATGTGCCATTTCCGGTTCTTATATCATTTTCAAAGTTACCTTCGTACTTTTGGCCGTCTGCCCACTCGAAAATGCCTTGTCCGTGCCTTTGGTTGTTTTTCCAATCGCCTTTATAGATAGAACCTGTATTCCAGACACCTACACCACCGCCATTGGCTTTATCGTTTTTTACTTCGCCGAGGTAACGTATTAGATTACCATTCTCATTTGTAAAACTTAACACCTGAATTTTCTCTTTCCGACCTAGTTTGGTATGTGCCAGAGCCAAGGCATTTTTTAAACTGTCTATGGTATTATTTTTAGCTGTAAACTGGTTTTTTGTATCAGAATTGTAGGTGTTTAGTTCATCCTTTAAGGCTTGATTTTCCAAAACTTGCCGATTGAGCGAACTGATTAGATTCTCTCGGGTTTGTGTATTTTTATTTATATCAGCAAGCTGTTTGTTAAGAGTTTCTATTCTTATATCTAATATCTTTTTTAACTCATCGTCTATGTCTTCAGAGATTAAAGACTGGTATTCGGAGATAGCTGCTTTTAAGTCTCTGTTTTTTAATACTTCGCTATCAATGTTTAATATTTTTAGCAGTGTATTGTTTCTTTTTGTTTCTAAGTCATAAAGTTGCTCTGTTTCTGCTAGTTTCAGGCTAGAATTATCGACATAAATATCAGAAATCCATATGCTAAAAGTCATAATGAACAATATAAGAGTAATGTAAAACAGGCTTTTATATGTCCTAAGTATTTTTTTTTCTTTTAAACTCATATGAAAAACGTTTAGTCTAAAATATTGGTTTCCGGAATTCTTTCGTCAAATTTTCTCAAGTCGATGTTAAAGTATACATTAAATCTCATCACCCAACGTTGTCTGTAAATAAAACCTGAGTCTGAAGTTTGACCAGTCGTGTACATCATTCCTGCAGAATATGTCAGTCTTGGACTAGCGATATATGCAAAAGTAGGAAATATACGCAAATCTTCAAATGGGTTGTCTAATACAGGCTTTCCGCTTTGCATGATAAGTTCTACATCCGGGCTAAAATAGAATGCACCTGGCTCTAAGTTAGGTTTATTAAGCGGTATCTTCATTAAAAATTTGTAACGCCATCTGTTTCTGAAATTGTATTCTGCACCTTTTTCAAATCCACGTCTCCAGCGATGTTCTATCCTTAGTCTGTGGTAAATTCTAAAGCGCTCAAAAGGCATTGTCCAAATGTATTCGTGCCAAATTCTTGGTTCATATACTATGTCTCTAAAATTTTCACCACTTTTATTACCCCAATCTATTCTTAAAACCCCACCAAGTGTAGCACTAAAATTTTTAACCGGTATATACTTTAGCCCATGTCTGTTATAAATCTGAGCCATGTTGCCATAAAATAGCTGTTGGTTATTTTCGCTTCTTCTGTAGTGCAATTCTGCATGCCAATAAAATTTATCGCTTAACCTGAACGTTCCATAACTTCCTAACCACATAAGCGTTTGTGGGGCATCCAAAATAGAAACTTCCGGAGCGTTAATTTCACTTTGTAACTCTGGCAAAGACTGTGCTTGAGTACTCCAAAAACCAATACTGCAGAAAAACACCAATAATCTAAAAGCTATACAATTAACGATTTTCATGTTTTAGTATAATGATGGATTGATGTTTAGAATTTCCATAATTTTCTGTGGATTCTTCTCTCGTTTTAGTTGCTTCTCTATGTCCTTTGTGTCTTCATCTATCAAAACTACTAGTCTTTTGTAAGTGGTATCAAATAGTTCGAGTGTTTGGTTTACGTCTTCACAGGACTTAGCACTTTTTAAGTCTTCAATAATTTCCGGCATTAATACATCTTCAAAAGCATTGTAAATACGACTCTTTAAGCGTTCGGTCATATCCGACATGATATAGGGGTTAAAGGTAGTAAGGCTGTATAAATCATTTAGTCTGTTTAGTTTTAAAGGAAAGTTTTCAATGCTTTTATAAGCAGTTTCAAGATTGTTATAGCATTCCAAATAATTATTAATCTGTTTCTCCTTAACTTCGATTTCCAGACTCGCAAATGCATTGTATTGGGTATTTACAATTTGAATAAAATTAGTTGAAACGGCCTCGTGATAAGTATTATAATTAGTATTTTCATTTTGGTTACTATACAGGGCGATCAGTTTTTTCTTAAGGGTTAAGAACTCTTGTTCCCTATCGGATAAGGCCTCTTTTTTAGTTAATTTTTTAAATATATCATTCGCCTTTTTCTCAGATTTTAAGACCTCGCCATAAATGGTGTTTATCAATTTTGAAATAGAATTGATGCTTACATCTTCCTTTTTTAAAGGTTTAGGGAAATTGTAAGCTGTTGAAAGTGCTTCGTCTTTAAAGCTATACGATAGATTTTCAGGAAAATTAACCTCAGGTAGCCATTCCGGTAAAATAGAGTTGTAGTTGATGTATTCTATTTCTTTGGTATTCAATTTATCAATCAAATCATCTAATTTGGAGACATAGTTTTTATAAGTAGTTAATACGGATTCCTGAATATTGAGTTCTTCATAATTTAGTTTGCCAATTTCTAAAAAAGAATGATTTAATGTGTTGTCGATGGATTGGTTAATTTTTACAAGCTTGTCTTCAATGTCTTGAATTTGCGACTTTTCTAAAGGAGATAACGGGTGTTTTTTAATTTTAAAGCCACCAATTTTTAATGCTTTACTGCCTCTGAAATTTTGCCATATATCAAAGCCATCATAGGTTTTAAAAATATTTAATACCTTATCTAAATGAGATAAGCTTATTTCGTTTATGTCTTTTAAAATTGCTTCATCATCTGGGTTTTCATTTTGTTTAAATGTTATCAGATTAAAAACCTGAAGCATACCTTGGTCATAGAAGATATCTGATCCTTTTTTGATGTTTGTGTCTAGTCCAAGTTGAGTAATTTCAAGGCTTTTATCATCAATTTTTAGCTCACGTTTTTTGTACACGCCATTTTCAAAATTGAAAATGTCTTCTATGGTTTTGCCATTCAACTTGTGTTTAAAAACCCAATTGCCGTTTGCAAAACCATCTTCATCAAAATTAAGTTCTACTATTAAGTTTGGGGAATATGCTTGTAGAGTATTTACTAATTTCGAATCGTTAAACTCTGCATCTAATGTAAAAACTATGTTTTCTACTTTAGAATTGTTGAATACGCGTTCTTCTGCATACCACTTTTCTTGCGCTTGCCCTTCTTGAAAATTAGCTGAAAGAAACAATTCTTTTCCAGAAGTTTTAAAATTGAGTTTATAGTCCTCCTCGCTGTGGTTTTGCAAAGCTTTAAAGGACTTTTGTCTAAATGTCCACAAGCCTGATTTTAAATCGTTTTTATAAATCCCTTCATAGGTTAACGATGTTTTGGTGTTGAAGGGGTTTGTATTTTTAAAAGTTGTAACAAATTTAAAATTGCCATCAAATATACTGTCATTTTCTTCCTGCTGTTCTACATGTATTATTCCGGATATGCTGTCGTTCAGGCTATATTCGTACTCGAGAGTGTTTTGTGCATAAACCGCATCAAGAGCATTGAGCATCAACAAATAAATCAATAATTTATATTGAATTTTTAGCATTTTTATTTTATAATATTGTGCCATAATGTTGAATTAGAATCTATACTCTAAAGCGAGTTGCAAGATAGAATTGAAAGTGGAGGTAGTAAAATGATTATCATTTTTATTAATGTCGATCAAACCTCTAGAATACCTTAGGCCAACACCAAAATTCCAAGTTGTTGGATAGTACACACCTATGTTGAAGTTTAGGTCAAAATTATTAAAATCATTATTGTTTTGGGAGATAACTTCAATATTGTTTGTAATAAGCTCCTGCTTGCTGCGTAATAAAAAGGACATGCCAAGGCCAGACTCAATTCTCAGATTCTCTACAATTGGATAGCTTAAAAGTAGGGGAATCTGGATATAATCTAATTTATAAGTGTTTTCGTTTTGCCCGTTTTCCGGAGAGTAAAACCGGTCGGATTTACCCTGTCTGAGGTACAGCAAATCCATTTTAAGGTTGAATTTTTTATATATTGGATGTTCTGCAGTAAGACCTGCTAAAAAACTTGCTCTAATATCAAGATTGTTTTGTTTTGAAGCAAAGTGAGAAGCAGAAAGACCAAATTTCACTCCATAATCAATATTGTCTGTAAACTTTTTTACAGAACTATTTTGCCCTGAAAGATCAAGGTATATCATTGATAATGATAGTATATATAATATTTTAACCATAAAGTATTCAAATTCTGCTAAATTAAGATTTTATAAAAACCAAAGAGTTAAACTAAGATTATTCTTTTAATTATATCTTTTAGTATTTAAGCTCATGCTCGGCTATGAAAAATTGGATAAACTTTAAAGCAACTTAGAGTTCAAAATACTTTTATCACTAATAAAGCTAATGCTATCAGAATAATCCGATATAATTTAATAAATTTCACCACTAAATTAATTTCACTTAGAATGCATATGTCAATCAATCTTAATTATAAGTTTTTTTTAGTAATACTAGGTATTTTATTCGTTAATGGATGTGCTACAGTTAAAGTAGTAGATACTTGGAAAACAGAGTATTTAGAAGAGGTAAAAGATAAAAATGTATTGGTGATAACGCGAACAAGCAATACAAAGGTTAGAGCGTTATTTGAAGATGCATTTTTAAAACGCATGACAGCAAAAGACATAAAAGGTAGTGTAAGTTATGATTTTATAGAAAACATAGACACTGAAAAAAAACTCACTACAGCTCAAATAGAATCGGCAAAAAAAGCAATACAAGCAAAAGGCTATAACGCTGTTGTGCTGACAATTCTTAAAGATAGGAAAAGTGAAGTTACCGTTACAACAGATGGCGGTTACAATACCGGAGCGACTTATTCCAGTGAAGTAAATCCGTTTCTATATGATTTTTACACAGCTTTTGCAAGTCCGTATACTGCGCCTTCTATGCGGCACTCAGGTTATTACGTGGAGCAATCCTTTCAGGAGCAAGAATATATAACCTATATTTTAGAAACTTTAGTTTTTGACTTGGATAAACCTGAAAAACAACAACTTGTTGCAAAGGTGACATCTAAACTCGAATCTCCAACTAGCGCTACTCAAGTTGCGGATGATTATGCGCGTAAGGTTGCTAATGCCATTAAAAAATAAACTAAATCCAAAATACCTTAAATCATGAAAAATCCAGCTTTAAAATTTATCCTTATCCTTTTTGTTCTAGCATATATAACAGAAAGTTGTTCTTCAGCTAAAGTTTTAAGTGCTTGGAAAGCAGAACAAAATGTTGTAGAAAAATTTAAAGCTAAAAATGTACTTGTAATTGCCAGAACATCTAACAATCAAGCTAGAATAGCCTTTGAAAACGCCATAACCGATGCCTTAAAATCTAAAGGCATAAAGGCCACACCTAGTTTTACAAAGCTTCCAAAAATACATGCAAATACAGAAGTAACAGAAGAACGCGTAAAGCTAGTAAAAGAGATTATGGATTTTGAAGGTTACAATGGCGTAGTTCTGACTGTAGTTAAGGACAAAAAGCAAACTACCACAACATCAAATAATGGTGTTTATGTTGGAGCCTCTTATGCGGATTTTTACCCGGGTTATTACGGGGGTTTTTATAATTACTTTTCTAGACCATATGCTTTTGGACCGTATTACAGTTCTTTTGGTGGCTATGTCCCCGTTTCATCCTCAACCTACACATCTACAGACTATATTTTAGAAACGGTAGCGTATAATCTTGATGGAGATGATAATAACCAACTCGTTGCTGTTGTAACAACTCAACTTAACGACCCTAATGAAGCTTCTAAAGCTGCAGAAGATTATGTAAAAGAAATCATGAAAAGTCTGGAGGAACAATAAATCTCAAAAATAGTTACTACTAATCCTTAGGCGTGATCTAATACGTTCACTGTCAAAAGTGACAAAAGTCAATTAATACTGTTTTTAAGAGTGTTTGATTGATGTGAGTCATTCAAAGTTTTTAATTTTAGTTGATTCTTATTTTTTTATACTAACATGTCCAGGTTTAGGGAAAAATTATTTAACCCCTTAGTGGTAGTAACGCTATCGGTATTATTTTCGATGTTAGCGTATTACATTATTTCCTTTATAGTCCCCATGGAAGATTTCTGGACTGGGTTTAAAATTTCAATCATCATACCAATAGTGGTCTCTTATCCTATAACTTTAGTAATGATTAGGTACCATAAAAAAATAAACAAACAAAAGGAAGAATTAGAAAGGTTAGACAGTATAAACAAAAAACTCTTTGCAATTATTGCTCACGATATTAGAAGCCCAATAGCTTCTTTAAAGGGTATAACCGATATGTTGGTTTCTAAAGATATAGATCCTGATGAAGGAAAGCATTACTATAAGTCCATATCTCTTAAGATTGATGGCTTGCTGGAATTTTTAAATAATCTGCTCAGTTGGTCTAAAATGCAAATAGAAAATAAAGAATTGGAATTGTCTACATTTCAAAGTTATGACGTCATTAAGCCCATCTTAGATTTGTATGAAGAACTTAGAGAAGCAAAAGGTGTAATTCTTAGTAAAGGCGATTTAAATACCAGTATTTATGCAGATAAAGATAGTTATGCTTTGATAATTAGGAATTTACTTCATAATGCAATTAAATTTACAGACAAAGACCATAAGGTATCAATTTCTACAGAAGAGGTAGACAATAAAGTTCATACTACCATTGAAGATTGCGGAATTGGCATGACCAAAGACCAAATAGATAATATTATTAATAATAAAGCGTGGCTTTCTACAGCAGGAACATCAGAAGAAATAGGTACAGGTTTAGGTCTTCAGACCTGTATTCAATATCTGAACAAACAAAATGGCAAATTGTTAATTAATAGCGAATTAGGAAAAGGTACTAAAGTAACGGTTGTTTTGCCAAAGACCGATACTAGTTATGCTTAAGGAGTAATTAATTTAATTTACTATAAAACAATTAAAAGTTTTAGTAATTTTATAAAACCAAGCCTACTCTAAACCACTAAAATGACTATAACTAGTGTTTTTCAAAATGCTGTTAAACAATTTCCCAAGCATATTGCACTAAAAGGTGATAATTTTTCATACACCTATTCTCAATTTGATTTTGAGACTGACATATTCGCCAAACATCTTATTGCCATTGGTGTACCTCCAAAAAGTAATATTGGAATCTGTTTAGACCGATCTGCAGAAATGCTGGTTGGTATTATTGGAATATTAAAGGCTGGTTCGGCCTATTTACCAATCGATCAAACTAATCCTGAAAAAAGAATAAAATCTATAATAGAGGATGCTAAAATCTCACATATTGTTACGACAAACGAGCTTCGCGCATTTGTATCTTCTTTGGGTTGTATTCCGGTAGTACCATTTACAGATTACAAAGAGAACCAAGACATATTACCTAGTATTCAACCGGAAGATACAGCCTATGTTCTTTTTACCAGTGGTTCTACAGGAACACCAAAAGGGGTGATGATAAAACACGAATCTGTTACCAACTTAGTGTCTTATATTCAAAAAGAATATCCCATAAAGGAAAGAGAAGTTGTCCTTTTTAAATCGCCTTACACCTTTGACGGGTCTGTTTGGGAACTATTTGGCTGGATAATCATGGGAGGAATGCTATATGTGGCACCACCCGGCGTAGAAAAAGATCCTAAGCTGCTTTGGCAACTTCTTAAAAAGGAGCAGATCGCCATAACTTTTTTTGTGCCTTCTATGCTTAATGCATTTTTGGATTATTATATTTTAAGTCAATCTGAAGAAACTTTACCTCATTTAAAATGGGTATCCGTTGGAGGTGAAGTTTTACCGCCTGCATTGGTAAAAAAGTTTTATCAAATATTCAACTATGAGCAGACTAAACTTTATAATGTTTATGGGCCAACAGAAACGACTATATACGCTACTACCTATATATGCAATCCATCTATCTCATACTATGAGCTTCCGGTAGGTAAGCCTGTAACAAACGATCAGGTTTATATTCTAGATGACCTGAGAAATATGTTGCCTAATGGTGAAACAGGTGAAATTTACATCGGTGGAATAGGGGTAGCCAAGGGATATCTTAATAACGCTCAACTCAATTCAGAAAAGTTTGTAGAAGACACACTTTCCGGCAAAGGAAAACTCTACAAAACAGGAGATTTAGGGACTATAGACAAAGATGGGCTTGTTTGGTTTAAAGGCCGTAAAGATTATCAAGTAAAATTACGTGGATTACGTATCGAGTTAGATGAAATTAGAAGTTCTTTAGAGACCCTTTCCTTAATATCCTCTGCTGCAGTCTTGGTATCTAAAGATACAAACAACCTAGATAGTGTTGTAGCTTATATAAAAATTCAGGAACAAACTAAAGATACCGATACTCCTTCATTTTATTTAACTCCAAAAGAAATCGTTTTAAAGATTGAAAAGGAAATTTCTAAATGGTTACCATCCTATATGATGCCATCATATTACGTCACTTGTAAGGAATTTCCACTCACAAGACATGGTAAAATAGATCGAAATGCATTACCATCTTTAACATCTATCACTAAAAATGCATCTGCTTCACAATCCCATTCAACACCAGCTCTTATAACTATAGAATCTCAAGTTCGTGATTTGTGGAAGCAAGTCCTAGGGCTTGAGGCTTTTGATGAAAGTCAAGATTTTTTTGCATTAGGAGGACATTCTTTAAAAGCTGTTCATTTGATTTCCTTAATGATGAAAAAATTTAGCGTCGAAATACCACTTTCGGTGTTCTATGATGGGCTAACTATGTCTAAAATGATCAAAGACCTAGAATCTGAAGTCTATCCAAAAATCGTTAGGAAAAAAAATAAATCAACCAATAATGCCAGCATAAAAAAAATCCCTTTGACACCTACCCAGAGGGAATTGTGGTTTTTGCATTCTTTTGATGAAACGGGGATAAGTCACAACATCCAGGTTGAATTTTCTCTTAATGGAGTAGAAGATATTGAAAATCTAAAAGGTGTGATCCAACAGGTTTTTCAATCGGAACCTATTTTCCACTCTGTTTTTAGGACCCATGAAACTGTGCCTTACCAAATCATAAAAACAGCTTTTTCGATACAAATTCCTACACTTGATTTAAGCGATTACTCAGAAAATGAAAAAACAGAACGGTATGAAAAATTTTGTATAAGTAATGGTAATCATGTTTTTCAGCTAGACCAATTACCATTATTCACACTCCAGTTGGTAAAATTTTCAGACCAAACATATAAGATGTTATTCCTTATTCATCACTTAATATTTGATGGTTGGTCGTTACACCTTTTAATGCAAAGAATTCAAAATACGCTTGAAGGAAAAAGCAGTCAGATAAATATATCAAATACCTTAGAATATGTTGAATATTTAAAGTCCTCTGAGGTAGAATCGAAGTTAAATACTCAAAAAAAATATTGGGAATCTGAGTTAAGAGACGCGCCAAAGCCTGTCACTTTACCCAAATCTATAATCCAAAAAACAGCAACTCATAATACAGGCGGTAAACGTTATTGGTTTTCTTTAAATAAAAATATAAGTAACCAAATTGAAACTTACGCTTTACATAAGGGGTCTACCTCTTTTTCTGTCTTTATGGCGGCTTATCAAATTTGTCTTGCTGCACTAAATAAACAAAACGATAGCATTGTAGGTACACCTTTCGCAAATAGAAACAATCAATTAATTGAGCACTCTATAGGGTATTATACCAATATGGTTTGTATACGTTTACAGTGGGACAAAAAAACTACTTTAGCTTCGGTAGTTTCGCAGAGTAAAGAAAAGAGTATAAACGCCTTTTCTAATGCAAACATATCATTTGGAGAAATAGCTAAGGAATTTGGTAGCAACGCAAAAGATAACTTTAAAAACAGGCTCTATCAATCGATTTTAGTATTACAAAATTGGCCTAATGATTCAATATCTTTTAACGGATTGGAAATTTCTCAAAAAGAAATAGGAAACAACTCGACAAAAACGGACCTTATTTTTTGCATAGAAAATATAAAAGGCTCCTATCATTGCTGGATTGAGTATCCATATAAGAAATACTATGAAAAAGATGTTGAGAAGCTATCTAAAAACATAGTATCCTGTTTGAAAACCATTGTTAAAAGTCCTGAAACACGTGTCCATGATGTCGTTCAAAGTATTCAACAGCAATGGCAGTTAGAATCTTCTACTTCGTGCTATGTGGTAGGAAGCGGAAAATTGGCTGCAAGATGTATAGCTATACTTCAAAAGAAAAATTTTGATGTAAGAATGCTTTTCAGTGATGATGAGTGGTTAATAGAAGAAGTTTCAATTAAAACGCAAGACCCAAAATACATTCGTTCTCAATCTGAAAAATTAGAACAAGTAGATTATATTTTTAGTATAAACAATAGCCATATTTTATCCAAAAGTTTTCTCGATAAGGCTAGCCTTAAAGCTATAAATTACCACGACGCGCCATTGCCTTTTTATGCAGGTATGTATGCTACAAACTGGGCACTTCTCGAACAACAAGATACACACGGCGTAAGCTGGCATGAAATTGTAGAGCAGATAGATGCCGGTGCAATTTTGGCATCCAAAGAAGTTACCATACAAAATGGAGAAACGGCACTTTCCTTAAATACCAAGTGTTTTGAAGCTGCTATAGATACTTTTGAGCTGTTAACTACTCAAATCTCAGACAAAAAAACAATCGCAGTTCAACAAGACCTTTCCAAAAGAACGTATTATCCCTTAGCAAAAAGGCCTCAACATTTTGCATGTATTCACCCAGCGATGACAGTCAAGGAGGTTGATGTGTTACTCAGAGCGACCAATTTTGGCACACACGTGGATAACGAATTTTCTTTGCCATGGCTTTTTGTGGATAACCAGTTGTATTGTGTTTTTGAGGCGAAAGTATTCCCAAATAAAACATCGATCCCCGGACAGTTTGATGAAGTAGATGGCTTTTATGGATTTTATTGCCAAGACGGATTTATCGCATTACTGAAAGTTTACAGTACGAAAGCTAAACTTATTCATCCAAAAGATGAATTTTCATCGTCTACTCAATTGAGTTTGCCGGCAGAAAGTACAATTAGAACAGCTGAAGATTTATTAAATTCTACCGTGATTTACGAACTGTTTTGGAAAACTCAAATCGCTAAAGCTTCGTTCTTAGGTTCTTCATTTCAATTGATTATGAACTCAGAATCATCTTCAAGCTTTAAGTTTGAGGATAAACACGTAAAAAAACTTTCAGCACTTTTCCCGGAATCGAAAACCTCTGAAGTTTTAGCTTTACTTTCATTTGTGTTGTTGCTCAGGTTGCATCAAAAAGACATTGGTACAGTGGCTGTAGAGGTGGTTAATGAAAAAGCACTCAATAATCCTTTTTTTGAAGGATATGTTCCATTCAACTTAAATTTGAATGAAAAATCTCACCTTTTTGAAACCCTTAGCGATGGCCTAAGCGTACTCAAAAAATGTTTAAAAGCTCAGACCTATTTAAAGTCTTTGCCTGTGAGGTATCCACAACTTCGCCAAAAGGAAATACAAAATCCGGAGGTCTTTTTTTATTTTGAAAAGAAAGCTCAAAAACCAACTCAAAAAGGCTTTCATTTTTATTTTAATGCAAATGAAATTCACGGAATAAATACTTCTGAAAATAAGTCTTTTGATTTTGAGGCCTTTTTTTCGTGTTTAAACTACTTGATCAAGCAGTTTGTTGAGTGTCCTAAAGCGAAAATATTCGAGTTAGATTTATTAGATAACTCGCATAAGACAAAGGTTTTAAACCAAATCAACTCATCTTCGAATGAAGAAAAGTCCGTCACAAAGGATGTTTTCGAGCAATTTAAAACTATCACAAATACATATTCAACACATACGGCTATCTTTAGTGGTGGTCAATATTTTTCTTACAAACAATTTTTGGAGGATATAGATGCCTTTTCGGAGCTATTGCTATCAAAAGGTGTGAGTTGTCAAAGTGTTGTGGCTGTTTCAACTGAGAGGACTTACCATTATTTTGTTAGCATTCTTGCACTCTTAAAAATTGAGGTCATTTTTTTACCCATAGATTTTACACTCCCGGAAAAGCGTGTGGAGTTTATGTTGAATGATGCCAATACTTCTCATATTATTCAAAATAAAAATATTAAAAAAGTTCATTCAGTAACATCAGAGCTTAATACTGATTTTCAAAAATCAGCTTTGGATATGGCTGCATACATTATGTACACAAGCGGTTCCACAGGAAAACCCAAAGGGGTTATAGTAAGTAGAGAAAACCTGTCAGGCTTTGTGAATTCTGCAGTAAATCAATACAAGATTACAGCTAGAGATAAGATTCTTCAGTTTTCTAACCTTTCGTTCGATGCCTCGATTGAAGAGGTCTTTTGTGCGTTTAGTTCTGGCGCATCTTTGTTCTTAAGAACAGAAGAGGTTATGAATCCAACTGAAATGATTTCGTTTTCAAAAAAACATGAAATTTCTGTTTGGGATTTACCTACAGCTTATTGGCGACAACTTATAAGTTCAGCAGCTTACCAGAAAGATATAGAACAACTAAATCTAAGACTTGTCATTATTGGTGGCGAAGCAATTCTGCCGGATGATATTGCAAATTGGCAAAAACAATCTGTAAAGCATAAGCTTGTAAATACTTACGGTCCCACTGAAACGACAGTAGTAGCATTAACGCACGACATTTCTATAGAAGATGCAGGAAAACCAGTGGTAGCTATAGGCAATCCTCTATCCGGCTATTCCGTATATATTGTAGACAAATTTCACAAGTTACTTCCTTTGGGCGTGCCCGGAGAGCTGTTAATTTCGGGTGTAGGTGTTTCAAAAGGCTATATAAATAGAGAAAAGGAACAAAATAAAGCCTTTCGAAATCTAAATATCTCTTCTGCTAATTCAGCACCTGTTTATTGCTCAGGAGACAAAGTTACTACTGATGCTGAAGGGAATGTATATTACTTAGGACGATTAGACGAACAAATAAAAATTAGAGGCTTTAGAGTTGAAATTGCAGAAATTGAACGACAAATCCAAGCTTTGGAAGCTGTTTTGGAATGCAAAATACTTGTTGATACAAGAAACAAAGAGAAGCAGTTGATTGGATTTTACACCACTGTAAATGGAAAACAACTTAATGAGGAAATACATTTCGAACTAAAGAACAATTTACCGCATTACATGATTCCTCAAAGAATTATTCATATTGATGCTATGCCGCTTACATCTAATGGCAAAATGGATATAAAAGCGATGCTTCTTCAATTGGAATATAGCTTACAAGAAGAAATCTCTGAAAGGAATTTAAGGCTAAACCCAACTGAAAAATGGATGAAATCCTTATGGGAAAAAGTGCTTTCAATAGATGGGATAGGCCTGGATGACGATTTTTTTCAACTTGGCGGGCATTCTTTAAAGGCTGTAAATTTAGTTTCAGAAATAAATAACAGCAAAGATGTAAACATTCCACTTTCTGCTGTAATACAACATTCTACTTTGCAGAAATTTTCAGCATATTTTGACACACATACAGATACAACACATTGGAAGTGTTTAGTGCCAATCCGGCCTGAGGGCAATTTAAGCCCTTTGTATTTAATTCATGGTGCGGGTCTTAATATCTTGTTGTACCAGTCTATGGTAAATTATCTTGATCCAGAAAGGCAAATTTATGCATTTCAGGCTTCCGGTGTAGATGGAAGTTCACCTTTACAAAATAGTATAGAACAAATGGCCGCAGATTATGTTGAAGAATTACTCGATCTTCAACCTCAAGGACCGTACTTTTTACTTGGATTTTCTCTTGGAGGTTTTATCGCTTTTGAAATGGCTAGAATTTTAACTGAAAGAGGAAAAAAATGCGAGTTTACAGGTATAATAGATGCGGTTAGTTTTAATGCAAATTATTCAGATTCCAATTTAGAAAAACTATTTATCACAATATACTCTACATTGGCAAAACAGTTTTACAATCTTTGGTTGTATTACAAAGAACCAAAAGAAATGAGAAAGTTGTTTTTGAATAAGAAGGTTAAAAACCTGAAATTGATCCTTAAAGATTTTTTTTCAAAGCGAATAAGTACTACAAATGAAAGCGTTAAAGATGATGTAAAAAACATGGATTTTCTTTCGGATCGTATTTTGTTACATTTTTACTCTTTGTTAAAAAAATATAAGCTTAGAGATGCCACTTTTCCGATTGATTTATTTATTGCCAAAAAGCCTACATTTTTTATTTATAATAGGAAAACTTATGGATGGGATAGATTTGCCAAAAATGGTCTAAAAACTCATATTGTTCCCGGAGAACATTCTCAAATATTTTCGCCACCGAATGACAGACACTTTGCCACAATTCTTGAAAACAGATTAAAATCCATAGAGCAAAATATTACCAAAACAAATGTGGAAAGCTTGGAATAAAGACTTAGACGATACGCGCTTATGGCCTAAAGTTGTTTTAATTTATGGTAATTCTTTTCCAGATGCATGGGGTAGTGAGAATGATTTTTTAACCGAATCAGAACAGTCGAGTTTAGATAATAAATGGCATCACCAAAGGGTGTACAACAAAATACTCTGTAAGGCTGTTTTAAGAAGGTACTGTTCAAATTTTCTGTTCATACATCCGAAAGACGTTCAATTTTGGCATAATTCTAAAGGTAAACCGTATGTAAAAAATTTACAATTCAGTTTTAATGTTTCTTATACCGATACTTCTTTTATCATAGCGTTTTCTAAGGAAGCCAGAGTTGGTGTCGATATTGAAATGATAGATAATTTTCATCTGAATGATACCTTTCTCGATTACACTTTTACTAAAAATGAAATAAGTTCAATTTCCTCAACAGCAGATGTTCTTGATTTGTGGACAAAAAAAGAAGCTGTACTAAAGTATTTAGGCTTGGGTTTGGTAGAAGGACTAGCCCAATTTGAAGTTAACCACTACGTAAAAACAAGAAGTTTGCAAGCTTATCGATTTGCTTGTCCAAATAAGGAAAATGGTACACTCATTACCAAGACTACAGAACGACCATTGGCGATACAATTCTAAAACTCAATGTTGTTTTAAGTATTTATACTGAATAGGCTATACTAGAAATATTCTCTTATGAACAAAAGGTAATTTGGCACTAACGAGAAAGGCTAATACTTTGTTTTATCAACTTTTTTTGCCCATTTTTCGAAAACAGGAATGGCATCTTTTCTCATGAGTCTTACAAATTTGATATCCCTATCTTCGATGTTTTTTTCAAGTTCTTCGTAAATAAATTGATCGTCAAAATTAATCTTGGCAGCATCTGTTTTTGTACAAGCGAAATAGACCATTTTTGGTCTAGCCCAATAAATTGCTCCAAAGCACATTGGGCAAGGCTCGCAAGATGTATAAATTATACAGTCGTCGAGTTGAAATGAATTTAACTTATCACAGGCTTTCCTGATGGCTACAATTTCCGCGTGGGCAGTAGGATCGTTAGTAGAAGTTACTTTATTGTAACCTTCGGCAATTATTTCGCCGTCTTTTACGATCACACATCCAAACGGACCTCCAGCGTTTTGGTTCATGCCTTTTTCTGCCATTTCTATGGCTCGTTTCATAAATATGTTATCCTTTTCAGTCATGCTGTAGACGATTTTAGTTACTGTGTTTAAATTATTTTTTAGACCTAAATTTACAGGTTAAGCCTTTAAATTTTTAAAAATATCATTTTAAAACCACGCCATAAATTTAGCGATTACAAAGCTTAAAAATACACTAATCCAAAAATAACTTTTTTTAGGTGTTGTTTATCTAAAATAATATCGATAAATGGTTTTGTTAGTTTCGATAAATAGTTAAATTTGTAAAACTTAACGCCTTACTTTACCACTTCGTCTAAATAAAAAGACAATTAATAGAACAACCTAATTCTAAGTAATGGCAATTCATCGACACTTCAGCAGTAATCAAAAGGTATTTGGTAACTCTTTTTTTATATTGAAAAGTTTTATCTTTTTAATTTTTTTTAATTCTTTTTACACAAGCGCTCAACAAAATCAAAATACGATTTTAGACTCATCTTCATCCTACTTTGTAAACACTAATACATTAGGAAGAACTCCAATTGGTGGAGACACAATTTTTATAGCGTCAGAAAGGGTAAAACCCTTAAAGTTTGAGTCTTTAGTTGGTAGCCCGGGTAACCCAATCGTAATTATTAATAAAGATGGTCAGGTAAAAATTGATGGAATTAGTGAAAATGCTTGGGGTGCTTTAACTTTTGAAAATTGTAAATACATAAAAGTAAGTGGTAAAGGGCATCCGGGTTTTAAATACGGCTTCGAATTATCTGCTGTGACCAGTGGCCTTTCATTTTCAGAGTTTAGTTCAGATTGCGAAGCGGAAAATATCAAGATAAGTCATAATGGTTTTTTTGGTATCCATGCTATTAAAATATACAATGGTAATCCACCAAATCCTCTACCAGTTTTTGAAAACTTAACTATACACGACTGTTTTATAGAAAATGTATCTGAAGGCATGTATATCGGCGAAACTACAACGCCTGGTCTAGAATTTAAAAATGTAAGAATTTACAATAACATTGTGAGAAATACCCTTCGTGAGTCTATACAAATCGCAAACGCTTCAGAAAATGTAGAAATTTATAATAACACTTTGATAAATGCGGGTTTGGAGGGTGAGAGTTTTCATATGAACAACTTGCAAATTGGTGATAATACTGTAGCTAGTATCTTTAACAACATCATCATAGGAGCACCGGATTATGGTATCATAAACTTTGGTAAAGGTGATGTTTTTATGAACAATAATTACATAGAAAATAGTAAAGGTGTGTTTATGGATAACAGAACGGTTTCAGATACTTTATTATTGATGGAAGTAAGCAACAATTATTTTAAGTCTTTAGTAGGAGATGAGGTGCTAAGAAACATGAATGAGATGAATGATTTAATAGCATCAAATAATATTTATGATACCAATATTTTATTTTACAAAGATTTAAATGGTGTAGATAATGAAATATTATCAAACAATAACTTGAGCCAGGTATCTGGAGTTCTTTTTACAGATCCAGCTTCTAACGACTATTCTCTAGCTCCTGGTATAGCAGATGAATACCTTGGCATGGGAGCTCCAGGTGGTCCGGAATTTTTGCCATTCGACGATCCTGCCACTACACCTAGACAATTGGTAGTAACACCTGATATGGTAACCGATAATGTTATAGGAGGAAGCATAGATTCTCCTTTGTTTTTATTCGATGAGCAAGATATTGATGTTGATGCAGACCAACACCCTGTAAGTATGTCTTGGAGACCATTTTACCATATGGATAGCGACTCCTATCACACGACTGTAGATTTAGGCGATGAGCATTTTATCTCGCAAATAAATCTTCATGATATGAATTCTACGTTCGACTTCACAGTAGAATATTACGATGGTTTTAATTGGGTGACACTCTTTACAGATCCTTGCGACAATTATAATGAATGGGTGAGGGTGGATACAAATGCCTCATCAAGGTATTTACGATTTTCAATGTATGATAGTCCTTATGCTGCTGTTAACGAAATCATCATTTATGGATATCCACTCGTTAAGGATTCACAACAGATAATCATCAATTCTTCAATGGTGACTGATATGGTAGATGGCGGTAGTGTTGATTCTCCAGATTTTTTATTTGATGAGCAAGATTTAGATTTATTTTCAAATCAAACTGCACTTAGCTTGCCTTGGAAACCGTTTTACGATAATACAAAAGCGCCTTATAATGCAGTTGTACAATTAAACCAAGAATATAAATTAAGTAAGATTGCATTACACGACATGCAAGGCACTAATGATATGATTGTCGAAACTAGTAGGGATGGTGAAAACTGGACTACTCTTTTTGTTGATACTTTAGAAGGTTTTAATGTATGGCAAATAAACGAGGTAAATGTTATTACCAAATATTTACGGTTTACAATGTTAGATAGTCCTTATGCGCTTGTTAATGAGATTCTTGTCTTTGGCTATCCTTTAATGACCTTGCCGGGATTAGACAATAGTTTAGAAAATCAAATTGTGGTTACTCCAAACATGGTAAGCGATATGGTGCCCGGAGGAAGTGTTGATACACCATTGTACTTGTTTGATGAACAAGAAACTGTTAATCCAATTTTGGATGAACATCCTACAAGTAATAATTGGAGACCGTTTTACACTAACGCCAATGCGCCATATTACACTACAGTAGATTTAGGCCTCGAATATCACATCACCAAAATTTACATTCATGATATGCATTCTACACACAATTTCAATATTGAGTTTGATGACAATTCCGGTTGGAGTCATTTGCTGACAGAGTCTTGTGATGGGTATAACGTGTGGAAAGTACATGATGTGAATGTTACTACATCAAAGCTGAGGCTATCAATGCTTGATAGTCCTTATGCCGGAGTAAATGAAATTATACTTATTGGTTATCCTGTTGGAAATGTTGGAAACAAAAGTACTCAATTTACAGATAAAACTCCTGAGCAAATAGTCTTAAATGAAAATTTAAAACCAATATTATTTCCAAATCCGGTAAAAGATCAAATAAATTTAAAATTGTCAGATGCTTCAGAAATAGGTCATCAGAATGTGAGAATATTTGACATTACTGGAAATTTAATTTATGATATGAATATTAAAGAGAATAATTTTGATGCAGTAATACAAATTGATGCTAGTCAATTTATCTCTAATTCAGGACTTTATTTATTAGTCTATGAGAATGACAAAGGCACGCAGGAAACCATCAAGTTTTATAAAAGTTAGGCTTTCAACTATTTAGTTGTATTCTGAATTCGATTTATAAAGTGTTTTTAAAACGCTGATAAACATAAAATTGAAATTGTAAGGTTATATTGTAGTACCGACCTCTTTTTATGTTTAGAGGTCTTGAAAGTCTTTTGATTTCGCTGTAGATTGCTATACAATTGCATAATAGATAAAAAACTGATTTTTTATATTCAAAACATTATCCGAACTCAGGTTTAAAAAAATCGTACACAAGCTCACACCTAAATGATTACATTAGATCTTCTAATTTTGAAAATTATTCGTTCTTTTTTACTAATGGAAACCCAACAGTAAACAATGTTCCCTTTGTAAGTTTTTCTATTTCGATAAATCCACGATGTTCTTTTACTGTACGTTTGATAAATTCCATGCCTAAACCAAAACCTTTTGTAGAGTGTTTGTGTTTGTTTTCGTCTACTTTTCCCGTAATCCAATCTATCAAGTCATCAGTCATGCCAATGCCTGAATCTTTTATGGATAGTAAAGCGAAACCATCATTATTTCTAATTTCAACAAAGACGCCATCCTCAGAATATTTTAAAGCATTATCTAAGATATTTTGAATCATCCTGCTTACTTCATGGATGTTAATTTCAACTTCACAATAATCAGATCTTCGCTGTATAACAAGCCTATCTTTGTACTTATTATTTGCTGAAATAATTCTAACTTGAGCTTTGGCCAAAGCATACAAATCAATCTGTTTTTGTTCACTATGAATAATAGCGTTTTCTTGATCAATAACCAACATGCTCGACGCAGTAGCCAATGCATTTTCGGAGGCTAATTTTATAGCATCAAATAACTCCTTATCGTCTTCATTTTTAAATTCAATTTTATCTTTAAGCATATGGTGTATTGAAGCAATAGAACTAACAGGCGATCTTAAATCATGTGCTACTGTTCTCGAAATTTCTCGTTGAATTTTCAATATTTTTTCAAGCTTCTTTCTCTTATCTGCATTGGCTTTATCCATAGGAATAAAAATTAACCATACCTCAAGTAATATGATGAGTACGGTTATAAACGCAAGCAGTGTTTCGATTTTTGAAAGGCTAGAAAGTTTGGATTCATAATGCCCTTGGATTAGAGCAACAGCCTTGTTTTGAGCATTTATAAATGCAGATTCTGTAAGTTCTAGTGTGAACAACGCTTGGTTATTTACAGTACCTTTATTACATATTGTATTACCCGATTCAGATATTCTGGTAGCAAGCAAAAACGCTTGATCAAAGCTTTCTTTTTCAGCATCAAGGAGTTCTTTGTCGATCAGGTTACTTACTCTTACAATGTGGTCTTGAAATAGATTTACCGTAAAACAAAGATCTTTTCGAATGGCATTGTTTTCTATAGATCTAAAACTCTGTTGAACTATTCTCTGGCTCAACATTCGCATTCTACCGGCATCATTAATCAGTTCACCATCAGACTCTAACTTTTTTAGTTGATAGTGTACTAAGACTTGTGAGGCGGTAAGTAATAATATTATTGAAGAAACGAAAAATACATACAGTGTCTTTCTTCTTTTAAACGATAACACAGTTAGTTGAACATTTAGGATTAACAAATAGATTCAATAGTCATAAAATATTAAGTTAAGCTATTAGTACAAATTGCCAGGTTTTAAAATCTGATTTGTCATCATTTAGACCTTTTGACTTTTTTAAAACAGAAATCATTTATTTTAAACAGTTTACCCGGCGTTATCTTCAAGCTTAATTCTTATAAACACTTATTTAACAAGGTTTTTGAAGTGCTTCACCAATCAAGCCAAAATCTGCAGGCTTTTCAAAATACTCACATATGAGTTTTGCCTCTAAGGCTTGCTGAATCTCTTCTGTTGCAGCAAAGCCGGATAACATAAAATATCTTTTGTTACTGAAACGTTTGTTTGCTTCTTTAATAAATTCTAAGCCTGACATTTCGGGCATTCTCCAGTCACTTATGATCAACTCTATATCGTCATAGATTTCTAAAACACTAAGTGCTTTTAGTCCATCTTCTGCTGTTAATACATCGTAATTTTTATTAAAATTTCGTTGTAATATGAAGAGATTTATTGGTTCATCATCTACGCACAGGATTTTTTGTCTTTTTTTCATTTAAATTAGTTTATAGGGAGTTCGATTATAACTTTGGTGCCTTCATTTACTACAGAGTTTATTTTAAACATACCATTATGTTCCTGTATAATAGAGTGGCAAATGGATAAACCTAAGCCAGTACCCTTACCAGGCGATTTAGTAGTAAAAAACGGATCCATAACTTTATTCAAGTTTTCAGGTGGTATTCCTGAGCCGTCATCTTCTATAGTTAGAATTGTATAGTTTTTCTTTAATTTAGTTTGAATATAAATATTTCCTTTGCCAGTTATGGCGTCTATAGCATTGCATAGGATGTTTAAAATCGCATGATGCAGTCGGCCACTATTACCCTTGATGATAGTAGTGTCTGTTGTGAAGTTTTTATTGATATTTATTCTATTTACATATTGGTTTTTAAGAATCATTAAACAATCATTTATAATGTAGTGTAGATTGCAATCTTCGTTTTTATCTTCACTGTCTTTACTAAAATGATTTAACCCTTTTACAATATTAGTAGCTCTTAGCGTGCCGGATTTTATCCAATCTAAATATTCATTTACTATATTTTTGTCAGCTTCTTTGTTATTGTTTAGATGTTCGTACAGAGCAGCGTATCCGCCAGAGATGTAGTTTAAAGGATTGTTTAGTTCATGCGCTACGCCAGAAGTCAACACACCAAGAGAGGCCATTTTTTCAGATTGAATTAGTTGAAGTTGAGTCTTTCTAAGATCGTTTAAAGCTTTTTCTTTTTGCTCAGCTAATTGCATCTCTTGAGTAACATCCCAATTTGTGCCGAATACAGCAATCGTGTTCCCATTTTTATCTAATTCTACCTTTCCTTTACCTCTTATGTAGCGTATTTCGCCAGTTTTACGATGAATAATTCTAAATAATATGTCTAGATCTTTTCGTTTTTCTATGGTTTCTTGTAAGGCTTTTACAGAGTTTTCTACATCATCGGGATGTAAGCTTGACTCCCATGCTTCATATGCTCCGGAAAATTCTTCTTTCTCTATACCAAAAAGATCATATAAAATATCGTCCCAATCTAAAGCATTTGTACGCACATCAAATCGCCATACACCAGACTGAGAATGTTCCGCTGCCAACCAATACAACTCAAGTTCTTTATGAAGTTTTATTGCTTTTTTAGCTCTTTCATCAACTAACTTTTCAAGATTTTGGTTAATTTCTTCTAGTTCATATTCAATTTTTTTACGTTCAGTAATATCAAGACCTACCGTATCCCATATAAAACTACCATCTTTGAGTTTTGTAGGCACACCACGTAAATCAACCCATTTTGTCCGGCCATCCGGAAAAACTAACCTATACTCGTATTTCCATACGGAGAGGTTTTTAGCAGATTCTTCAATTGATTGCTGCATTCCGCCAATATCATCCTCATGAATTTTACTCCATATCAATTCGACATTTCTCATCGCTTTTTCAGCAGATATTTCGAACAGTTTTTCACAACTTTGACTTATATAAAGCAACTCGTCACTTCCGTCTTTGTTAAGTTTATATCTTAAAACTACACCTGGAAGATTATCTACAATATTTTGGTATTGTTGTTGGCTTGATTTTAAAGCAAATTCACCAAGTTTTTGATCAGTTATATCGAAAAATACACCATTATGTACAACGTTACCTTCATTATCTTTTACACCATAGGATTGCCCTGAAATCCAAACAATTTCGTTTTTACTGTTCATTACTCTAAAAACTCTAGACCATTTGGCTTCATTTTGATTGGCTTCTATAATAGAGTTTACTGTGCTTTGATAGTCCTCATGATAAATCCTTGAAAAAAGAAATTCGGGATTTTTCATTTGTTCTATACTGAAGCCTAACAACTCCGGGGCATTGCTATTAACAAATGGCATTGATAGCGATCCGTCTTTATGAAATACAAATTGGTAGATAATACCAGGAATAGAATTTGTAATTTGAAAAAGCTGGTTCTGCGCCTTCTTTTTCTCATTTTCTGCTTTTCTTTTTTCCGTTATATCTATAAGTGTACTTAGGTATCTGTTATGGTCTATTCTTTTTGTGTAAAAGTCAACAATTTTTTGTTTGTTATTTTTAAGAGTAACTCGAACTTCTTCACTTTGAATAACATCTTTGTTAATGTTTGAGAGTAGGTTTTTATAAAATTGAGAATTGTCTTGGACTATATCATCTATGCTAAGAGAAATAAGTTCTTTATAAGAATATCCTAAAAGCTCACATGCTTTATCATTTACATCTAATAAATTTCCAGCCTTATTTGTTACAAATTTTGAAACCGAAGAATTTTTAAAAATCGATTTAAATTTTTGTTCCTCTTTGGCTAGTTTAAGTTCTGCATGTTTTTGATTAGTAATATCTTGAAAAACCCCTGAAAGTCTAACACATTTACCATTTTGAATTTCTGGTTCGCCCTTAGATAATACCCATTTTTTATTTCCCTTTGCTGTAATAATTCTAGCTTCAAACTCAAATCGTTTCCCCGTTGCAACAGCCTCTCTAATCTTATCTGTAACTAGTTTTCTGTCTTCCGGGTAATAAAAGTTAACAGCTTCTTCAAGATTGGGGATATAATCATAGGGTAATTCGTGAATGTCATAAGTACCTTTTGTCCAGAATGGACGACTAAAATCACCTTTAAGAAACCATCCGCCAACCTTTGCAATTTGCCCAGTTTTATTTAAAAAACTTTCACTTTCTTTCAGTGCTTTTTCCGTCTCTACTTGATCGGTTATGTCTTGAAATATACCAGATAACTTTTTACATCTACCATTAACAACCTCAGGCTCTCCAATTATCCTGATCCAAATGTCTCTTCCTTTAGAGGTTGTAATCTGAGATTTAAAATCAAACGACGTACCTTTTTTTATAGCATTTTCTAGGTATACTTCAGCAGTTTTTCTGTTTTCTGTAGCAAAAATATTTATTGCATCCTGAATTTTTGGGTAATATCCTTGAGGTACATCTAATAATTCATTTGCGGATTCCGTAAAATAAATCGTATTAAAATCATCTATTAGTTGCCATCCACCTACTTTTGCAATTTCACTAGACTTTTTAAGAAAGTCTTTGCTGTCGGCTAAGTTTTTTAGAGACATTACATTTTCGGTAACATCTCTTCCAATAGTCATAAAAAAGTTATCCATTGGAATTCTTGACATCTCGAGATATTTCTGAGTGTGTTTGAAAAACTCAATTTGTTTATGTGGTTTTCCAGACTCAAATATTTCGTTTATGATATAAATCTGATTTTTTGTTGAGCCCTCACCAAATATTTCATCAAAAGTTTTACCTAAAATATCTTTTTTGTTTTTTCTCCATGATTGAGTTGCAACAAGGTTGATTTCAGCAAGTTTCCATGTTACAATCTTATCGTTTTTGTCTCTTATTAATTCCCAATGATGGATTTCGTCATTAAGATGGTTGAAAACACTTAGATATTGGTTTTCGAGTTGTGATACATGTTTTGAAGTATCTATGTCTACTTCCTTTTTGTATTTAGTATTATGGCTGGTTTTTTCCATTTAAGCAGGAATAAACCACTATTCTATAATTCGAATGTGAAATTTATAAGTGGTTGGTTTAATTCAATAAATATACGATTAATCTTTAATTTAATAAATATCTAAATAGTTATATTTTGTTTGTAAGTATTAATTCTAAGAGGGAAGTAATTCTCATAAAAAAACCCTTCGAAATTGAAGGGTTTAATTATTGTGATAAGTTAATTACTTAAAGCAACTATTCAGTAGCATCAGAATAAATTTCGTCAACTATATTTCCAGCGTTGTCATACTTCAGTTTTTTTGTAGACCCATCAGGATACTCAATTTTTATTAGTTTTCCTCTTTCATTCGCTCTGTAAACCCAAGTTTCACCCTCATTATTTTCATAAACTTGAACATTTTGTGGAAAAATGCCTAAAGATTTAGGATATGAGAAGGTTTGTGTTTCACCAATAGCATTAGTTCTTTTAACAATTCTATTTTTGTTATCAAACTCAAAAAGGTGTAAGTCTCCAAGTCTGTCTACCATTGATGTTAAACGACCGTTTTCATCATAAGTGTATGTAATAGTGGAGTTATCAGAAAAAGTAATTTCTGATAAAAGGTTTTCTGAATCGTAACTGTAGTTTACTTCTTCATTTTTATCGTTAATAACTTTGATTAAATTACCTTCATTGTCGTTTACTAACTTTAATTTTCCGCTTTCTCCATTAACCTCTGTAAGGTAACCTGAATTGTCGTAAGATAAGTTGATTAATTTCTCTCCGTTATTTTCATTAATCATTGTTACTTTTCCAACTTCGTTGAACTTATAAGTATCTCCATTTTCTTTAGTCAAAACGTAAGTACCATTATTCTCTTGAACTAAGTTAGGAAATTCTTTGTTGTCAGGCGTAAAGTTGTTTTCCGCTTTATTTTTTATTAAAAGCAGCATTCTGCCTTCCGCGTCTACAAAATAAACATCACCTAATGCGTTTGCTTTTAAATGCATGTCCCAATTGCTTGACCAGCCCTTACCAAGAGATGTTTCGATGTTACTCATACTATTAAAAGTACGGTTAAAACCTATCATATTTGATTGACTAAAATCATTGTTAACATTCATCCAGTTTCCATTTACAAGAACAGAACCAGCATAAGATCCAGTGGAGCTTTTGTTTCCAATCGTAAAGTCTACCAAATCAGACATGACGTTCAAGTCTAAATTAGAATTGTTGTGTGATGCGTTGTTGTCAGAGCCATTGTCTGAAAAATTGCTTATAGCGAATTGTGCATGCCCAAAGTTTGAACTAGACAATGAAAAAGCTACAAGCGCTGCGAAAAAAATTAAGTTTTTCATTTTAATAGTTTTAAATTTAATTAGTGTTCAGTTTTTAATAATTATTATTATTTAATGGTATAAGTAAAAAATCCAGATACCATTAATCGTGCTCCGTCACCGGAGTAAGAGGTCAAATCTACCAAACTCGCTTTTAAGAAAAAAGGAATTCGTTTAAAAGGTCTACTATTTACTGCTACATGTAAGTTAATACCACTCCATTCTACAATTAAGCTGTGGTTTAAAAACATATTGTAAGCTAAACTTCCAAAAACACCTGTACCTTTACTGCCTTTGCCTTCTAATATATCTCGAGGACTTTTATTTGCAAATCTACCATCACCATAACCAATGTTGATGTTCAGTAGAGAAGATCCCGGAACGCTAGATCGTATTTGTAACGCATGACTCAAGGCAACGTAAAAACTAGAAATCCCGTCTGTTGTTGGAGCAGGCAATAAGTGCATACCACCCACAGCTAAAGAAGTTCCTTTACCAAGATATTTGTGTAGTTTAAGGAAGTGGCTATATTCTCCCTGAGTAGAAATATCGTTCATCCTTGCTGAATACTCGAAACCTACGTTTCTAAATGGATTACCCAAACCTACACCTATTACAGCTGAGCCATCTGAAGCACCTTCAGCATAAACCTGATCTGGAACATATGTTACTCCGGCAAAAATAGTGTTATTCGAGGCTCCCCAACCAGAAGGTGTTACAACTGTTTGAGCATCCCAAAAGAATACATTTTGAGGATAATATAGTGGCAATTTGCTTTTCTTTTTTTGTACTAATGTATCGCTCTTGGTCTTTTGACTAAAAGAAGACACACTTATAAACATACAAAGAATAGTCATGATTTTTAACATACGTAATTCCAAGAAATTATTTTTAATTTTAAATATTACTTGAAAATTGAATTTTTTAACACACAATATAATCCAAATAATGCTACAAACATAACAAATATATTTTTTTAATAAACTATTATAATTCATATTTTGAGATTGTTTGTTAAAATATGTTGTTAACAAGTAAAAATATTAATCATATATCTATTTAAATCTCTGTTAGACAGTTAGATAATTTTAATTGTGTTTGAATTTAAAGTTCTAGACTTTTTTGTCTAACTATCTGACAAATAATAATTAACAAAATTGTAGTGGTTTAATTATTGCTAATATTGATAAAATATTGTCTAACAATACCAAATCTAGGTAAGTTACATCGCTTTTTCTAGGTTCATAGCTGTTTCAATTAATGCTAAATGTGAATAGGCCTGAGGAAAATTACCTAATAAACGCTTTGTTTTGAAGTCGATATCCTCGCTAAATAGCCCCACATGGTTTGAGTAGCTTAGTAAAGTTTTAAATTGTTTAAGTGCTTGAGGTGTTTTTCCTATCTTATTTAAGCTATTAATATACCAAAATGTACATATTGTAAATGAGGATTCTGGTAAGCCGAAATCGTCTTTGTTTTTATATCTATAAAGCAGACCATCATTAGTCAGTTCTTTTCCAATAGCTTCTACCGTTTTAATATATTTAGGGTCTCTTGCGGTAATAAACCCATAGGGCTCCATAAGAAGTACAGAAGCATCTAAATCTTTGGAATTATAAGATTGTGTAAAAGCTTCGACTTCTTCATTCCAGGCATTGTCTAAAATGTCTTGACGAATTTCCTGCTCTAAGGCTTCCCAGCGGTTTAGCTTGGATGTTTTGCCTAACATTCTCGATACTTTTATGGCACGGTCTATCGCCACCCAACACAACACTTTAGAAAAGGTGAAGTGCCGGTCTTCTTCTCTAAACTCCCATATGCCTTTATCCGGCTCTGTCCAATGATGTCTAACAACCCAGGCTATACCTTTGGTGATAGTCCATAGTTCTTCCTTATTGTCTATATCGCAATTAAATTTATTGAGCTCTTGGTAAATGACATCCATCAAAATACCATATATGTCATTTTGCTTTTGTTTGTATGCTGCGTTACCAATTCTGACAGGATTGGAATTTTTATATCCCGATAGATGGTCAAGAAAATATTCTGTAAGTTTCTTTTCCTTATTAATCCCATACATGATTTGTAATTTCTCATTCTTCTCAGGAATAAGATCTATGATAAATTGAAGGTAGCGTTGTGTCATACGATTGTGGTTAAGTTTGGAAATTACACTTACCACCATAGAGGCGTCCCTAATCCAGCAAAAACGATAATCCCAATTTCTTACTTCGCCAATAGTTTC
Source organism: uncultured Mesohalobacter sp. (assembly GCA_964396065.1). Lineage (GTDB taxonomy): Bacteria > Bacteroidota > Bacteroidia > Flavobacteriales > Flavobacteriaceae > Psychroflexus. The sequence continues at coordinate 33,008 of CAYNCI010000005.1, read as the reverse complement.
CGGAAGAGATGTAGTGGCTGCAGCCAATATCGCACCGCTTTCATCATAGCTTAATAATTTTAGTGTAAGAGCACTGCGTATTATTTCGTCTTGAAAATGCTTGAATTTTGGTGTTTTATGACACCAATTTAGCCAATATACTTTTGTTCTTTCAAATTCTAAATCAATACTGCTAAGTGTTGGGAAGTCTATTTTTTCATTATAAGACATCAAGAAAAAACTGTCATTAGCCAATACTATTCTCTCAGAATTCAAAATATCAACTAAGTCAAGATTGGTATACAGAAACATAGAATCGAAAAAATTCTCTTCTTCAGTTATGCTGACTATAAAGTTGTCTTTTTTGTGTGTTTTGGTTTCAAACTTTGCATATTCCAGCTTTGGTTTATATTCAAACACAACCTCAGGTTTACCATATAATACTTTTACATATCTTATAATTTCTGGGGGCGTGTGGTATTTATCATTTGATTTTACATATCTAGGTAAAAAATCAAAAATTTCGAATGCAGAATGTTTATTTGCAAATTTTGTCTTTAGGATACATGTATTTTTTACATACTGTTGTGATATTTCATAGTCTTCAGTGTTTTTAACGCTAAAGTGACCTCCAATTTCTTCATCTAAAATTTTCGCAAACACAGATGAGGAATCAAATTTTGGAAGGCAACACCATTCAATAGAACCCGTTTTGGAAACTAATGCTGCTGTTCGGCAATTTCCAATAATACCATAATCTAGATTATCCATAGGTTAAGTTGTTTCATAATTAATTTATAAATTAAAAGAAATAATATGTAACAACAAAGTTGAATACCAAATTGTTTTCCTTTTTTATTCTGAAAAAGATTTAATTAAACATCAACACAAACAAAAACATTATTTTTATTTGAATCTGTCATAAAATACGCAAAGCTTTCATTTTTAATTATTTAACTTTAACTAAATTTAGTCTAAAAAGCTATTCTATAGGATTGTTAATTTTTATTTCTAATTAGTTGTTGTATATTTAACTCCTATTACATAATTAACAGCCTTAAACAATTTGTTCAACCAGATAATGTGGAACACTAAGTTGTTTTGATTACAATCATATAAGGTGATTTTTGATAACCTTTAGTTCGATGTAAAGGCTTCAATTATTTTTTAATCTTAAAAAATTTCACTTTTATCCAAAATTCTATGCCAAAAACAATAATTGTTTCAAACAGATTACCGCTTCAAGTTAAGTTAAATGATGATGATATTACGATAACACCAAGTGTTGGAGGTCTCGCCACAGGGTTAAAGTCTGTACATCGCGACAGTAATGGTGTATGGGTTGGATGGACTGGACTGACCACTGAGCAGTTAAACGAAAATCTAAAAGATAAAGTTGAAAAAGCTGTTGTAAAAGAACAATGCGCCACTGTAGATTTATCCGAAGAGGACATAAAGCATTACTATTATGGCTTTAGCAACAAGGTGTTGTGGCCTTTGTTTCACTATTTCTTAGAATATTCTCATTTTGACAAAACCAGCTGGAAAAGCTACAAAAAAGTAAATCAGAAGTTTGCAGATGCAGTCTTAGCACAGGTTGAAGATGGTGATAAAGTATGGGTACATGATTATCAATTGCTTTTATTACCTAAATTAATTAAAGACAAAAGACCAGATGTTGCTGTGGGCTTTTTCTTGCATATCCCTTTTCCTTCTTACGAAATATTTAGAACTTTCCCTAAGCGAAAAGAAATATTAGAAGGGATGTTGGGTGCAGATCTGCTTGGCTTTCATACTTATGATTACGAACGACATTTTTTAAGTTCAGTAAAACGAATTCTTTACAGCGAGGTAAGGTTTAATAAAATCACACATGATAATCGTATCATAAAAGTCGATTCTTTTCCAATGGGAATAGACTATGACAAATTTAAAGATGCAGCGCTTAGCCATAGTTCAAGATCGTCAAAGCAAAAAACAGAAATTCAACTACGTCTGGACGACCACCTTAATCAAAGTGAATCTGCTAAAATGGTTCTTTCTATAGACCGTTTGGACTATACTAAGGGTATTCCTAATCGGATTAGGGCTTTTGAGTATTTTTTAAAAAAATACCCTGAATACCAAGGAAAAATAAGGTTAATCATGCTTGCAGTACCTTCTCGATCCGAGGTTAAACAATACCAAAAACTGAAAAGAGAAACAGACGAATTGGTAGGACGTATTAATGGAAAATTTTCTACTGTTAGTTGGACGCCTATATGGTATTTCTATAGAACTATGCCATTCGAAAACTTGATAGATTTATATACGTCTTCGGATGTTGCACTCATTACGCCTGTACGGGATGGAATGAATTTGGTAGCTAAAGAATACGTAGCAACCAGAACTAATGGTGATGGGGTATTAGTTTTAAGTGAAATGACAGGTGCATCTAAAGAAATGAGTGAAGCATTACTTATAAACCCTTATAATTTTGAAGAGGTTGCAGATACCATAAAGATTGCCTTAGAAATGCCTGTAGAAGAACAGAATAAGCGAATGAAAGCTCTGCAAAAAAGAGTGTCTCGGTATAGCGTTGTCAAATGGGCAGAAGAATTTATTCTTGCCTTAGAAACTTCTCAGAATGTAAGTCAATATATAAAGGCAGAACGTCTGACTCCAGCTAAGGAACAGGAGGTTAAAGCATCAATATTAAATTCAAAAGCAACTCTAATCTTATTAGGGTATGATGGTACTTTGGTTGAGCAAGCCCAGAACCAAACAAATCTTAAACCAGATACGGAACTCAACGAAATATTAACAAAACTATCTCAACTATCTAATGTAGAGCTTTGTATAACAAGTTGTTCGGAGAAAGAATACTTAGAAGAATGCTTTCAGGATTTTGATTTTAGATTAATTTCAGATCATGGCGCAAACTACCGAAAGCATCATATTTGGACAGAGCTTGAGTCACTTAAAACAGATTGGATGGAAGATGTTATTCCAATCCTGGAAACTTTTGTTGATAGAACACCTGGTTCTAAACTGGAAGTAAATCGCTTTTCACTTTCATGGTATTACGGAGACGCTGATTTAGAAATGGCAGAAAAGCGGGTTATTGAAATTAATACGGTACTTACGAGTTTAACGTCCAACTCGGATGTTTCTGTATTTCACGGAAACAAAGTCGTAGAGGTAAAAAGTCATAAAGTGAGTAAAGGTCATGCTGCACTTCAAATTTTGAAGGAAAAAAACTTTGATAATATTATTGCTATTGGAGATGATTGGACAGACGAATACATGTTTGAAGATTTACCAGAAACCGCTCATACTGTTAAGGTAGGTTTAAAGAGAACTAATGCAAAATATTACGTCTCAAAAGTAAAAGATGTAAGAAATTTCTTGCTAAATTTATCTTCTTAGTAATTGTATTATTGATAGTATATTTTGTTTTTATTGAAACTTATTCATTTAATGACTTAAATATTTAGAATTACTTAATATTTATATCTTTTTTGGCGATTTCTCTGAATATTCTTTATTTTATTTAGTTGTATATTTGCACCAAATTTTTTTGAAATATGTCCAGTATATCTTTAAACTATAATGAGCTTACTTACGAAGAATTTCAAGCACATGTCATAAATGATTATAAAATTGCTGTCACCAGCAGGGAATGCAGTTTGTTAGGTCGACGTGAAGTGTTAACAGGTAAGGCTAAGTTTGGTATTTTTGGAGATGGAAAAGAAGTGCCTCAGATTGCGTGGGCAAAGGCTTTTAAAGATGGTGATTGGAGGTCTGGATACTATAGAGACCAGACATTTATGATGGCAATCGGAGAGTTAGATATCCAACAATTTTTCGCCGGGCTATATGCCAATACGGATCTTTCCCAGGAGCCAATGTCTGCAGGTCGACAAATGGGAGGCCACTTTATGACACATAGTTTAGACGAAAATGGGAACTGGAAAAATCTAACGGCTCAAAAAAATTCTAGCCCGGATATTTCGCCTACAGCAGGACAAATGCCAAGGCTTCTGGGACTAGCTCAGGCCTCTAAGGTTTACAGGGCAGAGAAAAATATAGATGCTGATAAGTTTTCCAAAAACGGGAATGAAATCGCTTGGGGTACTATTGGTAACGCAAGTACCAGCGAGGGTTTGTTCTGGGAAACATTTAATGCTGCCGGTGTAATGCAAGTGCCCATGGTGATAAGCGTATGGGACGATGATTATGGGATTTCTGTTCATGCCAGACACCAAACAACCAAAGAAAATATATCAAAAATTTTAAAAGGTTTCGAAAAAGAAGAAGACACCAATGGTTATAAAATTCTGGTTGTAAATGGTTGGAATTATGTAGAACTGATTGATACCTACATAAAAGCAGAAAAAATTGCTCGAAAACAGCATATACCTGTATTAATTCACGTTGTTGAATTAACTCAACCTCAAGGACATTCCACCTCAGGGTCTCATGAACGTTACAAATCTAAAGAGCGTCTGGCTTGGGAAACAGAGTACGACTGTAATGCCCAGATGCGTAAGTGGATGATCGAGAACGGTATTTCTACAGATGAAGAACTTTCAACACTTGAAAAAGAAATTAAAAAAGAAGTTCGTGATGCCAAAAAAGCAGCTTGGGAAGCCTTTGGTAAAGATGCCAAAGTTGAAAGCAAAATAGTTATCAATCTATTAGAAAATGTTGCTGCGCAATCTCAAAATGCGAGTTTTTTAAAGCCAATTATTGCAGATTTAAAATCCAATGATGAGCCTTTAAAGAGTATAATTCTTTCTAAAGCCAGAAAAGCCCTTCGATATATCGCAAATGAAGAAAACCCGGCCAAACAGGAACTAATAAAATGGATCAACACATTTACTGAAAAAGTCCAGCCGGATTACAGCAGTCATTTATACAGCCAATCTGAGTGGAAAGCTATAAATGTTCAACCAGTTTCACCGGTTTATGACGAAAATGCCGAAATGGTTGACGGCCGAATTATTTTGAGAGACAATTTTGATAAAATATTTGAAACCAGACCAGAAACTCTTGTATTTGGTGAAGATTCCGGGAATATTGGAGATGTAAATCAAGGCTTGGAAGGGTTACAGCTAAAATACGGCGAAACCAGAGTTTCTGATACCGGTATTAGAGAAGCTACTATTTTAGGTCAGGGAATAGGTATGGCTTTAAGAGGTTTACGTCCTATCGCAGAAATTCAATACTTAGATTATTTGCTATATGCACTTCAAATCATGAGTGACGATTTAGCAACCATACACTACAGGTCAAAAGGAAAACAAAAAGCGCCATTAATTGTAAGAACACGAGGTCACCGATTGGAAGGGATTTGGCATAGTGGCTCTCCTATGGGTGGTGTATTAAATTTAATACGTGGTATTCACGTCTTGGTTCCAAGAAATATGACACAAGCTGCAGGCTTTTATAATACCATTTTAGAAAGTGACGAACCTGCCTTGATTGTAGAATGTCTTAATGGATATAGACTTAAAGAAAAATTACCTTCTAATCTAGGCGAGTTTAAAACACCGATTGGTAAGGTTGAAACTTTAATTGAAGGCACTGATATGACTGTCGTATCATACGGATCTACTTTGCGCTTGGTACAACAAGCTGCAAAAGAACTAAGAGAAGTAGATATTCATATTGAAGTTATTGACGTACAATCCTTATTGCCTTTCGATTTAAACCATGATATCGTAAAGAGTATTCAAAACACAAACAGATTTTTAGTTGTAGATGAAGACGTGCCGGGTGGAGCATCATCTTTTATCATGCAACAAGTTTTAGAAACTCAAAATGCTTATCAATACTTAGACAGTAAACCACAAACACTTACTGCCAAAGCTCACAGGCCGGCATATGGGTCCGATGGCGATTATTTCTCAAAACCTTCAGTAGAAGATATTTTTGAAAAAGTTTATTCGATAATGCATGAATTTAAGCCTTCTAAATACCCGAAACTTTATTAATGTACAATTATTTTTCATCATCGTTTAAACTTGGTATTCTTGGAGGTGGCCAACTGGGCAAAATGCTTCTTTACGAAACAAGAAAGTTTGATATTTACACAAAAGTTTTAGACCCAAGCCCTCAGGCACCTTGCAGAATAGCTTGTAACAAATTTGTACAAGGCGACTTGATGGATTACGAGACCGTTATAGAATTTGCGCAGGATGTAGATGTCCTTACAATTGAAATAGAAAATGTAAATGTTGATGCTCTGGATTACCTTGAGCAGCAAGGCAAAAAAGTGTATCCTTCTGCAAAAACACTTAAAACGATACGGGATAAAGGAACCCAAAAAGAATTTTATAAAGAACATGAAATTCCAACTTCCGCCTTTGTTTGCTATTCCTCTAAAGATGAAGTTTTAAGCGCAAAAGGTGAAGAGTGGAGCCTGCCAAAGGTTTGGAAAAGCAGAACCGGCGGCTATGATGGGCGTGGCGTTCAGTTGTTGAAAACACACGAAGACTTAAACCATATTCAAGATGCGCCATGTATAATTGAAGATATGGTCGATTACAAACTGGAACTAGCAGTTATAGTTGCCCGTTCGGTAAGTGGGGAAATCAAAACCTACCCTGTCGTAGAAATGGAGTTTCATCCAACAGCCAATCAAGTTGAATATGTGATATGTCCTGCTCGAATCTCAGAAGAAATTAGCTGCAAAGCACAGGCTGTGGCAAAAAAAGTTTCCCAAGCCTATGAGCATGTTGGATTGTTGGCAGTAGAGTTGTTTTTAACACAGGATGATGAAATTCTGGTTAACGAAGTTGCTCCAAGGCCACATAATTCCGGACATTATAGTATCGAAGGAGCATTTACCAATCAATTTGAACAACATTTAAGAGCAATTCTAGACTTGCCACTAGGTCAAACCGATTCTAAGGTCGGTGCAGTTATGGTTAATTTGGTTGGTGCTGAAGGCTATCAAGGTCCGGTGCACTATAAAAATATCGAAAAAATAATGGCACTGGAAGGTGTAACGCCTCACGTTTATGGTAAAGCCGAAACTCGTCCTTTCCGAAAAATGGGACATGTTACTTCTACACATTCAGATATCGCAAAAGCTCGCACAATTGCAGAAAAAGTAAAGGGATTGATTGAGGTTGTTTCGATTTAATCAACAGATTTTATATGCTTATTCCGGCATTATAAATCTAAAGTCTTATCCAATCTTCGTAAACTTTTTCCAGCTCTTTAGCTTGCTTTAAACCACGCAATCTGTTGTATCGCGCAAAAAAATACAAGCCAATCCAAATCATACCAACACTTATCATAAGATAGATATAAGGCCAAAACGATTCGTTTACAACCGACTTTGTGTAGGCCATAATCATAAACCCTATAAACAAACAGGCAAGAATAAAGTGTAAAAACATAAACATGGTCCAGTATGCAGAATTTGGACTGTAAAGTCCTTTTATAATCAACTTGTCCGGCTCATCGTAGTCGTCATCAACAAGCTCTAGATGCAGGTGCGGTGTGTATATTTTTTCATTTTTTTTTAGATGATGGATCCATAAGTGGTTGCCGGATTGCGTTAGCCTATATTTGTCCTTGTAGTTACTCTTCATAACCGAAATTCTATCCAGCAATGTTGTTTTATCTAGTGAAGTGCTTTCTCTAAATCTAGGTCGTAAACTAATGGGTTTGTCAATATCCATAAACTTAGCTTGGTGGGTTGGTGTTTATTCTATGCTATAGCATATTCAAATTTATATTATTTTTACTGTAAATTGATTCATAATGACTATCAAAGATAAATTTAAAACAGAAATTATATCAGCCAATACTTTCAAAGGTGATTTTATAAGCTTAGGAAGTGCTATTTTAGAAGGAGAAACCCTTACCAATACTTTTGTAAACATACCATTGCAGACCATGAATAGACATGGTCTTATTGCTGGTGCTACAGGGACCGGGAAAACTAAAACACTACAGGTGCTTGCAGAAAATCTCTCAGAAAAGGGTGTTCCGGTTTTGCTTATGGATATCAAAGGAGATTTAAGCGGGATCGCTGCTGCAAGTCCTGGGCATCATAAAATAGACGAGCGTCATGAAAAAATTGGTCTGCCGTTTTCGCCAAAAGCTTTTCCGGTTGAAATTTTAAGTCTATCGCATCAAGATGGTGTAAGGTTGCGTTCTACAATAAGTGAGTTTGGCCCTGTGTTGATGTCCAGGATATTAGATGTCACAGAAACCCAAGCGGGTATTATTTCGGTGATTTTTAAATACTGTGATGATAACCAGCTTCCTTTGCTAGACATAAAGGATTTCAAAAAGATACTTCAATATGCTACAGGAGAAGGCAAGGAAGAATTTAAAGCACAATACGGAAGAATTTCGACAGCTTCCACAGGTGCTATTTTAAGAAAAATCATTGAAATTGAACAACAAGGAGGTGATTTGTTTTTTGGTGAAACCTCATTCGATATTAACGATTTAATGCGCGTGAACGAAGAGGGTAGAGGCTATATTAATATTATTCGACTAACGGATATTCAAGACAAACCGAAGTTGTTTTCAACCTTTATGTTGAGCCTGTTAGCAGAAATTTATTCTACTTTGCCGGAACAAGGCGACTCGGATCGGCCAGAGTTGGTGTTGTTTATAGACGAAGCACACCTGATTTTTGATAATGCTTCAAAAGCCCTTTTCAATCAAATAGAAAGTATTGTAAAATTAATAAGAAGTAAAGGTGTCGGACTTTATTTTGTCACTCAAAACCCTACAGATATACCGGAAGATGTTCTTGGCCAGTTGGGTCTTAAAATTCAGCATGCATTACGAGCCTTCACGGCAAAAGATAGAAAAGCTATAAAACTCACCGCTCAGAACTATCCTCTATCAGACTATTACGATACTGCAGAAATGCTAACGTCTTTAGGAATAGGCGAAGCTTTGGTGTCTGCTTTAGATGAAAAAGGAAGGCCAACACCTCTCGCTGCAACCATGATGCGCGCACCAATGAGTAGAATGGACGTGCTAACAGAACAAGAGTTGAAAGGCTTGATCGCAGCATCTGGACTGGTTAGTAAATACAATACAGATGTAGACAGAGAAAGCGCTTATGAAATGCTTACCAAAAAAATTGAAGAAGCCGCAAAAGAAGAAGCCAAACAAAAAGCTGCTGAAGAAAAAGAAGAGATAGAGCGAAAGTCATCATCCGGAAGAAAAACATCTTCACGTTCTAGAAACAGACAGGGCCCATTAATGAAGGTGCTCACAAGCCCTACAGTGATAAGAAGTGTTTTAGGAATCCTAACGAAAATGATGAAGTAAAATTTTCAATACTTTTTTAAATACCACAAATACAGTATTTTAACTTTAGTAAAATTCTATTTAGATAGGATTGGCATTGTTGTTGAATATTCGATAGTATAGCTTTCCGGATAGCTTGCAGAACGTTATGAGCATTTTTATGCTCACACTTAATTATTGTCAAATTTTAAACAAAAACTCATGCAAGTTAAAAAGAATCCCAAGAAAAATTTAAATCGAAATTCGATGCTGTATTTTCAAATAGGATTAAGTTTAGTCCTTTTAATGCTGCTTATTTCGGCAGAATGGAAATCTTATGATAAACCTGTAGATAACCATTCTGTATTGATCGACCCAATCATATTTGATGAGACATATCTATTTGAAGAAACATATGTGATGAAACTGCCCAAAAGAGAAGTACCCCAAAAAGTAATAGAAGAGCCTAAAAAAGACGACTATATTCCTGATAAACCAAATGATAGAGAAGAGGCTACAAAAAAACAACTCTATCAATCAAGAGAAATGTCTCAGATTGACTTTGATAAGGTCTTAGACAGTCTAACACCTGTTATTCCGGAACCACCCGCAGATCTACCTTTTGAATTTGTTCAAGATGTACCTGTTTTTCCGGGATGTGAGCGATTTAAAGATAATACTGAGCGGAAAGTATGTATGCAAAATAAGTTAGCAAAATTTATAAACAAACATTTTGATATTCGCTTAGCAGAAGAATATGGTATAAATGGAATGAACCGCATTGATACACAATTTAAAGTTACAACTTCAGGTGAGGTTGAGTTTATGAATGTAAGAGCACCACATCCCAAATTGGAAGAAGAAGCAAAACGCATAATAGAAAAGTTGCCTAAAATGCAGCCAGGGAAACAACGAAATAAACCTGTGAATGTCATTTTTGGATTACCGATTAATTTTCAGGTTCAAGATTAATATTTTGAGCATATTTTATATCAAGAAATGGTCTTAAAACGATTATTGCTGTCCAAATGAGTCCATTCTAAAAATCTTATGTATTTATAATCAATACATTTAGATGGCGTTTTACAGTATGCTTATCGTAACACAGAATTACCAAGCTGTATTTTGAGATCACTTCTTGATTTTTAATTTTAAACAGATATCAATTAAAACACATTCTTTAGCCTTTCGAATTCTTATTGTTTCAAAATAGTTTTATAAATTGCGTTGCTTATTAAAAAAATAATTATGGCTATAGAAATTACAGGTGTAGGAAGCTATATTCCTAAAGTAATTATGAAAAATGAAGATTTTTTGAATCATAAGTTTTACACGCCTGATGGTCAGGGATTTGACGATCATCCCGAGATAATTATCAAAAAGTTTCAAAATATTACAGGCATTGTAGAAAGGCGCTATGTTTCAGAGGATTTAAATGTTTCTGATATAGCTACTATAGCAGCAGAACGCGCTATTGAAAATTCTAAAATAGACCCCGAAACATTAGATTACATTATTGTAGCTCATAATTTTGGAGATGTAAAACACGGGACAACACAAACCGATATACTCCCAAGTATTGCATCCCGAGTTAAACATAATCTTAATATTCAAAATCCAAGAGCTGTAGCCTATGACATTATTTTTGGATGTCCAGGTTGGCTTGAGGGTACTATTCAAGCAATGGCTTTCATCAAAGCAGGTCTTGCCAAGACGTGTTTAGTAATAGGCGCAGAAACTTTGTCTAGAGTTGTAGATCCTCACGACAGAGATAGCATGATTTATTCAGATGGCGCCGGGGCTACAATAGTTCAAGAGGTTCCTGAGTCCAATCACGGCATCCTTTCGCATGGGTCGGCATCTTTTACCGTAGACGAGTCTCATCTCATTTTCTTTGGAGAAACCAACAAGCTAGAGCTTTCCGAAAATACAGGCTACATTAAGATGTATGGTCGAAAAATATACAACTTTGCACTATCCAATGTGCCGCTGGCAATGAAGTCTTGTTTTGATGAATCTGGCAAAGATATTTCTAAATTAAAGAAAATCTTCATTCATCAAGCTAATGAGAAGATGGACGAGGCTATTGTAGAACGCTTCTACAAACTCTATGGCTTGCCAATGCCGGAGAACGTAATGCCAATGATAATTGACAAATTAGGAAATAGCAGTGTGGCAACCATACCAACATTATTTGATTTGTTTTTGAAAGGACACTTCGAAAACCAAACCTTAGAAAAAGGGGATATTATTATGTTTGCAAGTGTTGGTGCCGGGATGAATATAAATGCGATGACTTATCAGGTATAAAAATGTATAAGCATTACCCACAAAAAAGGTATAACCATACTATTTCTTTCTTAAAAAAACACATCAATCCACCAAGACAAGTTTTGGATCTAGGCGTGTCAAACCCCTTTTCAGAGATCATGACCAAAGAAGGTTATGTTGTAACGAATACTTCTGGCGAAGATCTAGATGAAGAGTTTTCGATTGTTGAAAATGAAAAGTTTGAGGTGGTTACCGCTTTTGAAATTTTTGAACATCTACTAGCGCCTTATAACGTGCTTAAATCTATTAAAGCTGAATGTTTGGTTGCCAGCATACCACTTAAGCTTTGGTTTGCCGATGCTTACCAAAGTAAAACTGATAAATGGGACAGGCACTACCACGAATTTGAGGAGTGGCAGTTTGACTGGCTGCTCGAAAAGACTGGATGGCAGATTAAGGACAGTATTAAATTTACAAATCCAGTAAAAAAGGTAGGGATTAGACCAGTTTTAAGGTATTTTACACCTCGATATTATTTAGTCTATGCCACTCGAAGCTAACGTATTGAGATTTCTAATTGTTATTCCTGCATATAACGAAGAAAAATATATCAAAGCTTGTATAGATTCCCTTCTTAATCAAAGTTTGCAACCAAAAACTATTGTTGTTGTAGACGATTCTTCAACCGATGGTACCTTAGGCATATTAAAAGCTTATGATAAAAATCCAGTAGTGACAGTTTTAGCTTCGCATACCAACTCTACTCATCAACCTGGAGCCAAAGTAGTTAATGCATTTAAAAGAGGTTTAGAATTGGTTACTATTGATGATTATGATGTGGTTTGTAAGTTTGACGCAGATCTTGAGTTCCCCTTTAATTATTTAGAAACACTTAATAGTGCATTCTTAAAGAATCAATGTATAGGACTTTGTGGCGGGGTTTGTAGTGTTGAGAAAAATGGGATATGGGTACCCGAAAGTCTTACAAATCTAGACCATGTTAGAGGTGCACTTAAAGCTTATAGTAGTAAAGCCTTTAAAGAAATAGATGGGTTGAAATCTCAAATGGGCTGGGACACTGCCGACGAGTTTAAACTCAGGTTTAGAAAATGGGAGGTAAGTGTTTTAGAAAACTTACATGTTAAGCATAAAAAAAATACCGGCTCAAGTTACACAAAAACCTACTTCAGCAAACAAGGTCAAGTTTTTTTCAGCCTAAGGTATGATTTTTTTCTTTTGCTTATGGCGTCTTTAAAACTCTCAATTAGAACAAAGCACCTCAAAGGATTTTTCCAATGTGTTTCTTCTTATTTTCAGTCAAAAAAACAAAACTTAACTTACTTATTAGATGCTGAAGAAGGCCATTTTCTTAGAGCATACCGATACAAAGCTATTTGGAAAAAGCTTAAACTGTAGGTATTGTAGTATTATTCTTCAACCATATTAGTTTATTCGGATTTCAACATTTATCTGCCTCTTAAAAAAATAATTGCAGTGAGCGTTTTAACCAAAATTCTAAAATCTAGATACAAACTTCTTTCTTTGATGTAATACAAATCGTATTGTAATTTTTGTAGCGTAGTATCCTTAGAGCTCGCATATTTGGCATTAACCTGAGCCCATCCTGTTAAACCAGGTTTTATAATGTGTCTTGTCTCGTAGAAAGGAATATCTTTTTTTAAGTTTTCTACAAATTCCGGTCGTTCAGGCCTGGGGCCGATAAGACTCATTTCACCTTTTAAAATATTAAAAAATTGCGGGCACTCGTCTAATCTTATTAATCTCAGGAATTTTCCAAAAGTTGTTATTCTATTATCATTTATTTCAGCCCACTGTGCGCCATTATTTTCGGCATTTTTAACCATAGTTCGGAATTTATAAATCTTAAAAGGCTTAGATCTTTTACCTAACCTTTTTTGAGAATAGAATAATGGACCACGGTTAAAAAACATATTTAAAATCATAAGAATAGGAATTATAATGACTAAAAAGCTTAGGCCTATTATACTTATTATGATGTCTTTTATTCTGCTAATCGACAGGTATAATTTGTTTTGATTACTCCTATTGAAAGGGAAATAGCAATAAAAATCGTTTGCAGCATCTTTTATTAAAATTCGTTTTGTAATGTCTTCGTAAACTTTAGAATAGGATTTTATAGGGATGCCCTCACTTAACAGTGGTGTTAAAACTTTATACAGTTTTTCGTTTACGCCTTTGTAAGAATTGGCTACTACAATTTCATCAATTCTTTGTTCTTTAATTGTACTTATCATATCGCCTATTGCATAGCGATTTATGTCATTAGAAGAACGCGAGCTTGGGCTGGTATCTACATAGCCCTTAATGTTGTAATTAGGGTCAAAGCTGTTCAATTCCTTAGCAATCTGATTTATGTTATAGTTCTCTCCTACAAAAAAAACGCGTTTATAAAACCTTGGCGACGTTATAAATGTTATATAAGCAAATCGCCAAAGGGTCAGTACTATTAAATTACTTAAAAATAAATATAAAATTACAGAACGATTCGGAGGAAGAAGAGGAGTAATGTAAGGCGTAAAAACATATAGTATGGTAGAAATCCCTAAAGTAAGCAATAGGTTTTGAAAGACTTTAAACCGTGATTCCGCTTTTTTGAGCACATAAAGTTCAAAAACAGTTCCAAAAAAAATAAAATACAATACGTAAACACTCACCCATAACCAAAATTTTTCAATAAGATATATGTATGTTTTGTCGAATATATAGTTAAGACCGAATATATTCAATACCAATAAAGCAACGTCAATTATACGTAGCAGGAGTTTCCTTTCGGATAATTCGAAGTTAGAAATATCTTTTATTGGCATGTTTCAAAAATAATGCAATGCTTTATATTTTCCACTTTCAATCTTAATCTGTTTTGTCCTCATTTCATTAAATAATTATTACTAATTTAGTTGAACATTTTTTACACCACTATGCAAGCATCACAAACACCATTTTCGGCAAGAGAATTAATGCCACAAGAGGAAATGCTAGAAGTTTCTAAGCGCAAGAGTGATATGATTATTGGTCTGCCAAAAGAAATCTCTAATGGTGAATTAAGAATTTGCCTCACACCAGACTCTGTAAATGCTTTAACAAGCAACGGTCATCAGGTCATCATAGAACGAAATGCCGGTATTCACGCAGGATTTGAGGATAATGACTACAGTGAGGCAGGAGGAATGATAACATCCGATAGAGAAAAAATATTTTCATGCCCTGTAGTGCTCAAAGTTTCTCCGCCTACTTTAGAAGAAATAGACATGCTTAATCCGCATTCTTTTATCATTTCTGCCCTTCAACTTAAGATGCGAAAGAAAGCCTACTTTCAAAAATTAGCAGAAAAAAGAATAACAGCCTTAGCATTCGAGTTTATAAAAGACGAGCATGGCGGACTACCTGCAGTAAGAGCGCTGAGCGAAATAGCAGGTACATCTTCGGTGCTTATTGCTTCCGAAATTTTGTCCAGCCCAAAGTACGGAAATGGACACATGTTTGGTAATACCAGTGGTGTGCCGCCTACAGAAGTACTTATTCTTGGTGCCGGTACTGTTGGTGAGTTTGCTGCACGTGCTGCTCTTGGTCTTGGTGCAAATATTAAAGTATTTGACAGTTCGTTGACAAAGCTTAGGCATTTGCAGTCTAATTTAAATCATCAAGTTTTTACCTCTACATTACAGCCCAAAAACTTGTTAAAGGCCTTAAGGCGATGCAATGTGCTTATTGGGGCTGTCCGAGGAATGAATAGGTCTCCGGTATTAGTTAGCGAAGACATGGTCAGGCAGATGAAAAAAGGGGCAGTAATTATAGACGTAAGTATAGATATGGGTGGTTGTGTAGAAACTTCCGAAGTCACATCTCATGAACATCCTGTTTTTGTTAAGCACGACGTTATTCACTATTGTGTTCCTAATATTCCTTCTCGATATGCTAAAACCTCCTCTTTATCAATTAGTAATATGTTCACGCCTTATTTATTAGAGATGGGCGAAAAAGGAGGATTAGAAAATACATTAAGATTTGATTTGGGGTTAAGAAATGGGTTGTATTTTTACCACGGCGTTTTAACAAATAAATCTGTTGCCGATTGGTTTGATTTATCATATAGAGACGCGAATTTATTAATATTTTAGATTATGTCATTAAAAAAAAGATTCCTGTTTTTTTTAGGTGGAGCACTCATAGGTATATTTTTCGTATGGATTATATTCGATAAGAAAGATGTTACATTCGACTATTTTCCTAACGATAGGGTTTTAAAAACTTTGCGGACAAAGCAGCGCGTATTTGACGATAAGGCTTTGCAATTTTTCAATGCCCAAAAAATAGATACAGCACAAATAGAAACGTTCTTAACAGATGGAGATGTCGATTTTGGAGAAAGTAAACCAAGAGAAAAGCCTTGCAATTTCTACCATATTGAAGCGGATTATAGTCAAAAAAAAATAGGATTATATGTCAAAAATTGCGACACGCTTGTCACTATACAAAATGGATTTGAAATAAATTAAAAAAACATTTTTTGTATTAAATCCATTCCTTATGTTTGTTTTTAAAATTTAAGTAAAAAAATGAAACGCGTAATTGTTGATTACAAAAAGCTTACTCCAGAAATTCTTTCTCTTTTAGTTGAAAAGTATCCGGATGGGTATGATGATAAACACATCATTACTTTCAAAAATGCTAAAAATGAAACTATAGAAGCTGTTGAGGTTAGAACTGAAGACACCGTTTATTTAGTAAAGATTAGTGCCAAACTAGAAGTGAGTATGGCCGATTTTGATGAAGATGATTATGCCGATGAAGATTTCAACGAAAGCATTGTCGATATAGAAAATAAAGAAGACGAGGACTTAGAGGACTAACAATTCTCTTCTTCTTAAGAATTTCTAGTCTCTTCGGCAATCTAGTCACTATCTCTTATCTAATAAAATTAGTTTTATTTCTTGCTGATAATAAATTATTTAATTGTAATTTTGCAAACCTTTTAGCGAGGTGGGAAGCTAAAGGCGATGTAAAAATAATTAATAATTTCTTCTGTTTGCACTCATAATTTCCACATCAAACAGAATACAAATCTTAAAATCAGCTATGGCTGAAGAACTAAAAAACCAAGAACAGCAAGACGCTGTAGAAACTCCACAAACTGAAGCAGCCCCAACAGAAACTGCCGAAACAACAGGAAACAATCAACCAAAAGAGCAAATCTCTCCAGAAGAATTTTTAGAAAAATTCGATTGGCATCGTTACGAAGAAGGTATTGAAGAGGTTGAAGACGAAAAATTAAAAATTTTCGAACAACTAGTTGAAGACAATTTTGTAGAAACACTTGATAACGATGTTGTAAAAGGTACAGTTATCAATATCACAGAAGATGATGCTATCATAGACATCAACGCAAAAAGTGAAGGTGTTATTTCTCTAAACGAATTCCGTTACAACCCAGACTTAAAAGTTGGCGATATTGTAGACGTTCTTATAGACGTTAGAGAAGATGCAGAAGGACAACTTATTTTATCGCACCGTAAAGCAAGAGTAATTCGCGCTTGGGAAAGAGTTAACAAAGCTCAAGAAGAAGGAACTATCGTAAACGGTTTAGTGAAATGCAGAACCAAAGGTGGTATGATTGTAGATGTCTTTGGTATCGAAGCTTTCTTACCAGGTTCTCAAATAGATGTTAAACCTATTAGAGACTACGACGCATATGTTGGTAAAACAATGGAATTTAAGGTTGTAAAAATCAATCACGAATTTAAGAACATTGTTGTATCTCATAAAGCTCTTATCGAAGCTGACATCGAAGAGCAAAAGAAAGAAATTATTGGCCAGTTAGAAAAAGGACAAGTTTTAGAAGGTGTGGTTAAAAACGTTACTTCTTACGGTGTATTTGTAGACCTTGGAGGTGTTGATGGATTAATCCACATTACAGACTTATCATGGTCTAGAATTAATCATCCGAACGAAGTTTTAGAACTAGATCAAAAACTTAATGTTGTAATTTTAGATTTCGACGAAGACAAAACAAGAATCCAATTAGGTCTTAAGCAATTAAGCAAACATCCTTGGGAAGCTCTTGACGAAAACCTTAAGGAAGGCGATACTGTAAAAGGTAAAGTAACTGTCCTTGCAGATTATGGTGCATTCGTAGAAGTAGAAGAAGGTGTAGAAGGTTTAATTCACGTTTCTGAAATGTCATGGAGCACTCACTTAAGATCTGCTCAAGACTTTGTAAAAGTTGGTGACGAGGTAGAAGCTAAGATTTTATCTTTAGACCGTGAAGAAAGAAAAATGTCTCTTGGTATCAAGCAAATGACACCAGATCCATGGACAGATATTACGTCTAAGTACCCTGTTGGATCAAGACACAAAGGAACTGTAAGAAACTTTACAAACTTTGGTGTATTTGTAGAATTAGAAGAAGGTATAGACGGGTTAATTTACATCTCAGATTTATCTTGGACTAAGAAAATTAAACACCCATCAGAATTCTGTAAAGCTGGTGAAGAATTAGAGGTTATTGTTCTTGAACTGGATGTAGAAGGTAGAAAACTAAGTTTAGGTCATAAGCAAACAATGACTAATCCTTGGGATAAATATGCCAAGGAATTTGCTGTAGGAACTAAACATACTGCTGAAGTTACAGAAATAGTAGATAAAGGTGCTACAGTGAAATTTAACGAAGATGTTGTTGCCTTTATTCCTAGCAGACACTTAGAAAAAGAAGATTCTTCTAAATTGAAGAAAGGTGAAGAAGCAGAATTTATTATTATCGAGTTTAATAAAGAATTCAAAAGAGTAGTCGCTTCACATTCTGCAATTCATAAAAATGAAGAAGCAAAAATAGTTAAAGAAGCACAGGCAAAAGCGAAGAAAGAAGATTCTAAGCCAACTCTTGGTGATGCTAATGCTAAACTTCAAGCGCTTAAAGATAAAATGGATCAAGCTAACAATAGCTAAATCTAAAATCTATAATGAGTATGAAAGGCTGCCAATTCGGTGGCCTTTTTTTATGCTTTTTTTTAAAAGAACAAGTAAGTAAAGGCAATAGTGTACCCATTAAAATTTAAACTTTAACTGCACTGAAATTTCTTTTTGAGATTTCGATGTTGTTTCAGTTTGTTTTTTTTCGTTATTTAAATTAGATAGTGTAATGCCGATTAAGCGGACCGAATTTTTCAATTTTTCTTGATATAGTAGCGCTTTAGCTTCTTCCAGAATCAAGTCTTTAGACGAAATGAAAAATTTGAGCGTTTTACTTCGAGTTTGCATTTCAAAATTACTGTATTTTATTTTTAAAGTAATGGTTTTGCCAGCAACTTTTTGTTTTTCCAATCGCTTGGAAACCTCTTTTGCAATATGATCGAGCTTTTCTATCAAAAAAACTTCCGAACTAATATTATCACTAAACGTTCGCTCGGCTCCTAAAGATTTTCGAGTCCGTACAGGTTTGACAGGACTATTATGAATTCCTCTCGATACCAGATAATAATGCTTCCCGCTCTTACCAAAATGCTCTTCCAGGTATTCTAAAGATTTTTGTTTTAAATCCAAACCTGTAAAAATTCCAAGTTTGTACATTTTCTCTTTGGTAACTTTTCCCACACCGTAAAACAAACGCACATCAAGGTTTTCTATAAACGGTATAACGTCTTCAGGTGGAATGGTTTTCTGTCCGTTGGGTTTGTTGATGTCGCTCGCAATTTTCGCCAGAAACTTGTTGATAGAAATTCCTGCAGAAGCATTTAATCCCACTTTTTCTTTAATTTTTTGTCGTATTTCGCTAGCAATTAGCGTAGCACTGGGTTGGCCTTTTTTATTAAGTGTTACGTCCAAATAGGCTTCATCTAGCGATAGGGGTTCAACCAAATCGGTGTATTCAAAAAATATCCGTCTAATGCTGTCGGATATTTCTTTGTAGCGATCAAATCGAGGTTTAACGAATACAAGTTCCGGGCATAATCTAGATGCTTTAAAACCACTCATAGCACTTTTTACCCCAAACTTTCGGGCTTCGTAACTGGCTGCTGCCACGACACCTCGTTTGGAACTCCCACCTACAGCTAGAGGTTTGCCTTGCAATTCAGGATTGTCCATTTGCTCAACCGAGGCATAAAAGGCATCCATATCGATGTGGATGATTTTTCGATGACTGAGTTTGATGGACATAACTCAAATATACTAAACTACCTATTATTTCACGCAGAGCGCTGAGTTTAATCGCAGAGATGCCAGAATCAAGTTGATTGTTTTTGAAACAATTCCGCTTTCTTAGCAGCCTTTAAGTGAAACATGTCTACCTAAAACTAATATTAAATGCGTAATAATGCTTACATATCCCGATTAAAATAGGAATTACAAACAGTGACGCAATCAATCAGTCGCGTTTTAATTTTTTATACTTAATTCTGGTTGGCATGGTATCGCCTAAGCGTTTCTTTTTGTTCTCTTCATATTCGCTGTAACTGCCTTCAAAGTAATAAACCTCAGAATTGCCTTCAAAAGCCAGAATATGTGTACAAACCCTGTCTAAAAACCATCGGTCGTGAGATATGATTACAGCACAGCCTGCAAAATTTTCAAGTCCTTCTTCCAAAGCACGTAGCGTGTTTACATCCAAATCGTTTGTAGGCTCATCGAGTAAAAGTACGTTGCCTTCTTCTTTAAGCGTCATTGCCAGATGCAGTCTGTTGCGTTCACCACCGGAAAGCTTTTCTACAGTTTTGTTTTGTTCGCTACCACCAAAGTTAAATCGACTTAAATAGGCTCTTGCATTTACCTTTTGATTACCCATCATGATTAAGTCCTGTCCGCCGGAAAAATTTTCGTAAATACTTTTAGTAGGGTCTATATTGGAATGCGACTGATCCACATACGCAATTTTAGCGGTATCTCCAACCGTAAAGGTGCCTTCATCCGGTTGTTCTTCGCCCATAATCATTTTGAAAATAGTGGTTTTACCGGCGCCATTTGGTCCAACAATTCCAACAATTCCTGCTTGTGGAAGATTAAAGTTCAAATTGTCGTAAAGCAATTTGTCTCCAAATGCTTTTTTAACACCAGTAGCTTCTATCACATTAGTACCTAATCTAGGGCCATTTGGAATATATATTTCTAATTTATCGTCAAGCTGTTTTTGATCCTGACTTGCCAGCTTATCATAATTCTTTAAACGGGCTTTCTGTTTGGTTTGTCTGCCTTTAGGAGACATTCTGGCCCATTCTAATTCCCTCTCAAGAGTTTTTTGGCGCTTGCTGGCTTGTTTCTTTTCGTCTGCTAAACGTTTAGACTTTTGTTCTAGCCAAGATGAGTAGTTTCCTTTAAAAGGTATGCCTTCACCGCGGTCTAATTCTAAAATCCAACCGGCTACATTGTCTAAGAAATACCTGTCGTGAGTCACTGCAATAACAGTTCCTTTATATTGTTGAAGGTGTTGCTCTAACCAATGTACAGATTCTGCATCCAGGTGGTTTGTAGGTTCGTCTAGTAAAAGGACATCTGGTTCTTTTAAAAGTAATCTACATAGAGCTACACGACGCCTTTCCCCACCGGAAAGCACACCGATTTTTTTGTCAGCATCCGGTGTTCTAAGGGCATCCATAGCCACTTCTAATTTGTGGTCCAGTTCCCAGGCATTTGTAGCATCTATTTTGTCTTGAAGCTTAGCTTGTTGATTCATCAACTTTTCCATTTTGTCGGGGTCTGAATACACTTCTTCAAGTCCAAACATGTCATTGATTTTGTTGTATTCGTCTAAAATGGCAGTAATTTCCGATACGCCTTCTTTCACCACTTCGATTACCGTTTTGTCATCATCTAATTCTGGTTCTTGTTCAAGATATCCTACCGTGTAATCTTGTGAAAACACTACATCGCCTCTATAGTTTTTTTCTATCCCGGCAATGATTTTTAAAAGCGTAGACTTACCGGATCCGTTAAGACCTAGTATTCCAATTTTAGCCCCATAAAAGAAACTTAAATATATATTTTTTAAAACCGGAGTTTGCGAGCCTGGAAAGGTTTTTGTCACTCCAGACATCGAAAAAATTACTTTTTTATCGTCAGACATATAGCGTTATGTATTTAAATTGAATAGCAACAAAAATAACGACTTTTTTGAGACTAGGTTAAAGTATTTTAAAGGTTGTTGATTAAAAATACTGCTGATTAATTTTTATGTTTTAAAGTAAAGAATGGAATATCAACAAGGACTGAAAAATTAAACCTAAATGAATCTAATTCTTCGTTAATAGTAACAGCGTCATTCAAGGCTCTCGAGGCCATATGGTAACTGCCAACCAAACCAAAACTAAAAGGGGAATTGTTTACGTTAAAATAGTAGCCTAGAGAGGGTACAAAAAATTGCTTTAAACTTAAGTTGGATTCTACCTCTACGGTATCATCAAAACTATTGTTTACTAAGGATGCTAGATCTAAAAAGCCTAAGAAAATACTACCTGAACTTATGAATTTTCTTCGTTCTGAATAACGGTGAGAAATGGCGATTCCAATTGGGGCTGTCAAACCCAGATTATAAAACGTATTATCAAACTCACTCCCTAAAGTTTCATATCCAGCTGTAAATCCAACATAACCATTTAGAGATATGTCTAATTTTCCAGTCCGTTTGAGGGAAGAACTTCCAATAGGCAAGGCATAAGTGCTAAGAAGATTTTTCATTCCTTCTGCACTTTCAACGCTTGTAAAATCTATCAGCAAAACCAAGGTGTTTAATACTTCCCGGTTAAAAAGGTTATAGTCAATGTCTAATTCGTTTACAATCAATAATATATTTGGTATGATGTATTGTTTTTTGTTGCTAGAAACAACATCTTGAATTTCTAGTGTAAGGTCTAATAGTTCTTTTAATTGCGGAGCATCTTGAGTATTAAAGCTGTCAATGCTTTCAAATACAGCATTAAGCATATTAATATATTCAGCTTGATCAGGAGTAGACTCTTTGTTGTCTGCAATGTTGTAAGCTTTTTCAATTTTCTCAAAACCACTCGATGCCTTTTTAGTTAATCTGATTAATTCGTCTTTAGACAAAGGCGCATCAAATCCATTTAGATTATTGGTTTGCTCATAAAGCAAAGCGTAAAAGAATTTAATTTTGAGATTAGATTCAATATAATTTGAATCTACTTTAGAATATTCTATCCAAATATCAGATGAGCTTTCAAGTTCATTCCTCAAGGCATTGACAAAAATGTTAAGTAAATAAAGTTGTTTTTCAATGTCTATATTATTTAGATTAGTGTATTCATTTTCAATAATATGAGGTTTAGCACTTATATTATTCGGATTATAATAGATATTAAGTTTCTTAAGTTCGTTAAATATATCAAGTGGGTTTGAAAACTTACTTGAATTTGTTAAGACAGTTGTACTAAACTTTAATAGATTAGCTTTTTCCGCATCAATAGCAGTTATAAACTCAGGTAAATTATAGGACAAGTCTTTTAGGTCTAATTCAGAATGGTATTTTAACATTTCCAAATCTGAATAATAAAAGCCTTTATCTTGATTAGGCTTTAAAAAATTATCGATATAATTTCCGGTTTTTGGAAAAAGCAGCTTCACACTTTCTAGTTTTGTATCATCTAGATTTGTAATTAATTGTTTAATGGCATAATTTACAAGTTCGTCCTTAAAACGTTGTGCCATAAAGTCTGCAGTGCCTAGCAATAATGCAGATTGCCAACTCATATTATTAGTGGCATCGTTGGAATTTGCAAATAAAGGTACATCTATATTAGGACTAAATTTATCCGGTTCCTCTTCGGGCTCACAGATGTTAAACATATTGAGAAACTCATCGAATCCTTCTTTAAAATCGTCAAAAAATGGATTATCCTTAGAAAACTGTTTAATATTCAGATGCCATAGTATATCTTCAACACTTTTTAAATTAATGCATTGCGGATTTTCGTTGTTCTTAAGTGCAGAGCTGTTAAAAATAAAATCCAATTCTTTTGCTGCTTGATAAGTCGAGCCTACTTGTGAAAAACCCGAAACATATACCAATGTAATAAAGAGTGAGAGTAGTAGTTTTTTCATATTAGTAGGTTGTTTTTATTTAATATTTAATTATGCTATTTTTTTACTTCCTAATTTAGGATATTTATTGCAATAACTTCAGTTTAAATTAATGTATTTTAAAAATATGTTAATATTAGCTTTAAAACTCACATAAAAATAAAACCAATAAAATCCACTTTTAAGAAAATACTGTAAAATCTACATTTTGATTTTAGTATTAACAGCAAAATTGTGTTGTATGATGTTTATCTATTCTGTTTAATACTTAAGGTATATTTGTTTAGTGAGTTTAAACTTTAGCTTATCTTGTATCCTAGATCAAATCAATATCAAAAAATCATTTCAAATTAAAAAATTCGTGTATTTTTGATTGTTAAACTTTTTACATGGGTCTATTCAAACAAAACCCTTTTGGACATTATTTATTTTTAAAAAAGTGGCTCATTAGAATAATGGGTGCTCTTACGCATAGACGTTATTCCGGTTTTAATCAATTACAGATTGAAGGCTCCGAAATTTTTAAAGATTTACCGGATAAGAATGTCTTATTCATATCCAATCATCAAACTTATTTTGCAGATGTAGTGGCCATGTATCATGTCTTTAATGCCAGTTTAAGTGGTCGTGTAGATTCAATTAAAAATGTAGGATATCTGTGGCAACCAAAGTTAAACATTTACTATGTGGCAGCTAGAGAGACTATGAGAGGCGGTTTGCTGCCAAAAATACTGGCTTATGCAGGCTCTGTAAGCATAGACCGGACTTGGCGAGCAGCCGGGCAAGAAGTAAATCGTCAGGTAAAATTTAGCGATATTTCGAATATAGGTAGGGCACTAGATGACGGCTGGGTAATTACATTTCCTCAAGGCACAACCAAACCTTGGAAACCCATTAGAAAAGGTACTGCTCACATTATCAAAAAATACAAGCCTATTGTCGTACCCATAGTGATAGATGGTTTTAGAAGGTCTTTTGACAAAAAAGGTATAAATATCAAAAAACGAGGAATTCTCCAATCTATGCATATCAAACCAGCATTGGATATTGATTATGAAAACGAATCTATTGATCAAATAGTTGAAAAAATAGAATATGCCATAGAGCAGCATCCTTCTTTTCTAAAAGTCATTCCGGCAGAAGAGTTGAAAATTCAAGAACAATTAAACGAAGAAAGACGTTATAGCGCCAACAAAAACAAAAACAAAAAGAAAAAAAAGTCTTAACTTAGGTGTTTTATATATACATCTATGCTAAGGTTAATAATCACTTTTTTTATTTTTTCTGTTTGTACTTCGCAACCTTACAGCTTTAAAGTTAAATTATCTCAGGCTGCGCAAACGGATGCTTTAACGGGACGCTTGTTTTTAGTTTTATCTCAAGAAAAACAAGAGCCAAATTTTACTGGGATATATTATCCGGATATCAATCATCACCCTGTATTTGGGATAGATGTAAACGAATGGAATACATCTGAAACATTGTATTTCAATTCTAATGAATTATACGGATTCCCCCAAAAGTATTTTAAGGATTTAAAAGAAGATAATTGGTATATCTATGCATATTTTAAAGAATATTACGACCAAAATCTTCTAGAAGAAAATTCTGTAAAGTATTACAGTAAACCGCTCCAAATCAGCTTATCAAATAAGGCTGATATCGAATTTATATTAGAAGAACAAGTTGCAGATGTCTATAATCCAAAAGAAACGGAATTTGTAAAATATGAAAAAATTGAAAGTAAATTTTTATCAGACTTTTGGGGAAGAGATATGGGTATTTATACTCAAGTAGTTTTACCTAAAACATTTTATTCTAGTCCAAAGAAAAAATACCCTTTACTGATTTTGATGTCAGGTTTAACAGGCCGTTATTATGAACCTGTCTTGTCAGAAGAAGATATTCAGGATTCGGAAACTCCAGAAATGTTGATCATAAGAGTGGATTCTAAAGCACCATTTGGAGATTCTTATCAAATGAATTCGGCCAACAATGGACCTTATGCCGATGCACTCATACAAGAGGTTATCCCTTTTATCGAAAAAAAGTATAGAGGTGTTGGAGACCATACATCCCGTTTTTTAACCGGTACATCAACAGGAGGTTGGGCTTCTCTTGCTTTGCAGATCTTTTATCCGGATGTCTTTAATGGTGCGTGGTCTACTTGTGCAGACGCTGTAGATTTCAGGAAGTTTGGACTTATCAATTTGTACGAAGAAGAAAACGTGTTTGTCAATCAATACGGTTGGGAAAGGCCTGGCATGAGGGATGTAAATGGTGAAATTCAATACATGTTAAGCGCAGAAATTTTGGCAGAAAATGTCATGGGTCGATACAACTCGTATACCACAAGCGGCGGCCAATGGGGCAGCTGGATGGCTACGTTTAGCCCAAAAGATAAAGCTTCAGGTTTGCCTATGCCAATTTTTGATCCTGAAACGGGCGATATAGACAAAAACGTTTTAGCCCACTGGAGACAATATGATTTAAGATACTACTTATCTGAAAATTGGGAAAGCTTAGGTGATAAGTTACAGGGTAAATTGCATATTTGGATGGGTACGATGGATAATTATTACCTCAATAACGCTATGCTGCTCTTTGAAGAGTTTATGCAATCTACAACAAATCCAACTTCGGATGCTCAGTTTCATTTTATTTGTGGCGAAGGACACGATTGTGGTACTCATATTCCTTTTAAAACAATCATGAGTCAAATGGTTTCAAGATATCAAGACACTAAAGTACCATGAAGAGAAGACACTTTTTTAAAAAATCGCTCATAGCTGGTGCCGGCCTTTCGCTGTGTTCAGGATTATATGCCTGGCAAGTCGAACCCTTTTGGTTGGAGTTTGTGCATTCTAAAATGCCTATTAAAAATTTACCAAAGCATTTAGTAGGTAAAACACTTATGCAGATTAGCGATGTCCATATCGGAAATCGATTTAACTATCAGTATATTGTCGATTCTTTTGTAAAAGCACAAACATATAATCCAGACATAGTGGTTTACACCGGCGATTATGTAAATTATGAGAACGAAGAGCAATTTATCCAATTAAATGAAGTTTTACCCTTTTTTTCCAAAAGGGACTAAAGGCAGTGTAGCCGTTTTAGGCAATCATGACTATGGGCATAGATGGCAGCAAAATGAGGTAGCACATACCATTTCACAATCATTGCAAAAGCACGGTATTTCAGTATTACGGAATCAAGCAACCGAAATAGAAGGACTTCATGTTTTGGGCATAGACGACTATTGGGCAACCAATTTTGCCCCGGAAAAGGTCATGAGCCAATTTAAGCCCAATCAGGCCAATATAGTTTTATGTCATAATCCAGATGTCTGCGATTTAGAGGTGTGGAATGGTTATAATTCTTGGATTTTATCAGGCCACACACATGGAGGGCAGTGCAAGCCTCCTTTTCTGGCTCCGCCAATTCTTCCTGTTCAAAATAAATCTTACACCCAAGGGCAAATACAACTATCCGGCGGAAGAACGCTTTACATCAACAGAGCTTTAGGGCATCTGTGGCAAGTGCGTTTTAACGTTAGGCCGGAAATCACAATTTTCGAACTTCAACAAGCTTAAGGCTTGTTTATAGTTTACCAATTTATGATAGACTTTCCATGTGTTTCTAAATACGCATTAGTTTCACTAAAATGTTTATGACCAAACCAATACCCGCGATTAGCGCTTAAAGGTGATGGATGACCTGTCATAAGGACCAGGTGTTTGCTCTTGTCTATTAAGGTTGCTTTTCGTTTGGCAAAGCCACCCCATAGCAGAAAGACAATATTTTCCTTGTGTTTAGATAAATTGGTGATTACTGCATTTGTAAAGGTTTCCCAGCCTTGTCCTTGGTGGCTTCCAGCTTCGTGAGCTCTTACTGTCAAACTGGCGTTGAGTAATAAGACGCCTTGTTTTGCCCAATGTTCTAAATTCCCGGATTTCGGAATTGGTTTACCGATATCTTGGTGTAAAGCTTTAAAAATATTTTCTAATGATGGAGGCTTGGGAATGCCTACAGGAACCGAAAAGCACAATCCGTGGGCTTGGCCTTCTCCATGATAAGGATCTTGGCCAATTATGACCACTTTTGTTTCCGGAAACGGGCACAAATCAAAAGCTTTAAAAATATCATTACCCTTTGGGTAGCATTTGTAAGTTGAGTACTCATCTTTAACAAAACTGACAAGATTTTGAAAATAAGCTTGTTTGAATTCGTTTTTTAAGATTTTTTTCCAATGGGTTTCAATATTAACATTCATCATTATACCTATTTTTGCAAAATTAACTAGAGTATACGGGATACGTTTATGATTTCAGAAAAAACCTTAACCGATTTAGAATTTAATCAAGTTTGTGATCAGATAATGCAATATTGTGTTACGACGATAGGACAAACTAAAGCCAAGGGGTTAAGGCCAATGGATTCTGAACAAAAAGCAAGAATTAAATTAGAAGAGGTAGCCGAATACCGGTCTTCACAATATCAAGACAAACCTATTCCCAGACATGGTTTTGATGATATTTCAACCGAATTAAAACGCTTAGCTCTAGAAGGGAGTATTTTAGATGAAGACGCTTTTGTGAAGTTCAAAGCTATTTCCGAAACGGCCAACGATCTCATTGCCTATTTTAAAAAATACCAGGAAGTTTATCCACAACTTTACCGAAAAGTCTCTCGTCTATATTTTACAACAGAAATTATAGAAGAAGTTAATAGAATTATCGATCGATTTGGCCAAATAAAAGACGACGCCAGCGACGAGTTGGCCATTTTGAGAAAGGAAATACAAACAGCTCGTAGCAAGATTGGTTCTAGTTTTAATAGAGCTTTGAGTCAATACCAGGCTCAGGATTATTTGGCAGACATCAAAGAAAGTTTGGTAGAAAATATCCGAACACTTGCTGTAAAAGCCATGTATCGCAAAAAGGTAAAGGGAAAAGTGCTAGGCCATTCCAAAACAGGAAGCATAGTCTATATCCAACCGGATGCTACCGAAACTTACACCAGACAGTTGCTCAATTATTTGGCAGATGAAGAAAAAGAAATCAATCGTATTTTAAAAACCCTTACGGAAACTATAAGACCGCACAAACGGCTATTAAAAAAGTACACCGATGTTTTAAGCGATATAGATGTTATTTATGCTAAAAAGCGTTATGCAGAAGACATAAATGGGATTGCGCCACAATTTTCGAAAGATAAAACCATCATTTTTAAAGACGCGTACCATCCTTTGTTATTAGTTTCTAATAATCAAAAAGGGGAAAAAACCTATGCACAAGATATTCATCTTAACAAATCACAGCAAATTATTGTGATATCAGGCCCAAATGCAGGGGGAAAGAGTATTACCTTAAAAACTGTCGGTATTCTTCAACTCATGCTGCAAAGTGGAATTTTAATTCCAGTACACGAATATAGTCAAGTGAGTTTTTTCAACAATATCATGACAGATATAGGCGATAACCAAAGTATAGAAAACCATTTGAGCACCTACAGTTACCGTCTAAAAAACATGCGTCATTTCCTTAAAAAATGTAACGACAGCACCCTTTTCCTCATAGATGAATTTGGTACGGGAACCGATCCAGAGCTGGGTGGTGCTTTGGCAGAAACCTTTCTTGAAGTGTTTTATGAAAAAGGCGCTTACGGCATCATAACCACGCATTATGCAAATTTGAAGAAAATGGCTACCGAAACAGAAGGCATTACAAATGCCAACATGATGTTTGACAGTAGAAATCTAAAGCCGATTTTTAAATTAAAAACAGGGGAAGCCGGTAGCTCCTTTACATTTGAAGTGGCACAAAAAAATGGTATTCCATATAGTTTAATTAACCGCTCTAAAAAGAAAGTAGAACGTGGTAAATTAAGATTTGATAAAAGTATTGCAAAGCTTCAGCAAGAACGTAGAGAGCTTACACATACAAAGGATAAGTTATCTGAAAAAGTGACCGAAGCCGACAAAGAGCAGAAGCGTCTTGATGAGATAAACGAAAAACTTCAAAAAAAATTAGAAGACTTTCAGGTGTTGTATGACAGCAACCAGAAAATGATTTCACTAGGTCAAAAACTGAATACTATGGGCGAGCGCTATTTCTTGTCCAAAGACAAAAGAAAGTTGATTGGCGAGTTTTTGAGTTTGATTGAAAAAGAAAATTCTAAGCGCGAAAAACTGAATAAGCAAGAACGACTACGTAAAAAAAGAGAGGAATCTAAAGCAGAAAAAGAAGTTTTAAAAAAAATCACTCCCATAAGAGAAAAGAAGAAAAAACAAAAAGAGATTGAAGAAAAAAAGCCGCCAAAACCTAAACCAAAATTATACAAAGGCGACCACGTAAGAATGTTTGATGGTAAGGCTGTAGGCACAATCGATCGTTTTGAGAAAAATAAAGCTATTGTAAATTATGGTATTTTTACTACCTCTGTAGAACCGGATTTACTAGAACTTGTAAAAGCAGACCACTAATGACAGAAAATCACATAGTACCTGAAAGCAAACAAATCGTTTTATTTGATGGGGTTTGTAGTTTTTGTAATGATTCGGTCAGGTTTATTATCAAAAGAGATAAAAAAGACCTGTTTAGATTTGCCTCTTTGCAGTCTAGGCTTGGCCAAGAATTAACTAAGGAAAGAGGTATAGACACGAGGCAGATAGATTCCATCATTTTAATACAACCAGGAGAGGCGTACTATATTAAATCTGATGCAGCACTGAATATTGCAAAGAACCTAAATGCGCTATATCCTCTTTTAAGCGTCTTTTTATACCTGCCAAACAAGCTTAGAGATTTCTTTTACGACATTATTGCGCGAAATCGCTATAAGTGGTTTGGTAAAAAAGAGGAGTGTCCGATACCTACACCCGAGGAACGCGCCAAGTTTTTAGATTACTAGACCTATATTCGAATCTGATTAAGTTGAAATTGAAACTTATTTACAGACACATTATTTGAATTCCAAAAGGCCTCCATTAACAATATCTTCATGTTTTATCGTAATGCTAAGCGGCTTATCATCTAGTGTGACTTTAGTATTTGCTGATTTATTGCTTGATTTTATAATTTTTAAGATTTTCTCGTCACTCAAATGTATACTTGCTTTCTCTACTTGTGGGATACCTAAAACGTATTCCGCATTAGCTGGATTAACCGGGTAAAATCCTAAAGTTGAAAAAATATACCAAGCACTCATCTGTCCGCAATCGTCGTTTCCGGTAATGCCTTCAGGGGTGTCGCTGTAGAATTTGTTGTAAATCTCGGTTATTAACTCGTTTCCTCTTTCAGGGGCGTTAGAATAAGCATATAGATATGCAATATGATGACTAGGTTCATTACCATGAGCATATTGTCCAATTAAACCTTCTTGTCCTAAATGTTTGTTGTCGCCATCACCTGAAACACTGAAAAATGTATTCAACTGTTCTGTAAATTGGTCTTTTCCACCAAGTAAAGCGGTGTAATTTTCCACATCGTAATGCGAGGTTGTCCATGTGTATTGCCAGGCATTTGCTTCGGTATAATCTCCGGGGTTGTTCATTGGCGATGTGGCATCAAGTGGTTTAAATGGGGTTCTAAATTGGCCTTTAGAATTTTTGCCACGCATTAAACCTGTTTCCGGGTCAAATAGATTTTCATAATATTTTGCTCTTTTGGCAAATACGCTCGCAATACTGTCCATGCCCATAGATTTCGCCATGATGGAAATAGCATAATCGTCAAAACCACTTTCTAATGTTCTTGAAACGGCTTCATTGTCCAGATAATCAAAAGGGTAATACCCGTATTTGTTATAAAGGTCCCAATCTGAATTTAAGTGATTTTCTGTGGAAGATTCTACCATGGCCCTCATGGCTTCGTTAAAGTCAAACCCATCAAAACCTTTGGTATACGCATCCACAATTACTGGTATAGAATGGTTGCCTATCATACAGTGGTTTTCCTGTCCCCAAGCGGTCCAGATGGGTAAATAGCCTTGTGCTTTATGATGTGCTAAAAAGGTATTTATAAAACCGTCTACACGCTCTGGCACCAAAATAGTGTATAACGGATGCGCAGCTCGGTAAGTATCCCATAACGAAAGTGTAGAGTAGTACTCTCCATTTTTTGCCATCGCAATTTGATCATCGGCACCTCTGTACCTTCCATCTACATCCGCTATGTTGGATGGCTGTAAAAACAAATGGTACATAGAGGTGTAGAAAATGGTTTTTTGCGTATCCTCTGCTACAATATCAATTTTTTTCAAGTAGCTATTCCAAATGTCTTTGCTTTCGTTCTTTACCCGCTCAAAATCCCAGTGATTAAGCTCCGTAGTGAGGTTGTTTTTTGCGCCGTTCACACTAACAGAAGATAAAGCAACTTTTGCTTTTAAAATATTGTTTTTAAGTGTAAAGTCTAAAATGTATTTTGGTGCATTTTCATGTGGCTCTGCAGGCAATTGCCTTACGGAATCGTAAGCTTGGTCGAATGTTAGAGTGAAAAAATACTTACGTTCCACCCAGTTGTTGGTATGGCAATAGCCAGAGATGGTTTTTTTGTCTTCTTCAAGACTGATGTCGCTATCTAAAACTAAAGTGTCTGTAATAAAACGTAAACCGTGTTGCAAATTAACCAGTAATTTAGCTTGTTGATTTGGATATGTGTATTGATGAAATCCAACTCGTTCTGTAGAGGTTAATTCTGCCTGAACACCGTTATTTAATTTGACCTTGTAATAACCAACTTCGGCAAATTCCATTGTTTTTTTAGCTGAAAGGCTGTCCGTTTTTGCTGTAAATGGGAAAAGCAATACATCTCCAAATTCACTGATACCTGTTCCGCTCGCTCTGGTATTGGAAAATCCGATGATGGTGGAATCTTTCAGCTGGTAACCGCTGGTATAATCCCAGCCTTGGTCTGTATTGTCAGGGCCGGGCTGCACCATGGCAAAAGGCCTGCTTGGGCCTGGGAAGGTATGCCCTGTACCGTCTGTTCCAATAAAGGGGTCAACATATTTGGTGTAATCTATCTTTTCTTCTTCAATAGGAGATGTTTTATTGCTTTGACAAGCTAGAATAGATAACAGGATGCTGACAAAATAATATTTTTTCATAATATGTATACAATTAAAATGTGTGAAATAGTATTATTTAAAAAACGGATTTTCTTCAATTTTAAGCGGCTGGTTCACAAAAATAATAAAATAAAAAGGTATTATTAATGACTTGCTGTCTAGCTGAGCGAAGTTTAAAACTTCGGACCATAATCCTTTCATAAGTTAAATTTATGTCTTGAGCTACCATGAAATACTTTTCCAAATTGTACTCTGTATTAAGACATCTATAACAGGATTCTCTGCACGTTTAATGCACAATAAACCATGCCCGTTAACATAATTAGAAGCACTAGAATATAAATATTCAGATGCTCTGTTGACCAATCCTG
>CAYNCI010000004.1:98577-107398 GCA_964396065.1 uncultured Mesohalobacter sp. | reverse complement strand
TAGAGTATCTGACTCATAATCAGAAAGTCCCTGGTTCGAGCCCAGGTGGGACCACTTGAAAATCAAAGCCTTACAGAGATGTAAGGTTTTTTATTTTTAGATTGTAACACAATTGTAACACAAATAGCTTCTTATTTTTTTGTAACACAAATACGTTGTAATTATCTGAAGATTAGATTATAAATCTTTGCACTTCCTCTTCATTTAAGCCCATATAATCACAGAACTCTTTAATGCTTATTACT
This sequence comes from uncultured Mesohalobacter sp., assembly GCA_964396065.1. Lineage (GTDB taxonomy): Bacteria > Bacteroidota > Bacteroidia > Flavobacteriales > Flavobacteriaceae > Psychroflexus. The sequence goes on along the minus strand of CAYNCI010000004.1, from coordinate 107,153 downwards.
TGATGCTTTTCCTTATCTAAATGCTCTCTGATACGATTTAATAAACTCCTTCCGTATCTTTCTGTTTTGCCAGTGATGATGGCGACGTCTTTAGGGTAAATACAAATTCTCTTTTTCATAGCTTCTACTTATCAATTTCATACACTATCTATACTTTATCTATACTTAAACCTTAGCTTTAAAGTATTCTATATCGGAATTTATTACCAATATAGGAAATTACTATCATATTTTATAAATGTATTTTTTTTATCTATTTATAAGACATAGTTTTGATGATATGTAACTGTTAAAATTTATAATCATGGCTAAACTTGGCGGAATTTTAAAAATTGAGGGAACGTTGGATGGTATGACGTTCTACAAGACAAAAGACGGACACCTTGTAAGAACTAAAGGAGGTGTTTCTAAGGAAAGAATTCAGAATGATCCTGCATTCGTAAGAACACGTGAAAATGGCTCTGAGTTTGGTGCTTCTGCATCAGCTGGTAAGCTGTTAAGAACTTCAATAAGAAATTTATTGATGAAGGCAAAAGATGGTAGAGTGGCAAGTCGATTGACGCAAACTATGACCCGAATTAAAAATCTTGACACCACTTCTTCAAGAGGTGAAAGAAAGGTTTCTATCGGATTGGCAACTCCGGAAGGTAAAGAAATCCTGAAAGGGTTTAACTTTAACAATAGAGCTATAATGGGTTCAGTATTGTTTGCTCCTTATTCTATCGACCCTGCAACTGGTGAAATCACATTGACAGACCTTAACCCAATTAATGACATTGCTTACCCTAGCGGCGCAACACATGTGAGTTTAACATCAGCTTATGCTAAGGTTGATTTTGACACTGGAGAAAATTCGATTGAAATTAGTCCAGAAGTAAATTTACCAATCGAAAACGCTACTGCAACACAATCTCTGGTTCCTCCTGCTGTTCCATCAGGTACCGGAAATGATGTGATGTTGATTTTGATTGAGTTTTTTCAAGAAGTCAATGGAAATCAGTATAGTTTAAACAATGGTGCTTTCAACGTTCTTAGTATTGTGGAAGTCGCATAAGATTTTTCGTTCATTTGACCTTTGAACTTTGTAAAGCCCTGTAATTCATTTATAGGGCTTTATTTTTTAAAATCCTTTATCATGAAATTAAAGAATTATCGCTCAATTATAATAGTATCCCTTTTCAATATTTTTTTGAACAAAGAAAAAATAGAAAAAAAGAAAGCGTACAAACTATATGGCGTGGCAAGGGCTGTCAAGTTTTTTTGGAAAAAGTTTTTTCTAAAAAAGAAACTTGATATTAACTGAAGCGTGACTAAGAAAAAAGTTTTTTCAAAAACCCACAGGGCTTGAACTTTACTGCCCGATAGCTTGGGTTTGAGCAAAGCCATATATATTTGTTTTATTTTTTACAATATACTGAACTTAAAACCTTACTTAATGAAAAGACAAATTAAAGACAAAATTATGGCACTGATTTCTGTTAAAAAACAATTATATGACGAGTATAAAAACCATGATGAATATGGTGAGATAATCCATTTTTTTATGACAAAAGATTTTTTAAACGACGACAATTATAGTCTACCTAGTTTGAAAAAAATAAATGAAAAAACTGGCATAAGTTACCACAAGGTAAGAAGTAGAATACATAAATTGTATGATGAATTATTCGATTATGAAAAAGAGTTTAGCTTTCAATATGATGAAATTGAAATATTATGTATGACTAAGATATGGGACGAGTCCGCTACTTTTAGGCTAAAGGGATTAAAGCATATACCAAAAATCGGTGAAGAAATGGATTTGTTTTTCTTAAGAGGGAAGTTTTATACCACCCTTTTTCATGTTGAGAGAGTTACACATGAATTCGAGGATAAAAAACAAATTATTATATTACATCTGGCAGAAGGAACCTATAATCTCTATTGGCACTTTAGAAAAGCAGAGGCTTACGAAAAAAGGGAAATATCCTCACATGAATATTATAGTCTATCTAACTATGAATTAAAGGAAAAGCTAATCTAACTAAAAACGTGTTTCTGGCAGGTAATCCAAGGCGCGAGCCGCCTGCGAGTGGAACAACTGGTGTATTGGGAGGAAGGCTGATAAGCCCCCAATACTATGTTGCAAACACGGTTTGGCGGAGTAATTGTGGCTTTGGGAAAGAAAAAGGGCTGTGCCGGAATGAAATAGAATGTTCTGAACGTGCGTGTAATGAAGCGAAGGTTTGGCGATAGCCAAGACGTAGCGAAATGGAATGCTAAGAGAAGTAAATGAAATGGAATGGAGAAACAGCTCTTTTTGCGCGGTTGGAATAAGGCTTTTTTTTGTGACGATAGGAGCAAAAACAAGCTTTATGACAACATGGATGCATACAATTACTGTGACAAACAAATCGCCAGTTGTGACTTGCAGGCTCGCACAACAATTAGTAGCGGTTGTACCCAATATAAATACTTGCGACAGCAAAACCTTATGGGTTTGGGTACAAGAGTAGCTACGGGTGCTGTAGGAATGTAGTGTGTGTAATATGGCAAATGAATAGCTTTGTGTAGCTACAAGCGAAACAAAGCGTATGAATGGTAGGTACAAGGGCTTTATGAAAACGTATCAGCTTATTTAAGCAACTTTTTTATTGATATAATATAACTATCATAGCTACCTTAAAACCCCTTGTAACTATGCTATATGAAACAAAACGGAATGACGAAAGCACACCTTATTACCTGCCACCCAACGTACAACCTAGCAATACATGTACTTATGAAAACCGAAACGAAAAGAGCGCAAAGGCAAAAAGTAAATGCTATATCTTAAAACAATATTATACCTACAAACGACCTATAGCTTTTACTGCGGGGAAGCAAAATGGGTATGGCTGTAGTGCAACGGAGGCTATACTTATTTTGCTGAGGAAATGGTATTTTATTAATGCTAAAATCATTATATTACCATAAAATTATATTTAAATAAATCCTACTTATGAATATCAGAATTATAACCTTTATAGTATCAATTATTATAATAATACCCATATCATCTTTTGCACAAATTGAATTTAAAGAAGATAACGAAGAATTAATTAATATTGGACAGGCTGGTACCGTAAATGCTTTTGTAAGAGAAATTAATAATGACAGTATTTACGTAGTGTGGAAAATACTAGATTTAAAAGCAACAGGATCTGATAATATTTTTATGGCTTATGAAAGAGAACCACATGATGTACAATTTGGTATTACTTATAAAGACTTAGATAGATTAAGTTCTTGGATTAATGAACGACAAAAATCTAAAACTGGCGGTACTGTTACAATCGGTGAATGGAAATTCTCTTATGTACAATCTGCACTTGGTATACCAATTTTTATGCTAACAGGACCAACTGGAAATTTTGAGGTAGGTTTTAGTAAATACATGCGGACTAGACTTCTTAATGAAGAATCTATAAAACGTGATATTGAAAAATATAATTATAGAAAGGCAAGAGAGGAAAAGCGAGATGCCAGAAGAAAAAAGAATAACTAAATGATTTATACGCCACTAATAAAAGTGGATACGAAATCTTTTATTTTCCTCGAAATACGACTACTTATTTTTTCTCTTTCTAAAATGCTGGGTTGTTTGTTTATGGATTCAATCAACTCATCATCTGTTGCTAACCTACCATTAAATAAATAATCGTTTATTATTTTTTCAAGTTTGTCTTGATTGATATTCTCTGTTTTGCATAAATCCTGTAAGGCTTTTTTGGTTTCGGTTTGCCAAAATCTATTAAATTCTTCATCAATATTACTGTCGTCATCAATATCAGGAAGGTTACGATTTATAAATTTTTCAATAAGCTCTTTTTTACTTCTCAATTCAGTTTCACCACCAACAATGTCTAAAATTTGTTTACGTTTTTTGTTCTTATGTGCTATCGGTGTGTTTTTCAATTCTGCTAGTAACTTTAAGATATAGGCCACATTTATCTCGTCACGGTGTATTAGTTCTAATTCAAAATCAATGGAATCTAATATTGATACAGCTTCTTTACGATGCATTGTATCTAACTTATCGTGAAGGTCTAAATATTTACTACTGTAATCTACAAACTCCTGTTCATTCATGTAAATAGATTTATCATCAAAAGAAAATTGAGAAAAAGAGGATAGTATGTTCTTTAAGCGCATTATTTCCCTGAATGCTTTTGCAAATTCTAGTTCCTCTTCTTCAGACTCTAAATCATTTACACTATCAATAGTAGGCGCTATTCCTTTTAATTTTTTGTAGGCTTTATTGAACTTTTTGACTTGCTCTTCATAGGGGTCAATAGCTATTGACTCAATATTATTTTTATTTGAAAATAATTTAATAGCTTCATCAGTATCTTTTTTTAAATTGCGAAATGCAAGTATATTACCTTGGGATTTCTTTTCATTTAAAATTCTATTTGTCCTGGAATATGCCTGTATTAAACCATGATATTTAAGATTCTTATCTACATATAGCGTATTTAAATGTTTGCTGTCGAAACCTGTTAAAAACATATTTACAACAATAAGAATATCAATCTGTCTACTTTTAACCTTTTTGGATATATCTTTTTTATAATTTAAAAAAGCATTGCCATCTTTGGCAGAATGATTTGTGTCAAACATTTGATTGAAGTCCTTTATAATTTGATCAAGACTGTCTCTTGATGCCAATTGATAAGGTTCTGTGGGTTCTGCAGCCATGTTGTATTCCTCAACTTCAATATTTCCATTAGCGTTTTTATCTTCTTCATTTTCAGCATAAGAAAATATAGTAGCAATATTAAAATTATGTTTTTTTTCTTGTTTCTTCTTTTTAAAAAGGTTGTAGTATTTTATTAAAATATCTATACTACTTACACATAGTATGGCGGTAAAAGTTCGATTATGTGTTTTTCTGTTATGGTTATCGATAATATAATCGACTATTATATTTAAGTATTCTTCGCTTTCGTATATTTCAGATGTATCAATATCCTCTACTTTATTATCCTTTATGTGTTCCTTTTCTTTGAATACATTATAATATTCAATCGAAAATTTTAATACATTTTCATCTCTTATGGCATCTGTAATAACGTATTTATGTAAACACTTTTCAAATAAGTCTGCTGTAGTTTTTTTAATCCCTTTAAATGAAGTAGCATTTTTTGGAAATATAGGTGTTCCGGTAAATCCAAATAATTGATGATTTGAAAAATAGGATACAATCCTTTGGTGTGTATCACCAAACTGAGAGCGATGACACTCATCAAATATAAAAACAAACTTTTCGTCTTTTAGCTTATTTATTTCATTTTTGAATTTTTGTTTAGAGATGGCAGCATTTAATTTTTGAATAGTTGTTATTACTAAAGGCCTGCTATCATCCAGAAACTGTCTTACAAGCATTTTGGTATTATCTGTACCATCTATGCTTTCTTTTTGAAAAGCTCTGAATTCTCTTACTGTCTGATCATCTAAATCCTGCCTGTCAACTACAAAAACTACTTTTTTTATTTTAGGATTATGGGTTAAAATCTGGCTTGCTTTGAATGAAGTGAGTGTCTTACCTGAACCTGTTGTATGCCATATATATCCGTTCTTATTACTGTTTTTAACTCGGTCTACAATAGCTTCTACAGCATAAAACTGATAAGGTCTAAGAACCATTAAAATTTTATCGCTTTCATGGAGTACAATATATTTTGTAATCATTTTAGCAATATGACATGGCTCTAAAAATAAACTTGCAAAATCAGTAAGCTGTGTAATATTATTGTTTTTCTCATCACTCCAAAAGAAGGTTTGCTTAAAACTTTGTTTTGGACTGTTAGCATAGTATTTTGTGTTAACACCATTGCTTACAACAAATATTTGAACATATTGAAAAAGCGCATTATTTGATGCAAATGAATCACGCTGATAACGCTGTATTTGATTAAAGGCTTTCTTTAACTCAATTCCTCTCCGTTTTAATTCTATTTGTATTAGTGGCAAGCCATTAATAAGAATTGTAACATCATATCTGTTCTCTCTTTTCCCATTAATGGTTATTTGATTAGTGACCTGAAACAGGTTTTGACACCAAAAGTCTTGGTTGATAAACTCAATATAACTTTTGTCGCCATCATCTCTTAGTAGTACAAACTTATCTCTGAGTGTTTTTGCTTTAGCAAAAATGTTTCCTTTACTAAGATGAATAACAATTCTATTAAACTCAGTATCTGAAAAAGATGTATTATTATGTTTTTCAAGCTGTAACTTTAGATTTTTAAGCAAATCAGATTCAGTTTTAATGGTAACTGATTTATGGCCTAAACTTATAAGCTGAGCTATTAAATTGTTTTCTAAGACTTGTTCCGGTTGTGTGGTCAATTTTACTTTATTTAAAAGGTTAAATGTCTTCAAAAAGTTTGAATTAAAAGAATTTTAATAAGAAATTTTAATTATTTTGCAAATATCTATTTTCAGATAATCATTACTCATTTTGGAAAAAAAATCAATATTCACTCCTTCTTATAATGGTGAACGATTCGTTAACCATAATATGCCATTAGAGCTGTTAGATGATCTAAAGGTGTTACATGAAATGACTATCGAGATGGCTAAGACAATTTATCTTGAACAAAATCAAGAAAGAAAAAGAGTTCCAAAAAACTTTACACAAGGGGTATCTTTTGAATTAGAAGGTTTAGATGAAGGAAGTACAATACCAAAAATAATTATAATTTATGCGCTTGCCGGTATGTTGCCTTCCTGGAATGTAACTTATTTTGAGCAAGCCAGTGAAAGAATAAAAGAAATTATTCAAATTGCATCTGATGATGGTGATATAAAATCACAAGCACCACAAACAGTATTAGCTTACTTTAATCGATTTGGAAAAAAATTAAAGGATAATGAGTATATTGATTTTAGACCTGAAGATCCTGATAGAAAAGCAAGATTTACACGCAATACTAGAAGAAAATTAATATCTGCTTCATCGACATCTGGCGAGTATACAGAAGATGTATCAAAACGAGGAATAATATGTGAAATGGATAAAAATAAATTTACATTTCAAATCCAAACAGTAGATGGAAAAAAGATACCAGGAAAATATGATGAAGTTATACACCAACAGTTTCTAAATGCCTTTAGTGCTAGTGATGGAAATCAAAAAGTTATAATTAATGGTATAGGATTATTTTCGCATTACGAAAAACTTAAAGAATTAAAAAGCGTAGAAGAAGTTATTTTGCTTGACGAATATGATTTAGGATATAGACTAGACGAATTATCTCAATTAAAAGAGGGTTGGTATAATGGTTTCGGCTCTGAGCTTAACAGCGATGCTTTAAAATGGTTTGAAAAATTATACGAAACTAATATAGATACAGAGGACATTACTACTTATGCATTTCCTACTCCAGAAGGAGATTTGCAATTAGAATGGAAAAATGATGTTTTCAATATTGAGTTATTAGTTGATTTAAAAAATAAAACAGGCTCTCTTTTTGCCTTTAATCATAATGATGTTGAGGATGAAATTGAAAAAGAGTTAGATTTAAACGATATTGAAGATTGGAAAACTCTTAATAACTTATTAACAAGTAAACTATTAACCAAATAATGGAAGAAGAAACCTTACTCTTAAGACAAGTCCATCCATCATTTATTCAAGGTGATCAGGTTTCTTCATTAGTGTTCTCCTCGCAAACCTTTAAACCATTCCCTAAAGATCATGGGTGCCTGTCTGTCTATAACGGTGATAAATTCACTCCTTTTGATAGCTTTGAGCATTTTACTAATCAAAAATATGAATCTTCTGGTGTGGTTGCTGTAACTAAATTAGAATGCAATACTATTGAATTACCTGTTGAAGAGGATAATGATCCTTTTGATGGCCATTGTTTTATTGATTATAGAAATGAAACAAGCGGACAGATTAAGAAAAAAGCTTCCAAATTGAAAAGAGAAGCGTCTAAGAGGGGATGGTTATATAGAATCTAGAGGTCTTATTTATTTGCATAGACCGATTATCAATATTCTTCTTCGGTTAATTCAAATATTATGTCATCTCCAGTGCCATTTCTAACATCTATAGCAGGAAGTACAAAAGATTTTATAACAGAATTTTTGGTGTTAGTTTTTTCAAAAATAATTCCTCTTAATGTACCAATAGCAATAACCAACATGTGTTCCTTGAAGCCTTTTGGAATAATGAATTTATTCTTGTTAATCATTTTTTTCCAACCTGCTAAATCAATTAAAAAAGAAAATTCAGTCTCTATGATTAAAAAAGCCTTTTCATCCTGAGAAAGTGTTATTTTAGGATAAATACAAATAATGCGATGTTCAGTATCTATTGAGAAATCAGAATTGAAAGACATATTAAATTCCGGTACCACTTCATTATAATTTTCTGGGAAAACGGCCCATTGTTTATTTTCAATATCCTTTAACCTAAATGGGATTTCTAATTTATCTTTAATCATTTTTTTTTGCTCAGTTTAGCAAAAAAATCGATCTAGAGTAATCTTTTCTTTATTTGCTTGGAAAGTATGAGTTACACCATCTACTTGAAACTCTATTCC
>CAYNCI010000004.1:12311-98567 GCA_964396065.1 uncultured Mesohalobacter sp. | reverse complement strand
CTGTGCTTTATATGATGAGTAAGGATTTGAAAATTCCTCTTTATTTATACCTATATTAAAATCAATTCTAACCACTTTTCCTTTAGGTTTTGGTTTTCTAGGTTCTGCAATTGAAATTATGTTTATACCAAGAGCAGTTTCTAACTTTGAAATGGTTTCAATATTTAATTTCTGTTTACCCTTAACTATTTTATTGATGTATTGTGGGCTTACATCCATTTTTGATGCAAGTTCTTTTTGAGAAATATCCTGAAGATCAATTTCATTCAGAACAATCAAAGCCACTTTTTGAGAGTACTTTAACCATCTACGGTTATTTACTCTTTCTTTAATTTTGTCTAAGGCTTTTGCGTCTTTGGCTATAGTATTTAACTTATTAAGGTTTGCCATAATTATTGTTGTGTGTGAAAATCTTCTAAGTTGTCTTGGTCTATTATTTCATTATCAATTAAAAAATCTCTTACTTTATCGATGTTTTTTAACTCTTGATATGTGTGTTCACGATCTTTCATAAATTGTGTGAACTTTAAAGCGCCACCTGTTATAACATAACAATCAGATTCAATTCTTATGCCATAAATTCTTGTGTAGCTCTTTCTGTTAACTCTTCCTTTTTGTCTTGAAAGTAATTTGACTTGGTATTCACTATTTCGTAATGGTGCGAAAAATTGATTAATGCTTTTGTCTGTTGAATTTGATAACTCATATAAAATATCGTCTATACCTTGGGCGTCTTCAATTATTTCTTCTACAACCTGATTTAAATCTCGACCTTCAATATCTGCCTGATGGTCTTTAACAAATCTTCTAACATATTCTACATCTGTCCAATTGTCTATACACTTATTATAAGCATCTAATGCTTCATTTTTATAGCGTATAGCATATAACTGAGGTGCAAATATATTAATTATATCCATAAAATCAACCTGTAGGTTTATTTATTAACTGTTTTATTAACTTAACTACTTATATTTAATCTTTTAAAAAATAATTTAGTTCAGAAAAAAATTCTTCAATTTCTTCTTTATCTTCTTCCGGGTCTAACTCAATGGCTTTAAAGTATGCATTCCAATCTTTTTTAGACAGTTGTTGTAATTGAGCTTTAATAGCATTAACACACAACTCTATATCTCTTTGAATTAAATGGGCTACGCTATTGAGTAAAACATCTACATCGATTCGTTCTTTTTCTGATACTAAGAAATGTTTTCTTGGATGTTCTTCATACTTGTAATCGTTTACGTCAATAAGAAGATAGTATTTGATTAACGCTTCGCTTACATCAGAATTTTGTAGTTCATAATGAATATTATCAATATCCGGTAAAATTGATAAAATATCTAAATCAAATAACTTTACAGCTACATTACAAAGAGATTGTTGCCATAATGGTGATGGAATAGGGATGAGATGCTTTTTTAAAAAAAGATACTCTTCCAATTCTTCTATTGGAGAATCTAAATGCCTATTAGGGTTGCTTACTAAGACATCATTTAATTCTCTTATGCTTTTATCTATATTCATTTTATTTAATTTTTAATATTCTTATCTGTTAAGCAACAGGCTTTTAATCTGTGACTAATACATGCATCGTGTTTATTGCAAACAGCTGATATTTAAATATATACGTTTTATTTTGATGTGAAATTGCAATTTTATTGCATTAATTAGCTATATTTGTAATACAAAATAAGCTATTATAATTTATATTCAAAATATAAGTCGACTCGATTAAAGCCGTTTGCTTTAATAGGGCCGCAACAAAATCCTCGGTTTTTGAACCGAGGTTTTTTATGCTCTAACAATACCCAAATCATCTGATTTACTCGCTTTTTTTAACAAAATTGGTTCTAATTTTTCAAATTGATATTGTAAGCCAAACTTTTTCAAGCTGCCTTTGGGGAACTCTTTTCTATACAACAAATGTGCAATTACATCTACTGTTTGTATGAAATAAGATTGACTAGAATTTCTTGAAAAAGGATCTTCTAAAATGTTATTGATTGGTGCATTGTATGATCCCTCTGTAAAATGTGATGGTGTTGGGTTATAAATCCTTAACCTACGCTGTAAATTTTGTAGTTTAATACTATCGGTATCATCTACTACTACTATACCTTTGTCTTTAGCTTCTTTTTTTAAGTAAGTATCAAAACGTTGCAAAAGTCTTGACCAGGCTAACTCAAAAATATCTCTTTCTGGAAATTCATCTATTTTTAAACATATATTTATTACTCTAGCATTACTAAAGATTATTGGTATTTGGGTTGCATAATCTTTGAGAATATTGATTCGATTTGTTTTACTTATTCTTTGATATTCTTTTAAACTACCAATCCTGATTAATTCTGATGAATGCACTTCTGTTCTTTGGTTTAGTCCATATTTGTTAAAAAGTGACTTTCTGAAGGTTTTTAAACGCGATAGGTACAAAGACCAATCATCTTGAGAAACAATTAAACCCGATAAAATAAAATGAGGCGAGCTATACTTATGCTTACCAGGGTCACCACTTTCATCTACGTATAAGAAATGCATATTATATTTATACTTTAAACAAACATTTGCTGCAACAAGCCTTTTTTAAAGGTTTTTGCTTTTTCTATTTTGGTATTTATGGCTTCTATCTTTTTATCTATATCTGATAGAAAATTGGCAATCTTGTTTTGTTCTTCAATACACGGCAAATAAACTTTTAACTTGAGAAAGGAGGATTTAGAGATATTATATCTTGTACTACCTTGAGCAAGAGGAATCAACTTTTTTCTAAAATTAGGACTTCTAAAAAGAAATTGACTAAATGATGGATTTAATGCTAATTGATTTATTCTAAAACCAAAACAAAAACTATTAAGATACATTTCATTAACTTCATCTAATAATACTGATGATGTGCCTATCTCGTTTGGTGTTTCTGAAGATGTTGTAAAAAAGACATCACCATATCTAACTTTAGTTTGATTATCTGATTCTGAAATTTCAACAAATCCACAATTCTGTATATTAATTTTTGAACTATCAAATATCTGTTTGTATTGAATATATGGTTTTCCACTACCAAAGTTTTCTTTTGTCTTACCAGTCAGACCGTTTAAGGTTTCACCTAATTCTTTTAATGTATTCTCTTCCCAATCAGGAAATTCATTTCCGTCATCAGGTTTAAAGCGCAGTTCCTGACTAAAGATTTTTTGCATTACCCCTTTTTTGTATTGCTCTAAGAGGGCTGCCTTTTTTGTGAGCTTGGTAATACTCTCATCAACATCGGTAAGGAATGAAGCTATTTTTTGTTGTTCTGGAAGTATTGGATGAACGAACTCAAATTTTTCAACAATCTTATTATTAAAACTCTGTTGTTTAGTACCTTGCGCATATTGAGAATATAACCATTCTCCATATTTTAAATACCAGTAATACAAGAACACAGTTTCGATTTCTGGTATTTTCTCTAAGGCTAAACAAGATTGGTTTGTTGTAGATGGAACATTGTTAATTGCACATCTTCCCCTTGTGCCAGGTGCTTCAAGACCTGTTATTGCAATAAACAGAGTTCCTTCAGGGTATAACTTTAAATTAGTTTCTTTTAGTGCTAATTCCGAAATTGTCTCTCTTGTTTCGGTAATTCTATTGTAATTTAATTCTCCGCTTGTAATCCAAGGTATATTTCCCTCATAATAATAAGGTTTACCTCGGTACGGTGTCATTCCTGTTCTTAGGTTTTCATAATAATCTCCAATTTTATTTGTACTCCATTTACTTTCAAACTCCGGAAACCTTAATTTCGGTACTAACTGCTTTTCCATATTAAAAGGGTGTTTTAATATTTAATTCCTTACAGTAAGCAGCAATACGTTTGTTGGTTTCAGCAATTTCAATATCCAAAGCATTTATTTCTTCTGCCACTGCATTAATATCAACAGGCTCTTCTTCTTCAAAGGTATCTACATAACGGGGAATATTCAGGTTATAATCGTTTTCTGCAATTTCTTCTAAACTGGCGCGATAACTGTATTTGTCGGTTTCTTTTCTTTGGGTGTAATGTTCTACAATTTTATTGATATGCTCAGGCAATAATTTGTTTTGGTTGCCTTGCTTTTCAAAATCTTTAGAAGCATCTATAAATAAAATGTCTTCATTAATTTCTCTGCATTTTTTTATTACCATAATACAGGTAGGAATACCTGTACCAAAGAAAATGTTCGCAGGTAATCCTATAATGGCATCTATATAGTTGCGGTCTTCTATAAGGTATTTTCTAATATGGCCTTCTGCAGCACCTCTAAACAATACACCATGGGGCAGAACCGTTGCCATGATACCATTTTCATCCAAATGGTGTATCATGTGTTGTACAAAAGCAAAATCGGCTTTGCTTTTTGGGGCGAGTTTACCGTATTGGCTAAATCTGTCGTCTGATGAAAATATCCCTTTTGCGCTCCACTTTGCAGAAAACGGAGGATTAGCTACAATGGCCTCAGCTCTAAGCTCGATGTCCATGTGTTGCGGTTCTTCTATGGTATCTTCTTGCCTTATATCAAACTTTGAAAAATGAACATCGTGTAATATCATGTTCATCCGGGCTAAGTTGAAGGTGGTTCTGTTTAATTCCTGGCCATAAAAGAAACCAACATCTTTTACTTCTTTAGCTACTCTTAAAAGCAAAGACCCAGAACCGCATGTAGGATCATATACTGATTTTATTCGTTTTTTTCTTGATGTGACTATTCTTGCTAATATGGTAGATACTTCTTGTGGTGTGTAAAATTCACCAGCCTTTTTACCTGCACTCGCTGCAAATTCTCCAATTAAATATTCGTAAGCATCGCCTAACAAATCACTTTTCGCATCCTGTATATGGAAATCTATCTGGTTAAGATGTGCCAGTATTTTAGCAATAATTTCATTTTTCTGCTTTACGGTTTTTCCCAACTTGGAAGAGGTTAGATCCAAATCTTCGAATAAGTGAATAAAATCATCCTCAGATTCACTACCCATTGTACTCTGCTCAATGTTATTCAGAATACGTTCTAAATCTTCTATGATAAAAAATTGAGTAGCTTCCTCAATGTCATTGGTTTCAATATTAGTTAAGCTATTTCCCTTTGTAGCAATACTGGAAAATAGTTCACTTGGTTTTAGAAAGTATCCTAAGTTCTTTACACAGGCTTTTTTTACATGCTCTATGTATAACTTGCCCTTGTCTGAATTTTCATCTAGTTCATTATACTTTAACTTATCAGGTTGGAGAATATGGTCGGCGTAATGGTGTAACTTTTCAGACAGATATTTAAAGAAGATAAAGCCTAAAATGTAATTCCGGTAATCGTCTGCATCCATTTTTCCTCGAAGCAGGTTAGCGATAGCCCATAGTTTCTTTTTAAGTATTCTCTTTTGTTCTTCTGACATTTGATGTTTTATTTTTATGCCTTAAAAATATAAACTTTTAGGTGTAAGAAAATTATTAAAATTTAAAAAATAGTGTTTTGACCTAATTTGTCTGAGGAATACACATTTTCTCTAATATTGCTTTTAATTCTATCAATCTGTCAACGTAAGGCTTGAATGTTAGATTTCCGTTATTAGCTTTTACAACACTAAGATGACTATCAATATATTTTTGGCAATCTGTGATTGATGACCATGCATTTGGTTTTATGGGGGTTGTAGGAATTGTTGCATTATTGAAAAATTCTTCTAGCGATGCGATTTCATTAGTCCAATCAGGTACAACTTCCTTTATCTTTTCTTTATTCTCAATAAAATCAAAATCATCAATATCATCAGTATCTGAAAAGGAAGTATTGTGGTCCTCTGATTTTATTTCTTTCATTATTGGTTCAATTGGTTTTGGCTTATTTGGTGATTTAATCTCGGGTTCACTATTGTCCGTGTTTTCTGAAATTGGTTTTTGTTCTTTTTTTGCTACGGTTTCATTTTTTCTAAAGTCTCGCCAATCTAACTTAATAATATAATCAGCTATATCTTTGCCTTGTTCTCTGTCTTCTGATGGTGCTAGCTTTTCCAATAAGTCTGAAACCACAAATGATGTGTCTGGAATTTTATTTTGATATTCTTTTGCTTTAGTTGACCATAAATTAAAAGCCCTGCTATCTTTAGATAGGTCTGGAAATAAAAATATATTTCTGCCTTTAAGCGCTTGGCATTTCTTAAATGATAGACTGCTGAGGTTATATACGGCTAACCACAAATAATTAGAGGTATCTTCAGGAAAACCAAAATATAATGTGTTGTAAATTGCTGTTTTTGGTGCTTCTACTAGACCAACAGGATTATGGGGATAACGATGAAGTAAATGTTCGCCAAAAAAACATGATACTTTGCTGTCTTGGTTAATGTATGCAGAAAGCCATTGAGGTATTATTTTCTTTTTAAATTTTAAGTCTTTTTCAATAATGGAATGTAGGAAGCCTGTTCCTGTAGTATGATTATGCTTGTCAAATTGTTTAACTTGTATTGCTCTTATATTATTATCTATATCAATGAATGGAAATGTTGTTGATCCTCTTCGATAAGCATTAGTGACTGTGCCAATATGATAAAGTGCGATAACTCTTTCTATGTCTTCAACTTCAAATGGATGTGGAACTTTAGACATTAGATTTTGAATAAATATGTTTTGCTCATAGTTTGCTCTTGTCTTTCTAAATATTTCTTTTGGGATAAAAACCTGTGATGGTTTTATGGCGGTTTTAATCTGTTTTGGTTTTGTTATTGTATTATTGTTTTTATAATATCCATCTTTATATGGGTTTAAGTGATAAGCGCAATTAGTTTCACGATCACATTTCCCATAGATTTCTGGCAGATAGTTCTTAGTTTCTATGTCTATATACCTTACCAATCGTCTTTTTTGGCAAGAGGGGCATAGATGTTTTTTACTTCCTTTTTCAAGTTGGTACCTATAATAGTTCATTTATATTGTTTTAAAATGAGGTAACTTTGATAACTTTATTAACTGTTGAGTTAATGTTGTTAATGAAATTAGCCAAGAATAAAAACTTTAAAAATCTACCTCATTAAGACTAATGAACACAGCTAACTTGTTTCCTGTAACATGATTTACGTCAAAACCTAAATTCCTAAGTCTTTTGGTAAAGTTTCTTTTGCTTACAGGTCTCAAGCCATCATCATTGCAATAAATTTTGTACAAAGGATATAAGTCTTTTATCAAAGTATAATCGTTTACAGACTTATGATAATTTTCTTCTTCTATAAACATATTTACGCTATCAGATTGTTTTCTGTATTCTTCTACCGCCTCTTCTGCTGCAGAACAATTTGAAAAGCCCTTTTGTTTTAAAAGTCTATCCAAGCCTTCTAAAACCCAATTGAATACACCTGAAAGTTCATTTTCTATAATTTTAGAGTGTAGAGTTTTGTCTTGTTCTTCTTTTGGGATA
Source organism: uncultured Mesohalobacter sp. (assembly GCA_964396065.1). Taxonomy (GTDB): domain Bacteria; phylum Bacteroidota; class Bacteroidia; order Flavobacteriales; family Flavobacteriaceae; genus Psychroflexus. The sequence goes on along the minus strand of CAYNCI010000004.1, from coordinate 91,146 downwards.
GTTACATCAAAAGGAATGATTAAAAATCTTCTAAAAAAAGCATTTGTATGCTCTACTTCTTTTGGCAGTTCATTACAATTAAATATGAGTTTGGCGTATTGATATAATGTAAATGGTTGGCCATAGGGTAGGCGAGCTTCAACAGGTTCACCAGATACTAACTGTTTAAAAAGTGAGCTTTCTAACTTTGCATTAATTTCACTGGCGTAATTCACAAGTTTATTCCCAATCTTTGCTCGGAAATACCCGTTCTCATTGGTAAGGCTTTGAAGTGAATAGTTACTTGTATTTTCTGAACCAAGTAGTGCACTAACAATTTCAAAGAAAACTGATTTACCATTTGCGCCTGTGCCATATAAAATTAAAGCTTTTTCTTCTTTAAGCCTGTTGCTGTTATTTTTGATAAAAATGTACGCTAAGTACTCTGATAATACTTTTTGTCTTTCTATATCGGGAAGTACACGATTTAAGTATTTTAAGAAAATAGGAGCCTCAGCTTTTTTGTCGTACTTAAAAGGTAGCTTATAGGTAATGAAATCATTTTTATGAAATGGCCTTAAATTTGTGCCATTTTCATCAATTTCAAATGTTCCATTTTCTAAATTGATAAGCACTTTGTTTACATCTACTTCTTTTCTATCCAAGTATGCCGTTGCTAAAAATTGTTCGTAAAGTTCTTTTTTAAATCTAAAGTATTTAGCAGAATAAACAGGCACTTTCATTTTTAAAGCTGCATCGCCTAAGAATTTTTGAAATGAATCTTTACTTATTTCCTGCCAATGTGTACCATTAAACAAATAAATCATATCGTTGTGTTTGCATAAGCCCCATTTATTTTGTTTAGCTATACCAATTATTTCTTCAATTGATATTATTGTATAGTGTTTATTGGTTAATTTAAAATCATCGTGACCATTTGGGTTAGCTATATCTTCAAAATTTACAGCATTTACCTGCTTAAGCAGAGTTACCAATATTTCCTGATGTGAGGTTTCTTTAGTTTCCTTAATTTCGTTAAGGTGATTTTTAATTACATCGGGATCTTTCAAATTTTCAAATTGAGGACTGATCTTTCTTTTACTCTTTTGATTTTCTTTATCTTTGCTTTGGAAATCAGATAAAGGATTGTTGTTGCTTCTCATAACTTCAGTCCTTTTTTAATTTAGACAAATAGCTCTCAGCTTCCTTTTCAATTTGCACCACGGATTTATTTCGCCCTGCTTTTAAATAATCCATTAGTTCTTTATTTGAAAAATAAAGGCGTTTGCCACGTTTCATATAAGGGATTTCATCCTTTGAAACTTTTGAATAAATTGTAGGTACAGAGAGATTAAGAAATTTTGAAGCTTCTTTGATGCTCATTAATTTTTCCACCTTTTCTTCACTTGGTCTATTTAAGTGTTGGTGCATTAAGCTTTCGAGAGTACTCATTTTTTCGTACATCTCTGCTACGGCTTTTGGAAGATCGTTGAAGGTTAGGTTTTCGTCCATTTTACAAAGTATTTAATGATTATACTTTGCAATTTTATGGACAATATGCACTTTGCAACATAGACCTAAGGTTAGGTCAATGTTGTTAGTTTGTGTTATTTTATGATAATTCTTTCTTTACTAACTCAATCATTCTTTCGAAAACCTTGATATTAGCCTCTATGGAATAATTTTGTTTAGCTTGAGATAAATTACTATGATACTTTGAAAAATCTTCTCCAAAAAATTCACCAATGTTTTCCATAAATTCTTTTTTACTTGGAATTTGACCGTCATCTTTTTCAATAAGCCTTAAATTATATAGTGCATTACATATCCTTATAAGATCTATTCTAGCGCCTTTTTTGTCAGATAGCTTAAAATTTGTTTTGTTTGAATTTGATATGTTTTCTGTTTTTTTCGTGTAACGCTCTCTATATTTTTTTATCTCTAGATCGCACTTCTCATCAAAACTTACTTCTCTGAAATTAACAGCAAGTGGATCCCTTTTTTGAAGATACTCTGTTTTTATATCTTCAAGAAATTCAATTTTTTTATCTATATTCTTAATTTTATCAAGATCATCTTTTACTTTTTCAAAATCAAATGGATTTCTTACCTCTTCTTGCTTTTTCTCTTTGGGAAATAAAGTAGTATCCAATTTCTGCAATTCTTTATCTAAAAATTTTAGAAAAATGTCCATGTTTTTTCCTTCTGATTTAAATACATCACTATTAAACTCACTTATTAGTTCAATAAGGACACTTAAAAAATAATATTGTTGACGATCGGTCAAGTTTAAATTAGATATTCTTTTAGCGAAAGACATAGGTTTAGACCTGTTTTTAATTGCTATTTCAAACTCTTGATATAAAAGATTTAAAAAAAACAAAGGTTCGAATGTTCCCTGCCAATCTGGATCATCAGTCAATTCTTCATAAATTTCTATGTTGAAATCATTATCAAAATACTCTTCAATATCTTTTTTGGGCTTGTAGATTATATTGGTATTCATAGACTTTATAAATTAGAAATTATATTTAATTAGCTTTCTTAAACATAGAGGTTAAAACATCAGTTTCCTTTTGGATCTGGTCGTTCTCGAAGCTGTCCAGGTAGTTTTCTGTCACGCCTACATTACTATGTCCTAATAACTCACTAATCATTTCTATTTTGGCTCCTGAGCGTTTTAATACGGTTGCAAAGCTGTGTCTTGCGAAGTATGTTGTTACGTTTTTGTCGATACCTACTTTCTTCGCAATGCGTTTCATGAATAAATTTATGGTTTCTGTAAGTTGTTGACTTACTTTTCTAATTTCTTCCGGGCTAGGTTTTTTGCTTAGATGGGGAAATATAAACGCTTCTTTGTCAATTGAATGCTGACCCCATTTTTTTATGATGTCAAAAGATTCTTTTTTTAAAGCAACAGATATGAGTTTGCTTTCTCTTTGACTTCTTTTTGTTTTTGCTCTTTGATAGGTCAACATATTACCATTGATGTCTTTCCATTTCAGCAAACAAAAGTCTTTAACATTCATGCCATTACACATGTATAAAAATATCCAGTAATCTTTTGCCATATCTTCCTTACTATTTGGCTTAGCTTTATAGTTTACTATTTTACCTAGTTCTTTGATGTTTAATGCTTTCTTTTTATTCTTGCTTGTTGGAATAGTGTACTTGTTTTTACCAACACCAAATGGATAAATACTCTTATCTATATTTTGAGCGTTATAAACTGCCCTTAGGCTTCTTAAATAAATACCAACTGTTGATATACTGTTATTTTGTTTTAGCATCCACTTTTCGTATTTTTTTAGAAATAGAGGTGTAACATCCGCAAAGGATAAATCCTTTTTGAATTTTTCAATACTCACTTTAGCACATTCATAACTTACAGCAGTTCCAACTCGTCCTTCTAATTTCAGGTTTTCAATATATCTATCAAAAGCAAATGACACACTATCATTTACATTACGCTGTTCTAAAAAATGCTCTTTAAAAATATCAAACGAAAAGACCTTTAGTTTATCGATTACATCTTCTGCTTTTTTTTCAAAATATTCCACCTTTGTTTTGATGGCTTTCTGGTCCTTGGTTTTCCTTTTCCCAAAAAAGACTTTTTCAAATTCGTCCGGTGTAAGATCTATGCCAGTAGAAAAGTATTTACGTTTTCTGTTGAAAGTGACCTTAATTTTAACAGAACATGTTCCATCTTCTTTTGGTCTCAGGGTGTCGTGGTAGACATTTGCAGTTGCTTTTTTCATGATATTTGCGATTATGATTGTAACACAATTGTAACACAAATATAACATAATAAGACGAAACAAACACATAAAAAGACAAAATAAAAACTACATAAAACCCTATATATAAGGGATTTAAGTGTTATTTGTTTATTTATGAATATTGTTACTTTTGTGGCTAATTATGACTCATAATCAGAAAGTCCCTGGTTCGAGCCCAGGTGGGACCACAAATACAAACCCTAATACGTTGATAATCAAATGTATTAGGGTTTTTTAATTTAAAAGTGTACAATATTAGGTACAATTTAATTACTACAATTACCATTAAGAATATCCTGCTCACTAGGATTATATAAATTATCTGAAGTAAAGAAATTTTGCACCCCATTATTTACAATTGTTGTAATACCACAAAAGTCATTTAGCATACTATTAAATGAGATAATTATGCTAGTCTGAACTGAATTTATATTGCTTAAACCATCTAGGTTAGTAAAATTGGAAGAACGTATTTCTAAAATATTAACGTTAAATGAATGATTTGGAAATGTATCAAGGTTTAAAAGATTGTTATATCCAATATATATAAGGCGTGTAAATTAAACTCTGTCTGATGATGGAAGTACTTTTAAGTCTCTAATGATTTGATCTGCTTCTATTTCTGTTAGCTTTTCTTCCTGGTAACGGTTCAGTAAAAAGTCTTTTAGATCATCTTCGATGAGGACTTGCTCTTTATCCCGAGTAATATTGACCCCTAGCACATATGGTATGCTCTGCTGACCCAAAAGGTCTATAAACGCTTGTTCTAATTGGGATTCGGTGAATTTCAAAATCTATACTTTTACAATCCAGTCTATTGAATCAATTCTGGCCGATATCCTTATGATAGTGTTTAATACCAGGGTTTAATCAGGGAGTTCGCCGTAAACTAAGTTTTTAAAATTGGTATTATAAGTGCTTCTAAGTTGTTGCCAAACCTCTACCGAATTATTAAAAACTATTGCTTGCTTAGGATGTTTCTCCAACCATTCATTTTCGCTTCTAAAACTATTAACATCGTCTTGGGCTACAACTAAAAGCATTTTGTCGAAATCTTTAGATTCAAAAAGTTTTGAACATCATTAATTTTTAAGAGTTTGTGTAGATCATACAAATGACGAATTTTATTTTTTAAAGCTGTAATCGGATCCTTTGTATGTGAAAACCTTACCATACTCATTATCTTTTCACAAAGCGTCCTTTTAACATCGAGAACATGCACATCAATAGGCTGAAGATTATATTCTATGGCAAGTTGTCTTTGATTATTATCTGCCATCATATCGTAAATATAACTCGACACTTTCTGCTTGCCGTATGGTTCAAAATCCCCTAACCATGTTGCCTCTAAAATGATGTGATCACGTACCTGTCCATATTCACCTTTAAAAGCTTTAGGGTAGTTATAAGCTATTTTTCGGATCATTCCCATTTTATTGGTTATACCTTCAATCTCCTCTTCTTCAAACGGATGGCTTAATGTCTTAGTTACTGCTTTTAGTTTTCTTTTTAGCTGATTTTCTGTTTCATCCTCTTTTCTTGATAACACCAAATCAATATCCTCGGAGAATCTTTCTATAATATCAAAACACTTGGAGAGTGCCGTACCACCTTTAAAAATAACTTCATCTTTGAGTTTGCTGTTAAAGATTAAATTCAACGCATAGCATACCCAATAGTCCTTTTCTATATATTCGGGTTTTAATTGCATGTATTGAGCCGTAAATTGAATGGCATCGCTGTATAATGCTTTATTGTCATGTAACTTCATACAATATACCAATTTGATTTTGTGGGCAATACCTCCTTATCCACCCCTAAATTGATTGTCGTTAAAGGATTAAGACTGTCTTTTAAGGCCTGGACTGCTTTTGATTTAACACCTGTATATTCTAAGAGGGCGCCTACCAAGGCTCTTACCCTTGGTGGATATTTCATGGCGTATTGGAGTAAAAATTTCTTTTGCTTTTCACTTAATTCTCTTACAATTGCGCTTAATCTGCCTACTGCTTGTTCTACAGTACAATCGGGTATTTTTTTAATATCTTTAAATGCATCCAGCAGACCTAATATCTTATAATTATCATGGGTGACATCGGCATAACTTTTTACGGGATCTGCAATCAAATTTTCTCGGTTGATACTAATTCGTCTACCACGGCTAGCAATTTTTGTTCTAAATGCCATTTGTGTAGTTAGCCCTAAGCGATTATAGAGCGCTACTCCTGTTTCATAAGCTACACGCTTACCATTTTCAAATAAATAAGGGCGTAATAGTTCCGTATAGTCTGGTTTAAGATCTCCAAAGACGGTAGATTTTGGTTTATAGAATAAACCCTTAGATAATTTTTTTATTAAGCCTTCTTTTTGGAAGCGTTCTAGTGCTTTAGCAGCAGTGAGGTAATCATTCTTTGAAATATTTAAATCCGCATATCCAAAGGTTTTCCCCTCGGGAAATTGTTTAATCTCATTTCTTATTGTTGAAGCTAAAGCCATAAGACAAAAATAATCATTACATTTTAATGTCAAGTTATTTGTGCGAAAAACTTGACAACACAATCAGTTATACCTAAACCTATTGGTAATTAATATATTTTGTAAATTTTGAATTCTAAGCGGTTAGTGTCGATCATTCATATTCGACGATAGGAGATTCATTCCATTTCAACAATGCCAAGAACAGTATAGTCTAAAAAAAAATGATTTTATTTGTTTTTTAGCTCAGTTCTTTGTTGGCTGCTGTGCTATGTTTGAATTTAAAATCTTCGTTTTCTTCTTTTGTATTTATATTGCTTTGACAGTAATCGTCGATTAAATTCATGTCGATTTATAGCATTACGTCTTTCTTGTTCAAGTTTCTCTCTTTGAATTTCTAGTTTTCTCAGTTCAATTAAATAAGTTGAAAACTTTTGAAGTCTTAAAGTCCATTCTCCAGCAGTAGTAGACTTAATGAAAGCTTTACGTGAAATCTCTGCAACACAGACATATTTACCAACTTTAGGGAATAAGCAGTACAGTTTTTTCCTTAATCCATAAGTGTCTTCTAAAAATCCGTTTCCATAATAATCAAATACCACTGGTACAGTGCTATCTAGCCAAGATTCAGGAAAACAAAATTCTGGAAACCAAATCTCAAATATTCCAGGTTTGTTTGTTTTATGTACGTCGCTAATCCCATCACTTTTCCATTCTTTACTGAAACGAGGAAAATCTCTCTTAAGACGAGTTCCATCAACAACCCAAACCATGTTTTTATAAAAACTCTCACGCTTCCTTCGCTCCTCAGGGTCAATTCGAGAGTGTTGAAACTCAATTACTAGTCCGTTATCTGTATAAATATCAGCAATGTGTTTTTCATTGGTTTTTTTGTCAAATTGAATGACTTCCTGCCAAGCGATTGGATAGTTTTCTTTCCAATTTCGGTGCCATTCAGTTTCGTTTTCCCACCAAGAATCACATTGTCGTTTTTTTTTATGTGCCCAATGGTGTACTTTTAACTCTCCACATTTTGCAATCATTTCTGCTCCGCAATTTTGACAGAAACCTTTGGCTCCTTTAAAAGCTTCAACTTTTTTGTCATCAATTAATGCAAATTTCATTTAATAGATTCTTTTGTTTTTGTAGTTTGTTTGCATTGTGACCAACGGGAAATGTATCTTTCAGTGGCGACCAAAAATGCACTGTCCTTTATTTTTCAATCATAAAGTTAGAAAATAAATCCCAGACTTTTTAGTATTTAAACCAGAATCCGAACTGTTCCATTTAACAGTTTTTAAACTACAATCTTTAGTCTGTTTTGTTAACTAACAGAATGGGTAAGGTCAGGTGTCCCTTAAAATGCATAAAAAAATAAAAAATCGATAACAATCAGCGACTAAATTTTCCAAACTAAGAAAACCTCTCCAAAAGAAGCTTAAAAAACCACCCTCTATAACGATATCCCTAATAGAATTTTTTGCAAACTTATAGCTGAAGCTACCAGGTGCTGTAAAGCGTTATTTAATAGTTGGTGCTACGCTCCGAGTAAAACATAGATGATGTTTTAATTTGTTTATACTCTTTTTCCTTTTGTGTTAATTTTAAATTTTTCGTTGCCAAAAGTTACTTTTGATACACCATTTTTAAAACTCTCTGCATTATCATATATCAAATCTATTACCACTCTTCCTTTTTGGTCAATAAAACCAAATTTACGATTTAATCTTACTAAAGCGAGACCTTCATTAAAGCTTTCTGCATACTCATACTTTGGTTTAATAACAATATTATATCCTGAATCTACAAAACCGTAAGATAATTCATTGTCTGTAATTAAATAATACCCTTCTTTTAAACTATCTGTTATTCTAAAATTAAATCCGCTATTATATGTATTTTCTTTACTGTCTCTTTTTACTGATAGGTTTTTGACCTTACTTTCAAACTCCTCCTTTGTTAAAATCCCATCATCGTATAAAGATTTCAGTTTTTTATATTCGTCTGTTTGTTTTAGTTCGATTTGTAATTTTTGTGTTTTTAGTATAGCCGACTTTTCGTAATATTCGCTATCTGTCAATATTGCTTTCTTGTGCAATTCTTTTAAAGTTTCTAATTTTTCATTAATACTTTGTGTTTGTTCTGAAGTTGTTAAATTATCTTTCTGTGTTTTTTTGGTATTAACTCTAGCGTCCGAAAATCTATTTGTGTTAATAGAAAAATAATATTTTGGGGTTTTGTTTATAATTAACCCTTGGGATAGGTCATAAAGATATAACCCAAGAATAAAGAAAACAAAAAAGGGTTGACCAAGTTGGCCATCAGAAACTACCAGTTGAAATAAGTTTATTATACCTAAAATGAAACAAACTATTGCCCAAATTTTGTATGAGCTTTTAGCCTTTGTTGGTTTCTTTTTAGCTGATGGACTAACTATTAAAGCAATTATACCTGGAATTAATCCTCCAATTAAGAGAAGAAAAGACCACCATCTACCTATATGTTTGCTTCTGCCAAATAATTCTGCCACCACAAAACATAGTAAAATTACAATTATTAAACCAAATATTATTCCTATACTGTTGTCCATACAAATATGTGGTAAAGGGAAGTGTATCTTTCAATGCCGACCAAAAATAAACTTTCCTATATAGTAAAGTTAAAAATAATAACTAAACTTTTTAATTCTATTATTCAAAACTCGCCATTATAGATAATTAATCTTGTGTTCGTGTTTTTTTATTTACTTTTTAATAAATCAAGTACTTGGATTATTATTATCGGTTAGTGCTTTAGTTCTTTTTAAGATATCCTCTCTTTTTGGTATTAGTTTTTCTTTCATTATTTTGTATAAATTTACTAATTATAAATGTTTATCTGGCAGGTAATCCAAAGGCGCGAGCCGCCTGCGAGTGGAACAACTGGTGTATTGGGAAGAAGGCTGATAAGCCCCCAATACTATGTTGCAAACACGGTTTAGCGGAGTAATTGTGGCATTGGGAAAGAAAAAGGGCTGTGCCGTAATGGAATGGAATGTTCTGAACGTGCGTGTAATGAAGCGAAGGTCTGGCGGTACCCAAGACGTAGCGAAATGGAATGCTAAGAGAAGTAAATGAAATGGAATGGAGAAACAGCTCTTTTTGCGCGGTTGGAATAAGGCTTTTTTTTGTGACGATAGGAGCAAAAACAAGCTTTATGACAACATGGATGCATACAATTACTGTGACAAACAAATCGCCAGTTGTGACTAGCAGGCTCGCACATTAATTAGTAGCGGTTGTACCCAATTTAAATACTTACGATAGCAAAACCTTATGGGTTTGGGTACAAGAGTAGCTACGGGTGCTGATGGAATGTAGTGTGCGAATTATAGCAAATGAATAGCTTTCTGCAGCTACAAGCGAAAGGAAGCGTATGAGTGGCAGGTACAAGGGCATTATAAATACATTATAGGCTATCTAAGCGACTATTTATATTGACACAACAATTTATCATCTGTATCTAAAATCCCCTTGTAACTATGCTATATGGAACAAAACGAAATGACTGAAGCACACCTTATTACCTGCCACGTAACGTACAACCTAGCAATACTTGCACTTATGAAAACCGAATCGAAAAAGAGCGCAAAGGCAAAAACCTGATAAAATTAGGTATATCATACGGACAAGCCTACGCTTGGAGTCGTACACGAATGGGCGGTTGGGCTGTTGCTCAAAGTCCTATTCTTAAAACGACGATAACCGTAAAACGCTTAATAAGTAAAGGTTATGAGCAAATGCTTGTCTACTACCAAAGTGTAAAATTCTGATGATGCGAACCGCCGTATACGCGACCCGTATCCCGAGACTTCGGGAGTGGTGTGAGAGGCGCACTCTGCTAGTTAACTCTGGCAGAGCCGTCTACTCGATTGGGGTATCGTGCTTTTTCAGTCAATTTGAGAAATTCGCCAAATAGCAGTTGCTTGGGTAGCTAACCATCTTTGGTGGACTTTAATTCTTTCGGGATTCCAATCATCATTTTCGGCAGCTATTCTTTGAGTAATTTGAAATTCACTCTTAGCATATGCAACTTTTTTATCTTCAAAAGATTTATTTCCAATACTTCGGTTAACTGATGAATTTAAGATGGTCATGTTTCCTAATCTATATACAAATTGATCATGATCTCTATCTTCAATTGTATCCCATTCATCACCTAATGATTCAGGCATTATGTGTTCTAAATTATTTGATCCACTTTCAAAATCATAACTATTCCCTGATACATGTTTTTCTATTTCAAAAAGAGTATATCTAACAATTCGTTTGTTCCTCGTTTGTGTTGTCCTTAGTTCTTTATCAATAAAGTCATTCTTAAATTTCTGATCTGATACATAAATTGGCTTTAGTGAATTTAGAGTATCTTTTATTGTGGTTAAAGTATCGTTTGAAATACCAATAGAAACCCTATTGTAAACCCTTTCCTGTTCATTTGCAGCTAGATTTCCTATGACGTTGTAACGAAAGGAAATTACCATACAAGATCTTAGAAGAGTTGTAAAGTCTACTTTTCCTAATTTTTGATATCCTGCTAGAAGTAATGGGTAAAGTTGTCTAACATTAAACATTTTAAGTAGTTTGATATATGAGGCTTGCTCCATATCCCATAATTCATCTTCTGGATAAGGCAATGCAGCATATACATCGGCATTTCTTTCAATATCTCTAATTAGCTCGAATACTTCCTTCTTATTATTCACACGTTCTCGTATTCTTTTGAATAATTCCGAATGTCTAACAAATTTATTTTTGCTATTCCAATATGAACGCAAAAAATCTGGAAGACTTCCGCTTCCGATTAGGCCAACTAAACGTTCCCAACGATCATCCAATTCATTCATTTCATGTTCGTCTGACCCAGCATTATGAACAACCGAAAATAGATAATTTTTAAGCAAGTCTGTCGAAGATAGTTTTACACCTCTTGCGTTTAGAGTTTCAAAGACCTTATAAGCATTCAATTCATTGTTAACCGTGATTACAGTAAAGAATAACTTATCGGATAACGAGTCAATAAATTGTGCTAGTTCTTTTCCATTAAACTTGTTTTGAAATCTTTTCTTTACATTATCATAAAACCACTCAAAAGCTTTACGCATTAAATGTTCTGTTGCTTTCAAATTTCGTTTAGGAGATGGTTCTATTGGTACTAAGTAGCGCTGATAAATACTATCATTATTTCTATTCAGATTCAATTTGCTCTTAGCGATTAATGTAACAGGATCTAAGTATCCTATAAAAGAACTTCTTAACTGATTAAGTCTTTGTTTGTTGTTCTCAACTTCATTTTCACTATCTATAAGATGCTTCAAGTTGGCTAAAACTGCTAAAATCAAAAGGCTTAATGTTGAAAGTCTTTGTTGACCATCAATAACATCAAAATTTTTACTGTCTTTAGATTGTAGGACTAAATAGCCCATATAATGTTCTTGCTCACCATCATCTTCATATAGGGATTCAATATCCTGCCATAAATCGTCCCATTCAGTAGATGTCCAACTATAATCCCTTTGAAAGCGAGGTACAGAATAAATAAGTCCATTCCCCATTAACTGTCTGTATGTTCTATTTGATGTATCTAAATTCATAATGTAAAGGTAATCAATTTGGTTTTTCTATGCATGTGCCCCAATGTTAAGTATAAGCGTAGTGCGGGATTTTACCTCAATCCACCTTTCTACTATACTAAACCTTAATGGAAGGCAAAATACTAAATTTTAGCAACTCAGCTCGCATTACGCTTATACAATGTGTGCGCATTGAATGGTAAAAATAGTCATTTAAATTGACAAAAGTTCTTTTAAATTAAGAACTAATCATAGAGGCGAAAAGAGCTTTATAGTAGTGTATTTCGAACCGCCGTATACAGCTGTCCGCCTTGGTCAGAAGACCCATATCCCGCAACTTCGGGAGTGTTGTGAGAGGCGCACTCTGCTAGTTAACTCTGGCAGAGCCGTCTACTCGATTGGCTGTAGTTTTTTTATTTATCCATTATTTTTTGTAGTTTTTTAATAATTGAATCTAAATGTTCATCTAATTCGGTCAGAACCGTTCTGTTATTTTTAACTGGATCTAATGACATAGAACAATAAGCTTTAAAGAAAGGATCTGAAAATGCATATCTACCTGAATTTTCATCATAACGAATTATTTCATCGTGTTTACTAGTAGTTAAAGGCTGTAAATAAACCGTCAAATTACCTTGGGGATAATCCGGTTCCCATTCTTTTATTTTTGAATAAATCTCATTATAGGTTACTTCTTCTTTACCTATAGAGATGATACCACTTAAAATTAATTTTACATTTTCAAACTTAGCTTTTCTTTGCTTAAGTGCTCGGTCCAATTTTTGTTGAAAAGTATCTGATTTTTGGGAAACATAATCTTCAATAGAATTTTCAAGAACTTTATAAGGAATTGTTATTTTTTGTTTTTGAGATTCTAAAACTTCCATTTGCTCGCAGTGACTATAGCATAGTTGATGACATAATGAACCTAATGAATTAGAATAATAAATGGTATGATCAACGAGTTTGTTATCAAATTCAATGTTTAAAATTTTAGCACCATTTTGAATAATTTGTCTTAGTTCATCATTTTTCAATAAAGGAATATGAATTTCAGAAAGTCGTGATTGAATATTAGGTGTTGACATAACTACTTCTCTTGCTGAAGATACAGCACCTATAGCTACAATTTTAACTTTATCGTAATCGTTGGCAATATCTACAAAAGCTTTCATTATATCACTCAATTTTTGTTTTTCATCATCTGCTACTTTGTGAAAATCTTCAATAATCCATATACATTCCGCTGCACCAAGAAATTCAGCCAATCTTTCATAAGTTAATTGGACTGGTAGAGCTCTAATCATTTTATGAGAAGTTTCTTCAGTATATTCTGTAGATAGACCAGCTTCAATTTGTAAATATGAAGTTTTTAAATTTGAAGAGATTTTAGATGAAAGTTTTTTGCTCGTTTCACTTTTATAATAAGGATTTAATTTATCAAAAGCATTTATTATTAGCTCATTTACTGTAGAATCAGTTGTACAACTTGTAATAATAAAGTTTCTATTTGAGTTATTTAGAATATTTCTTATAGTAGTTGTTTTACCTGCACCTGAATGTCCATACAATATAATCTGAGTTCCGGGAATTCGTATTGATCTTGAAATTTTTTTCTCTATATCTGATCTTTTTATATAATTTAGCGTAGCTGCTTTTGTAGGGGTAAATACACTTTCAATTCTTTCCTTGCTTTTAATTCCAAAAATTCTTTTTATCCAATTTTTTATTTTCATTTCTATGTTTAAAATTACAGCCAACGGGAAGTGTATCTTTCAGTGGCGACCAAAGAAGCACTGTCCTTTATTTATCAATCGTAAAGTTAGAAAATAAATCCCAGACTTTTCGTTTCAACTCCTAAAACTCGCCATTGAACATACATAGTGTTGGGTAAAGTTTTTATTTCAAAAAATCTAATATTTTAACTCCAAGAGCAGAAATACTATAATACTTATTATGATCGTTACTTTTGCTACTTAACTCTCTAGATTCTTCCAGTTTATTTGATAAACTTTCAATCTCTTTCCCAAGCTTTTCTAATTCTTTAAAGGACTCATGAGATAACGATTCACTACCTCTTAATTCACTCTCTCTATAATACTTTTCATTTAGTTCGTTGTAAATATTACTTTCTTGAATCTGACTATCTAAACTAATAAAGTGTTGTCTTGAGGATGGCAACTCAATGACACCCGTGACATTAAGATATTCTAGAGTAGAAATAATATTTAGCTCATCCTGTTTTGGATAATGATCTAAAATATTTTTTTCATTAATTACCGTCCAACTTGAGTTTGAGGGATTGTACTTTTTCATTCTAGTCCAGTTTTCTAATGTGCTTTCCCCAATTATTTTCAATACAGCAAGGTCGAATGAAGATAGTTTCTTTATTGTTTCTAAAACTGTAATTTTAATTGAGTTATCCGCATATTCTCTTGTGCAAGAATTTGCTAAAAAATATGCTAAATATTTTTTCTTTTCAGTTGTTATTTCATCTTTACCATACATCGACGTTTGTATAATCAATCCTTTAAATTCATCAGAGTTTATGAACTTATTATCTATCTTTTCCTCTAATTCAATAAGTTTTTTTGAAAAAATATCTATGATAAATTTAATGTTTTCAGCTTGCAAATGGTTTTTGTATTCACTCCAACCTGTCGCGATTGATGCAAATACAGGAAATGATGCAGCTAAGGAAATCACTGATGATTCTACTAATTTTATAACTTGGTCTTTTTTCATCTCAAATTTTACCCAACTAGTATATATCCTTAAAAATACATCATTTATTATTATACATTACGAGCAACTCCCTAAAAGTTCCCGTTAGTTTTCAGAATAATCTCTACATCCACAAAAATAAACACCGTATAAATGATATCATATGATAAATGACAGGTCATTAAAATTTTTAGTGTTTTTGCAAAGTTATAGCTGAATCAATCAGAGTAGCCTGTTCTGATTTATAAATATCGGTAGAAGGCTTCAGTCCAATTTTTTCATGTTACTCGGGATTCATCCAGAGTGAGTAAAACGCGACAAGTTGTACTTCAAATAAGCGTTACCTACGGTTCATTTACAAATATTTGGTCATAGTCCTCTCTGCTCAATACTGTGTCATATCCACCAACGGCTTGTCCTGTGTGGCGGTTAATTCCTATGTATTCTAAACTAGCGTCTTCATAGCGTTTAAACTTATAAACTGCATCATTCATTAAGGCGGAATTGAACACTCCAAGACTTACTAACAATTCAAAGTCTTTCACGTTCAAGCCTGTTACTTTTTTGAAAAGTCCCGGTTCTAATTGCGTAATCACATCTTTCAAAGTATGTTCTCTGTAATCTGTCAAATACATGAATACTGGAATCCGGGTAGCAAACTTTATGAGCTTTTCTTGTATCTGTTTTCTTAGGCTTTTGTATTCCTTTTCTTCTTCAGTCAGTTCCTTCTTTTCCTTTTTGGTCATCTGCTCATCGTTCTTCTCCTTCTTTGCTTTCTTAACCGCTTCGGATTTATTGATGATGGTTTCAATATCTTGATTTAAAGACCTGAAACCTTCGATACTCATTAGGGCGTTTAAAGCATCAGGATTGTTCTTGATGCGTTCAAGTGTTCCGTTATCAACGTTAACCAGTAAGGCAGACTCCCATCTTCTGGCAAGCAGGGTTGCTGTGGTTCCACTCATGGCAATGTCCAAAACTCCTGCGGCATCTACCTGTTTCATGGAACTACCGTCATAGGCAAGTACTGGCAGGAAGTGAATGAACTCTGCTACGTTCTTTTCAGGATTGGATTCGTTTACATTTAATCGACAAGCATAGTCTGCTACCTGACTCAAAGCACGATTAGGTGCAAAATCAAATACATAACACTCTTTCTTGATGATTTCTATTTTATTAGGCGATTCACCATCCGGGTTTTTAATTGCCCAAGGTGACTGTACTCTAAAAGCTGCTTGAAAATAGGTTTCAGGACTGGACGAATTGCGTAACATGAAAATACCAGTCCAGGGTTTTACAGTTACGCCTGTGGTCAGTTTTCCGCAAGAAAGCGTAATGGTTTTGGTTTCCAAAGGATTTTCCATGGCATCCAAAACGGGTGGAAGTGCCTCCACACCAATTCCTGCTTGTGTACCAGCGGCCACAACGATTTTGTAGTCATGATAAAAGGTATTGTTGGGTCTTGACATTAGGTTTTTCATAGCATGGCAGGAAGCTACACTTGGCAAAAACCAAAAGGTATGATTCAGAATTTTTAACAAGCGAGCATCTGAAAAAGGCATAGGTGGTTTTTTTGCACCAAGCTTTAAATCGTCTACGGTCGTTTCTAAGAAACTACCACGTATAAGGTCTAACCATTTTTGCACTTGGCTTTCCATACGGAAACGAGCTACTTCACCGATGCCTGTTGCTTCAAAGAATACGTTTAAATCAAATTCGTTGAACTCACCACCAATCGCCACTTGTTTTATGGAATCTGGCATTTGGTAGGTAAGCATGACCATTCTTGGCAAACTCTCATAAGGATTGTTAGCTCCTTTCCATTCTTCTTTGGCGCGTTGTTCGTCTGAATACGTCCAGTTAAAAATCTGTTCTTCTATAAACTCTCCTGAGGTTAAAGCACGGAATGGTGTGCCAGATAAGTAAAGGAAATGATCTGTAGTTATTGGAATAATATCTGCGTCAAAATTTTCAATCTTACCTATTTTTCGCTCAAAATCTTTTAAGTCCTCATCTTTACCATCTTCATATAATTCTTCAAAGAGCCCTTTAGAATTTTCATTCCAGGCACCAAAATGGTATTCATCAAAAACTACACAATCCCAATTGGTGGCGTGTACCCATTCGTTTTTGGTTTTGATTCCACCTGTAGATGTGTTCTTTCCTAAAAAATCTTGAAACGATCCAAAACACACTAGGGGCTTGGTTTCATCTATCTCCTTTTCGTCTGTATTTTTGCTTATAAACTGCCAACCTTCAAAATCTATATGTGTGAGCAAATCTTCTTGCCAAGAGTTTTCTACAGCAGGTTTGAAGGTGAGCACCAATACCTTTTTCCAACCCATAGCCAATGCCAACTGATAGGAAGTAAATGTCTTTCCAAAACGCATTTTAGCATTCCATAAAAACTCAGGAGTACGATTGGTGTTTTGTTGATTATAGTTTTTGAAATACTGTGCTGTTTGCTCCACCGCACGTTTTTGTTCGGGACGCATGGGGAAGTTTTTATTTCTGCTTAGCTCATAGGTTTTGCCTTCCTTTACGGCATGGATAGCACTTTCTACTTCTTGCTTACTACACACAAACCACTCGCCATCGGGATTTTTAATGCCTTTTTTACGCAGGTATTCGTGCACGTCATAATCTCGAAAACTGGAACCATCTTTACGCATTGCAGATTGTTCCACCACAATATTGAAAGCCGAACGTGCCGCACCAATTTGTTCTTTGATACGTTGTTGTGCCGTTCTATTGGTATCGCCCACTTTTAACTGTCCTCTTCGGCTGCTATCGTTAGGCAACTCGTATGCATAAATAGTTGGCGTAGCTTCTGATTTTTTTGGGAAGAACTCTTGCTTACTCATCGCTTAATAATTTTTCTAATTCATTTTTCAGCTCTTCTTTGTTGGGTAAATACAGTTGGTATTTGCTAACAAAAAGTTGATTGGTAATGTGTTCGGTGGCGTATTCCATAAGGATATGGTCTTTGTAGGCACCGAGTACCAAACCTATAGGCGGATTATCATCGGGTTGGTTTTCTTCTTTGCTGAAATAGTTTATATAGAGATTCATTTGCCCGATATCCTGATGCTCTACTTCGCCACGTTTTAAATCTATGAGTACGAAGCATTTTAAAATTCGGTGGTAAAACACCAAATCCACAAAAAAGTGTCTGCCGCTGATACTAATTTTATATTGCCTACCGATGAAAGCAAAGCCTTTGCCGAGTTCGAGTAAAAACTTTTCCAGATTTGCCATCAGCTTTTGTTCCAAATCGCCTTCCAAGTATTTTCCTTGTTGTGGGATGCCCAAAAATTCAAATACATAGGGGTCTTTAATGATGTCTTTGGATTGCTGTACGTGTACCCCTTGGTTGGCTAATGCCAATACTTCTTCTTTACTTTTGCTCAATGCCAACCGATGAAAGAGCATGCTTTTCATTTGGCGTTTGAGCTCGCGCACACTCCAGTTTTCTTGCTCGCATTGTTTGATGTAAAACTGCCGCTCCAAGTCATCGTCTATCTTTAGCAATTCTACATAGTGGCTCCAACTCAATTTGTTAGACAGTGTCTGACTTATTTTGAATTGTCCAGACGGTGTCTGGATTTTTGGAAACGTGAGGTATAGTTTTCTGATTTGAAACAAATTTGACCGACTAAAACCCTTGCCGTACTCCCTTGTCAAGTCTTTGGCTAGAGTGTCTAATAAATTTTCACCATAGGCCGCTCTGTCTTCCCCATTTTGTTCAAACTCTACAATATATTGCCCTATCTGCCAATAGGTTTGTACCAAAATGGTATTGACCTGCTGTGCCGCTTGCTGCCTGCCGGCTTCTAACAAACTGCCAATACCTTGCTTAAGTGCAGCGTACTTGATAGGGATATCATCTTTATTTGAAGAGAGATTACTTTTACTCATAGGCAAAATGAATTGTGAACGCAGTGCGTTCGGAATTGGAAACTCAACTTCTTTTGACCTTTACTGCTAACGTTGGGCAAGTCGAAGGCGTAAATAATTGGCATAGCTTCTGATTTTTTGGGGAAGAATCCTTGGCTCATATGTCTCTAATTTTTGAGTCAATGAAGGACCACTCTTCGTCAGTAATGTTCCACCTTTCTCTCAAAATTTGATCAGTATATATTTTATCATAACGATTCAAGTGTGGCACAAACATAAACTTTTCACGTGTGATGTCTTGAGAAACTACAGCTTGAAGTAAAAGGAAGCGTGCTATTTTTGTGAATAAGTAGGACTTGAATGATTCCACCTCTTCTTTCGATTTGGATGCATATGCAACTAAGTATGTCTCTGTGCAACATTCTCCAGGCTTAGCGATGCGAGTGTTCCCGTCATAATAAAAACCAACTGGCTTTGAAAAGTCTGTTTGCCCCGCAATTGGCGATTTTGGAATTAATAACTTCCACTTATCAAGAAACTTGAATCTGTCAGTAATGTCTTCCTTTGCTGCAAATTTGAGGCCCACTCTTTGAGCAAAATGACATGGTACACCTGTTTTTTTTGGTTTATAAAAGCCTCTAATACCAAATGGCTTAGATGATGAAATTACTTTATTTAGATAGTGTTTTGGGTTTTCAATCTCGGCCACTTTTGTGATTATCGGAACGGCAAGATTGTTTCTTATAAAAATATCAAATTCGTTTAATTCTCTTTTAGTTTTTGTAATAACACCTTCTTTCGAATTTACAATTTCACATGGTCCAGAGTAATCTTTTTCCCATAAAAAGTAGCAAACACCACCTGCGACATCAACTCCTGGAAAAACTTCTGAAAAGTTTTCGAAATCTACCAACTTGCTTAGTCTTCTATCCGAAAGCATGGTATTTCTAAAATCATTTAATCCACGACCTCCACTATACCATCTAGCTGGGACAATCATCGACAAGTATCTTGGATTCATTTTTTTTGATTGTTCTATAAATTTATGATAGATCGGGCTTGCACTCCTTCCATGTCCTCCATCACTTAACTGATAAGGCGGATTGCCAATAATTACGTCAAACTTCATATTAAAAATATTTTGAGGCTTATCGGTATGGATAAACTGATAAGCGTAGGTTTCTAAATCTTCTGTACGGCTATACACGTCTTCGCTTGCTCCGCAGTAGGTACATTTGCCGTTTTTCCAAGTGTGTTCTAGGCGGTCGTATTTTATGTTACCTTCTTCAGTTTCAAAACTGGTACAGACCGAGTATTTCCCATTGGCTTTTTTGGTGCAATAGGTGCTACGTCTTGCCAATAGAGAAGTCAGTTCTGTGATGGCAATGCCAAAGAGTTGTTTAGTAAAAATGTGGTTAATGCGCTCCTGCTGGTCAGGGATTTGGTCTTTGAGTCCGTTATTCAACCGTTTGGCAATTTCCCGCAAAAACACACCACTTTTAGTCACAGGGTCTAGAAAGGTCGTTTCTTTACATTTGAACAACTTCTGCGGCAGCATATCTAAAATTTGGTTCACCAATTTTGGTGGCGTAAATACCTCATCATTGCTCAAATTAGCAAGGCAGGACAACACGTCTGGGTTGTAGTTAATCTGCAGCATATTCCGCCAATTTTAAAAAATGTTTCACTGGATAATCTTTTATAGGTTCATCAATTGCCGCAGGATTGCCTTCGTCACTAAATAAAGTCATTTGATGGGATTGTTCTACCAAAAATTTAAACATATAATCTCTTCGTTTTATCAGGCTTCCATTCACCACAGACCATTCAGAAAAGATAATTGGCTTTTTAGTAATAGGATTGGTAAAGTCTAAGGCATCTCCCCAGAGGATATTTCTTTTCAATAGAAACTTTACTGAGGCACGGCATTCTTCTTTGCACTCGTTTTTATATAGTTTGGTGTATTGCTCATCAAATATTTTGAAAAGCCGATCTCGACATTCTTCGGCATTGTCTTCCAAAATATCAACGCCATAAATGCTTGATATGGCAATAATGGCATATCGCTCATAGTCGAGTTGGCTCTTTTTGTATTTAGTTTCAACTACGGTTAACTTTCTACGTAAAACTTCTGCTAAGAAGTTTCCATTTCCACAGGCGGGTTCCAAAAAGCGAGAATCAATACGTTCTGTTTCCTGCTTCACCAAGTCTAGCATCGCATTCACTTCTCTTTCAGAAGTAAACACCTCTCCGTGATCGGTTACTCTTTTTTTAGATTTTACTTGGATTTTCAATTTACTCGTTTTGGGATTGGACTTGAATAAGTTTTATTAACTACTCGTTCTCTCATTTTAGCTTTGCTTTTAAAGTTACGGGATATATTTCTAACGATCTCGCTATAATTATCTGTTCCATCTTCTTTTTTGTGATAGAACGGCTTTATAGACACACAGTTTTCGTGTTCAAATAAAGTATTGAGTAAAGTTCTATCTGAGTTACCGCAAGAATGGCCAAAAATGTAGATTTGATATTGGTCACTTTCTGCAAATTCTAACAACTTACGATAATTATCGGTTTCCAGATATTTGATAGATTTTATATTTTCAAGATAATCGTTTTCATCTAAATCTTCTATGGTTTGGTAGTCTTTGTCTAGTTCGTCACCAAAACCGAAGATTATGGGATTCTTATTTGATTCGTATAAGCAGCCATGAATTTTTATTGATTGCATATTTTGAAAACTATTTGCACCATACTCAGATTTACTGGTATAGAGTAAATGAGTATCAGTATAATTAAAATTCAGCAATAAAATGTTTTCAGGTTTGAGCTTTATAATAGTTTCTATAAATTCATCATTAAATATATTAAATATCTTGTCAGGTGATGAATCACCTTCAATTTCATTAATAATATATTTTTGATCAATTCTAAGGTTAACAATATAAGTTTTTTGATTTTTTAGCATATCATCAATATGCCTGGCAAGTGTCATCAATGAGTTATTGTCTAAATCCCTCAAAACAAATGGTCTTTCTATTAGTTGCTTTACGTTATTTTTAAATCGTGCAATTATTTTAGAATCTGTAGTTTCATTAAATGACTTTTCTATTTTTAATAGATATTCTTTAAGTAATTCTTTTATCTGCTTGAATTCATTATGAAGTGAATTTAATTCTGATTTAGAATCATCTTTAGAATCATCTTTCTTTTTTTTTGTGATTTTTTTTAAGCTATGGTAATATTCATTTTCAATATCAACCCAGTTTTCTAAACTATCTTTTTTAATGATATTCCAAAAAAAATTGTTTTTAATTTCCCATTTATTACTATCATATTTAAAAATTTGAGCAAAATCTTCGTAGCTCCTTAAATCTGAATAGGTAGAATATAAAGAACAATCAATTTTAAAAAACTCACAATCGTGCCCTTTTTTGTTTTTCTTTATTTCTTCACCTTTAGAACTTAAAAAATCGGCTATAAAATCTTTATAACTTGTTTTCAAGCCGTGTGCTAAATCGAAGCCGTTGCCTATAAGTATTATTCTGTTCATTAACTTTTGATCAAAAAATATATTTTTATAATCACTTTCAATTTTCTTATGGATAAAGTTCTCATTCTAAAATAAAATTGTTCTCTTCCAACACCTCAATATCTTCTTTCAAGCCTTGATAAAAACGTTTTACAGGCTTTACACTGTTCACTTCCGCTTTAAATTCAAATTGGTATTGCTTTAAAGGGGTGATGTAGGCTCGACTAAGCGGATATTCTTCTGTCAGCAGTAGTTTGGCTTTCAGGTTGAGTTTCAGATGAACGGTGTAAGTTTGTTCGCCTTTAGAAAATCCAAACACATCAGGCTTTGTATATTCATGCTGGTCTTCATATTCCTGATCATGATCGAGCAGTTGCACTTCGCCAATACGTTCCAGATTAAAATATTTGTTGGTTTCGCTATCTACCTCAAAGGCGCAAATGGTTCTATAGTGTTCTGTAAACTTAATAGGCTCCACCAATCGATCAGAAATGTGTTGTGTGTTTATAGATTGGTAAGCTTTTAGCATGATTTGTTTATTGTCGGCAATGGCTTGGTTTATGAGTTCTACAAACTTGGCCAATTTGGCACGATACAATGTTTGTGTACTAAAATCCAAATCAGTTACTAAGCTTAGTTTATCTAATAACGATTGAGACAGCAGATGTTCCCGACCAACTGTTGTTAAAATTGATTTCAAATACGATAATTCCTCCTGATTAAAGTGTGAAGGCGACAACCATTGGTTATCTTCTATGCTGTATTGGTTTCGTTTGTTGACAATAAGATTAAAACCAACTTCCTTCAACAGTTCAATATAGCGATACGCACTTCGCTCTGAAGCTTGAATAAATTCAGCAATAAACTTCACCGATTTTGGTGGCTTTTGTTTGAGTAAAGCAATGAGCTTAAGTAAGCGTAATAGTGTCGTTTGGTTAGCCAATGGGTAGGGATTTCCACAAAGTTGGCGATAAAAAATCACATAAAAAAACGGTTGACTCTATGTGGCAGAGAAATTTTAAGAATTATGATTTTGGTCATAAGCTATTAATAATTCTTATGGTATAGCAGTTTTAAATAATGCATTTCCTGTAGCTTAAAACAAGTAAAGCTTCAGTCTCACTTATAGTATGGTCAAAAGGTCTTTCAAAACCACTAAGTACAATGTTTTCAACTTAGCCTGTCTTGGTTGTAACAGAAAGGTTTTAAATAAAATTAGTCATCATTGATTGCTAATCTGTATATGAAAAATATGAGGTCGAATTCACGTCGCTTTATATGAAATAACAGCCGTGAATACCGAATAATATTTTAATGAAAAAAATTCAACGGAAGCATCAAAACTTGAGGTTAATCTAGTTTAGATAATGCACTATGGCCATATCAACATATAAACCGTACCTTTGCCGATTCATCAGAAATGGCATAAATAAATAGTTGAGCTGTTTCACAAACACAGTTTATGTCATTTAAGTCATTAGGACTACAGGATTCCCTATTAAAAGCAGTACGCCTTCAGGGCTATGATTCGCCTACCCCAATACAGCAAAAAGCCATTCCACTTATATTAGAAGCTAAAGATGTATTAGCCTCTGCGCAGACCGGAACCGGTAAAACGGCCGGGTTTACGCTGCCTATGCTGCAACGCTTAGCTCAGCAAAACCTAAAACGAAAACGCCCTGTAAGGGCTTTGGTGTTAACGCCCACACGAGAGCTGGCCGCGCAGGTACATCAAAATGTATTGGATTACAGTAAATTTCTAGACCTTAGGTCTGCGGTAATTTTTGGCGGAGTAAGTCAAAACCCACAAGTGTCGAGCTTACGACAAGGTGTAGACATCCTTATAGCCACTCCGGGTCGACTACTGGACCTGAGCAATCAAGGCTTGTTATCGCTTAAACAAGTAGAGATTTTAGTGCTGGACGAAGCAGACCGTATGCTGGATATGGGCTTTCTAAGGGATATTAAAAAAGTAATGGCACTGATTCCCGTAAAACGACAAACGCTCTTATTCTCTGCGACGTTTTCTAAAGACATTAGAAAGCTGGCTAAGGAATTTATGCATCATCCCGTTTCGGTAGAAGCTACACCGGAAAACACAACCATAGATGCCATACAACAGCAAGTCTATCGCGTGGCTAAAGAGAAAAAAACAGCACTACTCATCAAACTGATTACGGATGGTGACTGGAAACAGGTTTTAGTCTTTACACGAACCAAACATGGGGCGAATAAACTGGTTAAAAAGCTGGTGGCTGCTAAAATTGAAGCTGCGCCTATACATGGCAATAAGAGTCAAACAGCGCGGACTAAAGCCTTAAAAGGATTTAAAAGCGGAGACATTAAGGTGCTTGTTGCCACGGATATCGCATCCAGAGGTTTAGACATATCCTTACTTCCATATGTTGTTAATTTTGAACTTCCCAATGTCTCCGAAGATTACGTGCATCGTATTGGGCGAACAGGCAGGGCCGGCGCTAAAGGACTGGCAGTGTCTTTAGTAAGTGCAGATGAGACCAAGTTTCTTAGCGATATTGAAAAACTTATTGGATTTAAAATCAAAAAAGATATTCTTGAAGGCTTCGAACCCGATCCCAATGCTTCCACAGAACCCTTTAATCCACAAAAGCAGCGTCAGGCGAGAAATAAGTTTAATAAACGTAAACCAGCTGCACGTAGGTCTAATACATGATCATCGGATTTGTAATTCATACGACTGAATACTTTTAGTGGGGTCATATTCGAATATAAAACATAAGTCTTTTTAGATTCAAGCCTTCTTCTATACGCTTTCAGGCTTACTCCCTTACTGCTTTGATGCTCGATTTTTCTTAATCAATGTCTTCAACTATAAGTTTGTTTTCAAAACTTACAGGAAGACATAGTAAATCCCTACTCTTCACCGTGTCTTACAGGGTTGAAAGGTTCTTTTTTGTTCTTTCTAAAGTCAAAACTACCGTAAAAGAACAACCTAAAGGTATGGTTAAGATTGTAAACATTACCCGCAGCTAATTGTTGATAGACCATCATATATCCACAATCGAAAGACCAATGTTTATTAATCTTGTGTTTTATCCCAACAGTTAATCGATTTTGATTAAATGTATTATAGACTACATTTTTTCCAAAATTTAAATGAATCTCGTCTGCCAACATAAATTGAGTATCACTGCCTTCTCTAAAAGGAATACCAACACTCACCAAAAATCTGACTCTATGCACAGTAAAATCATCATTTAAAGAAGTTCCATCAACGATATTGTTAAAAAAACGCTGCTCCGTTCTTAATCTGAATAAGGCACTAAGCTTTTCAAACCGCTGAGAAATACTAAACTGCTGGTAAATCCTGTTTTCGTTTTGGAATCTATCCCAATTGCCTTGGGTCGTCAGCCACAAGTGTGCATATCCACCGGCAACCCTCAAGTTAGGTTTAATATAATATTGAGCACCTGCTCTTAAAAAGTAAAAATTAGGATCGGCAACAAAATCTGTTCGCCTAATGTGAATGTCATTTAGTATAGCCCAACGTTCAGAAATTCTAAACACGTTGTTGGTAGAAATCCAAAATTGAGCATTGTCGTTAATGACTTTATCAGGAAGTTCCTGGCCAAATGACTTGAAAAAAGGAGCTAAACTGAGTAATACTACTAAGCCAATCGATTGAAACGTTTTCATAATCTAAATTTAAAGCATCAAAGGTATGGGTATACATAGTCTATTATAATGATTATTATCAATTATATTAATATATTGTTCAGTAGAACAAAATAGTTGTTAACGATATCGATTTCACTTTTTTTAGTTGAAAAAGAAATTTTGTAAGAAACTCAATTCTGAAAAACAGCTGTTATAGGTTTAAATGCAGAATGTATAATTTCATTTCCCTTTTTTCAATTAAATTCGTAATACTAAATAAGAAGGTATATCCTATGGAATGCCATTTAATGAATAAAAAAATGAGCTTTATCGTCAAGTTTGCAAAGCCTTCAATCCTATTGTCATGAAGAATTCTACTAAATCAGAGCCTTTTTCACTCAAACAAAGAGCAAAGAGTTTCCGTTTTGCGATCAATGGGATTGTACAAGTGGTAAAAAACGAACACAACGCTCGAGTTCATGTTGTTGCCTTAATTTTTGTTATTGCCTTTGGCGTATTTTTCAACATCCAGCCTTTGGAATGGGTTGCTATTACAATTGTGGCAGGATTAGTGATTCTTACCGAATTATTGAATACTGCCGTAGAAAGGCTAGCCGACTTTGTTGAACCGCAATGGAATGATAATATTGGTTTGATAAAAGACTATTGTGCAGGAGCGGTTTTAATATCTGCTCTGGTGGCTGTAATCGTAGGAGCTATTATTTTTGTACCAAAAATCTTGCTACTGTTCTAAACTTTTAGCTTGGTCTGTTTAGCAATCTTTTAGATTTTGCCTTGCTTTTTTAACACAAAAAGTAAAATGATAGGTATAGTAAGCAAAATGACCATAAGCAAATGCTCGCGAAGCACCCATGGGGCTAAAAATAAGGTGATAAAAAAACCACCCATGGCGCCTCCAAAATGCGCATCGTGACCGATATTGTCTGTTTTATTTTTCATGCTCCAAATGGAATACAACAGATAGCCGATACCGAAAATATAGGCAGGAATAGGCAGTATACCGAAAAAGTACAACATATTGTCCGGTATCAACAAAATCGTGGAATACAACACGCCTACCACTGCGCCACTGGCACCTACTGCTGTATAATAATTGTCGTCCTTATGAAAGTAAAATGATAAGATGTTACCTAAAATCAGACTCCCGAAATAAATCATCAAAAGCTCTGGAACACCTAATAAATAAATGATGGGTTCCGCAAAAAAATAAAGCGTCAACATGTTAACAAACAAGTGTGTGGGATCGACATGTAAAAACGCCGAACTAAATAACCTGATCTTTTCGCCTCGTTTTATTTCGCCAATTTTAAAAGCATATTGATGAAAAAAGGAGTAATCCCTAAAGCCTTTATAGGATAAAAGCACGTTGGCAAGGATGATAACAATAGTTACTGTGGATATATCAGACATTCAAAAAATTTATTTTCAAAAATACAGAAATAATTCATAAGCATTTGGTTAAGTTTTAATTAGAGCTCAACTTTTAATCCCAATCAAAAACAATAACAAAATTTAATATTCCAGTTTTAGTTTTTAGTTTACTTTGCAAAACAAACAAAGTCTACAGGATTAAAGTAGGCTTCAACTTAAATACTTAATTATCGTAAATCTTCCGTAGATTTTTTCAACAAAAAGCTTTATGAAAATCAAATTTCTGATCATTTCATTCCTTATTACATTTATAGGATTTTCACAAAAAGACAAACCACAGCCTGTAGATATTTCTTACGCAAAAGCTTTAAAAGAAAAATATGAAGATGAAGATGTGGTGATTAAAAACAATATTGTTGAAATTTTCTTCTACAGAAATACAAAAACCAACAAAGTTGAAGTTAAACAAACCAAGAAAATCGAATTTATTGCCATTGCACAAAGAGCTGAATTAGGCTACAGTTCCGGATACGACAATCAATCCTCTATAAATTCCTTAAAACTCTTAGACAACAGAAACAAAGAAGTCGACTGGTTTGTGCATGACGAAGCCTACAGCGATGAATCGATTTTTCACAACGATTACCGTGTAAAATACGGGAGTTTTTCGCTTCCAACGCAAGGCTACACCAGAACGGTTAAAGAAGAAAAATACTACAAGGACATCAAATACTTTACCACAGCATATTTTATTGAAAATTACAGGACCATTTACGGAGAGCTGATTCTACATATACCGGACTGGCTGGAGTTGGATATCAAAGCCTTTAATTTAGAGGGCTATAACATTAAGACAACAAACTCTAGTACAGATGATGGTCAGGACATGATTACCTACACCTTCAGAGATATTAGACCTGTCATGGAAGAGCCTAAAACCCCTGGGAGTTCATTCATTTATCCTCACATTTTGTTTCTGCCTAAGTCTTTTAAAAACGATAATTCAGGAAATATTAAGCTGTTTACAGACACCAAAGATTTGTACGATTGGTACATGTCTTTGGTAAGTGAGGTAGATATTCAAAACGACGCTTACAGGGCAAAAGTTGAAGAATTAGTTGATGACAAAACCACTGATGAAGAAAAAATCAAAGCCATTTACTATTGGGTACAAGACAACATCAAATACATCGCCTTTGTTGATGGCTTAGCGGGTTTTAAGCCGGATGCGCCCCAAAATGTATTTTCGAAGCGGTATGGAGACTGCAAGGGCATGTCTATCTTGCTGAAGTCTATGCTGGTCCAAGCTGGATTCGATGCCCGATTAGTCTGGATAGGGACCAATGCTTTAGCTTACGACTACTCTACCCCATCGCTTGCAGTGGACAATCATATGATTACGGCTGTGGTAAAGGATAACGACATCCTTTTTCTGGATGGGACAGAAAAGTACAATGCATACGGCAGTTTTGCATCGAGAATACAAGGCAAACAAGCGCTTATCGAAAATGGAGATAACTTTATACTAAAAACAGTTCCCGTATCCAAACCATCGGATAACAAAGAATTGTATGTCGCCAATTTTAAAATTGAAGACGACGCTTTAGTTGGGAACATCCAAAAAACCTTATCCGGTGAGCAAGTCAGTCAGTTTTTGTACGGTTACCACAACACGCCTAAAGACGTTAGAAACGACGCGATAAACTACATCCTTAAGGATAATAATCCCAACACAAAGGTATCCGACATCAAAGGATTTGATGACTCTAACAGAGACGAGGTGATTAACTTAAATTACAACGTAAAAATCGATGGAAATGTAAGTTATTTTGGTGACGATATCTATCTAGAGCTCGATCCTGTGAAATACCTCTACAACAATGAAATCTTGGAAGACAGGGTAAATCCTATTGAATTTTACTTCACCAATGTGGACGAGAAAATAATCACTTTGGATATCCCGGAAGGCTATGAGGTAAGTTCGTTTGCGGAGGATATCATTATAGACAATGCCGTTTTTTTAGCTGAAGCCTCTTTCTCTTCAACAGAAGAGCAGGTGATATATAAAAGCAACATCACCTTTAAGAAAAAGACCATAAACAAAACCGAGTTTGAAAGCTGGAATAAGGCCATCCAACAACTCAAAACCTTTTATGACGAACAACTTGTACTCGTAAAAAAACAATAGCGTAATGAATAAAGTATTTGCAATTATTACACTTTTCGTAGTGACCATTAGCATGGCTCAATCCAAAGAAGAATTAGAACTTAGAGACCTGTATTGGAAGGACAATGCATCAGAGATTACCCAAATTGGTATTCCGGAAAAATGGCAGGACGAAAGTGCTATTATCTTGAAAGACCATCGCTATATTCAATACATCAACAGGGGCAAAAATGTATTTTCAATTTACAGAAAGCACCAGCTCATCAAAGTTCAGGACCAATCCTCTTTAGAGGAGTTGTCTGAAATTCAACTTAACGAAGATTCTAAAATTTCGTTCATGTGGACAACACTGTTAAAGGAAGAAACCACCATTGCCATAAGAGTTTTAAAACCTGACGCAAGCGTATTTGTTGTAAATATTGAAAAAGAAGAAGTTGTTGAAGATGGGACAACAAAAATCGCCATCCCAAACTTAGAAATTGGCGATGTTATAGACATTATTATTCAATTGAATAAAAAAGAAAAGGAAATAAGCGGTCTGGCAGTTTACCCTGCCTTTGAGTCGACTTTAAATGATGTTTACCCAATTCTTGACTACAAATTGGCTATCGAAGTGGAAAATGATTTTTTCTTGAATATGAACACCTTTAATGGAGCGCCGGAAGTCAAGGAAGAGCCTACTGAACGAAATGCCACAAAAAAATACACGGTCGAAGCACAAAACCTTGATAAAATTGAAGCATCCAGATGGTATTACCCACTTGTTGAAGAGCCTGCAATAAAATACCAGGTGGCTTTTGCAAGAAATATATCTAACGAATATTTTGCTGATATTTTTACAGGAGAAGACGGCGAAAGAAAAACAAAAGTTACCGAAGAAGATATTTTAGAATACTACAAACGAAAATTTAGAAAAAACTACAAAAGCTCGGTTAGAGAATTAGTAAAATATATTAAGGAAGGCGATTATCAATCTAATGAAGAACGACTTAGAGCGGCAATCCATTACATCAGGTTTCACAAATACACTAAATATTTTGAAACCATGTTCGCCTACAATGCCGGTATCGTTACAGGCTTCCCTTTGCCAAGATGCGAGGAATACTATTATGGGATGTACGAATATACCGATCAGGTTGTTGCCGACTTACAGGTGTTTTGCGATATGTTTAAAATCGACTACGACGTAGTACTGGCAAAACCTCGATACGATGGCAAATTAGACGATTTATTGATTAAAGATAATGCGCGAATTGGTTTAAAATTCAACACACAGCCTAATCTTTACTTTTTTGATTTTAATGAAAATATGACACTCGAGCGCTTTCCTGCCATTTTAGAAGGGACTGAAGCTTATATAGGAGCTGTCGTTGGCGGAAAACGCGTATTAGACTTAAGGCGAGAATTTTTAACCTCTTCTTCTGCAGAAGACAATAGGCTTGAAGAACTATTAAGCTTAAGTCTTAATGAAGATAACAAAGGCTTTAGTGTTGAAAGAGAACGCATTGCGCTAGGCCATTTTGAAGATTTTCTCATTTACAATTGGATTCATTTTAAAGATTTTTTGGAAGAAGATTATAAAAAATTTCCCGAAGCAGAGCATTTTTACCAATGCGGGACCAAGAAACAAATAAACGCTTACACAGAACAATATAAGGCTTTTGAAGACAAAAAACTTGAAGAATATCAGGAAAACCGTAAAGAAGCAGTTAACCAGGAATGGACTGAAGCTGAAGTTACAAATTTCTCTTCGACTGTTCTGCAATCCGGCAGATATGGTATCGACGAAGCATTACATATCAAAGAAACATTTCAGCTAAATGATGGCTACATCAAAAGGGCTGGAAAAAATCTAATTGTCGAAATTGGAAAATTTATCGGTAGTCAAATTGAAATTGAAGATAAAGAACGTAAACGAACGTCTCACATTAACCTGGATTTTGCAAACACCACAGCATTTGAAATTAGACTAAAAATCCCGGAAGGTTATACCGTAAAAGGATTAGAACAACTTAATACTAATGTGGATAATAAAACAGGAGGTTTTAAGTCTGAAGCTGTTGTTGAAAACAACACCCTCGTATTAAAAACCGAAAAGGTGTACAAATCAAATTATATCGATAAAGCAGATTGGGACTTAATGTTAGAATGGCTGGATGCCGCAAGCAAATTTACCCAGGCTAAAATATTATTACAAAATTAAAAGGATTGAGAGTTATAGCTGTTTTGATAAGATTTACTTGTCATAATTGGTATCTCTTATAGAGGTGATAACAGTTTATTCATTCAATTAGGCCATAAATTCAAATCTAAAATTTCTAATAGATTAAAATGAATATCCTAAATTGCGGCAGTCAAATTTTGAGATGGATAAAGCAGAACTAATTTCATTTTTTTCAAATCACAAGCATTTTAAAAGTATTATAGCTTTACTTGAAAAGAAACCTGTTAAAACATTTAATTTTAAAGGTTTATCAGGTTCTTCGAAGTCGTTTATAGTAGCTAATATTTTTAAAGAAGACCAAAAAAACATCATCTTTATTTTAAATGATAAGGAAACAGCCGCTTACCATTTTAATGAACTGCAAGAGTTTTTAGGAACACATCAAGTTCTTTTTTATCCAGAAAGTTACCGCAGACCTTATGATATAGAGAAAACAGATAACAACAATATCTTACTTCGCTCTGAGGTCTTAAATTCGGTTTCTTCCAACGATGCCTCCATTATTGTAACTTACCCACAGGCACTATATGAAAAAGTAGTGTCCAAAAAAGAGATTCAAAAAAACACGCTTTTAATTACCAAAGGGGATCAATTGGACCTGGAATTTGTAAACGAAGTCTTATTCGAATACCAATTTAAACGCGTGGACTTTGTCACGGAGCCCGGTGAATTTTCTGTTCGTGGAGGTATCATAGATATTTTTTCTTTCAGCCATGATGAGCCGTATCGAATAGAATTTTTTGATAACGAAATAGAAAGCATCCGAACCTTTGATATCGAATCTCAACTCTCAATCGAGGCTAAAACTGCTGCCAACATTATGCCCAATGTTGGAGGCAATCTTATTCAAGAAAAACGACAGGGCTTTTTAGAATTTATCCCCAATAATAGTCGAATTTTCATTGAAAACGCCCAATACCTTTCTACAGAGGTCGATATTTTATTCAAAAAATCAGAAAAGATTTATGCCGGATTAAATAAAGACATCAAATATTCAAAACCAGAGGAACTATTCAATACCGGCGAAGCTATTTTAGAGCAGTCTGCAGCATTTACACAAGTGGAATTCAGCAATGCCAATCATCTCCAGGCAGACGATGAGTTTTGTTACACATTTAACACCGAACCTCAACCGGCCTTCAACAAAAAGTTTGAACTCCTCATAGACAATTTAAAGGGATTTACAGAAAAAAGCTATGAGGTACTGATATGTTGCATAAACCAACAACAGGCCCAACGTTTTCACGACATTTTTGAAGACATGGCCTTTAGCCAATACAAAACCATGGTACTTGGGCTTCATGAAGGCTTTATAGACCATGATAATAAATTGGTTTGCTATACGGACCATCAAATCTTTGAGCGTTACCACAAGTTTAAAATCAGTAATAAGTTTGATAAAAAGCAAGCCATAACCTTGAAGGAGTTAACCCAACTCGAAAAAGGCGATTATGTCACGCATATCGACCATGGGATTGGAAGATTTGGGGGTTTACAAAAAATTGATGTCGATGGGAACACCCAGGAAGCCATCAAGTTAGTGTATGGTGACGGCGATATTTTGTACTTGAGCATTCATGCATTGCATAAAATTTCCAAGTTTAATGGCAAAGATGGTCAGCCACCAAAAATTTATAAATTAGGCAGTAAAGCCTGGAAGAATCTTAAGCAAAAAACCAAATCGCGCGTCAAGAAAATTGCGTTCGATTTAATAAAACTTTACGCCAAACGTAAACTTAAAAAAGGTTTTCAGTTCAGTCCGGATTCCTATTTACAGCACGAACTGGAAGCCTCGTTTATGTTCGAAGACACACCGGACCAAAGTACAGCTACACAAGATGTGAAAAAGGACATGGAAAGCGAGCAGCCTATGGATAGACTGGTTTGTGGCGATGTAGGCTTTGGCAAAACCGAAATTGCCATAAGAGCTGCCTTTAAAGCAGTAGATAATGGCAAGCAAGTGGCTGTATTAGTGCCAACAACAATCTTAGCCTTTCAGCACCATAAAACGTTTACGGAACGTCTAAAAGAATTTCCGGTGAGTATAGACTACATCAACAGGTTTAAAACAGCTAAGGAAAAACGAGAGACCTTAGAAAATTTAAAGTCCGGTAAATTAGACATTATCATAGGCACACATCAGCTGGTCAATAAAGCTGAATATTTTAAAGACTTAGGTTTACTTATTATAGATGAAGAGCAAAAGTTTGGCGTAGCAGTAAAAGACAAGCTAAAAACCATAAAAACCAATGTGGATACGCTCACACTTACGGCAACACCTATCCCAAGGACCTTACAATTCAGTTTGATGGCGGCCAGAGACTTATCAACCATCACCACGCCACCACCTAACCGCTACCCTATCGAAACGCATGTGGTTCGTTTTGTAGAAGAAACCATTCGAGATGCCATCAGCTACGAGATTCAACGTGGTGGACAAGTCTTTTTTATCCACAACCGCATAGAAAACATAAAGGAGGTGGCAGGGCTTATCCAAAGACTGGTCCCTGATGCGCGCATTGGCATTGGTCATGGGCGTATGGAAGGTAAAGACCTGGAGAAACTGATGCTAAGCTTTATGAATGGAGCCTTTGATGTATTGGTGTCTACAACCATTATCGAAAGTGGTTTAGACATTACCAATGCAAACACCATCATCATAAACGATGCAAACCGCTTTGGGGTATCCGACTTGCACCAGATGCGTGGCCGTGTGGGACGAAGTAATAAAAAAGCATTTTGTTATCTAATTACACCTAGCTTAAATAATATGACGCCCGATGCCAGAAAACGAATTACGGCGCTAGAGCAGTTTTCAGATTTAGGTAGTGGTATAAAAATCGCTATGAAAGACTTGGAAATACGTGGCGCCGGTGATTTATTAGGTGGTGAACAAAGTGGCTTTATCAATGAAATTGGTTTTGATACGTATCAAAAAATACTAAACGAAGCCATCGAAGAACTGAAAGAAAAAGAGTTTAAAGACCTTTACAACACGGACGAAGGTACCGATGAAAACAAAGTATACGTCAAAGATGTGCAAATTGATACAGATTTTGAAATCCTCATCCCGGACGATTACGTGAATAGCATTACAGAACGGCTAAACCTCTATACAAAACTCAACGATATAGAAAGCGAACAGGAGCTTCATGCCTTTGCAAACGAACTCAAAGACCGCTTTGGAAATCTACCGGTACAAGTGATTGACTTGTTGGATTCCGTTAAAATGAAGTGGATTGCTGCTCATATTGGTATTGAAAAAATTGTGATTAAAAAGCATACCATGATAGGCTATTTTATATCAGATCAAAACTCCAGTTTTTACCAGAGTAAAGTATTTCAGAATCTTCTTCAACGTATTCACAGCAGTAAAGATAATATTGTGATGAAAGAGAAGAAAACCAGAAATGGCCTTAGACTACTGTTGAATTTTGGTAAAATTCGATCTGTAAAAGATGCCCTAAAAAAGATTGAAGGTATAAGATAATTATTGCGAAGACGTCATATTGAAATAGCTACATCTAAACATACTTATACAAAACAACTAATCAACTGAGTTCTTTTTACATTTTAAATACTAAAAACTGAATATATATACTTTATTCTTGTCAACTCAAGGATTTCGGCAATAGTCAAAACAGACTATGTTGATATTTGTAGTATTCAAAATATAATTTTCTGTCCAAAAAAATAAAACCATGAAACACACGATTATCAAAATTTCAGCTTTACTCTTCCTGCTTCTAGCCTCTTCGTGCGATTATAGTAAGAACACACTCAATACTATTCCTTCAGGCTATTTTGAAAACGAAACGTCCAAAATTCATTATAAAACCTATGGCGAGGGCGATAATACATTAATCTTTATACATGGCTGGGGTTGCGATATGAATACTTGGAAATACCAGTTTAACGATTTTAAAGAAGACTATCACTTGGTACTTATAGATTTACCGGGGTTTGGACTTAGTGAAAATAAAGAAAAAGACTATGGCATAGATATCTTTGCCGAAGCGGTTTTGAGCCTAATAAACCAACTAGATATAAAGAACCCCGTATTAATTGCACATAGTATGGGATTTCCCGTTGCTGTAGAAGTTTTAAAACAATTGAAATCTGAAGATGCGATATTATGTAATATAGATGGTGTTTATTTTAACTTTCCAAAGGATAGCACTGAAAATGTTCAATACAAAAAAGGTTTAGAGGGCTTTGCAGATATGTTTAATAAAAATAATTACGAGCAAAATATTAATCAATTTTGTAATGATTTTATCTCAGAATCTACACCAACAGATGTAAAAGAATACATTCTGTCAACAATGCTTAAAACACCTCAAGATATTGGTTATCAATCTATGAAAAGTCTTATAAACGAAAAGTATTGGGATAAAACGTTGATAAAAAATCAATCACTGTCTATTTATGCAAAAACTGAAAATTTACATCCTGACAATGAAGATATGCTTAAAACACAATTCCCAAATTTGTCATACATAGAAATGGATAGCGTAAATCATTTTCTTATGATGGAAAAACCAAAACAAGTAAATCTCATTTTAAAAAGATTTATTGAGCAACATACAAAGTCCTAAAATTTGATTAGTTTTCAATCAAGATCAAAACTTAATATCCTTTTCTATTATTATGATTATGCTTAGGATTTAAAAGCCATCACACATTGTCTAATGCCAACCAAGCGGGTTAAAAGCCCTTCTAAGTATTTTAAATCTAGCATATTAGCTCCGTCGCTTTTAGCTTCGGACGGATTGAAGTGTGTTTCTATAAATAAACCATCCACTTCGTTTACCACGCCTGCTCTAGCTACGGTTTCAATCATGTCCGGTCGACCACCGGTTACACCGCTCGTTTGGTTAGGTTGCTGAAGGGAATGCGTAACATCAAGTACTGTGGGTGCAAATTGCCTCATGGTGGGAATACCTCTTACATCTACTATCAAATCCTGATAGCCAAACATTGTGCCTCGGTCTGTTAGCATCACATTTTCATTACCGGCATCTAATACTTTTTGCACGGCATGCTTCATACTTTCCGGACTCATAAATTGGCCTTTCTTTAAATTGACGTGCTTACCGGTTTTTGCTGCAGCTACAACCAAATCGGTTTGTCTTACTAAAAACGCAGGAATTTGCAATACATCAACATAAGCGGCAGCCATTTCAGCATCTTCTTCTTTATGGATGTCTGTTACCGTTGGGATATCAAAGGTCTTGGAGACTTTTTCTAAAATCTTAAGCGCCTTCTCGTCCCCTATTCCTGTAAAACTGTCTATCCTACTGCGATTTGCTTTTTTAAAACTGCCTTTAAAAACATAAGGAATCTTTAGTTTGTCGGTTATTTCTGTAACTTTTTCAGCTATTCTTAATGCCATATCTTCACCTTCTATCGCGCATGGGCCGGCTAAAAGGAAAAAATTATTACTCTCTGTATGCTTAAGGTTTTTCATCAGTTCTTTTTTATTGTAGCGCTTAAAAAGCAGTTCTACGCTATTTGAATTTTAATTTTCAACAAAAATATAAATTTTATGGCATGAAAAGGGTTGTTTTATGATGGAATAACTCAGGTAAAAATTGGGCAATTTTTCTTAAAAAACACCCTATAATATTTTTAAATTATTGAATTATATCGATTTTTAGACCATCTAAATCATAATAAATGCTTTTGCCCAGACTAAATAAATTTATACTGCTCTTAGCAAGTTTATTTGTGCTGATATCCTGTCGGTCCACAAAAAAATATAATGATAATGTAACGCGCACACTTAGTGTTGAAGAAATGGCAGAAGATGTAGATTTTCTTTTCAATAAACTAGAAAAGCGTCATCCACGCTTGTATGAATATATTTCAGAGGAGGAACTTCAGCAGAAGGTCAAGGATTTCAAATCCAGTCTCAAACCGATGACCTCCATTGCGTTTTACCATAAATTGTACCCTTTAGTTTCCGAAATCAGACAAGGCCATTTAAGAATTAGCCCTGCTTTTCCCATTAGAGAAAGAAAGGAACGAAAAAGGTATAGAAGAGCCAACTCGCAATTTGACGATCTAAGTTTTACGTGGATAGATGATCAGGTATATATCAAAAAAACAAAAGGGAAATTAGACTCGCTTTTGGTTGGTAGTAAAGTTATAGCGATAGACAGTGTCCCAACTGAACGCTTGGTAAAACGTTGGGCTGATAAATTTGCGTCCGACGGTTATAATACGACATTTCAATCCCCTATTGTAGCACGAAATCTAATTACATACTATCGTTATGATGTAGGGCGAACAGATTCTGTCACGCTGCACCTCCAAAAAGGAGATTCCGTTTTTAAAAAGCAACTGAAAATTATTTTTCAAGATTCAAAAAACAAAAAAGACACGACAGAACAAAAAGAAACTTCTAAAGACAGCTTAGCGCAAAAAAAAGATACATTACCCAAATTGACCAGAGCTGAAAAAAAGCTGAAAAAGAAAAAAAGACGAGAAAAATATCGGAATAAACGAAAGCAAGGCTTTGGCAGTAGAGAATTTAAAAGAATTGGAAATGATTCTAACATTGCGTATTTACGTATTAAAAAGTTTTCCGGTGGAGACCGCTGGTCTAAAAAGTTTTATGAAGAGACTTTTAAAACCATAGACTCTTTACAAATTGAACATTTAATCCTCGATTTAAGAGACAACACCGGCGGAAGTTTAAAAGAAATTGGCCGCCTCTACAGTTTTATGGCAACTGAAGATTTTCAATTTATTCAGCCTATTGAAACTAAAACCAAACTATTAATTACCAACCGCATGTGGTCAGGTAGGCCAAGTCTAATAGGCAACTTCTTTAAAATGCTCTTTACACCTTTTACCCTAACCGGAGACCTTTTAAAAACAAAAAAGTCAAACGGCAAAATATATTACAACAACAAAAACACAAAAATACAACCGCCTCATCCTTTGGCTTTTGACGGTGATATTTATGTGCTGATAAATGGTGTGAGTTTCTCGGCTTCTTCCATTTTGTCTAGTAATTTGCATGGCAGTAAAAGGGCCATTTTTATAGGTGAAGAAACAGGCGGTGCTTATAATGGTACTGTTGCCGGTTTGTACAAATCTACCTTTTTGCCAAATTCAGAACTATTTTTGCCGGTTTGGATGATGCAGATTGAAACACCTTATAAGGATGAACCTCACGGTTACGGCATAAAGCCGGATATCGAAGTAAAACCTAAACTTGAAGATTTCTTAAACGAAAAAGATACCGTTCTGGAAAGAGCACTACAGGAAATTGAAGGCGATTAAGCGAATCCTTTACATGTCGATGCTTAAGTTATCATAAGCTAAAAACACATTTTCAGGAAGCTTAGGCTCTACCTCGTCGTGAAAACCGAGATGGTGACTGATGTGTGTAAAATAGGTACGTTTAGGTTTTAAAATATCAACAACTTCCAGCGCTTCTTCTATATTTAAATGTGTATGGTGTGGCTCATAACGTAAAGCATTTAAAACTAAAACATCTAAACCTTTTAACCGTTCCATAGACGCTTCGGGAATAGTTTTGGCATCAGTCACATAGGCAAAGTTGTCTATTCGAAAGCCATAAACCTGAAGATCGCCGTGATAGACGTTAATAGGAATTACTGTTTTATTTCCTAAACTAAAAGGAGTGTCATCAATAATATTGATGTCTAATGTTGGTGCACCCGGGTATTTATTTTCTACTTGAAACACATATTCAAAACGTTTTTGCAAGGCTTCCAAAACCCTGGGATGTGTATAAATGGAGATATCACCTTGCCTAAAGTAAAACGGTCGAACATCGTCTACTCCTGCAGTGTGGTCGTTATGCTCGTGCGTAAACAATATTCCATCGAGCCGTTCAACCGGATTGCTAAGCATTTGCTGTCTAAAATCCGGTCCACAGTCCACAACATAAGAATAATTGTCCCATTGTACAAGAACAGAAACCCTTAGACGCTTATCTTTAGGATTTTCACTAAAACAAACCGGATGCGTACTTCCTATTACCGGTATACCCTGAGATGTCCCTGTGCCTAAAAAAGTAACCTTCAAACTATCAAATTTTAGTCAAAAATAGGTAATATTTTGTTTAGCCTTTGGCAAATAAGTATATTTGTTAGGTAAATTTTATTAATAACTAAAACCTCAAGAAATGGCTGTTTCAATAGACGGTGATCAGGAATTTGACAAAGTTCTTTCCATTAAAAATAAAGCACTTAGAATAAATCTAAATAAAAACATTTACGGCACATTTGCCGAGATTGGTGCCGGTCAGGAAACCGTCCGAAACTTTTTTAGAGCCGGTGGCGCCAGCGGAACCATTGCTAAAACCATGAGTGCCTACGACAAAGATTTTAGTGATGCCGTTTACGGCACAGAAGCAGACCGCCGGTACGTTACGGAAAGCAGGCTGCATAAAATGCTGGACCATGAAACACGCCTGATTGAAGAGCGTATTTTAAGAAGAAAACATCCTGACAAGTTATTCTTTACCTACGCCAACACCGTCGCCACGATAGATTTTGCTAAAAAATACAAAGGCCATGGATGGGTTGGAATCAAATACCAGGTTAAACCGGATGAGGGTTACAACAAAATCATGATTCATATCCGATTTAAGGAAAATGACGCTAAACATCAACAAATTACCTTAGGCGTTTTGGGTGTAAATTTAATTTATGGTGCCTTTTACAACCATGACAGCGCCAAGCAAATTTTAATAAACCTCTACAACCATTTAGATAAAGACCAATTGGAGATAGACACCGTCAATTTCTCCGGGCCGCGATTTAAAAATGTAGATAACCGATTAATGAGCCTTCAATTAGTAAAACACGGCATGACCGATGCTGTCATGTTCTCTCCTAGCGGCAACAATGTCTTGCCCGCTGCAGTGCTTTACAAAAAAAATATTTTAGCATTAAGAGGAAGCTTTAGACCTGTTACCAACGTTAATCTTGAAATTTATAAAAGCTCTTTAGAACTGTTTTTAAAAGAACGAAAAGTAAATGAACGAATGACTCAGGTTGTTTTTGAAATTACCCTCTCTAACTTAAGATCTGAGGGCGAAATCGACGAAGAAGACTTCCTAGACAGAGCCGATTTATTATGTAATCTTGGGCAAACGGTTATGATTTCCAACTTCCAGGAATACTATAAATTAGTTGAATACTTATCCAGTTATTCTAAAGAAAGAATGGGCATCGCCATGGGTGTAAACAACCTTGTTGATGTATTCGACGAGCGCTATTACAGACACTTAAGCGGTGGTATTTTAGAAGCTTTTGGTAAGTTATTCTTTAAAGATTTGAAAGTCTACTTGTATCCTTATAAAAATCAAGAAACGGGCGAAATCATTAACAGTGAGAACCTAAAAGTGCATCCAAGAATGAAAGAGCTGTACAAGTTCTTTAAAAATAATGGACGTGTTGTAGATATTAAAAACTTTAATGAAGATAACCTGAGTATATTCTCCAGAGAAGTGCTTCGCATGATTGCTGAAGGCGAACCGGGATGGGAAGACAAACTCCCAACACAAACTGTAGAAATGATTAAAGAACAAAACCTATTTAAAAGAGATTACAAACTTTCCAAAAATATTGGGTACAATATCACATAAGATGTATTGTTCAGTTTATTAGTTTTTTTATACATCGAAAGAGTTGAAATTTTATTCATAAAGATGATTATTCTATGATTAGTTTCAACTCTTTTTTTAATTCAAATAATTAAGAAGAAGTATCGTTTGTAATATGTACATTGCAATTTTTTAGAATAGATGAGATTACGATATATAATCATCTTTTTTGTTGTTTCTTACTTTGGTTTTTCTGCCAGCGCTCAGATTGGTGGCCAGAACACTTACCAATTTCTTAACTTACCTGTTTCGCCAAGACATTCTGCTTTAGGTGGCAAAAACATTACGCTAAACAACTACGACCCCAGCTCTGCACTAAACAATCCTGCGCTTATCAACGATATGATGGACAGAAATTTAAGTGTAAACTATATGAATTTTCTAGGTGACGTGAGCTACGGGACAGCCTCTTATGCTCATCTATTTGATAGGCGGACCAGAGTCCTACAAATGGGAATTACCTTTATCAACTATGGCAGTTTTGATGGTTTTGACGAAAATGCCAATGCCACCGGAACATTTACAGGAAATGAAGCCGCCATATCAGTCGGCTACCAGCAACAACTTGGACGCAGTGATTTTCATTTTGGAGCAAATGCAAAATTAATTTCGTCCAGTTTAGAAAATTTCACCTCCTTTGGTGTAGCCACCGATCTTGGGATTTCTTACATCAATGAACGACAAGACCTTATCATTTCGGGTGTAATAAGAAATCTCGGCTATCAAATAAAACCATTTAATGAAATAAGAGAAGACTTGCCTCTGGAAATTGCTATTGGGATTTCCCAGAAATACCGTAAGCTGCCTTTTAGATGGCACATCACATTAGAAAACCTTCAAGAATGGAATATTGCTTTCCGAAATACCGCACGAGATGAAGTGGATTTAAACGGAAATATAACCGCAGACGACCCCGGCTTTTTCGCCAATCTCTTTAGAAGAACGATAATTGGTTTAGAATTTTTTCCAGACAGCGGCTTTAATATTCAGTTAGGCTATAATTTAAGACGTGGTGAAGAATTACGAATAGATGAAGTACGTGCATTCTCCGGACTCAGCGCAGGTTTTAGCCTAAAATTGAATAAAATTCGACTTAATTATAGTTACGCCAGGTTTAACCGTGCAGCAAATGCCAGTTTTTTTGGGCTGAGTATTGATTTGGATAGGTATTAATCTTAAAATGATGCTTTGCAAACTGGTTTTGTTTACTTATCTATACCAACTTCAACCCATCATCAATCAAGGACGATAAATGTGGTTTTTCGTTTTTAATACTTTCCAATTGTTTTAAAATTTTTGCGTTAAGCTCAGGTGTTGTGGACACTTCGATAAGTTCGAGAAACAACAGCCATTCGTTGGGATATTCGGATGTAAGCTTAGTATAAATTTCAACTAAAACAACTTCATCCGACTGTTGTTGTATCCTGTAATCTCTTAGCTTTTGGTAAAGCTGCTCCAATTCTAATGTCGCCTTAGATTTTTCAACTTTAAGGGTTTTGGTTCGGGATTCGTGGTAAAGGTTAGGAAACGAATTGTTGTCCGCAGGACCAGCATACGCAGAAATAATATCTTTGCCTACAACCATATCATACACGCCAAATTCCGGTGAAAACAAAACTTCATCTTTATAGGTTACCGTACATTCTTCGAGTTGTATAAGCATCAGTTTGCCTTTAATGTTTCGAATTCCGGTGATATTCAGGCCTTCTACTTTAATCCCGCTTTCAAACTCAAAAGACAACCACTTACCGTCGTAAAAATTATAGGCTTTAAGATCTACAGGTCCCATATCTTCTATAGCTAAGTTGATGTTTTTCAATTGTCCTAAAGGCGAGCTAAAACCGTCTTGATGGTATTTAATGCCGTGCCCAATAAGCTCTTTGTCTCTAAACGCTAATGCTGTTGGCCCTTCCGTTTTAAAAAACACTACTTGGTTATCTTCATTAAGAATAGTGCTTGTAAATTTCCCGGAGACTTGTAAACCTGTACTTAATTCTATTGTGCCAACCATTTGAGAATCAATCAACTTTTGCAGGCCTCTGCTTCCACCCTTTCTTAAACTGAGTGTGTTAGAAAATTCTTCCAGGACTTGCATGAGGTAAGAAAAATCCGGAGTAACATACAGCTGGGGCTGTGGCTGAGTAACATCAAAATCCTGATAAATGGCATCGACCGAGAAGGGGATTTTTTTTACATTTTCATCAAAACATAACTTACTTTCGCCGATAGACGACAAAAGACCGGCTCCGTAAATTTTGGGACGCGACATCTCTCCAATAAGCCCATACTCTACTGTCCACCATTGCAAATTTTTGATTTTTGCCATTTCGGACAATTCCACTTTTTGGTCTTGAAGCTCAAGAATACGCTCTTCGGCATCGTCTATTTCTGATTGGGGCGTGCCTTTGGCTTCTTTAAGAATAGATAATTTTCGAATCGCTTCGTACATGTCTATATCGTGCTTCGATAATATCGCTTTAGAACCTATATCGCCTAATCGTCTTAAATATTCGGCATAATCGGGATTGGCAATAATGGGCGCATGTCCGGCCGATTCGTGGATAATATCGGGTGCCGGTGTGTATTCAATGTTTTCTAATTGCCTGATATCTGATGCTATGACCAGCACTTTGTAGGCTTGAAATTCCATAAACGCATTTGGCGGGATAAACCCATCAACGGCTACTGCGGCCCAACCAATATCCTTCAATATGCGGTTCATGCCGTACATGCTTGGGATTTCATCTAAGCTGATGCCCGTTTTTTCTAAGCCTTCTAAATAAGATTCGTGTGCGACAGTTTTTAAATAACTTACCAAACGCTTCATTACATAACGCCATACCGCCTGATCGATAGGCGAATAATCATTGTAATTCTGTGGCTTGATAAACTGTTTAAGATGTTTAGGAAGCCTGTCTAAAAGTTCGTTGCCTTGGTATTCTTTTTTGTCGGACATGGTTATTTACCTTATTAAAAAATCAAATCTACTTAAATAATCATCTACAATTATAATCGCTTGGCATTTTAAGGAATTGCTTAGGATTTTTTTAAATAGACCTAAAAAAAGTAGATTAGTTTAACGGTCTCTTATATCAAACCTCTGGCCTTAATCTCCAGGTATTTATTTATCGTTTTTATGCTGAGGTCTTTGGGCTTAGTCAAGATGGCCTGAATACCATTTTTTTGCAATTCTTTGACCATCAATCGTTTGTTGTATGCAAAATCGGTTGCTATCGTTTTGTGATAGATGGATTGCAGGTCTTCGGATTGGCTGTGGATTAATTGATCCAGCTCTGTATTTTCAAAAAAGATAACCACAAGCACATGCTGTCTTGCTATAGATTTTAAGTAGGGAAGCTGTCGTTTAAGGCTGG
Source organism: uncultured Mesohalobacter sp. (assembly GCA_964396065.1). GTDB lineage: Bacteria > Bacteroidota > Bacteroidia > Flavobacteriales > Flavobacteriaceae > Psychroflexus. The sequence goes on along the minus strand of CAYNCI010000004.1, from coordinate 46,710 downwards.
TAATGTGCTCGAAATTTGTAAACAAAAACAAAAGACTTCGTTGAGTTATCTTACGCTTAGTATGTGCGTAAAGTAATCCAAAATCGCTTACCTTAAAATCTGTTTTTACGTTATAAAGCGCTTCTGAAATGACATTGATTTGTGCTCGTCTGGCTTGGGCTTTTCTGAAATTATCTATTGTATTAGAATAGGTAAGCATTCCTACTTTGTCATTTTTCTTTAGAGCAATATTAGAGAATGCCAAAGCAGAATTGATGGCATAATCTAACAAACTCAAGCCTTCAAAAGGCATTTTCATCACTCGACCTTTGTCTATTATACTGTATATGGGCTGAGAGGTTTCATCCTGAAACTGATTGACCATCAACCGGCTGTGTTTTGCTGTAGATTTCCAGTTGATGTCCCTTACATCATCACCCTTTACGTACTCCTTTATCTGTTCAAACTCCATGCTATGGCCTAGCCTTCTTGTTCGTTTAAACCCAATAGCTCTCGAATTGCTTTCTAAGGCCAAAAAGTCGTACTTTTTCATCTGTATAAAGGACGGAAAAACCTTCACCAGCTGCTGGTCTTTAAACTTAAACCTTCGTTTAGCCAAACCTAAAGGCGACATGGCAAAACAATTTAATGCCCCAAAATAGTATTCGCCACGCTTTACCGGTTTCAACAAATACTCGTAGAGCTTGCTCTGCTTAGAATTTAAGTCTACTTGAACTAAAAAATCCCTTTTCTGAAACTGAATAGGAATTTCATCTATAAGTTGCAGTTTAACTTTAAACGCGTATAAATTGTCTAATGTAAGTTTAACCACATTGTCATCGCCGTTTGAAAACTTGTCCGGTAAGCTTCTATCAGCCGTTATTCCCGGTACTGTAAAAAGGACAACAATGTCCAGGATAACCAATAACATTAAAAGGTAAAACAGGATAGCAACAATTCCAAAGAGCCAATTAAACCAATACGACAGAAAAAATAATGTAGAAATACTGAGAAGACTTGTAAAAAATCTTCTCGAAAAATAAAGCGATTTGACCAGTTTGACCACTATCGAGGTATTTCTATCGATTTAACTATCATATCTATGACATCTTCCGGTGTCATCCCTTCCATCTCACGCTCCGGAGAAAGGACCACCCTATGGTTAAGCACAGGATTTAGGCAACGCTTCACATCGTCTGGCGTGACAAAATTGCGACCGTTTAAAATTGCAAATGCTTTAGAAGCCTGTAAAACAGCAACTGAAGCCCTTGGCGAAGCCCCTAAAATCAAGTGTGGATGAAGTCTGGTTTGGTGAATGATTTCTGCGATGTAAGCAAGTATTTTAGGCTCTATAGTAATGGTGTAAATCTTATCCTTAAAGCCTTTAATTTGATCTTTACTGATTATTGCTTTCACATAACTCTGAAAATCCGAAACTTTAATAGTATTGTGTTTCTCTAGAATTTTAATTTCCTCTTCCACATTTGGATAAGATAATTTTATTTTAAAAATAAACCTGTCCAACTGCGCTTCCGGCAAAGCGTATGTCCCTTCTTGTTCGATAGGGTTTTGTGTGGCCAAAACCATAAATGGCAAGTCCATGTCGTATTGATGCCCATCGATGGTGACTTGCTTTTCTTCCATAACTTCAAATAGTGCCGCTTGCGTTTTTGCCGGCGCACGGTTTATCTCGTCTATCAAGACCATGTTCGAAAAAATCGGTCCGGCCTTAAACTCGAAAGCCGTGCTTTTGGAATTAAAAACAGAGGTTCCAAGTACATCACTTGGCATTAAATCCGGTGTAAATTGAATTCGACTAAAGTCAGCATCTATGCTTTTCGCAAAAAGTTTAGCTGTTAAGGTCTTAGCAATCCCCGGAACACCTTCAATCAGGACATGTCCATTACACAGCAAACTGATTAATAACAGCTCTACAAAATCTTCCTGTCCCACGATAACCTGGGAAAGCTGTGCTTTAAGTTCCTCTGCCATAAGTTGAAACTCATTTTTTTCATCAATAGGTGGATGATGTTCGCTTTCAGAAGAGTCTTGATGCAAATGTTCCGTATTGTCTATATGGTCTTTTCCGTCTAATTGGTTGTTTTCAGATTCCATCGTCTTAAGATTTTAGTGTTGTAATAAGTTTGTCTAACTTGATAAGTTCGTTTTTGTCTATTTTATTTTTAGCTTCAATACGTTCTATCAGTTTTAGTAGTGTTTTGATTTGTTTGGTTTCCTTTCCGGATTTTGAAGCCAATTGATTTACAAAATGATCGTCAATTTTTGAAGTCGGTATTCTGTAAACCTCTCTTACATGATCAAAGAAATGCTCGATTTGCTTGGTTGCAATACTGTTATGGTCCTTTTTGGTATAGTACATTTCTGCAATAGTCTGTGCAAATTCGAACGTCTTATTTTGGAAGGGTTTGACAATTGCAATTGCCTTTTGCTTTCGTTTACCTTCAAAAAAGATATAAAATACAGCAGCTAAAACAATTATATAGTACGCCCATTTCAGGTATTTATTGGTAAGTAGGTACTGTAATACACTGGTTTGTACAAACTGCTTTTGAGATTTGTAAAATTGATCTACATAAAGGTTTTCCTCAAAATTCAATTCGCTTAAAATTGCTTCTGTGTATTTATAATTTTGGCCTTCAACCAGAAAATAATTGGTAAAGACTTTAGGAAACAAATGCAAAAACAATTTTCCTTCACCGAAATCGGCTTTAACAAAATTGGGCAAATACTTTATCTGTGTGCTGTCGTTATTTACGACATGAGCATACCCCAAGACCTCAAGGTCTAATGTGTCTGTATTTTTAAAATACTGAATGTTCTCTTTTTTATTAAATTTAAATTCTGCTGTTTCAAGCAGTGTATCAAGTTTTAGCGAGGGTTTATACGCGATTTGATTTTTAAAATCAAACTGTTCTTTACCTAAATTTAAAGTGTCTATAATCTTTTCAGAAATAAATTCAGCTGAAATAAATGCTGTATTACCTTTAGAAATCCAATCTAATAATTTATCTAAATCTGCATTTCCTATACCTACATAAGCATTGAAAAATAAAATATTACCGGAAAGTTGGTTTTCTGAAAGTTCTTCATAGATGGTTTGATTGAGTTCGGTGGCGCCTATTTTATCTGTAAAAATATCGTGAAAAACTTTCGCTCCGTAAGGTTTTTTATGTTCTTTCCAATAGCTCTCAGTCCAGTCTAAAGGTGTTTCTGAAGAGGCTTCTAAAAAGATAAAAGCACCGATAAGGATAACGACTATTAAGAGTATGATATTTCTAGGCTGTCCCATATGACTTCTGGTCAAGTTTGTGGTGAAATTCTGTAAAATAGTCTACAAGCCGTGAAAAATACACTTGATCAAATACCATCTGTCCATACCAAATTTGCTCATAAGATATGGTTAGAGACTTAAAATGAGGCGATAGCGCATTGGACTGTATTTCTCGAACATAATCAAAATTGGTCTTATCGTTTGTATAGCGAATAAGGCGTTTCGTGTCCAAACGTTTTATACAATCCAGGTAAAGATACCTTACCGCCAATCTGTACTGTTTCTCTTCTATAGCCTTTTCTGCCAGTTCTTGTAAGTTCTTCGTCATGAGAAGTTCTTCTTCTTCGGTTAGGGTAACATTGCTTTTTACATGTTGCCTCATGATTTGTGAACCCATATTAAATCGAACCAAATACCACACGAGAATTACAACAAACAATAGCATGGCTAAATAAGGAAGGATTTCGAAGAAGGCTGTCCAAAACCCGGAATCGTCTCCAATACCGAAAAACTTCTTGAGTATAGAATATAACCATTCTTTAAAGTCTGTCCACAATCCGGACTTTTCTTCATTTTCTGCGTAATTAAAGTCTTCGTTTTCTTTAAAGTTTTTCAGTTTTTCAGTATCAAAAATACCCTTATCTGTGTTTGGTTTTTGAGTGTAGTTAGCCGAGTGTGCTGATGGGCTAAGACTACATAAAAAGAAGAGAAAAATGCAGTTGAAGAATTTTAGCATAAACTATTTTCCAATATTTTCAATCCGATCGTAAGTACCTTTAAAATCATACTTTTCAGACAAATTAAAATATACCAAGGCAATCATGATGTATTTAAAAATGCTCAACAAGTTTTGACCAATCACGCCGATAGCTGTTAACAGAAGGCTTACCCAATCTTGGTAAAGACTAGCAAGACCTTCAGGAGAATCCATATTGCTTGCAGATTCCAGGACAAGAAAAGATTTTACCATAGAGTAAATTGTAGAAGGCAATTGAAAAATATAACTCATCACGAAAATGATAATGTAAAATACAACATAAATCGCAAGTGTTTTCCACCAGTTGTTTCTTAGTAGGTTTCCACTTTTGGACAAGGCATCGCCAACAGACTTATCTTCAAAAATTGAAATAGAAATCCCTTGAGTGAAATACATAAAAACAAAAACTATAGGAATAAATATGGCCAGTGTAAGCGGCAAAATAACTAGCACGCCTAAAAATGGACTACCCATGGTTAAAATCCCGCCAATTAGACCCAGAAAAAACATTGAAAATACTGCTGTGAAAAAAACAGCAAAAAACGTCATGATTGAAAACCCAAGATACCTTACAAAACTCTTTTTAAGGTATGAAAAAATTACTGAAGTAGTTATGGTTTCCTTATGCAAGTAACATTTTATGATACACAAGGTAAAGTAGAAAAAAGTAAACGGTATAAGAAACAATTCCACCAAAAAATACAAGGCTAAACTGGATAAAATATTTAAAAAAGCACTTGCACTAAAATTGGACTCAAAGCTGGCAATATCCGAAAACAAAGAGCCAATTTTATATTGAAAAACCACATTAGCCAAAACGGACAGCAAAAGTAAAGGCCCCAAGAATTTAAAAAATATGGCTAGAGTTGATTTAAAATTGGAAGAAAAAAATTTAAAACTATCTCCTATTATTTCGCCAAAACCCCTTTCCTTTCTTAATACAAAATTAGGCTTGGAAGATATATTGTCGTCAAACTGATTCATTTGTGTTCTGATTTAATTTAAATGGTAAATACACATAATAAAATAAGATTAGAGCCATCGATAATGATATTATTAAAATGGCCAGCGCATCAGGCATTTCAGTGTGTCTTGTTACAAATCCTTCAAGAAACCCTGCAATAATAAAGAATGGAACTGTACTTACGACTATTTTTAGCCCTTCTTTAGCGCTTCTTGCAAAAGATTCTAATCGCGAGTAGGTTTTAGGGAACATAATGCCGTTTCCTGCTACAATACCGGCGCATATACAAATAATGATTACAGATATCTCTATGGTGCCATGAATCCAAATGGTTCTAACCGATTCCCAGAGCAAACCTTTGTCTGCAAAAAAATATTGAAAAGAGCCCAGCATCACAGCGTTTCGCATACCTATAAAAATGGAGCCTATACCAAACAAAAAACCAAAAATATAGGCAAGAAAACCTACTCGTATGTTGTTTATGGTAATGCCTAGGAACATATCTGTTTCGTTCATTTTTTTGTAAACCGCCATGGGATCGCCTTTGTCTATGTTTTCTAAGGTCATATTGACATACTGGTCTCCAAGGATTAATCTTACAAAATCTTTATCTGTTGAAGCGGAATACGCACCGATTATACTAAAAAACAAAAAGACCAAAAAAGACAATAATAATTGATACCTGTAGGCATAAAATGACTTCGGAAATTCTTTGGTGTAAAAGTTGATGATTTTATTACCTGTTGTCTTTTTAGTTTTATAGATTTTTTGGTGTGCTTTTACCGAAATTTGATTTAAGTACCTGGTGGTGTTACTGTTAGGGTAAAATGTTTGCGCATAACTCAGGTCGTCTGTAATCTCGATATAAAGCTTTGATAATTCTTCCGGCGAAAAGTTGGTATTATCACTTAGATAATTTTCAAATTCAAACCATTTGTTTTTATTTTGCTTTACGAAAGCAGCCTCACGCATAAATCTTAGTATTGATTCCAAAACTAATAAATTTTAATGGATAATTTTCAAATTCAAACCGCTCAAAATGTTACAATAAACCAAAATATTGCCGATTATTTTGAAAGGCTCGCTGCATTTGTAATCGATTTGTTGATTCTAATCGCGTACATGCTTATTCTTAGTTATTTTTCGTCTATCATCGAAGGTAGTTTTGCTGTGGGTATGATTGTTGGCTTGCCATTTTTAGTATATCATCTGGTCATGGAAATCTCATTTAATGGGCAGAGCATTGGCAAAAAAGCCCTAAAAATAAGAGTAGTTTGTGTGGATGGTTCTAAGCCCAACATAAGCCATTACTTAATCCGCTGGTGCTTAAGATTGATAGACATAGGCATTGCTTTTGGCTCTGTAGCCAGTTTATTCATCTTATTAGGTGGCAAAGGACAACGCCTTGGAGACCTTGCAGCCAAAACAACGGTTATTTCAGAAAAAAAGAAAGTAGATTTTTCTCAAACCATTATGATGGATATTCCTGAAAATTATGTACCGAAATACCCTCAGGTTACGGTATTTTCGGATGAAGATATGAGAGAGGTAAAAAACATATACCTAAAAGCCAAAAACAGAAGAGAATACCATATCATCAATAAGTTATACGACAAATTAAAAGCAAAAATGCAAGTCGAGCCCTCAGAAAAACCCCTAGATTTTGTAAACAAAGTCCTGAAAGACTATAACTATTACACGCAGAAGTAATGGATTTTATTCAGCTTATTGACATTCTGGGCGTTATTGCCTTTGCTATTTCTGGGGTCTTGGCCGCTATGCGAAAGGGCATGGATTTGTTTGGCATCCTAATCATTGCCTTTGTCACATCTGTAGGCGGAGGGACATTGCGGGACGTGCTTATCCAGGAAAATGTAATCTGGCTTAGGGACATGACGTATATTTACGCCATTACAGGAACAACCGTTTTTGCCATCATTTTCCGAAAAAAACTAAACTATCTCCGGAAGTCTTTATTCTTGTTTGACACTATTGGGATTGGATTGTACACGGTTGTTGGTATAGAAAAAGGAATATCTGCCGGACTAAATCCTGCCATATGTGTGTTACTCGGGACCATAAGTGCTTGCTTTGGCGGTGTAATACGAGATATTTTATGTAACGAAATTCCGGTAATATTTCAAAAAGAAATATATGCTACGCCATGCATTATAGGTGGTACTATATATTTTCCGCTCATTTATTTAAACATACCGGAAAATATAGTCTTTCTAATTGCCGGTTCTGTGGTAATCGTCATTAGAATTTGTGCTGTTGTATTTAAAATTCAATTGCCAAAAGTGTATTCGCCATAGAAGCTAAATTTTAATATGGCACAACTATTGAAATTTACTATAAGACATTTTTATAAACTAAAATATTGTCTACATCTTCTTTTTAGTTGAAGCATTAACACAATATTTTATGACATCATGACTAAATAATACATATGAGCAAATCAAAAATATTTACTATTGACAATTTGTCACAAAAAGACTTTGACGAAGATGCAGAATTAATTCCTTTAATGACGACTGAAGACGAGGAGCAAATTAATTCTGAAACACTTCCAGAGCACTTGCCGATTCTTCCCCTTAAAAACACTGTTCTTTTTCCAGGTGTTGTAATACCTATTACTGCAGGAAGAGACAAATCGATAAAACTGATTAACGAGGCCAACAATTCTTCTAAAATTATTGGTGTTGTGGCCCAAACCAACGAAGATGTAGAAGAGCCAGGCTTTAAAGATTTAAATAAGGTAGGTGTTGTGGCGAGAATTCTTCGTGTTCTTAAAATGCCGGATGGCAATACTACCGTTATTATACAAGGCAAAAAACGCTTTAAAGTTGAAGAGCTTATTGCAGAAGAACCTTATATTAAGTGTTCTGTGTCTGAGTTTCATGAGAACAAAACTCAAATTTTAACCGATGAGTTTCAGACCATTATTGAAGAAATAAAGTCTCTGGCGCTTCAAATTATAAAAGAAAGTCCAAATATTCCATCCGAAGCCTCTTTTGCTATCAAAAATATTGAGAGCTCCAATTTTTTGATTAATTTCATTTCATCCAACATGAGTTTGGAAGTGAAGGAAAAGCAGGCACTTTTGGAAATTACAGACATTAAAGATAGAGCTCTTGCGACCTTAAAGCACATGAATACCGAATACCAAAAGCTTGAATTGCGAAACGATATTCAGTCTCGAGTGCAAAGTGACATTAGCCAACAGCAGCGTGAGTATTTTCTTCATCAACAAATGAAAACCATTCAGGAAGAGCTTGGTGGGGTTTCACAGGAAAACGAAATTGAAGAAATGCGCCTTAAGGCTAAGACAAAAACTTGGACTAAGGAGGTTGGAGAACATTTCAAAAAAGAGCTTGCTAAACTTCAACGCATGAATCCGCAAGTTCCTGAGCACTCTATTCAGCGAAATTACCTGGAGCTATTCTTAGATTTGCCATGGCAAAGTTTTAGTAAAGACAAATTCGACCTTAAAAAAGCACAACGAGTATTAGACAGAGATCATTTTGGACTTGAAGATGTTAAGCGCAGAATTATCGAATACCTAGCGGTATTAAAACTCAGAAACGACATGAAATCGCCTATTCTTTGCTTGTATGGTCCTCCGGGAGTCGGAAAGACTTCTTTAGGCAAATCCATAGCAGAAGCTATAGGCAGAAAATATGTAAGAGTATCATTGGGCGGCTTACGAGATGAGGCTGAAATAAGAGGACATCGAAAAACTTATATTGGTGCGATGCCTGGAAGAATATTGCAACAAATCAAAAAAGCAGGAACATCCAATCCTGTATTTGTGTTAGATGAAATAGACAAGCTTTCGCATGGCCTTCAGGGCGACCCTTCTTCTGCACTTTTAGAAGTCTTGGATCCTGAACAAAACAGTGCCTTTTACGACAATTTCTTGGAGATGGGTTATGACTTGTCCAAAGTCATGTTTATTGCAACGGCAAACAACTTAGGCAGCATACAGCCTGCATTAAGAGACAGAATGGAAATCATAAACGTCACTGGATATACTGTTGAAGAAAAAATTCAAATCGCTAAAAGACACCTTTTACCCAAACAAATTGAAGAACATGGCCTTACCAAAGGACAGATAAACATCAACAAAGTGCAATTACAACAAATTGTTGAGGGGTACACGAGAGAGTCCGGTGTTAGAGGTTTGGAAAAACAAATTGCAAAAGTCGTGCGTGGCATTGCCAAAAAAATTGCTCTTGAAGAAGAATATGACCCAAAATTAAAGAAAGAAGATATAATTGAAATTTTAGGTGCGCCCAAACTTAAAGCTAACCTGTATGAAAATAACGAAGTAGCCGGAGTAGTTACAGGCTTGGCGTGGACAAGTGTTGGTGGAGATATATTGTTTATAGAATCTACCTTATCCAAAGGAAAAGGCACATTAAGCATCACAGGAAATTTGGGTAAAGTGATGAAGGAGTCTGCCACCATAGCCATGGAGTACATCAAATCCCATGCTGAAAAACTAGGCATTAATCCTGATGTGGTAAACAATTATAATGTTCATATCCACGTGCCGGAAGGTGCAACACCAAAAGATGGCCCAAGCGCCGGAGTGACGATGTTAACCAGTTTGGTGTCTTTGTTTACTCAAAAAAGAGTAAAGAAGAATTTGGCCATGACCGGCGAAATTACCCTTCGTGGAAAAGTCTTGCCGGTAGGCGGAATTAAAGAAAAAATCCTTGCGGCTAAACGGGCAAAAATTAAAGAGATTATTCTTTGCGAAGAAAATAGAAGAGACATCGACGAGATTAAACCTGATTATTTAAAAGGTCTTCATTTTCATTTTGTAAATGACATGTCTGAAGTACTAGACATTGCCATCACCAATCAGAAGGCAAAAGACGCAAAAGAATTATAATACCAAAAAAGGCTTCAAAATATTTGAAGCCTTTTTTATTTCATACTAAAATTTGATTTTTTCTCAAATCAAATAATAGTCTGTTTATAATAGTCCATTGGTTTTAGAAACACCGGCAGCGCTTTCATGAAGTTTTGCTTTTTCAGCTTCATCAAGCTCAATTTCAACAATTTCTTCGATACCGTTTCTACCAATAATTACCGGCACACCAATACAGATATCATTTAAGCCGTATTCACCTTCTAATAGAGTAGAACAAGGGAACATTTTCTTTTGGTCGCAAGCAATTGCTTGTACTATTGCAGATACTGCAGCACCCGGTGCATACCAAGCACTTGTACCTAAAAGCTTAGTAAGTGTAGCACCACCTACTTTAGTGGCTTCTTTTACTTCTTCCAAACGTTCGTCTGATAAAAATTCGGTTACTCTAACGCTATTTCGTGTAGCTAACCTTGTTAACGGCAACATCCCTGTATCGCTGTGTCCGCCAATTACCATCCCGTCTACATCAGATGCAGGGCATTCTAGAGCTTCAGCTAATCTGTACTTAAATCTAGCAGAGTCTAACGCGCCACCCATACCAATAATTCTGTTTTTTGGTAAGTCTAAAGTTTTGTGCGCTAAATACGTCATCGTATCCATCGGGTTACTTACAACAATAATGATAACATTAGGAGAATGCTTCACTAGATTTTCGGAAACTGTTTTTACAATTCCGGCATTAATACCGATAAGCTCCTCTCTGGTCATACCCGGTTTTCTCGGAATACCACTAGTAATTACAGCTACATCAGAGTTAGCTGTTTTAGAATAGTCATTTGTTGATCCTGAGATTTTTGTATCAAAACCGTTTAGAGAAGCACACTGCATTAAGTCCATGGCTTTACCTTCTGCAAAACCCTCTTTAATATCAAGTATAACAACTTCTGATGCAAAATCTTTAATAGCAATGTACTCGGCACAACTTGCTCCTACCGCACCTGCTCCAACAACTGTAATTTTCATGTTTTTTTGGTTTTAAATTATATAAAATGTATTAATAATAGATACGACAAAAATAATTAAACATAATGTTTTATTTATAGTTTAGACTAACTAATCTAATGATGATTATCAGGTTTTAACGACTTTTTAGAATGGTTTTTGTCTAAATCATTTCTTTGCAGCTATGACATCTATTTCAATTTTCGCATCGCCTACCAAGTTTGCTCCAAAAGTTGTTCTTGCTGGTTTGTGTTCTTTAAAAAATGTGCGATAGATTTCATTCATCGCAGAAAAATCATCAATATCAGAAAGAATCACCGTACATTTTAGCACATGATTAAGATCTGAATTGTTAGCTTCCAGGACTTCTTTGATGTTGTTGAGCACTTGACGTGTTTGGGCTTGTATTCCACCTTCAATCAATTGTCCGGTCTTATGGTTTTTACCTATTTGACCGGTTAAATATAAGACACCATTATATTCAGTTGCTTCCGAAAAGGGTGCATTTTGTCGAGATGTATATTGCGATTTGATATAACTAGGAAATGGCTTGTTTTCAGTCTGACAAGACGTGAATATAAGGAGCGTAAAAAAGCAAATAAAAGAAGGGTAAACATTCATGTGATGTATTTTAAAATTTATTATCAAAGTTTAAAATTGAATAAAAAATTCAGTATTAGAAGCAAAATTGAAGTTTTATTCTACATTTACTTTTATTTTATTAGTTTGTTTTAGAAAACTAAGTTTATTTAACCTATTTGAAAAAGAAGCTTATTGCAGAAAAAAAGGGTTTTTACATACAAGCTACTTTATAAATTCTTCAAACAAAAAATTTATGTACATTTGTTTTATACATATATTAAATTTCTAAGATGGAATATTTAGACTTTGAATTACCTATAAAAGAATTAGAAGATAAATACCAACAAGCTTGCAGTCTTGGAGAGAACGGGGACGTTGATGTTTCAGACACCTGCAAGCAAATAGAGAAAAAATTACAAGAAACGACAAAGGACATTTATAAAAATTTAAATGCCTGGCAAAGGGTGCAGTTATCAAGGCATCCTAACAGACCATATACTTTAGACTATATCAACTACATTTGTGGTGATACCTTTTTAGAATTACACGGCGATCGAAACTTTGGTGACGATAAGGCCATGATAGGTGGTCTGGGAAAAATAGGTGACCAGTCTTATATGTTTGTCGGACAACAAAAAGGGTATAACACCAAAACCAGACAGTACAGAAACTTTGGAATGGCCAATCCGGAAGGCTACAGAAAAGCACTACGACTTATGAAAAAGGCTGAGAAATTTAATCTGCCTGTAGTTTGCTTAGTAGACACACCTGGAGCATTTCCCGGAATAGAAGCAGAAGAGCGTGGGCAAGGCGAAGCCATAGCAAGAAATATTTACGAGATGACCAAACTTGAAGTACCTATTATCGTGGTAATTATCGGTGAAGGCGCAAGTGGTGGTGCTTTAGGTATTGGCGTAGGCGACAAAGTCCTCATGCTGGAAAACACATGGTACTCTGTTATTTCGCCAGAATCTTGTTCTTCCATTTTGTGGAGAAGCTGGGAACACAAAGAAACAGCTGCGTCTGCTTTAAAACTGACCTCCAAAGACATGAAAGCTTTAAAATTGGTAGACGAGGTTATAAAAGAGCCATTAGGTGGCGCACATCGAGACAGAGAAACAACCTTTAAATCTGTCGCTAAAAGAATTACTGCACATTACGATGAATTAAAAAAATTATCACCAGAAAAATTGGTTGAAAACCGCATCCAGAAATACAGCGAAATGGGTGAATTTAAAGAACGCTAATTCTTAGGTCTTAATTTACACATATTTAAAAAATCTGTAATCTTTACTATTGACTTATCAACAACAATTAATAGTTATCAACAATTAAATTGTTAATGAACTGTTGAATAATCAAAGTTACTTAAACATGTAATTTTGTTTACAAATAGTTTACATTCGCACTATGGAAAAAAGCAAGCCATACAACAGCCCTAACTACAAACAAGGCAATGTCATAAGCCTTCAAAAAGGCAAAATACCACCTCAAGCAGTTGATTTAGAGGAGGTTGTAATTGGAGCAATGCTTATTGACAAAAAAGGTGTAGACGAAGCTATTGATATTCTAAAGCCTGAAGCCTTTTATAAAGAGAGTCATCAGCATATTTTTTCAGCCATCAAAAAACTCTTCGAGGAAGGGCAACCTATAGACTTATTAACGGTTTCAAGCTATCTGAAGAAAGAAAAAAAGCTTGAGTCTGTTGGTGGTGACTTTTATTTGATCAACCTCACACAAAAAGTCTCCTCTTCTGCGCATATCGAGTACCATTCCAGGATTGTTTTACAGAAATTTATTCAACGTAGCCTGATTCAAATTTCTAATGAAATCATAGAAGAAGCTTACGACGAATCGACAGATGTTTTTGACCTGTTGGACAGTGCAGAATCAAAATTATATGATGTTACGCAAGGTAACATCAACAAATCTTCTCAAACTGCTCAAAGTTTAGTTATCGAAGCTAAAAAGAGAATTGAAGAAATTGCCAATCAAAAAGGCTTAAGTGGAATCCCATCAGGTTTTGACGAATTAGACGAATTAACTTCCGGCTGGCAGCCAAGTGACTTGATTATTGTTGCAGCCAGACCGGGTATGGGTAAAACAGCCCTTACGCTTTCGATGGCTAGAAATATTACTGTAGAGAGAAATATTCCAGTTGCTTTTTTCTCTTTAGAAATGTCTGCTGTGCAGCTAATTACACGATTAATTTCGTCGGAAACAGAATTGTCTTCAGAAAAATTAAGAACAGGAAAATTAGAACAATACGAATGGGAGCAACTAAATGTAAAGGTGAAAAATCTTGAAAAAGCACCTTTATTTATAGACGATACCCCTTCGCTTTCCATTTTTGATTTACGTGCTAAAGCAAGACGACTCGCTTCTCAACACGGCATCAAATTAATAGTTATCGACTATTTGCAGTTAATGACTAGTGGTGCAAGTAATAAAACAGGGAATAGAGAACAAGAAATTTCGACAATTTCAAGAAACTTAAAAGCTTTAGCAAAGGAATTAAACGTTCCGGTAATTGCCCTTTCACAACTCTCAAGAGCTGTTGAAACCCGAGGCGGAGCAAAACGTCCTTTGTTGAGTGACTTGAGAGAGTCCGGAGCCATAGAGCAAGATGCAGATATTGTATCATTTATCTATAGACCAGAATATTACGGCATAGAAGAATGGGATGATGGAGAGGCTACGCCTACTAAAAATGAAGCTGAATTTATTGTTGCAAAGCATAGAAATGGTGGGCTGGACAATATCAAACTTAAGTTTATTGGACAGTATGGACGATTTGAAAATTTAAATTCCGAAATCATAACAGAGGTAAGCTCTATCCTAAACGATGAAAATGAAAGTCCAAATTTTCCTGATTCATCACATTTTGATGATTTTAACAATACAAACGAAGACGACGATTTTCCATTTTAATTATAATTTTTAATTTAGGCATTAGTTTTGTGTTTTTCTTATTTTTGAAGTAAACATAATTGTTGATGCTTAAACACACATTTCTAATAATATTCGTTTTTATAAGTTTTAGCCTAAAGGCTTCATTTCTTCTCATCCCTATGGATGCAGACTCACAGAAAAATCACCTTAAAGCCTACGGAATAACCTACTGGGTTTTGGACAATGGCCAAAAAGTAGAATGGTTATTAAATTACAGAGGCGGTTCGTTTTTAATTCCCGATTCTGAACGTTTAAGAAAGGAATGTAAAATAAGAGGCGTAAGCTTTGAAATTTTAAGCAATGCTGAAGCTGAAAGCATTTTAAGCGAAATAGACAGCCCTAGCAAAAATCAAGAATCTGTTTTGCTGGAAAAAGCACCAAAAATTGCAGTTTACACACCAACAGGCAAAAAACCATGGGATGATGCGGTCACCTTGGTTTTAACTTATGCTGAAATTCCGTACAAAACAGTTTATGACGAAAAGGTATTAAACGACGAACTCTTATTATTTGATTGGCTACACCTGCATCATGAAGATTTTACGGGTCAATATGGAAAATTTTATAGAGCTTACAGAACAGCACCGTGGTACATAAAGGAAAAACAAGAAGCTGAAGCTTTAGCATCTTCACTAGGATTTAATAAAGTGTCTGAATTAAAACGTGCTGTAAGCCTAAAAATCAGAGATTACGTTGTTGGAGGTGGGTTTATGTTTGCCATGTGCAGCGCTACGGATAGTTTTGACATTGCGCTTGCTGCCGAAAACGTAGATATTGCAGAAGCTATGTTTGATGGAGACCCAAGTGAGCCCGGATATCAAAATAAAATAGACTACTCCAAAACTTTTGCCTTCAAGGATTTTATTCTGGAAAAAAGCCCGATGGTTTATGAATTTTCTAGTATCGATATGACACGTAAAAGACGTGTGCCCAAAGAACAGGATTACTTTACATTGATGGAGTTCTCTGCAAAATGGGACCCGATTCCAACCATGCTTTGCCAGAATCATACAGCTTTGGTCAAAGGATTTATGGGACAAACAACCTCTTTTGATGCAGATGAGATAAAATCTAATGTATTGGTATTGGGCTCTACTCGCCTAAATGGCGAAGCAAAATACATTCATGGCATAAAAGGAAAAGGCTTCTTTACATTTTATGGCGGTCATGATCCTGAAGATTATCAACATAGAGTTGGAGACCCGAAAACTGAATTAGAATTACATCCTAATTCTCCGGGATATAGGTTGATATTGAATAATATTTTGTTCCCTGCTGCAGAGAAGAAGAAGCATAAAACTTAATTGAAAAGTTTCTTTTTTCTCAGCTCAAAATTTTGGCCTAAATACACTTTTCTAACCATTTCGTCCTCTGCCAGTTCTTCCGGAACTCCATGTTTTAGGATGCCTCCCTGGAACATAAGGTAAGTCCTATCTGTTATCGCAAGTGTTTCCTGAACGTTGTGATCGGTTATTAAAATACCAATATTTTTGTGCTTAAGCTGCGCTACAATTTTTTGAATATCTTCTACTGCTACAGGATCTACTCCGGCAAAAGGCTCATCCAGTAAAATAAATTTTGGACGAGTTGCCAGGGCTCTGGCAATTTCTGTACGCCGTCTTTCACCACCGGAAAGCAAGTCTCCCCTATTCTTTCTAATATGTGTAAGTCCAAATTCCTCCAACAAAGACTCCGTCATTTCTTGTCGTTCTCTCTTATTAAGTTTTGTGAGTTCTAAAACACTTTTTATATTGTCTTCTACACTTAATTTTCTAAACACAGATGCTTCCTGAGCAAGGTAGCCAATACCATTTTGAGCTCGTTTGTACATGGGGAATTTGGTAATGTTTTGTTCTTCTAAATAGATATTACCACTAGTCGGTTTTATAATCCCTACAATCATATAGAATGAGGTAGTTTTTCCGGCTCCATTTGGGCCGAGAAGACCAACAATCTCACCTTGATTTACTTCCAGCGAAACGTCTTTTACTACACGTTTACTACCGTATTTTTTTACCAAATTTTCAGCACGCAGTTTAATTTTGGTATTAATTGACATTTTTGACTTTTCTTTAATTAATAATTGATTTTTCTACAAATCGCTTTAGAACTTTAAATATAAAGATTTTAATAGAAGTCTACTTGTTGTATTTTTCTTCTAAGGCTTCCCAAAACTCAAATGCTCTACGTAAATGAGGAATTACGATTGTACCTCCAATCAAGGTGCCAATACTCATGGTTTCCATCACTTGTTCCTTGCTCCAACCTGCTTTGTAAGACGATTCTAAATGGTATTTCACACAATCGTCGCAACGTAACACTAAGGACGCGATTAACCCTAGCAACTCTTTAGTCTTATAGTCTAAAGCCCCATCTGTAAAAGAATTAGTATCTAAATTAAAAATACGCTTAAGTACTTTATTATTTTCTTTATTAAGCTTATCATTCATCTTGGCTCTGTACGCCTCAAATTCATCAACTTTGTCTATCATTTCAATTTCTGTTTTGCTAATTTTTTTTGTTGTTTCTTATAAATCACTTTTGATATCAAAATACTTATTTCATAGAGTATCAAAACGGGTATCGATACAATAAATTGGCTCGCTACATCTGGCGGTGTGATTATAGCCGATACAATTAGTATAAGTACAATTGCATATTTTCGATTAGTCCTTAAAAATTCTGGTGTCACCAAACCAAATTTTGCTAAAAAATAGATAATAATAGGTAATTCAAACATTAATCCTGATGCGAGTACAGATGTTTTAACTAAACCTATATAACTTTCTAAATCAAACTCATTAAGTACTTCTCCACTAACTTGATAAGTTCCTAAAAACCTTAAGGATAATGGGGTGATGACATAATAACCAAAAAGAACGCCTGTTAAAAACAGTAAAGACGTAAAAAATATAAAATACCTCCCATATTTGCGCTCTCTTCTGTACAAGCCCGGTGCTATAAAAGACCATACCTGATAGATTACATAAGGAAAAGCCACAATAAAACCAAATACAAACGATGTCCACATGTGTGTGCTAAATTGAGTAGCCACTTTTCGGCTTTGTATTTTGAAAGGTAATTCTTCAAAGCAAAAACTTTCGTCCAAACCAAAATACTGAGACATGTTACACAACACATTGTATGTGGGAAACTGTGATTGTTTTGGTCCAAATATGATGACATCGAAAATAAAGGACTTGAACATAAAAGCTACACCACCGCAAATTGCTACAGCAAGAAGAGACCTGATAATATGCCATCTTAAATCTTCGAGATGATCTAAAAAAGACATTTCATTTTTATCAACTTTTTGTGCCATTATATAATTCCTTCTTTAATTAAATTATGAATATGAACTATACCCGCGTAACTTCCTTTTGATGTTGAAATTACCTGAGATATACTATTAGCTTCTAACAGCTTTAATGCGTCTACAGCCATCGCGTCGTTGTCTATTGTTTTTGGGTGTTTTGACATTATATCTTCAGCTTTTAGTGTTGTGATATCATCATGCTGCGACAACATTCGTCTTAAATCGCCGTCTGTAATAATACCTACCACTTTTTGCTCTTCAAGCACTGCGGTAACACCCAACATGTTTTTAGAAATTTCAACAATCACTGTTTTCATAGGGGTGTCAGGATTTACTTTTGGTTTAAAGTTAGACTTAGTAATATCGCTTACACGTAAATAGAGTGCCTTGCCTAAGGCACCACCGGGGTGATATTTAGCAAAATCTCTACTCGAAAAACCTCTGATTTCTAACAAGGTAACCGCTAGTGCATCGCCCATAACCAATTGAGCAGATGTGCTTGTTGTGGGTGCTAAATTATTAGGGCACGCCTCTTTGGAGACAGTCGTTAGCAGGGTATAATCTGCGTGCTCACCAAGATAGGATTTAGCATTACCCGTCATGGCGATAAGCGTGTTTTTAAAGTTTTTAATGAGTGGCACTAGAACTTTAATCTCCGGTGTATTCCCACTTTTAGAAATACAAATTACCACATCGTCTTTGAGAATAGTGCCCAAATCACCATGTATAGCGTCGGCAGCATGCATAAATACTGCAGGTGTCCCCGTAGAATTCATGGTAGCCACAATTTTTTGAGCTATGATGGCGCTTTTTCCTATACCAGTTATAATGACTCTTCCATTGGAATTCAAAATTAATTTGACAACCTCTGTAAAATCTTCATTAATATAGTTAGATAGATTTTTTATAGCATCGGATTGCATTAATATGCTGTTTTGAGCAAAAGCTTTTATTTTTTCAGATTTCATATTAGGAAATTTGGCTTGCAGACAATAAAATAATGCGTATATTTATGTTTGTAAAAGTACATGAATTTTTTCATTTTTAGTCAACTTCAATAGTAATGACATAATTGATTTACTAAATTGTTAAAGGCTTAAGCAAAGTTTAAAATTCTCCATATTTTAGTTTTACATAGATACATCTAGAAAAAATATATAAGTTGGACTCAAAAGAATTACACAAGCATTTAAAGAGTATTTTCGGTTTTTCGGAATTCAAAGGTCTACAAGAAGAAGTAATAAAAAGCATTTTAAGTGGTAAAGACACATTTGTAATCATGCCAACCGGTGGCGGAAAGTCTATGTGTTATCAATTACCGGCTATGATTTCTGAAGGAACTGCTATTGTGATTTCTCCGTTAATTGCTTTAATGAAAAACCAGGTTGACACCTTAAGAGGCTTATCTGAAAATGAAGGAATAGCCCACGTCTTAAACTCCTCTTTAAACAAAACGCAAGTCAAACAAGTAAAAAAAGACATTGAAGACGGGATAACTAAGCTGCTATATGTTGCTCCGGAATCCTTGACCAAAGACGAGTATGTCGATTTTTTAAAAAATCAAAACATATCATTTTTAGCCATAGATGAGGCCCATTGTATTTCCGAATGGGGCCATGATTTTAGGCCGGAATACAGGAATATCAAGAATATTCTAAACAGAATAGACGAGAATATAACCATAATTGGGCTCACAGCTACAGCCACTTTAAAGGTTCAGGAAGATATTTTAAAAAACCTGAGAATGACTGATGCGAATGTGTTTAAAGCTTCTTTTAACAGGCCTAACCTGTATTACGAAATTAGACACAAGACCGCTAATGTCGATTCTGATATCATAAAATTTGTAAAGCAAAATGAAGGTAAAAGCGGTATCATATATTGCTTAAGCCGTAAACGCGTGGAAGAGTTGGCACAGACGCTACAGGTTAATGGGATTAAGGCGGTACCCTATCACGCAGGATTAGACGCCAAAACGCGCTCCAAACATCAGGATATGTTTTTGATGGAAGACATAGATGTGGTTGTAGCCACGATAGCATTTGGTATGGGTATCGACAAACCGGATGTGAGATTTGTTATACACAACGATATCCCAAAAAGTATAGAAAGTTATTATCAGGAAACGGGCAGAGCCGGAAGAGATGGCGGCGAAGGGCATTGCTTAGCCTACTATAATTATAAGGACATAGAAAAGCTGGAGAAATTTATGAGCAACAAGCCTCTTGCTGAACAAGAAATAGGCTACGCCCTGCTTCAGGATGTAGTGGCTTTTGCAGAATCGCCTGTTTCCAGACGAAAATTTATCCTTCACTATTTTGGAGAAGAATTTGATAATAAGACAGGTGAAGGTGGTGACATGGATGATAATGTACGCTATCCTAAAAAAACGTCTGAAGCAAAAGACGATATCCAACTCTTGCTTAAAGTGATAAGAGATACAAAAGAAGTTTATAAAATTAAAGAGCTTGTAAACATCATGATGGGCGAATCCAATGCCCTTATAAAATCGCATAAAACCGACAAATCTGATGTGTTTGGGCTTGGGAAAGATAAAACTAAAAGTTATTGGACAGCACTCATAAGACAAGTATTGGTTAATGGATATTTAAATAAGGAAATTGAATCTTATGGCATTATCAAATTAACTGAAAAAGGAATCGATTTTATCGACAATCCTGTGTCGTTTATGATGGCTGAAGATCATGATTATTCTGATGACAAACCTCAGGCAAATGCTAATAAAGGCGGTGGAAGCGACGCCAAGCTTTTAAAAATGCTAAAGGATTTACGCAAGAAAGTTTCTAAGAAAAAACAGGTTCCGCCATTTGTAATCTTTCAAGATCCATCCCTAGATGATATGGCGCTTAAGTATCCTATAACTTTAGATGAACTTTCTAATGTTCACGGTGTTGGAGATAGCAAAGCCAGAAAATTCGGTAAACCTTTTGTTGAATTGATTGAAAGGTATGTTGAAGAAAATGATATCATTAGACCTGATGACCTAATTGTAAAATCAACCGGAGCAAACAGCGCAAACAAACTTTACATTATTCAAAACGTGGATCGTATGTTGCCACTTGATGATATCGCCGACTCCAAAGGCATGGACATGTCAGAGTTAATCAAAGAAATGGAAGCCATTGTATATAGTGGCACGAAGCTAAACATTAGCTATTGGATTGACGAAATGTTGGATGAAGAACAACAGGAAGAAATTCATGAGTATTTTCTTGAAGCCGAAACTGACAGCATTGATGATGCCATTGAAGAATTTGACGGCGATTATGAAGACGAAGAACTTCGTCTATACCGTATAAAATTTATAAGTGAAGTTGCTAACTAAGGTAAAAAGTAAAAAACCTTAGATTAATAATTGATATAGTCCACAATTTCAAGGCCATATCCTATCATACCAACTCGCTTTTTCTGCATGGAGTTAGACATCAGTTTGATTTTACTGATGTTTATATCGTGTAATATCTGTGCGCCTATACCAAAATCCTTGTTGTCCATTTTAATTTGAGGTGCTTTTACAAGCTCATCATTTTGAGACTCTTTTAGTTGCTTAAGTCTCGACAAAAGGTTTAAACTCTGCACGTCTTGGTTAATAAATACAATTGCACCTTTACCTTCTTTATTTAAAAGCTTAAACATGTCGTCAAGCTTTTTGTCGGCATTGTTAGTTAAAGTCCCTAAAATATCATTATTAACTAGTGTAGAATTTACGCGTACTAAAACAGGCTCATCTGATTCCCAAACACCTTTTGAAAGGGCGATATGGATATGATTATTTGTCGTTTGGAGATAGGCTCTTAATCTAAATTTCCCAAATCGCGTTTTTAATTGAAAATCCTCCTTTTTTTCGATAAGAGAATCGTGCTGCATTCTGTAAGCCACTAAATCTTCGATAGACACAATTTTAAGATTGTGTGTTTTAGCAACTTTTACCAATTGTGGAAGTCTGGCCATACTTCCATCGTCATTCATAATTTCAACTATAACACCGGCAGGTTTCAAACCCGCTAACCTTGCAAAATCTATGGCCGCTTCGGTATGACCGGTGCGTCTTAAAACACCACCTTCTTTAGCTTTAAGTGGAAAAATATGTCCTGGTCTATTAAGCTCGTGTGGTTTTGTATTATCGTTGCATAATGCTTGAATCGTTTTCGCACGATCTGAAGCCGAAATCCCTGTGGTTACGCCATCTCCATTTAAATCTACCGAAATAGTAAAGGCTGTTTCCATAGGATCGGTATTATTGCCGACCATCATTTGAAGCTTTAGCTTATCGCAACGTTTTTCTGTAAGCGGGCAGCAAATCAGTCCTCTACCGTGAGTCGCCATGAAATTAATCATCTCAGGCGTGACTTTTTCTGCTGCTGCTAAGAAATCTCCTTCATTTTCTCTGTTTTCATCATCAACTACAATGATTACTTTCCCAGCCTTGATATCTTCAATGGCGTCTGTTATACTATCGAGTTTTATCTCATTCTCAAAGGGTGTAGAAATCATTGTTTTGTTTTAGATTTTACAAATTTAAATAGTTTTTTTAGAGGCTCCATAATAATATCTATATTAACAAAACCTTGATCTGTAGCCGCTCTGTAAGTCAGATAAACCCCAATTGGCATCATTATAAACGTCGACAGCCATGCGGCTAAAAAAGAACTGATACGGCCGGTTTCTGCATTATTCCCAGCAAAAAGACCAAAAAAATGATATACCAAAAACAATATTATAGAAATTACTAATGGTAATCCTAAACCGCCTTTGCGAATAATTGCACCTAATGGCGCACCCACAAAGAAAAGCACGATACAGCTAATACCTATGGCGTATTTTTTATGAAGCTCAAGCTCGATTCGGTTTAAAATCTGAGACTTATTGGTTAAAACAGTTTCTTTAGACTTTATTTGAGACACAATTGTTCCTGAAGAACCTTTGGAGTTCGACAGGATCTGAGCTTGTATCCTTCTAGGTTGAACTGCAATTAAACTGTCTATTATAAAGTAATTGTCCTTATGAACGGCCACAGACCTTAAGCTGTCTGTATTTTCAGTATTAGAAGTGTTTACAGGTACATATTCCTTATTTACAGGTTTTCGGTTATTATAGCTGCCGGGTTTCTCTTCTTTGCCAAACAAGCTTGAAAATCCTGTACGACTATTCATAGTACGGGTATAAATTTCAACATTCTTAGTGTATTGTTTGCCTGTCGAGTCTAAACTGAATCTTAGCTGATCTGTGTTTAATGCCTTATAAGGATGTGTAAACGATTCGTCAGAAAAGTCATTTTTGTTGCTTTCGGTCAGGTCTATATTCAAAATATATTCATCGAAAGATGTTTTAACAAATGGAAGACTTTGTCTTTGCTTATAAGTTGTTTGTTTTAGCTCGTTGTAGTAATTTCCATCAAATAAAACTAAGGATATAAGGTTTGGGTTGTCACTCCCTTTCAATATACCCGACTTAGATTTTATAACCGTATGATTACCGCCTCTGTTTTTGTCTTTTTTGTGAATAATGATATCGTCTAAAATCTCGTCATTTTCACCAGATTTTTCTTTTACTTTAATTACGATGTCACCAAAATCGCTAAACTTATTTTCAACAATAGCCATTGCAGGTTTGGTCTGCTTTATATTAGCTCTTAGGTTAATGGCCTTAAACTCAGACCAAGGTATAACGGTGTTGGCAAATTGGTATGTTGTATAGCCAAGAATTACGATAAAGACTATAAGACTTCCCATGGCTCGCTGTAAAGAGATTCCTGCGGACTTCATGGCGGCAAATTCATAATTTTCCGAAAATGTCCCAAAGGTCATGATGGAAGTTACAAGAATGGTAAGTGGTAAAATTAAAGGAACAAGACTGGGAAGAATATAAAAAATAAACTTCGCTATGATAATTAAGTCTAATTCTTTACCCGCTAACTCTTTGATAAATTGCCATACTATATAGAGCATAAAAATCAGTATTAATATCATAAATACTGATAAAAATGTCTTTAAAAAAGAAGTAAGTATATATCTATCTAGGGTTTTTAATCGCATTAATCTTGTTCGTCAAAGTAGTAATCTAGGTATTTACTTTTATCAAACTTAAATAAATTTTCAGATAGTGGCTGGTCAGTTTTAAAGCTATAAATTTTAATCTCTGTACGCGTGCCATTATTCATTGTGTAAATTACATTACTTATGTTTTTGGTGTATTTATCTGTCCCAAGGAGTACATTCTTGTAATCTGCATTTGTGTCGATAGGGATAAGCTTGATGTACTGTATAATTCTTCCTTTCTGATTCTGCTCTATGTCCCATTTGTAATTGTAGCCCTCTTCAAAGAATGTCAACATTTTTGAAGGCGAAATGGAATTATCCTCTTCGTCGACACTAGAAATTTTAACCTCTTCGTCTGTATTGTTTACGGTGTAGAGTTTTTGTCCGTCGTATATAATGATGTTGCCGTCAAGCTCCATCCTGTATTTCTCTCCATTAATATAAACTTCGCCATTGGTTTCTTCGCTAGTGTTTGTTGCTTGATTTTCTAAGTTGTAAGAAAACTTGACGCTTATATTTTCGTAATTTTTGATTTGTTCTAAGACTTCTCCGACTAATTTTTCAGCTTTTGGTTCGTTCTGAGAAAAGGTTAATGACACCACGAAAAAAGCTAATATTAAGTGAAATTTATTTTTCATTTTGTTATTTCTATGATTCTGCAAAAATACAAGTATCAAATTTGATACCATTCCAATTATTCATTTTTTAATAATTCTTCTAAAGAATTTAAGTCAGGCACTAAAACTTGTCTCGCTTTACTGCCTTCGAATGGTCCAACAATGCCGGCTGCTTCCAGTTGGTCTATAATTCGACCGGCTCGATTGTAACCCAGTTTTAATTTACGTTGAAGCAAAGAAGCAGAACCTTGCTGCGCTGTAATAATCACTTCTGCCGCCTCTTTAAAGAGTTTATCGCGATCTTCGATGCTGTCTTCCAGAACAGATGATGAGGATTCGCCTACGTATTCCGGTAATTCGTAGGCTTCCGGATAAGCCCTTTGCGAACCAATATAATCTGTAATACGTTCTATTTCGGGCGTATCTACAAATGCGCATTGAATTCTGATAATTTCGTTACCCTGTGTAAATAACATGTCCCCACGGCCTATCAGTTGATTGGCACCTCCGGCATCTAAAATGGTTCTGGAGTCGATTTTTGAAGTAACTCTAAAACCAATCCTCGCAGGAAAATTGGCCTTTATCATCCCTGTTATAACGTTTACAGATGGTCGCTGTGTGGCTATAATTAGATGAATCCCAATAGCTCTTGCTAATTGCGCTAATCTTGCAATTGGCGTTTCTACTTCTTTGCCGGCAGTCATGATAAGATCTGCAAATTCGTCTACAACCAATACAATATAAGGTAAAAAGCGATGTCCATTTTCCGGATTAAGTCGTCTTGCTTTAAACTTTACATTATACTCTTTGATGTTTCTTACCATCGCCTTTTTAAGTAAGTCGTAACGATCATCCATTTCGATGCAAAGCGAATTGAGCGTATTAATCACCTTCGTATTGTCTGTAATGATAGCTTCTTCGGTGTCGGGCAGTTTGGCTAAGTAATGACGTTCAATTTTGTTGTAAAGGGTAAGTTCTACTTTTTTGGGATCGACTAAAACAAATTTTACTTCCGCAGGGTGTTTTTGGTAAAGCAAAGAGGTTAAAATCACATTTAAACCCACAGATTTACCCTGACCAGTTGCACCAGCCATTAAAAGGTGTGGCATTTTAGCCAAATCTACAACAAAGGTTTCGTTAGAAATTGTTTTTCCAAACGCAATTGGCAGAGCCATTTCAGCTTTTTGGAATTTTGATGAAGACGCCACCGATTTCATCGAAACAATTGTAGGTTTTTGATTCGGCACTTCTATCCCTATGGTACCTTTACCTGGGATTGGAGCAATAATTCGAATGCCTAATGCAGAAAGCGATAAGGCGATATCGTCTTCTAAGTTTCTAATCTTAGAAATTCTAATGCCTGCTTCTGGTATAATTTCATAAAGTGTTACCGTTGGACCAATAGTGGCTTTTATTTGAGCGATACCGATTTTGTAATTGTTTAAGGTCTCAACAATCGTGTTTTTATTTTGTTCAAGTTCTTTTTCATCTATTGTGATGCTCGCCCCTTCTGAATAATCTTTAAGTAAATCCAGTTTAGGGAACTTGAAATTTTTAAGCTCTAAAGTAGGATCGAACTCTCCAAAATTTTCAACGATTTTATTGGACTTTTCTTCAATTTCATCTTCTTCTTCTAAAACAGCTTCAACTTCCATTTTTACAACATTGTCATCATTGGGGTTGTCCTGTTTTATTTCGCTTTGTTTTTCTTCTTTTGATGTATCTTCTTTTTTGATAAAGTTGTCTAAAACAAAACTATTTTCTACCTCAACATCATCTGTGGTGTCTTTAGGCTCTTCTTTTTCAACAAATGTTTTTTCTACGATAGTTTCGTCCAGCTCCTCCTTTACTTGGGTAAGTTTCAGTTCTTTTAAATCTTCTTTTACAGATTTGGATTTAAATTTAAAATATTTGCTCACATGTGTTGGTGTTAGGCCTATTCTGACTACCAAATAAATGATAACCAGCAAGATAATACCGAGCACAGTGCCTATGCCGCCGATGTAGTGAGAGGAAATATCGTTAAGCTCGAAGCCTACAACGCCACCTAAAATAGGATTGGAAGCTGCAAAAAAGCCTAAAAACAAACTGATTACCAGCATGAGGTACAATCCCCAAAACCACTTATTTAATAGGTTTAGTTTTTTTAGGCTTAAAAAAAGTTTTAATCCACTTAAAAAAAGTAATACAGGGATGCTTAAACTGGCAATACCTACACCATTATAGATAAAAAAATGCCCAAGCAGAGCGCCAAATTTTCCCAACAGGTTTTTGGAGGGTACTGCTCTGTCAAATACCAAATCTACAGTACTTTGGTCATCTTTCCATGTCCAAATGTAGGACAATAAGGACAAAAAAAGTGCAAAAGCCATGATCATAATGACACTTCCGAGTATGATTTTTTGTCTTTGGGTTAAAGAAAAAAAAGTCGACTTAGCTTTTTGGGGTTTATTTCGTTTTGGTCTGGCCATATAAAATTAAAAACGTTCAAAATTACAAAACAAAGTTATTCTAATTAAACAAACGCCGAAATAGGTATAAAATTGAATTTAAAAAGGTGTAGAACTTTAACAAACTTTCAAAATCCGTTGATGCTATAGCTTGTTAATATTTATAGCGTATTGAGTATATTTGCAACAAATTTTTTGAATGTCAAATACCAATAATCAGCCTTTTCTCATCAGACTAGCTGAAACCATAAAATCTGTTCTCTTTTCCACAAAATTAATGGCAGCTTTGTTTGTCGTTTTTGCCATAGCAATGGCTGTTGGAACTTTTGTTGAAAACTCATACACAACGCTTACTGCACAAGAGTGGATATACAATGCGTGGTGGTTCGAGGTTATATTAGCATTTTTTGTCATCAATTTTGTTGGTAACATCTTTAGGTTTAAACTTTTAAGAAAAGAAAAACTCACTACACTTGTTTTTCACTTATCCTTTATCTTAATTCTATTAGGAGCTTTTGTGACCAGGTATTTTGGTTTTGAAGGCATCATGCCTATCCGCGAAGGCGAAGTTGAAAACACCATGTTGTCCAGAGAAGTGTTTCTCACAACTTATATTGATGGTGAGATAGATGGAACACCACGAAGAAGATCTCAGAATTTTCCATTAGTGCTTTCAGATGGTTTAAACAATAACAAAACCATAGAAACAGACTACAATGGTATTCCGGTCACCTTTGAAGTTATTGATTTTATTCCTGACGCAGAAAAAGGTATCGTTGAAAGACCTGACGGCACCAAACATCTTAAAATTGTGGAATCCAGCTCAGGCCAGAGGCACGAGCACTACATTAAAAAAGGTGAAGTATCCAACATACATAATACACTATTTGCATATAACAAGTATACTGAAGGCGCTATAAATATTATTGAAGACGAAAATGGTGACTTTAGCATTCAAAGTCCATTTGAAGGGCAGGTCATGCGGATGGCAGATCAACAGCAATTTAATCTTGTTAAAGATTCGATACAGGAATTTCAATTTAGGTCGCTTTACACCATTGGGGAACTTCAGTTTGTATTCCCTAACTATCCTATTATAGGGAAAGAAGGCATTGTTAAGTCTAAAATTCAAAACAAAGACCAGCCGGACGGTGTCGTCTTAAAAGTAACAGCTCAAGGCCAGTCGGATACGATAAATTTAATAGGAAGTCGTGGTATGCTCGAACCTATGGAACAAGCCAAGGTTGGGGATTTTGACATCAGCGTACGTTACGGCAGTAAACAATTGGATTTGCCATTTGCACTGAAGTTGAATGACTTTATTGCGGAGAAGCATCCAGGCACAGAAGATCGTGAGACACCAAGCTACAAATCTTTTATGAGTAAAGTTATGGTTATTGATGGCAGTAACACTTTTGATTACGACATTTACATGAATCACGTATTAGACCATAAAGGCTACAGATTTTTTCAAGCATCCTTTGATGCTGATGAAGGTGGTACCGTCTTGTCTGTTAACCACGATTTTTGGGGAACATGGATTACTTATATTGGTTATTTTTTACTTTATTTAGGAATGATGTTGATTTTAGTTGATAATGGTTCTCGATTTGGTGCATTAAGAAAACAACTTGAAAAGATAAAAAAGAAGAAGGCAAAACTTGCAACTATCCTACTCTTGTTTTTATCTACTAGTGTTTTTGCACAGGAACAACATTCTAATTCGGATTCGCATTCTTCTTCTGCAACGCCAATTCAAATGGCCACAGCAAGGTTTGATTCCATTATAAAAGCCAACGCTGTCGAGAAATCGCATGCCAGCAAATTTGGTAAATTAGTTATTCAGGATCAGGGTGGTAGAATGAAACCTATAAACTCCTTTTCCTCGGAACTCTTAAGGAAATTAAGTCATAAGGACACTTATAACGGCTTGTCCTCGGAGCAGGTTCTGCTTTCAATGATTGAAAACCCTGTAGCTTGGTACACCGCACCGTTAATCTATCTCAAATCGAGAAACGATAGTCTTCATAACGTTCTTGGGATAGAAAAAGGAGCTAAATATGCCTCGCTTACCGACTTTTTTAATCCTGATGGGAGTTACAAATTAAGTCCATTTTTAGAAGATGCCTACAGAGCACAGGTCAGAAACCAGTTTCAGAAAGATTATGTGGAAGCAGACCAGCGTGTAAACTTGTTTTACGATGCACTTCAAGGAGATTTGTTAAAAATATTCCCCATCAAAAATCACCCGAATAACAAGTGGGTTTCTGCTAAGGAAGCCATAAAAGAAAGTTATTTTACAGGTATGGATTCGGTTTACACTTTACAAATCCTACCTATCTACATGCAACGCTTAAGAGAAGCAAGACAAACCGGAGGTTACGTTAAAGCTGATGAAGTTGTTGAAGGGATGAAAAACTTTCAAAAAAAGTTCGGCTCAGAGGTAATGCTGTCAGACAACGAAATTGATGTTGAAGTCAGTTATAATAAGATTGATATTTTCAATAGGCTTTACAGGTATTATTTACTGGCTGGAGCAATTATGATTCTTGTTGTCCTCTACCGCATATTTAGACCTAATAAACTCAATAAAGGGATTATAAATGTCATGAAAATCACCCTTTTGCTATTGTGGATATCACATACATTAGGTTTGGTTGCCCGATGGTATATTTCCGGACATGCCCCATGGAGTGATGCTTACGAGAGTATGATTTATGTAGCTTGGGCAACCATGTTCTTTGGTTTAGCCTTTGGCAGAAAGAGTGATTTAACTATGGGATCCACTGCTTTTGTGACTTCTATTATCCTTTGGGTGGCACATCTTAACTGGCTTGACCCTACGATAGCAAATTTACAGCCGGTGCTGGATTCGTATTGGTTAATGATTCACGTTGCCGTAATTGTGGCAAGTTACGGGCCATTTACGTTAAGTATGATTATTGGTCTGTTAGCTCTTATCTTAATGATTGTAACAACCAAAAAGAATAAATCTAAAATAGACCTTAACATAAAAGAATTGTCCATCATTAACGAAATTTCCTTGACAGTTGGTTTAGTAATGCTAACCATAGGCAACTTCCTTGGCGGGCAATGGGCAAATGAAAGCTGGGGAAGATATTGGGGCTGGGATCCTAAAGAAACCTGGGCGTTGATAAGTATAATCGTGTATGCATTTGTGATTCATATGAGGTTTGTACCGGGTTTAAGAGGTAGATTTGCCTTTAATTGGGCATCTGTCTTTGCTTTTGCCTCAATACTTATGACTTATTTTGGTGTAAATTTCTATCTGACAGGATTACACTCTTACGCCAGTGGGGACCAAATCATAAGTTATCAGTTTATTGTTATTTCGTTTGCATTGTGGTTAATTCTTGGTTACTTTGCAAGAAAGAAGTACAAAAAATATTATTCTAAATAAACAACCATGTTAAAATCTGTATTAAAAACTGTTTCCATTTTCAGCTTGTTATTTTTCATGTCCTGTGGACAAAAAACAGACGTCGTCGAATCCGGAACTTACGAAGGTACCATCATCGAAGTTGAAGCTGATAAAGCTGAAATTTATGTAAAAACAACAGACGGTAAAGTCTTGGAATTGTATTTTACAGATACAACAAAATTAACCCAAAACGGCGAAGAAGTTCCGTTTGAAACTTTGAAGGAAGACCAAACCGTAGAAGTTAAAGTTGAAAAAGTGGGCAAAAGACTTGACCCCATTACTGTCTCTATTAAATAAGAGCGCTTGGATATCTCGACTTGGCATCCTTTAACTGTACATTTTCCTATTGCTTTTTTAAGTTTGTCTAGTATCATAGGAATTTACCTTATTTTAAAACCTAACAAAGTCTTAAGTCAATATAACTTAGGACTTTTGTTTTTAGGATGCTTGGGGTTACTCATCTCAATATATACTGGAAATGAAGAAGAAAGCAAAGTAGCCAGAGTAATTTGCGATCCTACGGAGCTTAAAACTCATGAAAACTTTGCTTATTATACCCTATACGCATATGCTGTTTATCTAGCATCTGGTCTTATATTGCTAAAAACTAAACAAGGAATTTTGAAGCAATTGCTTTCTGTACTCATTGTGTTATCGAGCTTAACCGGATTATACACTTTAGTATATGTTGGCCATCTAGGCGCTTCTATCGTTTATAATCAGGCTGGTGGTGTTTCTGTACCTGATAAAGATTGCAGTGGTTTTTAATACATTACTCCATCAAAGGCATGCATTCATCAGGCGCATTCCTTTCATGAACATTTAATTCTTCGTCACCCACTTTCCATTTAAAATCTCTACTATCAAAACTATATGATTTAGATAAAGTTGTTTCGCTGTAGGTTTGAAAAGACATTAACGAACCTAACCTTGTCATATCCATAAACAAAGTATCGTTAATAGGCAGTAACTCAACTTTTGGCAAATTAACATTCGCATCTTTGCGTTTGTAGTAAAACTTATTGTCTTCTATCCAAAATTTTCGAGGACCATAACAGCCTTCGTATGTTTTAAACAGATTAAGCAGTTTTATAGAGTCATTTTGTTCTATATAGTTTAAATGGCCTAAAATATTATCAATAAAAACGTGATTTGGGTTATTTTCTTTTGCCAAAGTATAAAGCTGTTTTGCCCTTTCGAAATCTTTGTTGTCAAAAGCAGATTGAGCTTCCTGGAGGTTTTCATCCATTTTCCAAAACAAAAATTCTTGAGTAACTTGCCAGAAATACGTACGTTTTATAAGGCCATAAGTTAGATTGTTTTCATCTTTTAAAAGATAGGAATAATAGGTATAATTTTGAATATTTCCACCGGCAACAGCATCTTTATTAGCAGGCAGGTAAGCTTTCATCGGTTGATTTTTCACATATTCGATAAGCCTGTCATCTTCTAGCCATAACTCTAAAGTTTGCTCATTATTATTAGAACGATAGTTTCCAACAAAGGGCTTAAGATCTATATCGTTGATAGAATGGGTCTGTAAAAAATTAAAAATTGAATCGTAGGGTTTTAGTCTATTCCGTTCTGAATAAGTAAGTTTAAATTCGTCAAAAATACGCTTTGCTTCTTCAGTTTGTCCATTAAAAATAAGAGGTTGTATTTTTAAATATTTTAAAAACGGATCTATAACTTCTAAGACCTTTAATGCATCTAAGAGTTGATTTTCATAACCAACCACAAGTGCAGCAGTAGAAAGGTTGTTTCCGTTATATGAGCTTTTATTGCTTAAAAATAATTTTTCGGAAACTTCAAAATAAGCTTTTGTGTTTTTAGATTCTCCAAAAAGCGAAAACAAAACTGTATTGTAAAATCTGTTGTTGGGGTCGACTTCTAATTGAAGTTTGACCTGTTTTTCTGCCTCTTCGTAATTGCCATATGCCAAATTTCTTTGTATAAATACTTCCAGTTGTTTTTGTAAGGGCAGTTTAGATTTTGTAGCAAAAGCTTTATCTATCACATCTTGTGCTTCGAGTTTACCTTTGTTTTGAGACATGATTTGTTTAGCATCTTCCAAATACGCCAGAGAAAACCTGTTGTCTATGGTATAAGCCTTATGGTAATCGCCATTTACAAAAGCGTGCAAAGCGTCTATAGAATTCGTCATATGCTCGCTAATTGGCAAGTCTATATATGTAATATTGTTTTTAGAGTCTATTTCAGATGCTATAAACTGACTCATCTGATCTAATAAATTGAATAGATTTTGGCCTTCAAACACTTTTTCGCTCAACACCTTGGCATTTGCAGCTTTTCTGATAGCTGTTTTTAGAGTATAAATACCATCTTCTATTTTAAAGCTGCCATCCACATATTTTTCATAAAACAAAGAGGCATCTCTTATTTTTTCTGAAGTAGAAAATATATGGTCATACTCGGGACTCAGGTTTTTATTTTGTATCAAATCCTGATACAATACTTTACCAATACCATAAGTTAACCAACTAGATGTACTATCGTCTTCTTGTTCTTGATGAAATGGGTAAATATTAAAACCGGTTCTAAATTCTTCTTTTGTAAACGTTTTGGTTTCCAAATTTCCAAATGCATTTTCGAAAGTAACGTTCTTTGTGGTTGCGCCTAAGTCTGCGTTTCCAAATGCAAAAAACAATATGGAAACTAGTAGTATAAGATTTACAGGGATAAATATTTTTTCCTTCAGCTTAATGATGCCTTTATTAATCCTGTCTCTGTGGTACAAATACAAAATTAAAGACGGAATAATGCCAATAAATGTCCACAATAATAAATCTACCCAGTTGGGTGACAGGTTGTATCTATTGAGCGCCCAATCTACAAATTGCAAGAATGTCCAAGCTGCGACCAAATACGCGGCAAAAATCTGAAGCGTGTTTATCCATTTCTGTTTGACACTCTTATCTGACATAACTATTTCGATTTTGGCAGTTTAAAAGTAGTTAATGAAAGCTAAACAGCCAACATATTTGAGTTGAAGATGAAAAATTTATACCAATTTAATCATGAGATGTCGTCATATATTATGAATTGTATGATTGCCTGATATTTTAAAGAGCATTTAGGTAACAACAAAAAAACAATAGGTATTAAAAATTAAAGTAACTTAGTTACCTCTAATAAAACAACTACTATCTATGTATTTTAATGCTAAAACCATTTGGATTACCGGGGCTTCCAGTGGTATAGGTAAAGCGCTAGCTTTAGAATTATCCAAACACAAATGCAATCTTATCCTCTCTGCCAGACAGCTCAAAAAATTAAATGTTGTAAAATCCGAATGTGCTGACACATCTAAGGTGAAAATTATAAAACTGGACCTGGAAGATTACAAACAAGCACCAAATGTTGTTGAAAAAGCTATAGCTTGCTTTGGTAAAATAGATATGTTGATTAATAATGCTGGCATAAGCCAACGGTCTTTGATTGCCGAAACTTCTATTGATGTAGACAAAAAACTGATTGATATAAATTACATCGGAACTCTTGCTTTGACGAAAGCACTCCTGCCCTACTTCACAAAACAGCAATCAGGGCATTTTGTAACGGTTACAAGCTTGATGGGCAAATTCGGTTCGCCTTACAGATCAGGCTATTGCGGGGCTAAACATGCCTTGCATGGTTTTTTTGATGTATTGCGAATGGAGCATGAAAAAGATAACATTAAAGTTACGATGATATGTCCAGGTTTTGTAAATACAGATGTGTCTCGAAATGCGCTTACCGGCGATGGCACTACTTTAAACAAACAGGATACAGCGACAGAGCAAGGTTTGTCTCCAGAGATTTTTGCCAAAAAAATGCTGAAAGCCGTAAGCAAACAAAAGTTCGAAGCCTATATCGGCCAAAAAGAAATAATGGGTATTTTCTTGAAGCGTTTCTTTCCTAAATTACTACATAAAGTTGTCCTGAAAAGTAATGTGAGGTAAAGTAGTAGTGTCTTTCTGTTTCTGTTGCCTCAAACCAGGCTCCTGCTGGCAGGTGCACGAATGATTTTTTTGCTAATCTAAACTTTAAGGAGTTGGGTTGGAAATCTTGAGTGAATTACTATTTATTTCTGTTGCCACGAATG
>CAYNCI010000004.1:0-12211 GCA_964396065.1 uncultured Mesohalobacter sp. | reverse complement strand
GGAGTTGGGTTGGAAATCTTGAGTGAATTACTATTTATTTCTGTTGCCACGAATGCACGAATAGATTTTGTGCTAATCAAAACTTTAAGGGAGTTGGAGTGAAGAATTTTGAGTGGACATATATTTTTTATTATCATCTGGTTTTTCTGTAAATATATGTGCATAGTTTTGCTTTCCTAAGCGCAAGGTTTGGCTTAGGGATTGAGGCTTTGTTGGAGCTCTTTTTAGGCCATTAGGAATAAAAAAGCGACTGCCGAAAGCCCGACCCTTATAAGGCCTTTGCCTTATAAGGGTAAGCCCAAAAACATTTATACTTTGACTACAATACTTTCTGTTAGGGTTGTACTGTAGCGTTTGGACAAATGCTCTTGTTTCATCTTCCATACGCGGCCTAAATCCTGACTTCCAAACTTTACTTTGTGACGACCTACCGTGCGATTCAGATGGTCGATGTGTTGCATGAGCTGTTCATGTTTGGGGTTCTTTTTAGAAAATAAACTCAACTGCTCCTGATTTACAGGGCTTAATTCCATAACAATCACGCCGGCTTTTTTGTAGTGGTATTCCGGCCTGTACAATTTATCTAATCCAAAAACCGCATGCTTAACCAAGTCGATGCTCGAATTGGTGGGGTAATCTGTCTTTACGACCGTGCTGCAATGGTATTGTGGCAGGTCCGGCCTGAATTTGTTAGTCCGTAAAAACACATGCAATAGCCTGCAGTTGCTCTGCTGACGGCGTAGTTTTTCTGCACAACTAATGGCAAAACTGCTGATACGCTCGCGTACCACATTGTAGTCGTTACACTGATGGTCGAAGGTTCGCGTGGTTGCAATGGCTTTTTTGGCTTCGACCTCGTCTAGGTTTAAGGTCGGCTCGCCTTCAAGCTCTTTTTTAAGCCTTAAACCGACAACGCTCATATGCTTGCGCACCCATTGGTCCGGCAACTGTGTAAAATCGTAAGCTTTGAATACCGAATGGGCTTTTAAACGATTGGCATGCTGACGACCGATGCCCCAAACATCGTCTATTTCGAGCCATTTTAAAGCCTTAAGGCGTTGTGCTTCGGTTTGTATGACATACACGCCTTGGGTTCGATCTGCAAATTTTTTAGCAATTTTGTTGGCGATTTTACTTAGTGCTTTTGTAGGGGCAACACCTATACTTACCGGAATTCCGGTATGCTGTTCGACAGTAGTTTTCATACGGCGCGCATATTGGTCTAAGTCAAAATGCTTTTCGAAACCTTGAAATTTTAAAAAAGCTTCGTCTATGCTATACACTTCGATGTCTGGTGTAAACTGCGACAGGGTGTTCATAACGCGGTTACTCATATCGCCATAAAGGGCGTAATTAGACGAAAATACATGCACCTTATGCTTATCGAAAATAGACTGGTACTTAAACGATGGTGCACCCATGGGCACAAAAGGTTTTACTTCGTTACTTCTTGCAATTACGCAGCCGTCGTTGTTGGACAAGACCGCAATAGGCTTATCTCGTAATGCAGGGTTAAACACCCGCTCACAAGAAGCATAAAAATTATTACAATCTACGAGTGCGAACATTGTTTAGTCGTTAAGCGTCCTTTATTCTCAATTCCAATTTGACTCATTACCAGTCCTAATGGCCTCTACTAACAGCTAATAGCTAATGGCTACCCACTATCCTCTACCCTCTACTTACTACCCTCTACCTACTAATTACTACCTACTAATTACTACTTACTACATACTCTTAATCACCGAAGTGACGATTCCCCAAATGACGAATTCGTTGTCTTTAGTCACTTTTATAGGCTTGTACTTCTTATTTTCAGGCATCAACCAGATGGCATTAGCTTCAATTTTTATGCGTTTCACGGTAAATTCGCCGTCTAAAAAACAGACGGCGATTTTACCATCTCGTGGCTCGAGGGATTTGTCGATAACCAGTAAGTCGCCATCGTCTAAACCCGCACCCGTCATACTGTCGCCACTCACACGCCCATAAAATGTGGCATAAGGGTGTTTGATAAGCTCCTTATTTAGGTCGATACTTAAATCCAAAAAATCATCTGCCGGACTGGGAAAACCGGCACTAATGCCTTGTTGCGCCATTGGCAAAGTCATATGTGTATGGTAAACCGGCGTGTATATAGTTATAGGCGAAAACGAGTAATTCATAAATTTCTTTTACTACAAAATTAGGAATATTTCCGTTTTATAG
Source organism: uncultured Mesohalobacter sp. (assembly GCA_964396065.1). Lineage (GTDB taxonomy): Bacteria > Bacteroidota > Bacteroidia > Flavobacteriales > Flavobacteriaceae > Psychroflexus. Next base: position 10,003 of record CAYNCI010000004.1, on the reverse strand, counting down.
GAATATATCCTACTCTTGTTTTAGTTAAATTTTTACATTCCTTGAATGACAGTTGTTTACACAAAAACGCTAAGTGTTTGGTTGTATTGAGGATGCTATGGCTTCAAGCGTGCGCGGGCAATCAACTCCTCTCATAAACTTCTTAACTTGTAGACGCCTAAACTTAGAAAAACAATATCTTTGCAAACTTTAAAAAACCGGTTTAAATATTTCAAGATGGTTAAGGATTTTATTGAAGAAGCGACATGGCGAGGCATGGTACATGATGTCATGCCAGGCACACAAGACTGCCTAAACAAGGAAATGACGGCTGCATATATTGGATTTGACCCTACAGCAGACTCTTTACATGTAGGGAATTTGGTTCAAATCATGACGCTTAAGCACTTCCAAAGGTGTGGTCATAAGCCCATTGCCCTGGTTGGTGGGGCAACAGGAATGGTTGGTGATCCTTCTGGAAAATCGGCGGAACGTAATCTACTAGACGAAGACACCCTACAGCATAACCTAAGCTGCGTAAAGCAACAACTGGAGAAATTTTTAGATTTTGAAGGCGAAAATGCGGCTGAGGTAGTCAACAATTACGACTGGTTTAAGGACTTTAATTTTTTAGAATTTATAAGAGACGTTGGTAAGCACATTACGGTAAACTATATGATGGCCAAAGACTCGGTAAAATCCAGGTTAGAAACAGGCTTATCCTTTACCGAATTTTCGTACCAGTTGGTACAAGGCTATGATTTTTACCACCTATGGAAACACAAAAACGTTAAGCTACAACTTGGCGGGTCTGACCAATGGGGAAATATTGTAACAGGAACAGAGCTCATACGCCGTAAAGGACAAGGCGAAGCTTTTGCCATGACAACGCCACTGATCACTAAAGCAGATGGCTCCAAGTTTGGAAAATCTGAAAGCGGCAACGTATGGCTGGATGCCAATAAAACCTCCCCTTTTAAATTCTACCAATACTGGATTAATGCATCTGATGCGGATGTGGAGAAATACATTAAAATCTTTAGTACAAAACCTAAAGAAGAGATTCATGCTTTGATTGAAGAGCATCAACAAGCACCACATTTAAGACTGTTACAAAAAGCCTTGGCGCAGGAAGTAACCGAACGCGTACATTCCAAAGAGGATTTGGAAACGGCTGAAAAAGCAACGGCTATATTATTTGGAAAAAGTACGCTGGACGACTTAAAAACACTAGACGACAAAACCTTTAATGAAGTTTTTGAAGGTGTGCCGACTAGCACAATTCCATTTGAAAAAATTGAAAGCGGACTAGATATGGTATCTGCACTAGTTGAAGAATCGCAAATCTTAAAATCTAACGGCGAAGCAATCAGAACGCTTAAGCAAAATGCCATTTCGGTCAACAAAACGAAGGTCAATAAAGATTATACCTTGTCTACAGCAGACTTGTTAAACAACAAATACATTTTAATTAATAAAGGAAAACGAAACACCTATGTGTTGAAGTTTGAGTAGAATTTCTAAGTTCATGTGTTAATCCACATGCACAACTCGTAGTATATTTTTTTAGTTTAAAAGCACAAAACCCCGACTCAAGCGAATCGGGGTTTTGAATTAACTAACCAATCTATTATGAAAAACTTCATCCTAGTGTACTTAAGACGAACTAAATCGTTTTTTGTTGCATACGTTAACTTTACTTTAACTGTTTTTATTTAAAGTGTTAAAAGGTTACAACCTCTAACATCGCTATTATCAAACCTTCCGAGAATTTCTAGCTGATTTTTTTTAACAATTCTGCCTAAATCTTTTGTCGCAATAAACGCACATGAGTGAATATTCGCTAAATCTACTACATTTATCCCACCTGTTTTTTGATGGTTGGTATATATTGTTAAAGGGTCTTCTACATCTCTAATCAGGATGTTCATAGTCTTTGGCAATTCAAAAATGCCGTTGCCTTTGGAATAGGCTTGAGAAAGTAATTCCGTCATCCCGTACTCACTATGAATGGCCTCTACACCAAAACCTGCTTTTAGAACGCTATGCAACTCTTCTCTTATAATTTCCTTACGCCTACCTTTCATGCCCCCGGTTTCCATGATGGTTGTATGTTTCAAATTCATACTATAGTTTTCAACAAAATCCAACAAGGCAAAAGATACGCCAATAAGAAGTGTTTTCTGTTGTTGAGCTTCCAGTGCCAACAGTTTTTCATACAATTCTTTTTGATTGTTTAAGTAAAATCCACTATCAGTATTATTTGATTGTTGAATTAAATCATTCACCATATAAATTAAAGACGAGCCGTCTCGCTCCAAATATGATGGCAAAAGCGCTAAAATGGCATAGTCTTCAACTTTACCATAAAACTGCTCGAAAATTTGAGTAAACACCTGTTCGTAAATATCAATATCTGTGATAAAATGCTTACTCGTTTGCATTCCTGTTGTGCCGCTGCTTGTAAAGATGGACTTTATATTTTCTTCGACTGAAAGAATTTTGTGCGACTTAAAAAACTCGATTGGTAAAAAAGGAATTTTTTCTAAAGCATCCACCGATTGCGGACTAAGCTTTAGGTATTTGCAAAAGTCTTGATACACTTTATTATTAGCGTATTGAAAGTTGAATATTTCAATAGCTAAAGGCTCAAAATCTTCTGTAGATTTCAAGTTTAATACCTTTTTTTTCAGCGTTTTATATTCCATTAGATTAGTTTACCAAAAGCTTTTCTAATTACATGTGTTTATAGACTTGAGCTAAAATTAATCTTCATCTTTCATGGCATTCCAGCCTCTTGCTTTTAAGGCAATACTTTGGTTAGCTCTCGTAATGAGTTGACAGCCATGACTTGGGTCTGTGATGTGACCAATTACGCTTAGGTTTGGATTTCCTTTTATTTTTGGGTAATCCTCTTGTTTTATGGTAAATAGCAACTCGTAATCTTCGCCGCCATTGAGCACAACTGTAGTGCTGTCTAAATTGAATTCTTCACAACTCGATATCACCGTTGGGTCTAGTGGAAGCTTTTCTTCGTAAAGGTTTACGCCAACTTTGGATGAATTACACAGGTGTAAAATTTCAGAAGACAAACCGTCGCTAATGTCTATCATAGAGGTTGGTAAAACCTCTAATTTGTCTAGCAACTCCGGAATATCTTTTCGCGCTTCAGGTTTAAGTTGTCGCTCTATGATGTAGGCATATTGAGACAAATCGGGTTGATTGTTTGGATTCACCTTAAACACTTCGTTTTCGCGTTTTAGCACTTGTAAGCCCATATAAGCACCGCCTAAATCTCCTGTAACCACTAGAAGATCATTTTCTTTAGCGCCTGAACGTTTTACAATTTTTTCTTCTTTCTGCGTGCCTATGGCCGTTACAGAAATTTGCAATCCTCTTACTGAAGACGTCGTGTCACCGCCAACTAAATCTACGCCATAAATTTCGCAGGCTTTATGGATACCGGCATACAATTCTTCCAAAGCTTCAACCGTAAAACGATTGGAACATGCAATGGAAACCGTAATTTGAGTCGCTTTAGCATTCATGGCATAGATGTCTGATAAGTTTACCATAACAGATTTATAACCTAAATGCTTTAGTGGCATATACGCTAAATCAAAATGTACGCCTTCAATTAAAAGATCTGTACTTACTACAACCGGATGTTCATGAGATAAAATTGCTGCATCGTCGCCAACACCCAGCTTTGTTGAGGCCTGTTTAGTCACAAATTCTGAGGTTAAATGGCTAATCAGGCTAAATTCACCTAATTCTGTTAAACTTGTTTTACTATTTTTGTGGTTTTCAAGCATTTCAATATTTTTCTACAAAACTACAGTTTATAAATCTTGAATGAAAAATTTTAGCTATTTCTTGTTTATTTTACCTTATTTAATTTTTGCTCAAATGCCTTGCAATAATGGTCTCTCGGGGAACTTCCCGTGCAATGGTTATGATTTGGTAGCGCATTTAGACTTAAATGATTTGAATGCCACCTCAGGCAATGATTCCTGGGGCTGGACAGATCCTTTGGATGGAAAAGAATATGCTATAGTTGGCCTAAATAACGGTACAGCATTTATAGATATTAGTCAACCGACTTCTCCTGTGTATTTAGGTAAACTCCCTACACATACCACACCAAGTATGTGGAGAGATATCAAAGTGTATAACAATTTTGCATTTGTTGTAAGTGAAGCTTCAGGCCATGGCATGCAAGTTTTTGATCTAACTAAATTACGTAACGTGACTAATCCGCCACAAACCTTTACATCCGATGCACATTACGATGGTTTTGGCAATGCCCATAATGTTGCCATAAATCCCAGTCAACCGTTTGCTTATGTTGTGGGGTCTGGCACATTTAATGGTGGTCCTCATGTAATTGATATTTCCGATCCGCTTAACCCTGTTTTTGCGGGCGGCTATGGCACTGATTTTTATTCTCATGATGCCCAAATCTTAACCTATAGTGGTCCTGATAATGATTATGTTGGCAGTGAAATCTACATTGGCAGCAACGAAGACGAGCTCGTTATCTTAGATGTTTCAGACAAATCCAATATCACCAATATTTCTACAATATCGTACTCAAATATTGGTTACACCCACCAGGCTTGGCTCACCGAAGACGAACGTTTTTTACTTTTAGGCGACGAGTTAGACGAAATTAGTTTTGGGTTCAATACAAGAACTATAGTTTTCGACTTGTTAGATTTGGACAATCCTGTGGTGCATATGGAATATTCGGCCAATAATCCGTCTATAGACCATAATGGTTATGTGTATAACGGCTTATATTACCTATCGAGTTACACGGCAGGCCTAAGAGTCCTAGATGTTACGGACATCGCCAATCAAAATATAAGCGAGGTTGGATTTTTCGATTCATTTTCCTCTAGTGATAACCTGGCTTTTGATGGACTTTGGAATGCCTATCCATTTTTTGACAGTGGAAATATTGTACTTAGCGACATAAATTCAGGTTTTTTGCTGGTAAGAGATTCTACCCTTTCCACAAACAATCCTATGGTTGATCAGAACTTGAAACTTTACCCTAATCCAACGCGAAATTTTGTAAATATTTCAGCTGAAAACAATCTCATTCACGAAATAAACATTTATGACCATTTAGGAAAATTGGTTTATGCTGAAAATGGCATGAATCAACCTAAAAAACAGGTTAATATTGAACATTTACAAACAGGAATTTACATTGTGAACATCAATAATATTGTAAATAAAAGACTTGTCGTGCAATGAAAGTAAAACTCTATTTATACCTTTTAGTAATAGCCATATTAAGTTCATGTGATACGTCTGATGATTCCAGCAGCACTGAAAACAACATTGTCGACGAGTTTGCTAACGAACTGGAAGCCTTAAAAACATTCGGCGGCAGCCAACAAGATGATGCGCTTTCTGTGGTTGCAACAGCCGATGGCAATTTGGCGATATTAGGCTTTACCCAAAGTAATGATGGGGACGTAGAAGGCAAACTTTCTACAGACAGCGATTATTGGTTGCTAAAACTTGACCAAGACCTTAATATTTTATGGCAAAAAACCTATGGCGGCAGCAGCGACGACAGAGGCCAGAGCATCATTACCACTTCTGATGGTGGATTTTTGATAACCGGGTTTTCCAGAAGTAATGATGGCGACGTAACAAACAATTCCGGGTTTCACGACTTTTGGGCATTAAAACTGAGCTCCGGCGGCGATATGATTTGGGAAAAATCCTTTGGGTTTTCCGGCAACGACCGCAGCCATTCTGTAATCGAAACCATCGATGGTGGATTTTTTATCACAGGCTTCCTGGATGTGAGCGCCAGCGATGGCGCCGGAAACGACAACGGCGAAGCAGAACAAAAGATGACTATATTCGAAAAACACGGTGTTGGCGAATTTTGGGGTGTAAAAATTAACCGGTTTGGTCAAACCGAATGGCGAAGGTATTTTGGCGGCAGTAATAATGACAGAGCTTATGACGTCATAGAAACCAGCGATGGCAGTCTTATCATGGTTGGAAATTCGGAGAGCAACGACTTCGACATTACAAACCCGCAAGGGAGCTATGATTTTTGGGCCGTCAAAATAGACTTACAAGGTAATTTGCTTTGGCAGAAAAACTTTGGCGGTAGTAGTATAGACATTGCTTATAGCGTGGTCGGCTCTTCAGATGGTAACTTTATCATAGCAGGCGATACACGAAGTAGCGATGGCGATGTAACGAACTTTAAAGGCAACACCGATTATTGGGCTGTTAAATTTGATAATTTAGGGAATAAAATTTGGCAATACACCTATGGCGGAAGCGATTTTGAGTCGGCTCGAGACATCATTCAATTGCAAAATGGCAATTACTTAGTTTGCGGTTCTTCTAAGAGTCAAGATATGGACGTTGCCGGTAATTTTGGTCAAAATGATGTGTGGACCATCACAATCGATGAAGCCGGAAACCTTATAAATGAAAATAATTTCGGCGGTTCCGGACTGGATTTTTCGCAAAGTGCCGTTCAGCTACAAAATGGGAAAGTGGTGGTTGTAGGCAGCAGCGAAAGTAATGATAACCAAATACCTGAAAACAAAGGCGATAAAGATGTCCTGGTATTAATTTTAAAATAAATATGAAAAATAAACTCAAACCTATAGTAGCGTTAGTATTTTTTATGGCATTCATTATCGGGTGTAATGATGATAATGAAGTAGGCTCTGTTCAACTTGAATTTGATAATCGTGTAGGCAATGATATTTTGAATTTAAACACTTCAACATATACTAAAAACGGAGACGAGACATTCAATATTAACGAACTCAAGTACATCATCAGTAACATCGTTTTCATAGATGAAAATGGAAACGAATTCGCTTATCCGCAAGCTGAGAGTTATTTTTTGATTAATGAAGAATTTGCTGAAAGTAAAAGTATTATTCTTCAAAACATAGAAGCAAAACGATACGCGTCTATCAGGTTTGGATTTGGCGTCGACCAAAGCAGGTATCCACTAAATGGCGTGAACAACTTTGTGCCTACAGCCGAAGAAAATGGAATGCTTTGGGCTTGGGCTGCAGGCTATATTTTTCTAAAAATGGAAGGCACCTACTCCTCTACTTCCGCATCTAACGACATTTTTAGATACCATGTAGGCAGTCACGGCACAGCGCTGGACAATTATAAAGAAATCACTTTAGACTTACCTCAAGATATGGTGGTTAGCGAAGGTCAAACTCCAACTGTAAATATAGAATTGGACGTCCTGAAAATATTTGATAGCCAATACTCGCTGTTGCTTTCTGATAAAGACGATATACAAATCGACCCTGATAACGCACCAAAAATTGCAGACAATGTCACCAAATCATTTCAAATAAAAATAAATTAATGATGAAGGTTTTTGCTGTTTTAAGTTTGTTTTTACTTTTAGTGTCTTGTCAAGATGATACAGATATCGAAAAACAATACACTTACTTAGAGCTAGAAATTCCCGAAAACTTCCCTTCACCGGTGTACAATATTGAAAATAATCAACCTACTCAGGAAGGCTTCGATTTGGGTAAAAAACTCTTTTACGATGGCAGATTGTCTTCAACGGGAGTGATCTCCTGTGGCTTTTGCCATATTCAGGAATTTTCTTTTACGCATCACACGCATATTGTGAGTCATGGTGTAAATGGCGCATTAGGTACAAGAAATGCCCAAGGTTTGCAAAACCTGATTTTTATGAAAGAATTTAATTGGGATGGCAGCGTACCTCATTTAGATGCCCAACCCATAGTACCGATTACCACCGACGTGGAAATGAATGAGACCATATCCAATGTTTTAGAAAAATTGAAAGCGGACCCTTCCTATGTTGAAGATTTTGAAAAAGCATTTGACAACGGTAAAATTGATACCGAAAACATGCTGAAAGCTTTGTCTCAATTTATGATGATGATGGTTTCTGCAGATACCAAATACGATCGCGTGATGCGAAATGAAGGCAGCACTTTTACGGCCGAAGAGCAACAAGGCAAAACTTTATTTGATTCTAAATGTGCGTCTTGCCATGCAGGTGTTTTATTTACAGACCAAAGCTATCGCAACAACGGCTTACCCATTGACCCGCAGTACAACGACATAGGCAGAAAACGAGTAACAGGCCAGGACACGGACAAATACAAATTTAAGGTACCATCTCTACGTAATATTGCCATTACATTTCCTTATATGCATGACGGCAGATTTGCAACATTAAAAGACGTCATGGACCATTATGATAATGGCATGGCAAATACCGAAAATCTTGATCCACAATTTATAAACGGCACTCAATTAGGCATCCCTCTTAGCGAGGACGAAAAAAATGCTATCATTGCTTTTCTAAAGACTCTAACAGACGATAATTTCTTACTGGATAATCGATTTTCAGAGTTTTAAATACAGTTTTATTGAAAATCTTTAATAATATCACTGCTGTGCGAAGTTTAAAACTTCGCACCATACTTTTACAAGGTAAATTTATGTCTTAAGCTACCATGAAATACTTTTCCAAAATGCAATCAGTTTCAAGACCTCATCACCACTGAAATCACAATCACCCGCACTACATATAACCCAGCCTCTAGACAGAATGGGAAAAAGCACTCTAAAAGCTAAGAAAAACTAAAAAAGCGGTGTATTTTTGATGATATATACTAGTTGGCAACAAGCGAAAAAGACACTACTAGAATGGATAAAGAAATACTAGAAATTGAAAATCTATTGAATGTTGTAAAATCGAGAATTGACGCTCATCTGAAATTCAAAAAAGAATATGATAAGCAATTAGCCTTCGATTTTAATTTATTCCAGTTTTTTTCTGTCGGTGAAAATAAAATTAGCCAAGTTTTAGCATACTTCTTAGATGTGCATCAAAATCACGGTCAAGGAAGTGTATTTTTAAATGAATTTATAAAAACTTTCTACGGAGAAGAAATTAAGATTACACAAATAGAGAATGTTTGTGAAAAGGTAATTACTAAAAAAAGGCGAATAGATATCTATATTAAACTTAAAGACTTAACTATAGCTATAGAAAATAAAATATGGGCAGATGACCAGAATAATCAGCTTAAAGATTATTCCCAATTTTTGGAACAGAATTCACAAGGGAATTATTTGTTGCTTTATTTGAATCCGTATGGTTTAGAGCCTACAAATAAAAGCATTGATGATAAATTAAAAGAATCGTTAGTAAAGCAGAATAAATTAAAAGTAATAGGATACAAACAGGATGTTATTCCTTTAATAAACAACTGGTTGGTGAATTGTGAAGCTGATAACGTTTCATATTTTTTAAAAGAATTCAAAAAATATCTAGAAATTAAATTTCTTGGTAAAAACACACTCAAAATGTCAAAAGAATTAAGAGATATTATTTACAAAAATGAACGAGAAGTTCAAAAACTGGTAAATGAATATAAAGAAATAGAAAATGAAGTGTTAACGAAATTAAACACGGTTGGTAAAGAGTTGGATAAAATCACCCCTATTGTTGATACTGACATTGAGATAAGCAAAAGCGGATTGTTTAATTGGGAAGGTGCAAGAGTATATAAATATTCTGTTTCTAAGAATGAGAATAAAATATGGGTGCAATTTGTAAAAAGCGAGATACATTTATATTCGAATTACTATTTACAAGAAGGAACTGATTTAATTATAAATGATATTCTGAATGAATTAGGGATAAATAAACAAAAAGAAGTTGACCATAAATTAAATAAAAAAGAATTAGTAGATATCTTTTTGAAACAAGTGAAAATTGCTAATGATTGTTTGAAAAGATATGATGAACAAGCAGAATAAAAGCCAGTTGCCAACAACTAAGTTTTCCCCTGCTGTGCGAAGTTTTAAAACTTCGCACCATACTTTCACAAGGTAAATTTATGTCTTGAACTAGCGTGAAATACTTTTCCAAAATGCAATCAGTTTCAAGACTTCATCACCGCTGAAATCACAATCACCCGCACTATATATAAACCAGCCTCTAGACCGA
>CAYNCI010000003.1:0-109874 GCA_964396065.1 uncultured Mesohalobacter sp. | reverse complement strand
CGTTTCGCCATTATTCAGGGCGAATGGTAGCGACAGTGATTTCAAATATTTTAGATATTGCCGTTTACGACACCCAGTGTGGTTGTAAAATCTTTAAAAGTGATTTAGCTTTTAAAGTTTTTGAAAAGCCGTTTATTTCAAAATGGTTATTTGATACCGAAATTTTCTTTCGCATCATCAATCTTTATTCTAAAACAGATTTAAAATATATTGCACGAGAAATTCCTTTAAATTCTTGGATTGATTCAGGCGATTCTAAAGTGAAATTGACTTATTTTTTTAGAATGTGTTTTGAATTTTATTTGATTAAAAAACATTATCGTGGGCTTTGTTAAAAAAAATAAATACGAGATAGGCGTTATATTTTTAATTGTTTTGAGAGGCATTCTAAATGCCATAGTGCCGCTAATGGACAAAACTGAAGCACGCTATGCAGAGATTGCACGGATCATGCAAGAAACCAATAATTATATTACACCACAGATAGACTACGGCATTCCTTTCTGGGCCAAACCGCCTTTATCAACTTGGTTATCCGCTTTGAGTATGGAAGTTTTTGGAGTAAATGAATTTGCCGTGCGGCTACCTTATTTGTTAGCCACTATTTTATTAATTTATATCGTTTCTAAATTTGTAAAATCAAAAAAAGCGGGTTTACTCTGTGCTTTTGTGCTATTGACTATTCCGGAGTTTTTACTACATGCGGGTGTGGTGTCAACCGACACCATTTTAACTTTATGTGTAGCTATGGTTTTTTTAAGTTTTTGGCAAACCATTCATAACAAAAAAGTTAATCATTGGCATTATTTATTTTATGTCTTTTTAGGATTTGGGCTTCTAGCTAAGGGTCCTATCGTTTTTATTTTAACCATACCACCGCTTTTTATATTCTCTGTTTATTTTAAACAATTCAGGATTTTTTTTAAAAACACACCTTTGTTTTCCGGATTTTTATTGATGTCGCTTATTGCTGTGCCTTGGTACTATTTGGCCGAGCAGGAAACTAAAGGTTTTCTGGAATATTTTATCATCGGCGAACATTTTAAACGTTTCTTTGATTCTGACGGCTGGGATGGCGATAAATATGGGTTTGCCAAAACGCAGCCCTTGGGTATCATTTGGGTATTTCTGTTTGCATTTGCCTTTCCTTGGATACAAATTTTAGCCGTACAACTTTGGAAATCGAGACGAGATATTTTTAAAGAAAAATGGGTAAGCTTTCTTTTGCTCTGGTTATTGTGGACACCTTTTTTCTTTACCTTTTCCAGCAGTTTAATCCACACTTATATTCTGCCATCTATTGTGCCTATTGCTTTGTTGATAAGTCATTATTGGCCAAATTATAGATACAAGACTTTATCACTTCGCTTAAGTCTTATTTTTCCAATCATAGTCGTTATAGCTACATCAATTTTTCTGCTGGAAAATCGAGCGAAATATTACTTAAAAACGGACAAGTATATTTTAGAACACAACATTTTATACCAAAACAAATTGTACTATTTGAATCAAAAAAGTTATTCAAGTCAGTTTTATAGCAAAGGTAAAATACAAAATATTTCCTATGAGGATTTTGAATCTCTTAAATCAGAGCAAGAGCCTTTTTCAATAATTATAGAAAAAGATGACATTAAGCTAAATAATATTTATGAAAGTAAAAAGTTCGAATGTATAGATTCGAATGCATACAACAAGATATTCATAAAAAAATAAAACTTTCAAACAATCGATTAGACGGCTCTATCAGGTTTAATAAGTAGAGTGTACCTTAGCTATGAGCTTACAAAATACCCATAAATATATAAAGCCCTGATATTACTTATGCCAGATTTTTAATGAAGTATTTATCTTTAGGAAATAAGAAAATACTTTAAAAAGTAACGGGGAATTTTATGGAGTTAATCGTTATCTACAAGCCTAATATTAATTGGTGTATTTTTGACGATATAAAGTAGTTGTAGCATTATTTACAAATACCTCAATAAATGCTTAGACAGTTAATTTTTTATTTAATTTCATTCGGACTTCTTAGCTGTGATTCTTTAGGAATTGAAAACTGTGATAAGAAAACATTTCACTATTCTGAATTACCAAAGGAGGTAAAAAATGTAATATTTGAAAATTATTTTAAAGACCCACATAGCTCAAATATTCATTCAAATTTTAAAGACTTAAATGAGCCTTACAAATATTATGAAACTAATGAGCAGACCTTCCTGCCTTGGGTATATGAGCAGCACATACATAGAATTGAAGATGGAAAAATATTTAAAATAGACATAAGTTCAGAACATGGAGCAAACAAAATCATGCTCAATGACTACTTATTCGTGGCGAAGCATTACAACATATACAAAACTGATAGTTCTAAATATTCCTTCACGCGATATACCTTGGAATAAAAAAAATGCACAACAACAAAGCTTTCCCTGCATTAGGCGGGGCAAGCTGTTGCCTTCGAAACAATAATCTCGAAAATTCGAGAAAAAATAGGGTAGAACCCTTCTACCTAAACTTCGTTATCAGGTCTATCTATTTCTGGTCGATTCAGCTACAAGTTTGCAAAAATGAAGCTATCGATATGAAGATTTATAATCTAAATTATAACATAAAATGCGTATCAACCTTAGATAAGACTATATACAATAACAAAACCCCTTGACAAACAAGGGGTTTTGATTAAAAAAGTGACCCTGGAGGGATTCAAACCCCCAACCGTTGGAGCCGAAATCCAAAGCTCTATTCAGTTGAGCTACAGGGCCTTATTTAAGATAAAAGCTGCTTTACAATTTTTGAAATTACAGCACCTTCTGCTTTTCCGGCAAGTGCTTTTGTAGCCATACCCATCACTTTCCCCATGTCTTTCATGCTGCTGGCACCTGCTTTTTCAATTATTGCTTTTACTTCTGCCTGTATAGCAGATTCGTCCATTTGTTCTGGAAGAAATTGCTCTAAGATATGTACCTGGTCCATTTCTTCTTTAGCCAAATCTTCTCTGTTTTGTTCGCTGTAGAGTTTTGCAGAATCTTTGCGTTGTTTTACTAATTTTTGAACCAGTTTCAACTCATCTGCTTCCGTCATTTCTCCACTAAATTCACCTGAAGTTTTAACCTTCAACAATTCACTTTTAATGGATCTTAAAGAAGCCAAAGCAACAGTGTCTTTTGCCTTCATGGCTTCCTTCATTTTTTGCATGACGTTCTTCTCTAAACTCATAAATTCAATTTTTTGCAAAATTAAAATTGTTTTTCATTTAACCGAAGTAAAACTTCATTATTAAGACAATTTATTTATAGTTGATAAACTTTCGCTTATCTTATATTTGTAAAAATTTGCCATATGGATGTTTTGCTTTTGTTTTTAGGAATTAGTCTGCTTGTTATTGGTGGGGAATTTCTGGTGCGGTCTTCTGTTTCTATATCACTTAAGTTAAATATCACTAAAATGATTGTAGGACTTACAGTGGTTTCTTTTGCGACATCTGTTCCGGAGCTATTTGTAAGTCTTGTGGCTGCGTACGAAGGCAAAGCAGATTTTGCAGTGGGAAATGTCGTGGGATCTAATATTGCAAACATAGGCTTGGTACTAGCTGTAACAGCTCTTATTCATAAACTCTACATAGATAGAGACTTTTTGCGATTTTACTGGCCTATCATGATGTTGTTTTCGTTGTTGCTATACTTTATGTTAAGTTCCAATCTAGATATCAGTTCTTTTGAAGGCTTTATACTATTATTTGCGCTTTTGATTTATCTCTTATTTCTAATTTTAAAAAATAGAAATAGAAAAGATGTTATAGACGAAGATGTAGACGACAGTTTGAAATCGGCTAGTTACTTTAAAGTTGCGATTTGGCTTGTTTTAGGCATTTCAGGATTGTATTTTGGTTCGGAATGGTTAGTCTCCGGTGCAACGGGTATTGCCCAAAGCCTTGGTGTTAGCGAGAGAGTGATTTCTCTAACAATGGTAGCCCTAGGCACTAGTGTTCCGGAATTGGCAGCATCTGTTATTGCTGCTGTAAAGCGAGAAAAAGACTTATCCCTGGGTAACCTTATTGGTTCTAACATCTTTAATATTGGAAGTGTTTTGGGTATAACAGCTTTAATACAGCCATTAACACTGGATTCTCCACAGATGTTAAGCAACGATTTGGTTTGGATGATTGCTATCTCCTTTATATTGGTTCCTTTAGCATATTTTATACCCAAAAAATACGATCTATTTAGGATAGAAGGCTTTGTGCTTTTATTGGGGTATTTAACCTTTGTGGTACTAACGTTTTACAAATAAGGCATCTTAACTCAATACTTTTTCAAAGGCTAGAGCCAATTCAAAATCTTTTTGGGTTACACCTCCTGCATCGTGAGTTGATAATGAGATTTCAACAGTATTGTACACATTGTACCAATTAGGGTGATGTTGTAAACGCTCTGCTTCAAAGGCCATTTTAGTCATTGCAGAAAATGCAGAAGTAAAATCTTCAAATTCCAAAGAAGTATGTATCGCATTATTTTCGTACGTCCAATGTGGTAATGCTTTTAGCTGCTCTTGTATTTCGTTTTCCGATAGTGTTTTCATGATATTAATATTATGTTTTTTGTATTGATATAGTTTTGATGTTTGCAAACTCTAAAATTCCTTCTTTTCCCAATTCTCTTCCATAACCTGATTGTTTTGTGCCTCCGAAAGGCAATGCAGGATCACTTTTCACTATAGCATTCATAACGACTGTAGCATCTTCAATTTGTGTACAGATGTCTTCAAAATGGTTTTGGTTGGAAGTAAAAATGCTTGCGCCAAGTCCATATTTAGAATTATTAATTATATCTACAGCTTCTTCTTTTGTTTGAAATGAAGTTACTGCCAATAAAGGCCCAAAAGTTTCTTCTTCAAAAATAGGTAATTTTAGGTTTGAACTTTCAACAATTGTTGGTTGAAAAAAAGTGCCTTTTTGAGTACCACCAAGTAAAAGTTTAGCATCTGATTTTAAGGATTGTTCTAGTTGATTTTTTAGATTTTCACCTAAATCTTCTCTTGCTAAAACAGAAATATAGGTGTCTTGGTGTTCAGGGTTCCCAATTATTATGTTTTTGACTTTGTACATTAATTTTTCAAGGAATTGATCATAAACGGTGGTTTGAATCAAAAGTCTTTTTCCTGCAATGCAACTTTGACCTGTATTTTGAAATCTGGCGTTTACACAAGACTCCACGGCAAGGTCCAAATCTGCATCCTCAAGAATGACAAGAGCATTACTACCTCCAAGTTCCAGAACAGATTTTTTGATGTATTTACCGGCTAAACTTGCCACACTGCTTCCTGCTTTGGTGCTTCCTGTAAAGGTAACCCCTTTAATGCGTTTATGCGCAATTACAGCTTCAACTTGTTCTATATCTATAATAATGTGTGTAAACGTATGCTGAGCAAAACCAGCCTTGTTGATAATATCAGAAATTAACTCGGCACAGCCTAAAGTGTTAGGGGAGTGTTTTACTACTATAGAATTTCCCAGCATTATATTTGGTGCAAGGACTCTAAACACTTGCCAAAATGGATAGTTCCAGGGCATAATTCCAAAAATGACTCCTAATGGCTCTTTAATAACATAATGAGTTGCATTATCAGATTCAATCTTGTTTTTGTTTAGATATTTTTCTGCATGTTGTGCATAATGTCTGCAAACCAAAGCACATTTTTCAATTTCTGCAATAGATTGTGAAATGGGCTTACCCATCTCAACAGTAATCTGCTTAGCGTATTCTAACTTGTTTTCAACTAAAATCTCAGCGACTTTAAGCATTTTGGCTTTTCGTGTTTCAGGACCTTTGTGCTTAAATTTAAAAAATTTTTGGTGTGCATTTTCAATGGCATTTCTTACCTCTTCGTCTGTATGCGTATTGTAGGTTTGTAATGTTGAATTCGTGTAAGGATTCTTTGTTGTAAAGGCCATAAACGCTTTTTGTACAAAGATTTAAATATCAATTTTCAATGCTTAAGACTTTAATAATACTTTAGGCTGTTTAGCTTAAGTTTATGATTTTATGAAGAATAGTGCTTTTATAAAGTCAGTTTTACAATACCAGTTGTTGGCCGATTTTTAAAGTGCTATTTGGTTTAATGGTATTTACCTTACATATTTTAGAAATGGATACATTGTATTTTTTTGAAATATCATATAGAGTATCGCCCTTTTGTACAACGTATATTTTTTGAGGTTTAGATTGGGATTTTAGCGCTTTATCATAATCGTCATAGTATGTGATATCGCTTTTTTGTCGGGAATTGTAGAGTAGAGGAGAAACCCATTCTTTTGTAACCCAGAAATAAGGCCTTTTAACTAGATTGTTTTCGTCAAACGAAAACAAAAATTCAGGGTTTATGTACTGGCCCTTGTAAGTTGTTTCGAAATGCAAATGACTTCCTCGAGCATTTCCTGATCTCCCGCCTTTTCCAATAACGTCGCCCTTACTCACAGTATCGTTTATTTTTACATTATATTTTGATAGATGCGCATAAACTGTTTCAAGCCCATTATAATGCCTTATAATTATAGATTTGCCATAGCCGGAATGGTAGCCGACATACCTGACGACGCCTTCCAGCATAGCTAAGGCTTTATCTCCGGTCACTAAATCGATGTCAATGCCTTTGTGTGCTCTTCCCCAACGCCATCCAAATCGAGAGGTCACTACTGTTTTCCTCACCACAGGCGAGGCATAGGTAGAATCTTTAAAGATCAATTTAAAGGGGAAGTCAACTTGTACATTTTTATAAGGATTGAATACAGTATTGTCCCAATGCGACAACATTATATTTTGAATACTATCGTTTTGTGGTGTTTGTTTTGGGTATAGCAATTCTATAGAATCTAACTTTTTTAATAAAGGAAAATCCTGAGAATAGGCACTAAATCCTAAAAACAAATAAAAAATTAAAAGCTTTATTTTCATCTTAATTCAATTAAATATTTTCCCTTTTGTTGTTGCAAAAGGGATTGATTATTTAAACTTAAATTTAAGGTAGAATTTTAGTATACTTATTTTAATTAGTTGGTTTTCAAGTATTCAACTTTCACAAATTGAATTGAGCCAGCTGTTCCCACAAGTGGATCTATAGGGAATTCATTATCATATATAAAGGAACATGTGGAATTTGCATCTAAGGAAAGGCAAGGACTAATGGCATCTTGGGCATAATCTGCAGAACCAAAAGTCAATCCGTCGGATTCTAGTGTAAGAAATGGAAAACCATTAACTGAAAAATCATTATTATTTATTATTGTGATTTCAAAAAATAATCTTGAGTTATTATTACCTGTGTCTGCAATGTATCCAAAGTCAACCACTTGGTAATCGAAGTTTTCTAAAACAGGCATTTCAATAGTGGTAGGGACTTCAGGTTCGCCAACATCACAAGACACTTCTTGTTCTATATCGTAGCTATATGATTGTCCATTTACAAAATAGACTTGTGGAATCGTAATGGTTTTTGTGCAGTCCTCGTCGTCAGAACAACTTGTAGATAGAATTAAACAAAGCAGTAAGAAAGTAGTTTTTATACAATATGAGAAAAACTTCATAAATAAATTTAATTTAAGTTAATTACATTAACGACGTATCTAAGAAATGTTGTGTAGTGTAAAAAAAAGAAATTGTAAAAGCTTTATAAATACTTGAATTTCAAAGTAATATATAACTAAATAAAGCATATAAAATTGGTGCTTAAAGGCTACAGGGTATCCAATCTTTCAATAATATTATAGTTTTCATAATTTCCGGTATTCGGATTAAAAATCATTTTTTCAGAATAAGTGATTTTTACATTTTTACTCTGTAGAGACCTGTAATCTCTTTTTATTTTTTCGTTAGATTTTATTTCATATAACCAATAAAAAACCATGAGTTCTCCGGATGTATTGTTTTTAACTGTAAACTGAACAAAATCAAAGTCCTTTATCATCAAAATTTGTCCTTCAAAAGTGTTTTTAGCAGATACTTTTTCAGAAAATTCCATCTCAACATCTACATCTTCACCTTCCATTTTTTGGGCTAAAGCAAAAAGTGAGTTAGGACACACACCAGCCATTTTAATCCCAACGGTTTCACCAAGTTTTTCTCCAGCTACATTCAAATTACTCATGTCTATATCAAAGTCGCGTTTAAGTTCTTTAGCATAGGGTTGAGATGAATTTATGATACACATTCCTAATTCTAATTCAATTTGTTTTGGATCTGTGCTGTTTATCTCTTCTAAACAGTCACAGGATTTTTGAACAATAGTATTCATGTATTCCTGCGAGAATACTGTTATCGAATACAACAAAATGAGGGAAGTAAAAATGGATTTCATAAATATTGAATTAGTAAGTTATATTTTCAGTTGAAGCTATTAATAGTATTGCCAGAAAGCAACATTCAAATATAATACCATATGTTAGTATTTTACTAAACCACACAGAAATGAAGATGAAGTATTTCTTATTTATTTAAAAGTGTGATATTTAGGCGTTACTAATTAATTTAAAATTAAAGCTGTCCAATGCTGATTTTTGTGCTAGTTTATTTATTGAATCTTCTGTGAGTTGAAGTACTCGAGGATAACCACCTGTTACTTGTGCATCTCGCATAAGAATAATCAATTTTCCTGATGGTGTTAATTGGACGCTGCCGGGTATAACTCCTGAGGTCAGCATTGAAGGTAGTTGATTTTTTATACACTCTTCAAGTTGGTATCCCATGCGATTAGTATTTCTCGAAATCCTAAAGTTGCTTGTTTTTAATATCCTTTTTTGTTCATTATCTAAGCATTGAAATTCCGGACCCTCAAAACAATAAATTGTTTTGGTGTTGAAGTGATTAGAATCTACCTTTACTCTGGATGTTGCTTGTTTTGAAATAATTTTTTGAGATGCAATAGGTAATATGGTATTTTTTGCGACTATAGCCTTTGGGGTAATGTTATTAAACATGCTCCTGCTGTTCAACACTGTATTGGTTTGAAAACCTCCTTGTACTGCCAGATAAGATCTGACTCCAAACTTTTGCTTTCCAAATGACAGGATAGATCCTTTTTTAACACGTGTAACCGTATTTAAATGCAAATCTGAATAATCAATTTTTGCTGAAAAATCTGCTCCAGATAAACAAATTATAGCCTCTGATCGAAATTCTAATTTACAACCGCCAAAAGTAATTTCCAAAGCAGCGTCATTTTTGGCATTGTTTAAAAGACTATTGGCCAGTTGAAAAGAATACATATCCATGGCACCGGAAGTCGGTACGCCATAGTTATAAAAACCGAGCCTTCCCAAATCCTGAATTGATAGTCCAAATCTTGATGATAATACTTTAATCATAGAATAATCAAAGTAATTCAAATTGAATGAATAATCAAATAAAAAAGAAAAATACAGTTATAATTTCTTCTATTTTGAAATCATAACTGTATTCGACTCAGAATTCTAATCTTAGAAAAACTATGCTAAAATATAATTAGTCAGTTGAATTGTATAATTATATCTTGATCAGTTTTTTTACGATTTTGGCGTCTCCAACTTGAATACTTACAAAATATATTCCTGCATTTAGTTGAGAAACATCAATAGAACGTGTTGCGATTCTATTAAATTCTTCTTTTTTAGACTGCCAAACCACTTGTCCAACTACATTATGCATAACTAAAGAATAATTGTTTCCATAAGTAGTGTTTAGTTCTAGATTAATAAGACCTGTTGTCGGATTTGGATAAAGCTGCACGGCATCCTTCAATGGATTTTCAGAAACGGATAAAGTTTCGTTTTTAATGACATTTATATTGTCAATTAATGTGGAGTTACCATAGCCATTTATGTTTGAAAATCTAACAACAATATTATTTCCTAAAAATGGTGTCAAATCAATGGTTTCTGTTCTCCAGTCTGTAGTAGACCCCGGCTGCCATTGTGAGGTAACATAATTTGGCACAGTAGAAAGTAACAAGTCATCTTTAAAATAAACTTCAGTAAAAGTTTGTCCACAATCTGCAGAAACTTCTACTCTTAAACCATCATTTAAGCTCGGAGAGTATTGTGCCTTTGCCAGGTCAAATTGAAGTTCGGGTGTACCGTTATAATCTAAGTCGAAGTATTCTGTAGTAAAAGAGTCTACTTCGCCACTCGCATTGTAGAAATAGTTATTTAAAAATAAAGCCTGAGTGTTATTACCATCGGCTCCTGTTACAGATTGAGCTTCCCACGTTTCATCATTATCGGGGTTATCAAATATCCAAGTAGAAAACGCATTTGTAGATTCAAAATCTTCAATAAAATCTAAACTTGTCGAGGTTGTAAAGGCGTTGAATTCCAATATTTGTTCATCATTTTGAGGATATTCATCCCCTGAAATACTATTCCAAACGCGAAGAATATTTGCACCATCTTGTATATTACTTACCGGAGTAGTAAATGTAAAAGTTCCTGTTTCACCCGGATTAAGAGTGCTCGTAAAGGTTTCCTGAATTACCGGGCCATTATTTATTTGATAAATCATAGTGAAATTGGTTTCAGGATTTGAACCACCATTTTTTACTTCAGCAGAAATTAGTGCCGGCGCCGGACTACATAGCTGTGTAAAATCGCTGTCAGAATTATTTATAGATGTAACGGAGATATCTTTATTTAATTGGCAATTAAATAAATCCCCATCATTATATTGTACAGCATTAGATCTTATAGATTGCCAGTCATTTGGCGTATTTCCACTAGCCGCTACAGCAACCCAAATTTCTTGCATTGGGTCTGTAATCGGAAAGGTGTATGACATGCTAGTCGTTTCACCAATTTTCTCCATGTATTTATCCTGAAGAACATAAATATCATAAGAATTGGCTTCTAAAATGGGATTCCAAGTAATAGTAGCTTCTGTAGGACAAACACTAGTAAAGCTAACCAGGCTTACTCTTGGTGCAATAGAAAAACTTTGGCTGGTTTCGGCAGTAGTACCGTTGTTTGTTACTCTAACTTTATAATTTCCTCCAATCTGTCCAGGTAAATTCCACTGTATACTTGAAGCTGTAGAAGGCACAACACCAATACTTGTCCAAGTAGTTCCGTTGTCGTCTGAATATTCTACAGTAGTATCGCCAACCAAATTTACGCCATCCCAGTGAACAATATCCGGGGTATTAGCAACCAGAATATCATCTTCTGTCGGGTAAGTGATGCTAAGATTTTCTTCAATAATATCGTATACCACATAATATTTTTGTGGTCCAAAAGGAACATTAAAACCTGTGACATCTATAGAGTAGGAGCCTGGAGTTGGATTTTCTATGACGACTTGTTCCATATTATTTAACCTGTCCATACCATTCGTTGCAGGAGTATCTAGAAATGCAGGATTAGGTGTTGGATTTAATATAAATGGTAAATTGGTGTTGCTTTGAGGGTCTGTAACTACTAAGTCCAAATCATTCACCAAAGCAGGTGAAGCTCCCGCAGAACCTTCGACATCAGACCAGTATAACATGATTTTTACTTGCTTTGCATTTGCAGGGACATTAATTGTATGCGTAGAGTTCTCAGATTGTGAAATAGAATTATCTAAATAGTTTCCATTTTCTATGAGCATCGCCGCACGAAGTCCATTAATAACACCCCAGCCAAAACTAAAATCGGGTCCCTTGTTACCATAATCGTTTGCTGTATTGAGCATAGTAGCTTTGATTAAAGCAGACTCAGGAAGGGTTCCGTTATTTAAATCTGCATAAGCTTCGTACAACTGAGCAGCAATACCTGCTATTCCAGGCGACGCACCTGAAGTACCGCCAAAAGACAAATAGCTGTTATTTTCGTCTGTTGAAATTTGGCCTTGTCCATGAGCAGTAATGTCCGGTTTAATTCTTCCATCTGTTGCCGGGCCACGACTACTGGAATTCACCAACTGGCCGTTGAAAAACACATTTGCTGTAGCAATAACGTTTTTACCTTGTTTGTGTCCGCCTGTAATTGTTCCCCAGCCTGTACCAGCGCCATATCCACAATTTTGTGTTCCTGAGTTTCCTGCTGAGAACACATGAAGCAGTTCCGGATATGTATTTGTCTGCTGGTCTACAGTTCGGGCAATTGATGTGTAGCCATTATTACACCCATCTCCAAAAGAAGAGTTTGTAATTTGTACATCGCCGTTAGAAATTCTATTTAAAGTTGAAGAATCTAAAAAACTAGAGTTGTAGCCCACCACATAAAGGTCAGAGCCTGCAGCCATACCTCGGTTTAGTGGGTTAAGATTACCTGCTCCGGTTAGTATCCCGGCAACCCCATCACCATGCGTTCCGCTATTGTTACCGGCTGTTGCAGAGTTGTCAATACGACCTTGAAAATCTATATGAGGTCCTACAAATCCATCGTCTCTAACCATTACGCCAACACCTTCTCCCGTGTATTGTCTTCCGGCAGGATTTTTAGTATCTAGATTAGAAGAACGATGCAAACTTTTACCTCTTATGTCTTCTTTTACAGACGGTGCTTCAATGACGTCTATCCATCTTACAAAAGGAAAGGAAGTCAACATTTCGATATCGTATGCTTCAACTGAAATGTCTATTTTTTGTCCTAATTTGTAGTTCTTTTCAACTTTAACTGAATTCAACTTAGAAAGCTCAGATAAAATAAAGTCCATTGAAAAGTTTTCGAAATAGTTGAAAGAAAGAAGTACCTTGTCTTCGCTTATCGCCCAATCCGGAAATTGCTGTTTTCTTACAGCTTTACTCATTTTTTGATGATTTCCTAATGGAATAATAGAAACAGCACCCTTTTGCTGCAAATAATCTACACTAGCGTTTCTTGGAAAATGGAATAAATAAACTTTATTAGGATAGTATGCTAACAAATTAAAGTTGTTGGCTTTCAATTCATTTTGAGTGGTTTGCGATGGTGTATTTTCAAATCTAATCCAACCGTAATATCCAAAATCGTCTTGAGATTTATCAGGATAAGTGGACCAATTAAAAGTATCCAGATTGGCTGGCATTTCTATATCAGTTTCCTGAAATTGAATGGTCTGTGCGTTAAAATGACCTAGTGTTAAGGCAAATAGTAAAACAAAGAGAATACTCTTTTTACGTGCTAATTTTTTAATCATGAATGTAATTTGATGAGTTCGTTCAAATATAACCATACATGTGCTTCAACTAATCTAAATAAAATGTTATTAGTACGGAATGCTAAAAATTTAACATTTGAATGTTAAATAAGTTGATTTAGCTGTTTTATCATTGTTCTAAGATTATTGATTTCTAAAGGCTAAATAGGTTGAACTTTGAGGATATAGTTACCAGCCTTAATTTTCTTTTCCAGTTCAAAATAATCACTTTTTGATATTGGTATAAATTGAATGTTATCGCCAGCTTTTGCAAAGCAGGGCTTTTCCTGCTTGATGTTAAAAAAAGACACGGGAGTTCTGCCAATTATATTCCAACCGCCAGCAGAGTCTATGGGGTAAACACCTGTTTGAGACCCTCCAATGCCCACTGATCCTTTACTAACTCTTAGTCTAGGATTATCTCTTCTCGGCATAACTAATTTATCATGTAATCCACCTAAATACAAAAAGCCGGGTAAGAATCCGATAAAATAAACTGTGTAGATGTTTTCGCTGTGAAGTTTTACAATTTCACCCACAGACAAATCTAATTTCTTAGACATTTCTAATAAATCTATTCCGAACTCTTCATCGTAGCATACTGGAATACGCCAAAGCCTATTATTTTGTTTTGGCTCCAAAGTACGGTGTGTATTTAAAGAAGAAATTTCGTTAATTTCTGTATCGTAATCTTTGTAAGCCTTGCAATAAACTAAAGTTAGTGAATTGTAGCCTATGATGGTATCTTGTAATTTGTCGGCTTTTAAAGACTCTACACGTTTTTGAAATAGAATGATTTCATTTAAAATATTTTCATCAATCTTTTCAGGCCATTCGATTAAAATAGCGCGTTTTCCTAAAGGCTTGTATATCGGAAATTTATTCAATTGAAACTCCGTTTTTTAGTAAAGACTCATGTAAAAACTTAACAATCTCAACCGCTTTTTCGTTATCGCCATGTACACAACATGTTTCAGCAAAAACAGGTTTTTCTATACCATCTAAGGTTTTTACTTTTTGGGTTTTCACCATCCGTATCACATGCTTAACAACATCATTTTTATTGGTTATTATGGCGTTTTTTTGAGTACGAGGCACCAAAGACAAGTCTTCTTGATAATTACGGTCTGCAAAGACTTCATTCACCACTTTTAATTTACGATTAAAAGCAACTTCCTCAATTACCGAGCGATTTGGAACATATATTTTTGCATTTAGAACAGATTTGATAACAGCATTTACAACAACATTTGCTATATCTTTTTGTATTGCAGAACTATTATATAATGCGCCATGAGCCTTAACATGATTAACAGGACTGCCTGTCAACTTTGTGGTAAGGTCATTTAACCATTTAATTTGACTTATAAGACTTGCTTCCAATTCATCTAATGGCATGTTCATCTTTTTTCGCCCAAAATTCTCTCGATCGGGATAGGAGGGATGAGCCCCAATTTTTAGATGATGCTTTTCAGCCAAAAGAATAACGCCTTTAATAATTTCTTCTGTACCTGCATGAGCGCCGCAAGAGATATTGCAAGAAGAAATATAGGGCATCAATTCTGCTTCGTTACCAACGCCTTCGCCAACATCACAATTTAAGTCAATCTTGTTCATAATAAATCGAATACAGATAATATACTTTTACTTCCTAGAAATAATGTAAATACAAAGATTAATATCCCAATACTATTCTGAAATAAGCTGTTAGTTTGATTACCTAACACACTTTTTCTATTCATAATCCAAAGCAAAATACCAACAATAACAGGCAAAAGAATTCCATTTGCAATTTGAGCAAATTTAATAATATCTATAGGTTTAAAGCCCACAGCGGAAAATACAACCCCTAGACCAAGTATAAACATCCAAACAGCTCTAAAGTTTTTAGATTTCAAATTATTTTCCCAGCCCAAACAGCCTTTGGCAACATAAGCAGCGGCTAAAGGTGCTGTTATAGCAGAGGTTATTCCAGCAGCAAACAACCCTATAGCCAAAAAATATTTTGCGTATTCTCCAAATAAAGGCTCTAAACTTAAGGCCAGGTCTGATGCATTCGTAATCTTTTGTGAGGTAATAGAAACTGCAGAAATCATAATAGCCATAGACACCAATCCGCCAAGGCCTATCGAAATGATAGTGTCTTTTTTGGCCCAAATTAAGCCTGATTTGGTTTTCCACTTTTCCTTAACTAGCGATGAATGTAAAAATAAATTATAGGGAACAACCGTTGTGCCAATTAACCCAATTATGGTGAATAAACTTTCATCAGGAAATTGAGGGATAAAAAGTCCTTTTAGTAAAGCAGAAAAATCTGGTTTGGTCATTACAGCTGTTACAATAAAAGAAACACTCATAAGTACAACCAAGCCTACTAGTACTTTTTCTAAAACTTTATAATTCCCAATAAACAAAATCACAAAGGCTATGCATCCGATTATTAAGCTAAATAGATTAAAGCTTTGGTTATTTATTTTTAATTCTTGTGTGCCAAATACCGTTTCTAGCCCTAAAATTCCACCGCTTATATTTCCTGCTTCGTAAGCTGCATTTCCTATTACTATTGCCGACAAAATAAGAATTAACATGCTCCATTTGATAAGTGGATGTGATAGTTGAAGCCTGATAACTTCAGAAAGTCCTTTTTGAGAAAAGACACCCAACCTGGCCGTCATTTCTTGAAGAAAAATTGTGGCGAGAGTAGACAGTAACATGGCCCACAAAAGCTGGTAGCCAAAACCAACACCTGCCAAAGTGCATAAAGTGACTGTTCCGGGGCCAATAAAGGCTGCAGCAACTAATGTTCCCGGACCTATGTTTTTAAACCATTCTTTCAACATTTTGGTAATGTACAAATTTTAGAAAAAACAGATTTCATATTTTTAAATATGCTAGTATCAGTTTTTTTTAAATAACAGATGTTTAGCGAAGCGATATTAGAGATAGTTAATGACCGTGTCTTTAAGATAAATAACAATAAAACTGCCATTTACTTGTTATTATATCATCAATAATTTGTAATTTTATAATAATTTTAAGTTAAAGAAAAATGAAAAAAGTTGTATTAATTTTAGTGATGATTTTTGGGATTGGTCAAGTTTCTCACGCGCAGTTAGATTTTGGTATCAAAGGAGGTGTAAATTACAGTAATACAGGAGATTTGTCGTCTTCTGCTGAAAATTTGGTAGAAGGGGCTGATGCCAGTTCAGGATACCATGCCGGTATTTGGTTTAGGATAAAATTTTTAGGTTTATATGTTAGACCGGAAATTATTTACACCGATATAAACAGTGAATATGAAGCCAATGGAATTGTTGCAGATTATGGGTTTAGTAAAGTTGATGTACCTGTTCTTCTTGGCACTAAAATACTAGGCTTTGGTACCATTTTTATAGGTCCCTCATTTCAATATATTATTGAAGATGGGTTAACGTTAGATGATATATCCACGGACGATTTTGATAAATTTTCTCTTGGTATGCAATTAGGCTTTGGTGTTGAGTTCGGTCGATTTGGACTGGATGTAAGATGGGAGCGAGGTTTAAGCAGTTCTGAAGCAGATTTTGTAGGAGATAATATCGGGAACTTTAATATAGATAACAGGACTAATCAAATTATTTTTGGTGCTTCCATACGATTATTCTAGATTCTAAATAAACGCATTTACAACTCTCTAAATCCCTTGGGTTTAGGGAGTTTTTTTATGCTAGATGAAACCTTGATTGTGAAAAGCAGACAGTAAAGTCTTTAAATAAAAAAACTCTTTGCTTAAATACACAAAGAGCTTTTAAAAAATATAGTTTCAGTTGAAATTTATATTTCCTGACCTTTCAACATCTTGTTCCAATATAAATAGGGAAGCATTATTTTTTTAAACATATATAATCTCCAATGCTCCTTATCGCTGTTAAAAACTAACATGCGTTTTAATTTTGGATCTGGTGTAAAGTTACTCTGGTAATCAAACTCCGCTAAAGTCATTTTCCCATAACCTGTCACTAAAGGGCAGCTAGAATAACCGTTATAACTTTTGTTTGAGGCTTTCTCATTTTTAATGAGTTTTAAAATATTGTCGACAACAACTGGAGATTGCTTTCTTATAGCTGCACCGGTTTTGGCAGTTGGTAGTGCCGCAACGTCGCCAAGACCGAAAATATTAGGGTATTGGTTATGTTGTAGAGAATGAATATCTACATCCAGCCAGCCTGTTTTGTTTACAAGTGTGGAATTTCTAATAAATTTTGGTGCTGCTTGAGGCGGCGCTAAGTGAAGCATATCAAATGGCATTTCTATGACTTCATCAATAACGGGCGAAGACTTTTCGCCTAGAATATTATTTTCATTTACAAAACATTGGTTCTCCTCAGGATTTGTATGTTTAAAATAAATGATTTTTTTCTCAGAATCGATTTTTATTGGAGAGTAAAATGGTTTGAAATGTATCCCATATCGACCTATGACTTTCATGAGGGTTTCGCGAATAGGCTGAACACCAAATATCACACTACCAGGAGTCGCAAAAACAACATTGGTCTTGTCATGAAGTCCATGTTTGTTAAAATAATCTGCAGCCAGGTAAGCAATTTTTTGAGGAGCTCCTCCACATTTTATAGGTGTTGTTGGTTGTGTAAATACGGCATTTCCGCCTTTAAAATTCTGGAGCACCTCCCAAGTATATTCGGGATCGATATAGTTGCTACAAGCCACACCTTTTTCTAGAGCTTCCGGCAATCCTTCAATAAGTTCCGGAGCCATCACCAAACCTGGAGCGACTACTAAATAATCGTAAGTAATTTTACCATTAAATTTTGTATCAACACTATTGTTTTCCGGTTCGAATGCTGTTGCATAGTCTTGTATCCATGTCACATTTTTTGGCATGACATCGTCCATTCGTTTCTCTGTCTTCTTAAAGCTGTAGTCTCCTGCACCAACTAAAGTCCAGGCTGGTTGATAATAGTGGGTTTCCGATGGCTCAATAATTGCAACGTCCAAGCTCTTGTTTTTCTTAAGCAATCGTGCTGCAGTCATTATTCCACCTGTACCTCCACCGATAATTAAAATTTGATGATGTTTACTCATAATTATTTAGGAATATTTAAGTTTTTCTAAAAATAGTTAAGAAAACGTTATAGCTATGTAATAAAAGTTACATTAAAGCCACAAAAACACCTTTAGATGATATTTATCATAAAAATGACCACTAAAAGTATTGCTGAAAACAAAAAAAAAGATATGATTTTTCTAAATAACACTGAATATTGTTTTAAATGTCGCACGTAAGTAAATGACAAAAACTGATTTCAACATATTTTCCTCAATTTTTGCCCCTCCCGAATTAGTCGGGACTAAAAGGTGAAATTGAAGAAAATCAGGCTCCCTTTAAGGTAAGGGGCAGAACTGATTTTATTACTTTAGGTTAATATAATTTTTGTAATGTACTAAAATGCCGCATAGATACTCCTTAAAATGTAAGCCTAAGGTCGATTGAATGCCCACTATTTTACATTTGTGTATCCTATAGTGACATGACAAAATCCATCTGGCCTAAAATAAGTATTAATGCAAAAAGGACTGAAAATACAAGTTTGATAAATTGTAAATTTCAGTCCTTCTCACTAAGACATTAAACCGTAAATGCTTAATGTTTAGATATAGTTGGAAACTATACTGATTAAATTATCAGCCGGGATTACACCAGATTGTTGCCATTTGATCTCACCATTTTTAAATAATATTAAAGTTGGTACTCCGCGAACATTGTAATCTGCTGCTAAACGCTGATTTTTGTCGACATCTATTTTGATAATAGATACTTTATCACCAAGATTGTTTTTTACATCTTTTAAAATAGGGGGCATCATTTTACAAGGACCACACCATTCTGCAAAAAAATCTATCAAAACAGGTTTATCTTGATGAATTAATTCTGAAAACTTACTCATTACGATGATTTTTAAATGAAATACTCCAAATTCCTCTAACTTGATTAACGTCATAGCCTATGGCCATATCGTTAGGATATAATTTTTTTATCGACGCCATGACATCGGATTTGACTACCGAAGGTTTACCATGGCATTGAAGACACATCGAATTGGTTAATATAGGATAATAAAAATGCTTTTCTCCTTGAAATCGTTCAACAATAGGTTGAATATCTTCGTTATTAGCAACTGCATTTTTAAAATATTCTATCTTTTCAAGTTCTTTTAAATCGGCTTGATTAGAAGGGTTTCTGGGTTTATCGCTTACTCTTTTAATTTGAGCATTAAAGTTGTTGGCCATACTATCTGTTAAGGGATAGGCCTTTTCATTACAAAATTGGAGTGCTTCAACAGTTCCACTTTTTTGTATAGTACCCATTAAATTTTTTCCTAATACTTTCTTGGTTTCTAACGCATATTTTAATCCTACTTCCTCCGGTGATTTAGCGTGATTACCTCCAGACTTTTTTCCTTGGTTTTTATATCCTTTTCCGTTGCGTCCTTTGCCTTTATGTCCTTTCCCTTTTTTTCCGTGATTGTTTTCAAAATGTTCTCCAAACCATTCCGGTTCTTCAATCTCATACTCGTATAAGTATTCTGCAATTTTTTCGATGTCATCTTTTTTAAAAGGTTGGTATGGCATGAGACCAAATCGTCTTACAGCCCCTTTTAATTTGGCTTTGTCTTCAGTTGGTTTTTCAATAAAATTCCAAAGCTCTTTTGTAAATTCTTCTTTGGTAGTTTCATCCTTGATATAATGAGCTTTTATAGCAATCATAGGTGGTCCAACTCTACCTTCTTTTTCTGGTGCCGATGGGCTATGGCAAAGGTAACATTGGGTTTCCAACAAGGCCTTTCCAGGATGAGGACGTTCTACATTAACCTCTACTTCTGTTTTTGAAACTGCTTCGTACACAGATTCATTTTTTTTACAACTTGTAAATGTTAAACCTATTACTATGAGAATAATTATTTTTTTCATCATATAAATTTTGGATGAATTTAAGCTGAAAAATTTGAGTATAAAATGACAAAAATTAGGAATAGGCTAAATATCCACCTTGTAAATCATAAATTTCTTGAAACCCCATATCGGAAATCATTCTTGCAGCTTTGCGGCTTCTGTTACCAGAACGGCAATACAAATACACAGGCTTAGATTTATCTAAATTTTCGAACTGTGATTTGAAGTTTGATTGTTGAAAGAAATCAATATTTTTTGCTTTTTTGATGTGTCCTGATTTAAACTCTATAGGTGTTCTTACATCGATAATGTGAATATTTTTTTGATTTAGTGCAGACTTAAACTCTGTTGGAGAAAGCACTTTTACGTTATCATTTTCTGGTGTACTAGAACCGAATAAAGATTTGAAAAAACTCATAGATATGTATTTTAATTTTGTCAAAATTATTAAATCACTATCTACGAAGTGGTAACATTGGTTACACTGTTATGTATAACCTAAAAATAAGGTTAAGTAATTAATGAGGACCTATTAAATATAAACCGTCAAGTTAATCTAAATAAAATATGCCAACAAGTGTTATTAGCTGGTCGTTTGTCCTTTTCCTTTTTCTTGTAAAATTTCTTTTAAAGCAGATCGACTAATTGGTTTTTCAAGACATATTTGAGAGCCTGTTTTTTTAGATTGTTCTATAACCTCATCGGTAATAGTCGCTGTAAGAATAACTATATCTACCTCTAAATTTTGTTTTTTCACCTCAGATATAAATTCTATTCCACCCATTACAGGCATATTAAGATCTGTAAAAACAAGATCTATTTTAGGATTTTCTTTGAGTAGCTCCAGTCCTTCTTTTCCATTGTTTGCAAAATAAACTTTAACATCAAAAACCTGTAGTACATTTTTCATCAGCATTTGTAGAATCAAATCGTCTTCACAAACTAAAATTTCGCGATAGCCTGATGATGCATCATCCAAATCTATCATATTAGAAGGTTTTGCTAAAACTTCAATACTTGTGATTATAGGAAGTTTTATGGTAAATGTGCTTCCAAGACCAACTTGACTTTCTACACTTATTTGACCTTCGTGCGCTTCTACCATTTTTGCTGCAATGGTCAGGCCAAGTCCTGTGCTTTTTTCTCCTCCTATTGCTTTAATAGATGTAGTCTGGAAAGGTTGAAATAATTTTCCAATTTCCTTTTCAGGAATCCCTTGACCGTTATCTTTTACTTTAATTGTCAGGTTCTTATCATCAGCTATAGCAGATAAGATAATGTTTGATTCATTTTTAGAAAATTTTATAGCATTCCCTATTAAGTTATTCAAAATCTGCGTGATTTTGCCATAATCCAGCATCATTGCGGGTAAATCGCTAAGAATTTCAGTTTTAATGCTAATATTTTTCCTGTCAGCAAAAATTTTATTAATTCCTGCAGCCTCATTAATAAGTTGTTTTGGGTCTACATTCTGTTTAGTTAGTGTAAATGTACCTGATTCTATTTTAGATATATCTAATAATTCATTTACCATATTCATCATAAAATTTGAGGAAGAGTGCATGATTTCCATATGGTGATAAAACTCCGGAGTAAGCATGTCTTTGGCTTCATCCAAAAAAAGCTTACTAAAATACTGGAGAACACCTAAAGGGTTTCTCAAGTCGTGAGCAGCCATGCCAATAAACTGGTTTTTCTGTTCATTGAGTAATTTGAGCTCTTTAGCTTGTTTTTTTAGCTTTAGTTTTTGTTTGTATAAAGAAATGAAAATTTCGGTTTTTGCCTGGACAATGGTAGTATCCAAAGGCTTAAACAAATAGTCTACAGCGCCTTCGTTATACCCTTTGTAAACGTATTTTTCTTCTTTGCTAATAGCTGTAACGAAAATAATAGGTATATGTTTATGCTTTGGATTAGACCGTAAGATTTCAACCATTTCAAAACCATCCATTCCCGGCATTTGAACATCGGATAATATAATAGCAAATTCGTTTTTTATAACTAGTTTCAAGGCTTCGTTTCCTGAACTCGCACAAAATATTTCTCGATCTTCACCTTCTAAAATAGCTTCTAAAGAAAATAAATTCTCCGGCTTATCGTCTACTAATAAAATCTTTACTTTTTCTTCAGCATGATGCATAATATATTTATTAAGAGATGTTTAAAATAGTTTTCATAATCTGATTAAAAGGAACAATATGTTTTATATCAGGATTTGCAACAAGTGTTTCTTGAGGCATAATGCTAACTTCTGCATCGTTTGGATCCTGGACAATTACAGTGCCACCCTGACTTAAAATTTCACTTGCACCTGCAGCAGAATCTTTATTTGCGCCAGAAAGTACTATTGCAATCAAGTTTTCTTTAAAAACTTTAGCAAAGGATTTAAAACTTACATCTATAGAAGGGCGACTATACATAATTTTTTCGCTATAGTCCAGTTCCATATGGTAATCGTATCCAATAAGTAAATGGTAATTTGAAGGCGCAATATAAACCTTGGCATTTTCAAGCTGCTCGTAATGATTAACTTCAAAAACGCTTCTTTTTGAACGTCTTGTAAGTAATTCTAGTAAAATATTATGTTGATTTTCACCTCTATGTAATACGATAACTATTGGGTGCTTAAAATCTAAAGGGCATTCCTCTATGATACTGAGAACCGGCGTTAAACTCCCTGCAGATCCACCAATAATTATCACTTTTTCGATCATTTTAAAGAGGTCTTTTTCTAAAAATTCTATTATTTTTATCAACTACTTCTAGTTGTTTTTTTCCATCATAAAAACTGATGGTTTCTTTATCACCAAGTACTAAATAGCCATAAGGCACTAAACTTTCAATAAGGAGTTTGAGCACTTGATTTTGCAATTCCCGATTAAAATAAATTAAAACATTTCGACATACAATAAGCTGAAACTCATTAAAACTAGTGCTCTTTACCAAATCGTGGCATGAGAATACCATATTTTTTTTGAGACATGAATTTATTTTTACTAGATTATACTTAATCGTATAATAATCAGATAGACTAAATTGACCTCCGGATTTTAAATAATTACTCGAGTATTTCCTCATATCTACCAACTCATAAATTCCCTCTTTTGCAATCTTAAGAACATCGGTATTGATGTCTGTTCCATACTGAATCGTTCTGTGGAGCAGGTCGTGTTCTTTTAATAAAATAGCTAAAGAATACATTTCCTGACCAGTTGAACAGCCTGCGTGCCATACCTTTAGTCTTGGAAACGATTTAAAGTATGGAAAAAGCTTCATGACAATTTGATGAAACACTTCAGGGTCACGAAACATATCTGTAACATTTACAGTAATCTCATTTAACACAGTATCTCTGGATATTAAACCATTGGTTATAGCAAATTGAAAATCATAAACACTGGAATAATTGTATGCATTTATTAAACGACTAAATCTTCGCTTTAATGATTCCGGCGCGTAACCAGAAAAGTCAAAATCGAAAATATTATTAATCGTTAAAACCAATTGTTCTAAATCTTTATCCGATAAGCTTGTTTCCATTACCTTCATTCGTTTTCTCTAAAAAGCCACACCTGAAGTAAGGAAAGCAGTTTATCTACATCCAGTGGCTTACTCATATAGTCCGATAGTCCTGCTTCTAAGGTCTTCTCTCTGTCACCCTTCATTGCCTTGGCTGTAAGTGCAATAATAGGCAAGTCTTTAAACCCCATTTCTCTAATTTTTTTTGTCGCTTCGTAGCCATCCATTTCAGGCATCATGATGTCCATAAGTATTGCTTCCACATCTTTATGTTCTTCCATAGCTTCAACAGCCTCAAACCCATTGGTGGCGACGACGGTTTCTATTCCTTCATTTTCGAGAATGGTTTGCAATGCATAAATATTACGCATATCGTCATCAACCATAAGCACCTTTCGGCCTTTTAAACTTTGATTGTTAAATTGTCGACTATCTGTAGTCTCAACTTTCTGTATAGATTTTGATGTATCACGAGATTTGTTAAGATGATGTATAAATAACTCTGTTTCTTCAATAAGGCGCGAGTAAGATTCTTTAGACTTTAATACAATAGAAGTTTCTTTGTGTTTTTGAATTTTATTGAGTTCTTTTTTAGTAAGATCTCTCCCGGTAAAAACTATTACAGGTAAGTTGGGCTGTTTGTCTCTAATTTCATTTAACAAAGTAATCCCATCGGTATCAGGTAAACCAATATCAAGAATAACTAAATCTGAAGTATTCTTTTCAAGGAAATGTAGAGCGTCCTTTCCATTGTAAACTGAAGTAGATTCTAAATTTTTTCTAGAAATCAGTTCGTTTATAGCCATGTTTTGTGCCTTGTCGTCTTCAATAACTAAAACATGCTTTGTTTTTTTAAGCACTTCAGCTTCCATAGTTTGGAATACTTCGTCCAGTTCTTCAGCTGAAATGGGTTTTACTAAATAATCAACAGCGCCTAACTTTAAGCCCAACTGACTTTTTTCCATACCGGACATGACATGAACAGGAATATCTTTATAAGCACTATTTTTAAGTTTTTTTAGAACATCCCAGCCATTTAGGCCTGGTAATTTCATGTCTAATATTATCGATTTTGGCATATAGGCTTCAACATATTTAAGTGCTAATTCACCATCATTTACCACTACACCTGCAAAGCCTTTTTGCCGTGCAAAATCTAATAAGGTTTTCGCAAATCGAAGGTCGTCTTCTACAATTAAAACAGATTTCTCGGCCTTATTCATTATTGCTCTATCATCAGCTACAATAGGTTCAAATGTTTGACCTAAACCCCCAAATGTTGCATATTGTTCTTCTTGCTTTTCTTCGTCCAATGTTTTTAAAATCTCTTCGGCAGCATCTTTTGCATCCTCAATACTTAGCTTGTTTTGCAATTGATTTTCAAATGGTAAATAGATTATAAATTTTGCTCCTTTTCCTTGTTCGCTTTCAAGCTTAATTTCACCATCTAGCATTTCTATCAATTCTTTTGAGATGGCTAAACCAAGGCCTGTGCCGCCATATTTTCTTTGTGTAGAACCATCTGCCTGCTGAAAAGCCTGGAATATAGTATCATGCTTATCTTTTGGAATACCAATACCACTGTCTTTTACCGAAATTTCTAATACTGTTTCGCTTTTTAATAATTGTTTTTGATAAAAGCCTGAGTGAGATCTTGTTTGCTTAAAATTGAGTTCTATCTTACCGGAATCAGGGGTGAATTTAAAAGCATTACTCAATAAATTCCTAAGGACTTGTTCAAGTCTTAATTTATCAGTTGTTATATATTTTTGTAAGGATTCATCATAATTTAAAACAAAATCTATGTTTTTGTCTATGGCATTAGCTTTAAATGCCATCTTCATATCGCTGGCTAAAGCTTTTATTTCATGCTGTTCTATTTCGAGTTCAATCTTGCCAGATTCTACCTTAGCCAAATCTAGGACTTCATTAATAAGACTTAGTAAGTCCGACCCCGATTTTTTAATCACGTTAGCAAATTCGACTTGTTTGTCCGTAAGGTTTTTCTCTCTATTGTCTATTAAAAGTTTGGATAAAATTAATATACTATTTAAAGGTGTTCGTAGTTCATGAGACATATTAGCTAGAAATTCAGACTTATATTTGCTGCTGATTTCTAACTCTTTAGCTTTGATATTAAGAGCTTCACGTGCTTGTTTCAATGCGATATTTTGCTCTTCGACAGATTGATTTTTTTCCTCTAAAAGAGAAGCTTTTTCTTCCAACTCGGCATTTACCTGAGCTAGTTCTTCTTGCTGGACGCGCAGTTCTTCTTCCGATGCCTGAAGCGCTTGAGTTTGTTCTTTAAGTTCTTCGTTTTGAACACGTAATTCTTGTTCTTGTTCTTTTAATTTTAAGTTCGCAGTATTTAATGCTTCTTGTTGTCGTTTGTTTTCTGTTATATCTGTTACAATTTTAAGGATTTTATAAGGTTTCCCATGTATATCTAAAATTGGGTTATAATTTCCTTTTATCCAAACAGAATCGCCCGTTTTTGTAAAGCGTTGAAATTCGGCTGTTCTAAACTCTCCATCTTTAAAGTTTTCCCAAAAGTCTTTATATTCCTGGGATTTGGCGTAGGTTTTGTCTACAAAAATTCTGTGATGTTCACCCACAACTTCTTTGAGAGTATATCCCATTAAATTTAAAAATATATTGTTAGCGTGTTTGATATTACCATCTAAATCAAATTCGATAACTGCATTAGAGCGATTTATAGCTTCCATTTGGTTTTTGATTTCAACTGAAAGTTCTTCAGCTTTTCGCTGCTGTTCTACAGACAATGTAATATCGGTAGCAATTTTCATGATCCTGTAAGGTCTTCCGTTAGATCCAATAAGAGGACTATAACTCCCTTGAATAAAAACTTTTTTGCCATCTTTTGTGTATCTTGTAAATTCTCCGGACTTAAAAATACCTTTAGCGAGATCGTTCCAGAATGCTTTATAATCATCAGTTTTAACATACTCTGCATCTACAATGATAGAATGATGTTTACCTTGAATTTCCTCTAAACTGTAGCCAATGATATCTAAAAACATTTTATTGGCTGTAATAATTTTACCGGACAAATCGAATTCGATTGTTGCATTAGACCTATTAATCGCTTTTATTCTATTATTCACCTCTATAGAAAGTTGTTCTGTTTTTGCCCTTTCTATGACTGAGTAAATTGAAATCCCTAATCCATTTTGAACTTCTTTTAAATAGCTGTTTTGCAAAGGAGTGAGCATGGTAGTAAAACCGAGTTCAATTACACCTACAATAATATTGTTAAAGACTATAGGCATTACTACAATTTGGTTGGGTGGTGTACTTCCAATACCAGATTGAATACTTATATAATCTTCTGGAATGTTTGCAATGCGTATAGTTTTCTTTTCTAATGCAGCTTGTCCAACTATTCCTTCTCCGGTCCTAAAGCTTGTTTTTGTTGTTTTTCTATCCTTATAGGCGTAGGATGCTTTAAGCACAAAATTATCCTCAATATCTTTATTAAATAAACTGTCATTTATGAATAAAGCTCCTATACCTGCATTGAGTTGTTCACATAAGGTAGAAATTATTTTGTCGCTTATGACCTGAATATTGTCAAGGCCTTTAGTCTTATCGGAAAGCTCTGTTAAATGACTTTTTAACCAGTTTTGATTATAGACCTCTTTATTAAGCTTGTCCAGTCTTGTAACCTTAATTTGCGCATTAAGCCAAAGAATAAAAAAGGTCACAGATATAATAAGTGAAATTATTGCCGGAATTATACCAATGGAATTGAATAGCCATGTAGAAAGTAAAGATGCTATAATTGCAAAAGCTGCACCAGCAGCACTATAAAGTAAAAGTCTCTTTGTTTTTGATGAAGATGAACTCGATATATCATTTATATCCTTGGTTTGAAACGAATCAGCCATAAAAGGGAATGTTAGTATTGTTTAAAGTAAATATCAATCATTTACAATATTTAAAAATATTACTTTTAGTTTAAAAATTTTAAAAGCAATAAAGTTACTTAATTCTATTTTTTAAACACCCTTTTATTCAATTAAATGAGTAGATATGTAGATTGTTTTATAAATTGGTTTGTTCCTAGAAGCTAAAATATGTTTTATAACAACTGATATTCACAAACATTTTGATAAACATTTTGGTGTTGTGTATAAAGTTAGTATTAAAGCACTATTGATAAGTTGCCAAATCAATTCTGATTTGCTGTCATAAGTGTATAATAATTAGGAATTCTTTATCTCATTAGTTTCATATCTTGTTTTCCAAGAAGTAAGGTCTCTATCTATAAGTTTTTCCAGAAGTTCAACTTCTTTTAAATAAACCTCATTGAAAAGCTTCAGTTTAAAGTCGTTACCAACATCAGGTCTATCCATGTTTTTCTTTCTAAGACTAGTTAAAAACTGTTTGGCTTTCCCATTTTTAAGTTTTTCAATCAATGAAGGAGCAATTGTTTTAGCAGCTTTGATAATTATTCCATTTGTACCAATTAATTTATCAATAATGGGATTTTTTGGTTTTCCTGAAACATTGTATTCTCTTTCCAAATCTGGTTTAAAAGAAGGATGAACACCAATAAATTCATAAATTTCTTTCATCACGGCTTCAGGTTTTTCTTTTAAGTTGTCATAAATGATAACTTTTAATTGAGATTTTGGAAATATGTCAAAATACCTCTTCAGGTTAGTGCCAAAAAAACCTTCTTTTATCAAGTCATTTCTTCTCCACCAAATAGAGGTTTTGTCTATACACTCCTTAAAGTCGCCTATAATTTCATTTTGATCTCGAATTAAATGGAGCCATCTGCTATAAAGGCGGTCTACGGGTTCTCTTAAAATAGCAATAAGTTTTACGTCAGGTAATTTTTCTTTGATATGCATTGGTGCACGTTTACCGTACAGATACATAGGGGAAGCTTCTCCTATTGCTTTTTTTTGTCCTGCATCTTTAAATAGGTTTTTGTAATCTTCCCAATTATTAATAGATTGAGGATAGTGATAAAGATTTTCCGGGTCATCTTTCGGATCTACTTTTACAGGTTTACCTTCTAATTCAAAGAAATTCGTTTCCTTTACATGAGACATAAAAACTTCTGGGTGCATATTTAAAAATTCATATACAGCAGTTGTTCCGGATTTTCCTGCACCAATAATTAAAAAAGTAGGTAAGGGCGAATTTCTCATAAAAGTGTATTTGTAGTTTTAAAAATTTTAACAAAGATAAGAATTGTAGTTCACTTCTTAGCTTATGTAAATGATGCATTCAGTTATTTATGATAAAAAGGCAAAAGATTTCCCTTTTACTTTTTAATAAAAAATTATTGTGAAAATTACTATTGTTGATTATTTAAAAAACAAAACCCTGAGTAATAAATTACCCAGGGTTTTAACATTATTGAAAACCAAAAACTACAATAATGTAGTAGGGCAGACGTAGTCCGTTTTGGGTACGTCTGTTTTTGCGATGTCTTTAAAACCACCTGTTACATCGACAAAATTATCCCAACCTCTTTGTTTTAAAATGGAAGCTGCAATCATACTTCTATATCCACCGGCACAATGCACAATAAATGGCTTGTCTTTAGGGATTTCAGATAAGTGTTTATTTATTTCATTTAATGGCACGTTTAGTGCATCTATAACATGTTCAGAATCGAATTCACTTTTCTTTCTTACATCTACTACCAATGTTTTGTTTGATTTGTAATCTGCCTCAAACTCATCAGCGGAAATTCTATCTACTTTGTCAAATTCTTTATTGGCTTCCACCCAACTGTCAAATCCATCTTTAAGATAACCTATGCTATTGTCGTAACCTACTCTTGACAATCTTGTAATAGCTTCTTCTTCTTTTCCGGGATAGGTAACAAGTAATATTTCCTGTTTAACACTAGGAATCATTTCTCCAACCCACATTGCAAAATTCCCGTTTAATCCAATATTTATACTATTAGGAATAAATCCTTTTGCAAAATCTTCAGGGTTTCTGGTATCCAAGACTAGTGCTCCTGTTTCGTTAGCAGCAACTTCAAAAGCTTCCGGTTCTAGAGCTGTTGTTGCACGATTCATAATGTCATCAAAGCTTTCGTATCCTTTTATGTTCAACAATACATTTTGTGGAAAATAGCCGGGAGGTGTTGTTAGGCCTGTAAGCAATGCTTTTGTAAATTCTTCTTTAGTCATATCCTGAAGTGCATAATTCACTTTTTTCTGATTGCCTAAAGTATCTGTAGTTTCTTTACTCATCATCTTTCCACATGCTGAACCTGCACCGTGATTTGGATAGACGATAAGATTGTCACTAAGAGGTAAAATTTTGTTGCGTAAAGAATCGTATAAATGACCTGCTAACTTTTCTTCAGTAAGGTCGGAAACCACGTGCTGAGCTAAATCCGGACGGCCAACATCGCCTATAAATAGAGTATCACCTGTAATTATACCGTGCTCTTTTCCGTTCTCGTCTATTAGTAAATAGGTTGTACTCTCCATAGTATGGCCCGGAGTGTGGATAACTTTAATTTTATAATTACCAACTTCAAAAACCTGATTGTCTTCTGCTACTATAGCGTCATAGCCGGGCTTTGCGTTTGGACCATAAACAATATGTGCTCCTGTTTTTTTGCTTAAATCTAAGTGACCACTCACAAAATCTGCATGAAAATGTGTTTCAAACACATACTTAATCGTGGCGCCGTCTCTCTCTGCTCTGTTAATATAAGGCTGAACTTCTCTTAATGGGTCAAAAATTGCAGCTTCACCATTACTTTCAATATAATAAGCTGCGTGTGCTAAACATCCTGTATAAATTTGTTCTACTTTCATGATAATTATAATTTTTGAACAAATATATATTTAGAAAACATTTTAAAAAGTGACAAAAGTTACATTTAGTCTATTTTATGTTATCTCTGCTATATATAAATTTTTCGTAAGTACATGACAAAAATTAATTTCAACATATTTTCCCTGATTTTTTGCCTCTCCCGAATTAGTCGAGACTAAAAGGTTAAATTAAGGAAATCAGGCTCCATCAGGGTAAGGGTCAGAATTGATTTTATTATTTTATGTTAATATAATATTTGTCATGTACTAAAAAATTTTCCATAAAGATTAAAATGCAGAATATCTTTAGACTAAAATATTCAATATAACCTAAACATGATTCCAATAGTTTTATATCGTAGAAGAGAACTTTCTCAAACATTTACTTTTTGAGCTTAACGTATGTTTTAAAGTGTTTTACTAAATGTTTATGCCGTTTGATAAAACCTTTACAGTTTAAGATAAATCGAGTATTTTAATGTAGTTTCTGTTAAGTTCTATGTGGCCTAAATTTTCAAGTTTCTTAAGCAATCTTGAAACAACAACTCTTGATGTATGTAGATCGTAAGCTATTTCTTGATGCGTATTATTGATGATTTTACTATTGCTTATGCGTTGTTTTTCTTTTAAATAGTTAATTAAACGTTTGTCCATAGCATCAAAGGCAATACTATCCAATGTATGCAACATTTCGTTAAGTCTTTTTTGGTAACTTTCAAAAACGAAATCTCTCCATGAACGGTATTTTGAGGTCCATTCCTCCATTTTTTGAACAGGAATCATTAATAGTGACGTGTCGGTTTCTGCTATAGCTTTGATTTCACTTTTAGTATGGCCCATACAGCACGTCATAGTCATAGAGCAGGTATCTCCTTTTTCCAGGTAATAGAGTAGGAGCTCGTCTCCTTCTTCGTCTTCTCGCATAACTTTTATTACGCCAGAGAGCAGCAGTGGCATTCCTTTGATGTATTCTCCTATGTTTATAATAATAGAACCCTCTGGAACTTCTTTTACTGTTGCGATTGATGCAATTTCCTCCAATAATTCTTTTTCAAAAAAATGGCTGTAATTTTGTTTAACTAAGTCTATCATTTTCAAATTAAAATTCATTTAAATTTACAAAATCTAGTTAATT
Source organism: uncultured Mesohalobacter sp. (assembly GCA_964396065.1). GTDB lineage: Bacteria > Bacteroidota > Bacteroidia > Flavobacteriales > Flavobacteriaceae > Psychroflexus. Next base: position 78,330 of record CAYNCI010000003.1, on the reverse strand, counting down.
AAAAAAACCTCTAAACTTAAATTTAGAGGTTTTTTTGTACTTTAATATTCTTACTTGTTAATTTTTGCTGTTCTCAAAATTTTCAAATTCACTTTCAGTTTTTTCTGCTGGCCATGAATTGTTAGAGACATCTATATCTGCTGTTTCTAGATTCGGATCCAGTTGAATTTTTACAATTTTTTTATTAGAACCAATTACTTTAGTTACTTTATTGTCGTTCTTTCTCCAAACTTGCACCGGATATTTTTTAATCTCTGTTGTACCATCTTCGTAAGTAAATTCTACAATCACAGGCATTACTAAACCACCTGGTTTGTTAAAAGTAATTTCACTAAAGTACTTTGGAAATTCTTTCATACTTTCTCTTTCCTCCTTACTGAAATTATCCATGAGGTAAGATTTTAGATTTTGAGAATTTTCTGTGTTGTCTTCCGATGGCGCAATCTCTTTACCTTCTTCAGATTCTGCCTCTACCATATAAACAAGTCCTTTTAATCTTGGATTGTTCTCAGGATCTGTTATACCATATTCACTAGAATAAAACTCTCTGGCTTGATCAGTAATTTTGTCAGTTACCTTGTAAGTTCTTACGCTCTCAATACCTATATCTACATAATCTGTAGAGTAGAACCAACCTCTCCAAAACCAATCTAAATCTACAGCAGAGGCATCTTCCATAGTTCTAAAGAAATCTTCTGGAGTTGGGTGTTTAAACATCCAACGTTGTGCGTATGTTCTAAACGCATAGTCAAACTTTTCAGGTCCCATAACAGTATTTCTCAAAATATTTAGAGCTGTTGCTGGTTTTGCATAAGCGTTATTTCCTAATTGATATACTTGTTCCGGATTAGCCATGATTGGCGCAATGAAATCCTGAGAGCCTTTCATATAATCTACTATTTTGAAAGCTTTTCCTCTTCTTGAAGGATATTCGTCGTTATCACCTAAGACCTCAGGATAATTTTTACCCATATCCTGTTCTGTTAAATACTGCACAAAAGTGGTCAAGCCTTCGTCCATCCAACCCCATTGACGCTCATCACTATTTATAATCATTGGGAAATAATTATGGCCTACTTCATGAATAATAACACTTATCATTCCAAATTTTGTTCTGTCGTTATAGGTTCCATCTTCGTTAGGGCGACCAAAGTTGAAGCAAATCATTGGATATTCCATTCCTATACTTTTACCATGAACCGATACTGCTTTATGGTATGGATAGTCGAAAGTATATTTGCTAAAAGACTCCAAAGTCTGCGCAACTGCTTTTGTAGACCATTCTTCCCAAAGTGGATTACCTTCTTTAGGATATACCGAAACAGCCATAACGTCTTTACCACCATTTTTGACACTCATCATATCCAGTATATATTTTCTTGAAGATGTAAAGGCAAAATCTCTTACCATTTCAGCTGAAAAAGACCAAGTTTTGGTGTCTTTAGATTTTGTCTTTTCTTTTTCTATGGCTTCCTCTTCAGTAACAATTACAACAGGTTCATCATAAGATTTTAAAGCTTTTTCGTAACGCTTCATCATTTCTTTAGAATAAACTTTCTTTCTGTTGGTAAGTAATCCGGTTGCTTCTACGATATGGTCTGCTGGAACAGTAATGTTTACATCATAATTACCAAACGGCAACGTAAATTCTCCAGCACCCCAAAATTGATAGTTTTGCCAACCTTCAACATCATTATATACTGCCATTCTAGGAAAAAACTGTGCAATAATAAACATGGTATTGCCATCTTTTTCAAAATATTCATATCCTGAACGGCCACCATCTGCTATTCTATCATTTATATTGTAATTCCATTTTATAGAAAATGTAAAGCTTTCACCAGGCTTTAAGTTTTCAGGCATGTCTACTCGCATCATCGTTTGGTTGATGTAATGGGGTAGTGGTTTTCCGTCTTTAGTTACTTCTTCGATATTAAATCCACCTTCAAAATCTTTCTTCGTATAATCGGAAATTAAACTTCTAGGAGTTTCAATAGGAGAAATCCTACTGCTGTTTCTTTCCTTAGATGGGCTATCGGCGGCTCTAACGTTTTGATCTAACTGTACCCAAAGGTATTCCAAAACATCTGGCGAATTGTTTGTGTATGTAATTGTTTCGAATCCAGAAATTACTTTAGTGTCTTCATTCAGTTCTACATTCATTACATAATCTGCCGTATTCTGATAATAGGCATGACCTGGTGCACCAGATGCGGTTCTGTACTGGTTTGGCGTAGAAAATTCCTGATAAAGTTGCCTAAACTTGTTCTGATTGGTATGCCCTTGCTCTCTCTCTTCTTTTTCCTGAGCATTAAAGCTAAATGGCACACATAGTAGTGCAATAAATAATAATGTATTTCTCATCTATACTTAAATTTTGGGGTCAAAATAGTCATATAATTAATTCTACTTGTAGATGCTAATCAAATTTTAACACACTTTCAAAGGTGTATTTATTTAACAATACACTCTCTTTCTGTTTGCCTTTAAAAGCATGGACTATGTTTTGTTGAGTTTCAAATAAATCGGTAAGCAGAAGATTTTCAACTTTTACAGTATTAAATGAAGAAATACTATCTATCACCAGAAAAATATTTACTCTATCTTCATCAAATCGATAGCCAAGGTATTTTAAAGATTTTGGTTGTCCATCAATATCTATTTTGAGTTTGGTATCAAAATATTTTTTTAAATACGTATCTACATCTGTATTTTCCTTTGTGGGGTCTATTGTTATCCCCGGAAAGTAGCGTTCTTGCAAGACATCCTCTAAATCATCGTAAAAAAGTCTTGAAATTATTTCGACTCTGCTTTTCTCTTTTACGAATGTAATTTCTGTTAAACTCACATAATATTCATGTAAGCTTGATGCTGAAAAAAATAAGCTAAAAATAAAAAAGGTTGAAACTATGCTTTTAATCATCTAATTTTTGGGTTTTGTTGTTTTCGCTTTCTTTTAATATGAGGTAGTCTTCTGCAATTGGAGGCAAAATATCATAAAGCTCTAAAGTGTTTTGCTGCTTCATAAGTTGAACTGTCTTAGGATGATGTTCAACACAATAGTAAAAAAAGTCTTCAATCAGATTGTCCGGTAAATTTAAATTTTCTTTATAAAATCGTTCTGGAAATACGCTTTTCAATTTGTTTTGTTTTTTATCCACGCGCTCATAAGCAATGAGTTGTTTATACATTTTGATGTTTCCATTTATTAAATTAAAAAAATAATCCAATGGAATACCACCGGCTGAGCTCATGGCTGCCTTTAGGCGACGTTCATTTTTGGTTAATGGTGTTTTTGGCGCGGGAATGCCTATGTCTTCCTGGTTAAAATCGTTAGTTCGAATACGTTCGGCATCTTTATTTAGGTCGCCTGATAACCCTATTGAATAGATGTCTACTTGTTCAAGTTCTGTTATCTTTAATTTTAAAGGGATTTCGATGACTTGGTCCTCAAAATCAGGTTTGACGACAAATTTCACTTCTTTGTATTGAATAGATGAGATAAGAATACTGTCTCCAGCCTTTGCAGGTATTTCAAACCGACCATCCAATTGACTTATTGTAGCCTTGTATTGAGTAGTGTTGATAACATTTATAAAAGATTTTTCCAGATTCTTACCTGTAAACTGACCTTTTATAATGAAGTTTTGCGCCGAAGCATTTGAAATTAAAAACAGAAAACTAACCCATATAAGTTTTGATAACTTAACTGATTTACTTTCATTTAGCATTTTTAAATTCATTAGACAATTCTAGTAAAAATTGTACCAAATCCAACTCGTTTGTATTTTTTTTAGAAATTTTGTCCAGACCATTGGCATACGCATAACTCATAAAGTTTTCTATTTCCTCTTCTTCCAGATTTAAGTGATGCTTTAGAGATAAAATATCATTGTAAGTGAGGGTATGGCTTTCAGTTTCGATAAGCCCTTTTTTGTTTTTTGATTTTTTCTTTTTAAAAATGGTATTTACTAAAGCGCCTGCAATACCTATAATATTGAAATTAGTCGGGATATTGGGCTGATTTTTCTCTAAAGCTAAATTTCTAAGGGTAAATTCGGATTGGGTTGTTACCTCTGGATCGTATGCATTAGATATGTCAAAGGAACTTAAACTAAAAGCGATGGACTCGTCTATTTGAATATTATCAGCATCTTTTTCTAAATCGCCTGTTAGGCCTAAAGAATAAACATCTACATCGTCTAACTCGTTGATTTTAAGTTTTAGTGGTATCTTTATATGTTCTGATTTAAATTCTTCTTTTACAACAAATTTGACATCTTTATACTGAATTGAAGAAATTAATATGCTGTCTCCAACTTGGGCTGTAATTGAAAATTTACCGTCTAACTGACTTATTGTTGCCTCGTATTGTGTTGTGTTTATAACGTTGATGAAAGACTTTTCTAGATTTTCACCAGTGAATTGTCCTTTGATAGTAAAATTTTGAGAAATAAGATCTGAACTAAAAAGTAAAGTTACAATTACTGTAAAATATATTTTAATCCTAATCATCCGAAGCTTTAAAATGTTCTGAAGTTTCTATTAGAAACTGAATTAACTCCATTTCATTACCACTTTCAAGCATTTTTTTGTTTAGGCCGTGTGTTTCTGCATAAAAAATAAACGCATTGATGTTGCTCTCTTCAATATCCATGTATTCTTTAAAAAAGGAATTGTCGTACATTTTCCTTACTTCAACATCAATCTCTTCAATTTTTTCATCAGCATTTTTATTAGGTTTTTTTATATACTTTTTAAATATTTTTACAAAATCCATCCCATTCTGAAGATATTCCTCTTGTATACCAACGTTTTCTGCTCTTATTTGTGTTCCTGTTGTAAAATTGGCATTGTAAGAATTTAAAACTTCTTTTTCTTCAATTTTAGTATTGGTGTTGGCAACATTTATTTTCCCTACATCGACATCAAGATTTCCACTTAACAAATTGGATCTTACAATAACTTCGTTTAGCTCGTATACGCTTTCTTTTATTTGTATAACGATATCCAATTCGTTCATTATCTCTTTTGTTATCTCGACTTCGAATTTCTGGAATTGTACAGAAGTTACAACAATATGATCACCTTCTTTTACGCTTATCAAGAATTCCCCTATAGAATTAGTTGTTGTTCCTTTTTCAGAATTTACATTGTAAACGTTTATGTTTGAGGCATCAGCGTTTGAAGGAACATTTATTTTTCCCTTCAAAATTTGTCGCTCTGTAATTTGTCCAAAAACTGAACTAAGAGATAATAAAAGGATAATTATAAAGTGATTTTTCATTGCATAAGGATTGATTTATAAATTTAATGTTTTATTATAAAATTTAAAAATGAAATGCAAAAAATTAGCAAAAATCTAATGCATTCATTAATTTATAAATGAGTAATCGTTTTTATTATGCATGAAATTTCAACTTGAACAACTTTTGCAGGACATTAGATTAATTCAAATTGTTTGCCAGGTAGCGGCCTTACCAAACCTTTTAATTCCAGTTGGAGTAGGATGGTAGAAAGTTTAGATGTTGGTATGTTACATGCCAAGGCCAAAGGGTCTATTTCGGTTTTAGACATGGATTTTAGTTGCTCAACTACTATTTTTTCTTCCGCATTAAGATTTGTAAATAATTGGTATTGAAAGTCTTTTTTGGGTTTTTCTTCAATATTCCAATCTAGCATATAAGGAATATCAGCTGAAGATGTTATCATCATAGCTTGCTGTTTTTTAATAAGATTATTACAGCCAGTACTCATTTTATCCGTATAGCGTCCAGGTAATGCAAACACTTCTCTGTTATAAGTATTAGCAAAATCTGCTGTCACCAAAGAACCGCCTTTTTCAGCACTTTCTATGACTATGGTTGCTTCGCTTATACCAGCTATTATACGATTTCGTTTTAAAAAATTATTTCTGTCAAACTGGTCGTCGCTGCAAAAATCTGTAATAAAGCCTCCATTACTTAACATATCTTCTACATATTTGGAATGTACCTTCGGATAAATCTGATTTAATCCATGCGCCAAACAACCAATGGTTTGCAGCTGTTCTTCAATGGCTTGTCTGTGAGCTGTTATGTCTGTACCATATGCAAAACCCGATACAATAATGGGGTCAAACACTTTTAAATCTGATACAAGTTGCTTAGTAAATTGTATGCCTTGTGTCGTAATTTTTCGAGTACCTACAATACTGATAAGGTGTTTTTTGTTGTAATTTATGTTTCCTTTTTGAAACAATACAATTGGACCATCTATACAATGTTTTAACCTGTAGGGATAAGATTTGTCTTTAAAATAAAGAAATTGAATGCCATTATCTTCGATGTATCTCAATTCGCGTTCGGCAGCGTCAAAATCGCATTCCTGTTTTATGGCTTTAATACGTTTTAATCCCAGGCCGTTTACCTTTTCTAAAACATGCGTTTTTTCTTTAAAAACAGCCTCTGCAGAACCTAATATTTCAATCAACTTTTTGCCTGTGGCATCACCAATATGAGGCAAACGATGAAGTGCTAATACATAAATTTTTTCCTGCTCAGTCATTTTTTACAAAATAGTTGCTACATCCGTAAATTTCATTTTGTGTTTTTCTAAATTTTTATCTTCTAACCACTCTAGGAATTCCGTAACCCTTTTGGGGACAAGTTTTCCCCAAATAAACTTATTACCAAAATAAGGGGCTGTTAATTCTAATGCTTTTAGCAAATTGATATGGGAGTCGTGTTTTGGAATATGGGGTTTTAAAATATTTATAGCTTCTTCTTTTTGCTCTTGAGCAAACAAATAACCTTCTTTCGTAGCCTGAAGAAAATCTTTATAAACACTGTGTTTAAAGTCAATTTTTTCTTCACTGGCAGCAAGTACTGGAGAATACGAATAGGGGATTTCAAATTCGTTAAGCTTAAAAAAAGCTAAGTCCAGTCCTTTTTCCTGAGCTTCAACACCTTCCCAGTTTAAAAAAATCCATGTGGCATCAGATTTTCCTTTTATCAAGTTATCCCAAATGCCTAATTTATCTGGATAAATAATATTTAAATCTCCTAATCCACCATCATTTATAATCATTTGCCTCACAATACCATCTTCGTAGCGGGCTTTATAAGAACTGTAAACTTTATGATCTAAGTCTTTTGGGGATTTAATATTACTATCAGATTTAACTGCAATTGCACTTAAGTCTTCTTGAAGTATGGCTGCAATAGCTATAAGCGAAAAAGGCTTAGACTTGGTCCTGTAGCTTATTATACTTTCCATTGGGCACAGTGCAAAATCAACTTGGCCTAACTCTACCTTTTTGGCTGGTGTAATGGCATAATTGTCTACAGAGGTATCAATAATGTCTACATCTAAATTGTATTTTTTATAGAATCCTTTGTCTTTTGCAATAAAGAACCCAATATGATTGATATTTGGTGTCCAGTCGAGTGCAATTTTTATTTTGTTCATTTCAGGTTGATGATGTAAGTTTCAAAAATAGGGAATCTATATCTACCGAAAAGAATTAATGTTAAATCTGCTTTACACTCATACCTTTAAAACAACTAGACTTTCTTTACTGTATTCATTAAGAAAAAAGTAGCGCTTAAGTTTTTGTATGCTTTAGTTGTTGATTATTAGGCTGATAAATATCAGCTAAAAAAAATCATATTAAATAATTTGATGTTTTTCATTTAAAAAATAGATACTTTTTTATTATCAAATACAAATGTCTTTGATAGATTTCCTAATCACTAAAAACACAAAATGTCAATCAATTAAAAAGTTTAAAAGCAATAAATCTTAACAAAAAAAGGTGAAACACAACATATGAGATCAAAACCTTTGCGTTAATTTTCTTTTTAAAAAAAAACCTAATCTGTTTTAAAATCCAAATGTATCCTCAAACCAACCAAAAAATTTACGCATTGGTTTGTTGTCGTCAAAACGATATCCCAGATAAACCATAAAAAATGCCGAATCTTTGTTTAAATCATTATTTTGATTGTTTGCAACATTAAAATTTTGCCAAAAAGCATTTACACCGTAAAACCAGCGATAATTGTTATACCCTAGAGTAATTTCACTTTTTATGACAAATGAGGTACTTTCAAACCTGTTTTGCGTATTGTTACTAAACTCATACCTGGCGTTATTGTATCCAATTCCAGGATGTAAGCCAAAAGTTGCCAACCACTTTTTGTTATGAACAAACGTATACAAATAGCCTAAACTGGCAGTTAAATCATAACTTACCAACCTGTTAGTTGCATTGGAATCAAGACCTAAATTAGTTTTTGAAGGATTTGTTGAACTATAAGCATAACTGATTCTTGGCAGTAAACTTCCTGCGGATTTAAGCTGTCTTTCCGTTTGCGCATAATGTGCCCTAAAAGAGTAGTTTTTATTTGCTATAAAAAAAGTACTACCTCTTAATACAGATAGCTCAGTATTTCTAACAGCATTCAGCTGTGCGTCCGTTAAATCAAAATTTGTATTTACTCGAAAACCATTGTTATACAAATAGTTAAATTCTTGTCGCCATCTATCAGAGTAAAAGAAATTAAGACTTAACTCTACAGTTTGACTAGATTCTAAAAGTTTTTTATCTTCAGTAGAAATCAAAAATTGTGGGGCATAAGATATATCCAAAGCCATCCATTTATAATCTATAGAAACACCTACAAGATTTTCTGCGGCAGGACTTAAATCCACCGTATTGCCGTTTTCTTTATCTATAAATTGAAGATTATATTGGTTAGTACTATAAGTGGACCTTATGATAATATTTTCAAAATAATTAATCCTGTAAGTAGGGTCGTAGCCTTTTTTCTCAGCATGCTTTTTCTGCATCTCATTATCATATTCTCGAATGGGTTGACCGCTTATAAATTGACAACCAATAGAAAATACAAAGGCTAGGATAGCCAACTTTTTTTTGCAGATATTTATAAAACTAAAAATATTCAATAGATGGATTAAGTTTTTTCTTCTCAAAAATAGGGAATATTACCTGTAATAAATTTTCAATTTTGTTGAAAATTAGTTTTTGCTGAGCAAGATATCTACCAGGCTGAATTTATCTTGTTGATAAAATAATTTATTGCTCATTTTTGAAGATTAACCAATCCTACTTTTATTTGTATTTTTGAAATCTTTAAACTACTTTTTAATGATATCTTTCTTTAAGAACCAATCTGAACTTTATTTTGTTGTAGTTCATGACCAAGCCTTTTCAACAAATACCTTAGACAAATTATTTTGGTTATTTGGAAACGCAAAACCTGTAGATTCAATATCGGCTAATCAAAGATTTTTAGGACCACGTGCTAATATGATTTCACCCTGGTCTACCAATGCAGTAGAAATTGCTTCTAATATGGGGATAGAAGGCATTTCCAGAATAGAAGAATTTACAGTACTAAAAGATGGTGAAAGCTACGATCCGATGTTGTTTCAAGCTTATGATGGTCTTAGTGAACATATGCTTGACGTAGATATTACACCAGTGCCGGTATTAGAAATTACAGATATTAAAGAGTATAATATTAAAGAAGGACTTTCCCTTAGCGAAGAAGAAATTGCTTATCTTGAAGGACTTAGTAAATCTCTAAATCGTCCTCTAACAGATGCAGAAGTATTTGGTTTTTCTCAAGTAAACTCTGAACACTGTAGACATAAGATTTTTAATGGAAAATTCATCATAGACGGTAAATCTAAACGAGAAAGCTTATTCAGTCTAATCAAAAAAACCTCAAAAAAGAATCCGAACGACATAGTTTCTGCTTACAAAGACAATGTTGCTTTTGTGAATGGACCAAAAATTAATCAATTTGCTCCCGAAAAAGCAGACAAGTCGTCTTTTTATAGAAATAGGAGTATACAATCCGTAATTTCGTTAAAGGCAGAAACCCATAATTTTCCAACAACTGTAGAGCCCTTTAATGGTGCGGCAACAGGAAGTGGTGGCGAGATAAGAGACCGAATGGCTGGTGGTCGCGGTTCTATCCCTCTGGCTGGAACTGCCGTATACATGACGTCTTATTCTCGTCTAGATGACAACAAGCCGTGGGAAAATGCTTTTGAAGCTCGAAAATGGCTTTACCAAACACCTTTGGATATTTTGATTAAAGCTTCAAACGGGGCTTCAGATTTTGGAAACAAGTTTGGGCAACCACTTATTTGCGGGTCACTTTTAACTTTTGAACACCAAGAAAATGGAGAGAATTTAGGTTTTGATAAAGTCATCATGCTTGCAGGTGGTGTAGGTTATGGGCTTAAAAAACAAGCTCAAAAGAACACACCTAAAAAAAATGACAGAGTTATCATATTAGGAGGCGATAATTACCGTATTGGTATGGGTGGTGCAGCCGTTTCGTCTGCAGATACCGGAAAACAAGACAGCAGCATCGAGTTAAATGCTGTGCAAAGGGCCAATCCTGAGATGCAAAAAAGAGTGTCCAATGTTATTAGAGCCATGGTAGAAGGCGATATGAACCCTATAGTTTCTATACACGATCACGGTGCCGGTGGACACTTAAATTGTTTAAGTGAGTTGGTCGAAGAAGTTGGTGGCAAAATAGATTTAGACAAACTACCCGTTGGAGATAAAACCCTCTCTGCCAAAGAAATTATTGGAAACGAATCTCAAGAGCGTATGGGATTAATCCTTTCTCCTAAAGATACAGAAACCCTTAAAATTATTGCAGAAAGAGAAAGAGCTCCATTTTACGATGTAGGAGAAATTACAGAAGACCATCAGTTTATATTTGAAAGTAAAACTACTGGCGAAAAGCCCATGAGTTTAAAACTTGAAGATTTATTTGGTAAAACGCCAAACACAACCATGGCGGATAAAAAACTGAGTAAAGAATATACTGATGTAACTTATGAAACCGAGAAACTGCATAAATACTTAGAAAAAGTTCTACAACTTGAAGCAGTGGCCTGTAAAGATTGGTTAACGAACAAGGTAGACCGTTGTGTCTCTGGAAGAGTGGCCAAGCAGCAAACTGTAGGTGTTATCCAACTTCCACTTAATAATTGCGGTGTTGTAGCCTTGGATTACGACGGTAAACATGGTATTGCAACATCAATAGGACATTCGCCTGTTTCTGGTTTGGTAGACCCAAAAGCGGGATCTCAAAATTCTATAGCAGAGTCTTTAACCAATATCATGTGGGCACCTCTAGAAAAAGGCCTTAAATCGGTAAGTTTATCAGCCAACTGGATGTGGCCATGTAAAAATCCAGGAGAAGATGCTCGATTGTATGAAGCAGTACAAGCTGCTTCAGATTTTGCCATTAAATTGGGAATAAATATACCGACCGGTAAGGATTCTTTATCGATGAAACAGCAGTATGAAGATAAAGAGGTTATAGCACCGGGAACTGTAATTATATCTGCAGCAGGACATTGCGACAATATTCAGAAAATAGTTGAACCGGTTTTACAAATTAATGGTGGAAGCATTTATTATGTCAATCTAAGTCAAATGGAACCTGTACTAGGCGGTTCTTCTTTTGCACAAATAAATAATAAAGTTGGTAAAAAAGTACCATCTATTAAAAATATAAGACACTTTAAAGACGCCTTTAATGCTGTTCAGGATTTAATAAAGGCTGAGGAAATTTTAGCCGGCCACGACATTTCTTCCGGAGGAATGATTACTACGCTTTTAGAAATGTGTTTCCCGGATCAAAATATTTGTGCAGATGTTGATTTATCTTTCATGAATGAATTTGACATAATTAAGACCTTGTTTAGTGAAAATGCAGGAATTATAATTCAAGCTAAAAACGATGAAGTAGTTGAAAAACACCTTAAAAAACAAAGAGTCAAATTTTTCAAAATCGGAAGTTGTAGCAGAGGAAGACATTTAAACATTACACATAATAATAAAGATTACGAATTTGATGTGTTTAAATTAAGGGATATTTGGTATAAAACCTCGTTCGAATTTGACAAGCATCAAACTCCGGTACAGCTAGCAGAGGAGCGCTTTGAAAATTACAAAGAACAACCTCTGAAATTTGTTTTTCCAAAGCATTTTGACGGTCAGGTAAAAGCGCATAAATCAGATAAGCCCAAAGCAGCAATTTTGCGTGAAAAAGGCTCGAATTCTGAAAGAGAAATGGCAAAAGCCCTCGACTTAGCCGGGTTTGAAGTGAAGGATATCCACATGACTGATTTAATTTCTGGTAGAGAAAATCTGGAGGATGTTCAATTTCTGGCTGCTGTTGGCGGTTTTTCTAACTCCGATGTTCTCGGAAGTGCAAAAGGCTGGGCAGGTAGCTTTTTGTATAATGAAAAAGCAAAATCTGCGTTATACAATTTCTTCAAACGAGAAGATACACTTTCACTCGGTGTTTGTAACGGCTGCCAGTTGTTTATAGAGCTGGGCTTACTGCATCCTAACGACAAGGAAAAACCAAAAATGCTGCATAATGATTCCGGTAAGTTCGAATGCCACTTTACATCTGTGGAAATTCAGAACAATAATTCCGTAATGCTATCATCTCTGATAGGCATGAAATTAGGGATTTGGGCTGCTCATGGTGAAGGTAAATTTAGTTTCCCTTACGATAAGGAAAATTACGACATCGTAGCAAAATATGCTTATGAAGGTTACCCGTCTAATCCAAATGGTTCCGAATACAATACAGCAATGCTAACCGATAGTACAGGAAGGCATTTGGTAATGATGCCTCATTTAGAGCGTTCAATTTTTCCGTGGAATTGGGCATACTATCCTAAAGACAGAACCGAGGACGCTGTAACACCATGGTTATTAGCCTTCGAAAATGCAGCCAAATGGTTAGAAACACAACCTATTTCTAAACTTTAAAACCAAATAGAGAATATGGAGTATTTATTTGCAGGCTTAATACTTATTGTAGGTCTAGCAATAGGCTTTTTTATAGGAAAGTATATTGCTTCTGTTTCAAAACAAACTGAAAAACAATTGCTCGAGGAGCAAAACAACAGTTTAAATACCCAACTTTCTTCTTTAAATCATCAACTGGAAAGCCAAAAAGAAGATTTTAAAACTCAACTTATTAAGGTTGAAAAAGAAAGAGAATCTATTAGAGAAGAAAAAGACCAGGCTCAAAATCAGCTTACGAAAACACAAACTGAATTTGATAATCTTCAGGAAAAACTGAAAAGTCAAAAAGAAGAAATTGAAAATCTTCAGGATAAATTTACCAAAGAGTTTGAAAATTTGGCAAATAAAATTTTGGAACAAAAATCTCAAAAGTTCACTGTTTCAAACAAAGAAAATATAGAGCAAATCCTTAATCCACTAAAAGAAAAAATTAAAGATTTCGAAGAAAAAGTACAGAAAAACAACGACAATTTTAACGTCAAGCACGCAAGGCTTGATGAAGTAATAAGGGAGCTGAATAAGCAAAATTTAAAAATCACAGAAGAAGCAGATAAGCTAACAAAAGCCTTAAAAGGGGATAGTAAAACTCAGGGGAACTGGGGCGAACTTATTTTAGAGCGTGTTTTAGAAAAATCCGGCTTAACAGAAGGAAGAGAATATTACAAACAACAGAGTTTTCAAAACCAGGATGGCGATCGGCTACAACCGGACGTAGTGATAGATTTGCCTAATGATAAGCAAATGATTATTGATTCCAAAGTAAGTTTAACAGCTTATGAAAGGTTTGCAAACGCTGAAGATAAAGATCAAAAAAGAGTTTACTTAAAGGAGCACGTCAATTCTCTAAAAAGACATATTAAGCAACTCAGCGAAAAAAAATACCAGGATTTAGGTTACAAAAAATCACCGGATTTTGTGTTAATGTTCATTCCTATAGAACCTGCATTATATTTAGCTCAAAACGAAGATCAAAACTTTTATTATTCAGCATTTAAAGACAATATTTTACTGGTTAGTCCAACCACATTACTTTCCACTTTACGTACGGTAGATATGATCTGGAGTAACGAAAAGCAACAACAAAACGCTAATGAAATTGCAGAGCATGCCGGTAATCTATATGATAAGTTCAGTAACCTTTTAGACGAGCTCGAAACCTTAGGGAAACGCATTAAATCTACAGACACCGCTTATGTTTCTGCAATGAAAAAATTGACAGGTCAGCAAAACTTGGTAAAAGATGTTTCTAAACTTAAAACCTTGGGTGTAAAAACCACCAAACAAATTAATCCTAAATGGATTAAGAAATCAGACGAGCATCTATTGAAAGATTAAATTTAGATTGTGCTAAAAGATATTTCAATAAATGTTATTATTCCTGCTTTTAATGAACAGGATTCTATAGGTAATGTCATTCGAGATATTCCCAACTTTGTAGACGAAGTTATTGTGGCCAATAACAATAGCACTGATAACACAAAACTAGTCGCAGAACGAGCAGGAGCAACTGTAGTTTTCGAACCTCAAAAAGGCTATGGATATGCTTGTTTAAAAGCCATGGCTTATATTTCCAAAAAAGATTATAAACCTGATATAATAGTGTTTCTGGATGGCGATTACAGTGATTACCCGGAAGAGCTAGAGCATTTGGTAAACCCAATTATTGAAGATAATTACGATTTTGTTGTAGGTGCAAGAACCAAAGCATTGAGAGAAAAGGGCTCTATGACCTTTCCTCAAATTTTTGGAAATTGGTTAGCCACAACCTTAATGAAACTTATCTATGGAGCACAATTTTCGGATTTAGGACCATTTAGAGCCATAAAGTACGATAAACTCATAGCGCTTAATATGGAGGATAAAACCTATGGTTGGACAGTCGAAATGCAACTCAAGGCCTTGTCTCACAAATTAAAGTATAAAGAAATCCCCGTAAACTATCGAAATAGAATCGGGGAATCAAAAGTTTCCGGAACTGTAAAAGGCGCATTTATGGCAGGTGTAAAAATTTTAACCTGGGTATTTAAATACGCAATTATAAAATAGAAGTTACTTTACAGGTATTTCTACATAAGTATCGTCCCAACCTAACAACAAGTCGAAACCATCTTTAGTTTTTTTGCTTGTAATAGAAAAAGACTCTACATTGGCTGCAGTTGTTTTTGGAGTTACTTCAACGCGGGCAACATCATTTTCTGCGTTATAACGATAAGCACCCCATTGATTGATATCATTATTTAAAATTATTGTCCACTTATCTTTATTTGGAATTGTAAATAGAGAATACGTGCCGGCATCTACCATTTGACCACAAAAATTAACCTTGTTGTAAAATGTAATTTCTGTGGCTTCGTTTGCTCCAGTTCGCCATACTTCTCCGTAAGGAACTAATTCACCAAATATTTTACGACCATTTTTCTTGGGTCTGCTGTAAATTATCCTCATAAAAGATTGTTTGTTGCTATCTCTTACCATTATAGCATCCATTGGACTAGCATCGACTTTCGGAAAATCCTGAGCATGAATAGTTGTGCTAAAAAGTGTAATAAAACTAATTAAAAGAAATTTTTTCATTGTGTTTTTATTTCAATGTTAATCTATAATAGTTATCATTCCTGTTTAGGTGATGTTAAATTGTGAATATTTAACAAATAATTTGTTGATAAATACTGTTTTTAAAAGCTGAACTAGAGTTTATAAACGCTAGTAATACCTATATTTGTAGTTAGTCTAATTATCATTTTATGAGTGAAGAAATAAACAAAAACAAGTATTCTGCAGATAGTATTCAGGCCTTAGAAGGAATAGAACATGTAAGGATGAGACCTTCAATGTATATTGGAGATGTTGGTCCTCGCGGTCTTCATCATTTGGTTAGCGAAGTTGTAGATAACTCCATAGACGAAGCTATGGCGGGTTATTGTGACAGCATTAAGGTAATCATAGAAGAAGATGGTTCCATAAGTATTGAAGATAATGGCCGAGGAATACCAGTTGATATTCATAAAAAAGAAGGCGTTTCAGCACTTCAAGTTGTAATGACCAAAATTGGAGCAGGAGGTAAGTTTGATAAAGATTCTTATAAAGTCTCCGGAGGTCTTCATGGTGTTGGAGTATCTGTTGTAAATGCTCTCTCCACACACTTAACGGCTACGGTTTCCAGAGATGGTAAAGTCTACGAACAAGAGTACGAAAAAGGAAAAGCGCTTTATCCGGTAAAACAAGTTGGAACTACAGACATAAGAGGAACAAAAGTAACTTTTCTTCCTGATCCCGATATTTTTCAAGAAAGCATAGAATTTAAATTTGATACCTTAGTAAAACGATTAAGAGAACTTGCCTTCCTTAATAAAGGTATTCGCATTAGCATCACAGACAATCGCTCCAAAGACGATGAAGGTAACCCTCTGCACGAAGAATTTTATTCCGAAGAAGGTTTGAAAGAGTTTGTTAGGTTTTTAGACGATACTCGTGAAGCCTTGATTGGCAATGTGATAAGCATGGAAGGTGATAAAAATGACATTCCGGTTGAAGTAGCAATGATCTACAACAATTCTTATGCTGAAAACCTATACTCCTATGTAAATAACATAAATACACATGAAGGTGGAACACATTTGTCCGGTTTTAGACGTGGTTTAACAAGCACATTAAAGAAGTATGCAGATGCCTCCGGCATGTTAGACAAACTTAAGTTTGAAATTACTGGAGACGATTTTAGAGAAGGGCTAACAGCTATTGTCTCTGTAAAAGTTGCTCATCCCCAGTTTGAAGGACAAACCAAAACCAAATTAGGAAACAGAGAAGTAACTTCTGCAGTTTCGCAGGCAGTTTCTGAAATGTTGGAAATTTATTTAGAAGAGCATCCTGATGATGCTAAAACCATCGTCCAAAAAGTCATATTAGCTGCCCAAGCAAGACACGCTGCAAAAAAAGCTAGAGAACTTGTACAGCGTAAAACAGTAATGAGCGGTGGTGGGCTTCCCGGTAAATTATCAGATTGCTCTGAACAAGACCCGGAAAAATGCGAAGTGTTTTTAGTCGAGGGAGATTCGGCAGGTGGAACGGCAAAACAAGGTCGCGACCGTAATTTTCAGGCTATTCTTCCGCTAAGAGGTAAAATACTTAATGTTGAAAAAGCTATGCAACATAAAGTATTCGAAAATGAAGAAATAAGAAATATTTATACAGCTTTAGGTATTACTATTGGTACAGAAGAAGACCCAAAGGCACTTAACTTATCCAAACTGCGTTACCATAAAATTGTCATCATGTGTGATGCCGATGTAGACGGTAGCCATATTGCAACATTAATTCTTACATTTTTCTTTAGGTACATGAGAGAATTGATAGAAGCAGGACACGTATATATTGCAACACCACCTTTGTATTTAGTTAAAAAAGGCAGCAGGAAACGTTATGCATGGAATGACAAAGAGCGTGATTCTATTATTGAAGAGTACAAAAGCGGTGCAAGTGTGCAGCGTTACAAGGGTCTTGGAGAGATGAATGCCGATCAGCTTTGGGATACTACTATGAACCCGGATTTCAGAATTTTACGCCAAGTAACTATTGATAGTCTTAGCGAGGCAGATCGAATTTTCTCTATGTTGATGGGCGACGAAGTACCGCCAAGACGAGAGTTTATAGAAAAAAATGCTGTTTATGCCAATATAGATGCGTAAAATACTTATCACATCTTTATTATGTGTTTTTACTTTTTTATCTAAAGCTCAAGAGTTTCAAGATATTCAAAATATTGTACTAGACTTAACAAGTCTTACGCAATCTTACATAACGCCAGCTGTTGAGGGGATTTCACATCAAACCACAAACGGCTGGTTTTCTTCATCAGACATTGGTAAACCCTGGCAAATTACAGGCTCTGTCCAAGCCAATTTACTAATTATTCCAAATGACAGGCGGAATTTTACAGTAAATGAAAATGAACTCAATAACATTAGCATTATAGGTTCTGAAACTACTGCACAAACACCAACTGGAATAGGAGGGGAAAACACCATAGAACTGCAAGGTAATATCGGTGAAGAATCGTTTACATTTACAACACCTGATGGTATAAATGAGAATAACCTTTGGCACGCACAGTTTCAAGTTGGATTAACTTTGCCATATCGTTCTGAAGTGATTGTACGTTACGCTCCTCGAATAGATATTGGCGATGCCGAGTACCAATCTTATGGCTTTGGTATACACCATAGTATTTCGCAATGGTTTAAAGCACTCGAAGAATCATCTTGGAGTTTTTCAACACTTATTTACTATACTAAAATAGATTTTTCTACCTCTTTTGATGAAATAGATTTAGTCTTAGGCAGTATAGATTTAGGAAAAGCTGAAAGCAATGCTGTCGGCTTCAATCTAATTGGTTCTAAGCGAATTAATAGCTTTACTTTAACTGGAGCTTTAAACTATACAACTAGTGTTTTCGACTATTCTATAGGAGGTGATAATCAAGATTTACTAAATATATTAAATGCTGCAATAGCTACTTTTGACAACAATATTTCTTTCGCAACAGGAAACTTTTCAGTCCGTTACGATTGGAGTAAATTTTCAGTTTTTTCATCATTTAGTTTTGGTCAATTTCAAAATTTAATTTTTGGATTTAATTATACTTTGGATACTACTAAATAAAACACTTAAAATATTTTTTTGGAAAGAGCTGAAGACTTACAATTTGAGACAGTAATTGAATTAATATGAGAATATTTAGTCTTTTATTAAATTTTTAGCTTTTTCTTTTTTTCTGCTATTATGAGCATGTAATTATATTGACCGAAAAACCCAATGAATCCAATTAGAAAAAATAGTTAAGTCTCATAAAGTAAACATTTGATTTTTAAACCTTAATCTAAACATCAGTTTGATTGTCAAATAAAGTAAAGAATAGGGGAAATACTTAATTGCATTTAAATATAATGTTAGATTTTAAAATTTAATTGCTGCAACTTATAAAAGCAATTATTATTTAAAATGATTTTAGAATTAAACTAACAATTGTTCATATGTGCTTGAATTATTCTCACGCAATCGTTGTATTAAGATTTTCATAATAATTTTTCATCAATTTCATGAATTTCATTTTCAATGAATCAAAAAAATATTAATTTTAAAAAAAAATCAATTTAAATGGTAAAGCAAGAACGTTTAATCATTGAAAACGTAAAACCACAGATCAATTCCGGCCATTTTTTCATCAAGCGCATAGTAAATGACTTTGTCAACATTACAGCAGATGTAATCAGTGATGGTCATGATGTTATACAAGCGGAAGTTCAAGTTAAACACGAAAGCGGCAAAAACAATTTTAATGTTCGTTTAAAACACGATGTAAATGATGTTTATCGCGGCACCTTTCAAGTAACACAACAAGGCTATTACACATACAAATTAGTTGCATGGATAGACCATGGCTTAAATTGGCTCGAAGGTATTGTTAAAAAAATTAATGCAGGAAATAACGTAAAAAGTGAGCTTACGGAAGCAGAAGCTTTATTAAATTACCTGATTGAACAAGCGGAACATGAAGACGCCAAATCTTACCTAACGCATTTAAAAAATGTGTTTAGTGATGAACATAAGTACGATGAAAGTTGCGCGCTTGTAAAAGATGAGCGGTTATATCATCTTTTTTATAACTTACCAAATCGAAGATTTGCTGCAGAAACACAAGAATTTAAGGTTTATGTAGATAGGGAAAAAGCAAGATTTAGTACCTGGTATGAATTTTTTCCACGCTCTGCCTCAGAACATAAACACACTCACGGAACCTTTAAAGACTGTGAAAGACTATTAGGTCGAATTAAAGCCATGGGATTTGATACCTTATATTTCCCTCCAATACATCCCATAGGCGAAAAAAACAGAAAAGGAAAAAACAACACAACAAATGCTTTACCAGGCGATTGTGGAGTGCCTTGGGCCATAGGATCTAGATTGGGTGGACACAAAAGTATACATCCGGAATTAGGTACCTTAGAAGATTTTAAGAGTCTTGTTCAGAAAGCAAAAGAACACGGCATCGAAATTGCTATGGACATTGCATTACAAGCTGCACCAGACCATCCTTATCTAACAGAACATCCGGAATGGTTTAAATTCAGACCTGATGGAACAATTCAATATGCTGAAAATCCACCTAAAAAATACCAAGACATTGTAAATTTCAATTTCGAATGTGAAGCTGCAGATGAGCTTTGGGAAGAATTGCTTAGCATAGGTATGTATTGGGCAGATTTAGGTATTAAAATATTTAGAGTCGATAACCCACATACCAAACCTTATCGTTTTTGGGCTTGGTTTATAGATGAATTGAAGAAAAAACACCCTGATATGATTTTCTTATCAGAAGCTTTTTCTAGACCAAAAGTTATGCAGCAACTTGCAAAACAAGGCTTTAACCAATCATACACCTATTTTACATGGCGAGTTGAAAAACATGAGCTAATGGAGTATGTTAACGAGTTAACGAAGTCTGATATGAAAGAATATTACAGACCAAACTTTTGGGTGAACACTCCGGATATAAATCCTTACCATTTACACCATGCGCCGCTACCGATGTACATTATTCGTTATGCTTTAGCTGCGACCTTATCCAGTAATACCGGTGTGTATGGGCCTGTGTATGAACAAATGGTTTCCGAACCTAATCTTCCAAAAGAGGAATACCTTAATTCTGAAAAGTACGAAATAAAACATTGGGATTGGTCTTTAGAAAATAAGATTACCCACGTTATGTCAAGAATTAATGCCATTAGAAAGGAACAACCGGCTTTACAACAAACAAATGGTATAGAATTTTGTGGGATAGAAAACGACAAACTGATCGCTTATGCAAAGTGGAATCAGGATAAAACCAATCTTATTTTATGTGTCGTAAATCTTGATCCTTATTACACACAACGCGGGGTGTTAAGATTACCATACGAAGCACTCGGATTTAACGCCGGCCAATTTGTCGAGGTTCACGAATTAATAACTGGCGATTCTTATAAGTGGTATAACGAGTGGAATTATGTAGAACTCAATCCTACATTACCTTTTCATATTTTTAAAATTGAGCGTATATAATGGCTAACGACGAAAAAGACTACATAAATAATATTTTTAATTACGAAACAAACTGGGAAGACATTTTTGACAACAAACGCTTTGTAAACGAGCTTTGCAGCGATGTTTTAGAACCATACATACTAAAACAACGTTGGTATGGCGGAAAAGCAAGTGTATTAAAGTACATCGAAATAGCAGATTACTTTAAAATTGAAAATGAAACCGATTTGTTTTATGGCGTTATACTGGAGGTTAATTTTAAAGAAGCATTTGTTCAGCAGTATTTTTTACCTATAGGCTTGGTAAAAGAGAAAGATTATGTGGACTATAAAATTATTTCAAGGATAAATTTTAATGGAGAAAAAGGCTATTTGGTAGATGCTATTCTTTTAGAATCGTTTCGCGCAGAAATTTTTAATAAAATAGTAGAAGGCGAAAAATTCCGTTATGATAAAGTTGAATACCGAAGAGGTAGAAAATGTGAGGATAACGAATACATTAGTTCTAAATTCCTAAGTGCAGAGCAAAGTAACACGTCTATCATCTTCAACGACAAATATATTTTAAAGTTTTTTAGAAGAGTATATACCGATCAAAACCCGGACTACGAAATTAGCAAGTATTTAACCAACAAAGGGTATTTTCATAACACTCCAGGCTATTGTGGCAGTATTACATTAAAGTTTAGCGATAAGAATGTGATGACGCTTTCCTTAATGCAGGAGTTGGTAAGAAATCAAGGTGACGCGTGGGAATATTTTATTGAAAAAATTGAAAATTCTTATGATAAATTATCAGAACTTGATGTTGATTTCACTAGATATCATATACTTCCCAAATACAAGCAAATAAGATTAGAACAAGTTAATCCAGAGCTTTTTGACTGGTTTGATAAAGAAATTTTTGAAGACGTAGAAACCTTAGCCCTGCGTACTGCAGAAATGCACATTTCTCTTGGCATGGAACGAATAAATGTCAGTTTTACACCAACTACCTATACTTACGATTATACCGTTTGGCTAAAAAACAGATTGATGTATATGTTGGACAATAGGATTAATCTATTAGAAAACAATTTGCATAAACTTGACGGTAAGATGGTAGAAATGGCAAATTATCTTCTTGAGCATAAAAAAGAAGTAAAAAAACGCTTTTTAGATTTCGATGAGTCTAAATTGAAAAGTGAACGCATCAGGGTTCATGGCGATTACCACTTAGGTCAAGTCCTTGTCCAAGACAGAGACTTTTACATCATAGATTTTGAAGGCGAACCAGAAAGCACAATAAGAGATCGAAAAGTAAAGCAGCCGCCTCTAAAAGACATAGCTGGTATGTTTAGGTCTTTCAATTACGCGCTATATGCCACAATTTTCAACAATCAAGAAAAATACAAACATTCCTTAGACGATTTATTTTATAGTGCAGAAGTTATTTATTCTCACATGGTAGGTATATTTTTAAATACCTATATACATAAAGTACAGAATAATAACCTAAATATTGGCTACATAAACGAAATTGAATTTCTATTAGAATATTGCTTGCTTGAAAAGGCAATTTACGAATTAGGTTACGAATTAAATGCAAGACCAAGGTGGTCTATCATACCTCTAAAAGGCATTATTAATATATTACAAACAAAACACTAAACATATGAACGAAGTTAAAGCTTTTAGTTTATTCACAGAATTTGATATAGACTTATTTAAATCTGGTAAACATTTCAGGCTTTATGAAAAACTAGGCTCTCACATTATGACAGTCGATGGAGTAGAAGGCACTTATTTTGCCGTTTGGGCACCTTCTGCCAAAAAAGTTTCTGTCATAGGCGATTTTAACTATTGGATTGAAGGTCAACATAATTTAAACGTGAGATGGGACTCTAGTGGTATTTGGGAAGGTTTTATACCGGGTGTAAAACAAGGAGATGTTTACAAATACAAAATTCTATCCCACAATAACGATATTAAAACAGAAAAAGCAGACCCTTTTGCAAAACGATGTGAACATCCTCCAAAAACAGCTTCGGTGGTTTGGAAGTTGGACAAAAAATGGAACGATAGCAGCTGGATGAAAAAAAGGAAAGATAAAAATGATTTAAAATCTCCCTTTTCTGTCTACGAAGTTCATTTAGGGTCTTGGAAAAAAGTAGTAGACGAGGACAGAAGTTTAAGCTACTTAGAACTGGCAGAAGAACTCGTCGAATATGTAAAAAAACACAATTTTACACACGTAGAATTCATGCCAATTATGGAATATCCATACGATCCAAGTTGGGGTTATCAAATAACAGGTTATTTTGCTCCGACATCCAGATTTGGATATCCTGAAGAATTTATGACCTTAATTGAGAAATTTCACCAAAATGATATTGGAGTCATCTTAGATTGGGTACCATCTCACTTCCCTGAGGATGCGCACGGATTAGGCTTCTTTGATGGCACAAACTTATATGAGCATCCAGACAGACGAAAAGGATATCACCCGGACTGGAAATCGCTTATTTTTAATTATGGCAGAAACGAGGTAAGAGCATTTTTAATAAGTAATGCCATATTTTGGTTAGACAAATACCATATAGATGGCTTAAGAGTAGATGCCGTAGCGTCGATGTTGTATCTAGATTATTCTAGAAACGATGGCGAATGGGAACCAAATATGTTTGGAGGAAACGAATATCTTGAAGCCGTTTCATTCTTAAAAGAGTTTAACGAAGTAGTGTTCTCAAACTTTCCTGACGTACAAACTATTGCAGAAGAATCAACCAGCTTCACGGGGGTTTCTAGACCAACATTTTCTGGTGGATTAGGTTTTGGAATGAAGTGGATGATGGGTTGGATGCACGATTCTTTAGAATATATGAGTAAAGAGCCTGTATATAGAAAGCATCATCATAACGAATTAACGTTTAGTATGAACTATGCTTTTACAGAAAATTTCATGTTACCGCTGTCCCATGACGAGGTAGTATATGGCAAACATTCACTCATAAATAAAATGCCTGGCGATCAGTGGCAAAAATTTGCGAACTTAAGAGCGCTATATGGATATATGTACACACATCCGGGAGCAAAATTATTGTTTCAGGGTGGAGAATTTGGTCAGTATGGCGAATGGAATTTCAAACAAAGTTTAGATTGGCATCTACTGGAAAACAAATTCAATAGTGGTATTTCAGAACTAATAACAGACCTAAATGCTATTTACAGAAAAGAATCTGCGTTACACACTAATCAATTTTCACCGGATGGTTTTGAATGGATAGATTATAATGATTTCCAAAATTCTGTTTTGTCCTATATCAGAAAAGATGATGATGGAGGGAAAGTTGTTGTTGTCTGCAATTTTACACCGGTACCCCGCGAAAAATACAGAATAGGATTAAAGTCTATTTCAAAATTAAAGTTATTGCTTAACTCAGATGATGTAAAATACAATGGTTCAGGAAATTATGATAACAAAAAAGTTAAGGTTGAAAAAATACCTTCCCATGGGTTAAACACTTCAGTAAGCCTGGATTTACCACCATTAGGAATTTTAATTTTTAAGGCTTTTTAACATTAACTAGACTTATATTTGTCCTTACTTTAAATAAGATTTTATGATTACAAATACCGAACTGCATGACTTAGGAAATCAATTTCCTAATCATGTGGTGTCTTTTGAGCAAGACGTTGATAAATTATATTTTAAAACCGAAAATAAAATTATTCTTGAATTAACTATACTGAAAGATAGTGTTTTAAGATTTAGATATGGCGTGCGAGGCCAACTACAGCCTGACTTTTCTTACGCCATTTCAGATTCTGCCATAAGAGGTTATAATCATTTAGAGATTTCTGAAGATGTAGACAGCTACATTATCACAACTACAAAACTTGTTTGTAAAATAGACAAGTACAATTTAAAATCTAAAATATACGATACCAAAGGGCATTTGATTAATGCAGATGAATTAGGTTTTCATTACGAAGAGTTTTATGATAAGGGTGGTAGCATCGTAAAGATGAGTAAACATTCTCAAGAAAGAGAAGCTTATTACGGTGTAGGCGATAAGCCAACGATAAACAACTTGAGAGGTAAACGTATTCAGAACTGGCCAACGGATCAATATGCTTTTTCAAAGGATCAAGATCCGATTTACAAAGCTGTTCCTTTTTACATTGGTTTACATCACGGACAGTCTTACGGTATCTTTTTCGACAATTCATTTAGATCATATTTTGATTTTTGTCACGAAAGACATGATGTAACGAGTTTTTGGGCGCAAGGTGGTGAAATGAACTACTATTTTATCTATGGGCCGGAGATGGAAAATGTAGTTTCAAGTTATACAGATTTAACCGGTTATGGTGAACTTCCGCCGCTTTGGGCTTTAGGCTACCATCAGTGTAAATGGAGTTACTATCCGGAAAGCAGAGTTAAAGAAATAGCCCAAAAATTTAGAGAACTAAGAATTCCATGTGACGGGATTTATTTAGATATCGATTACATGGATGGTTTTAGATGCTTTACGTGGAATAAAGATTACTTCCCTGACCCTAAACGAATGGTTAAGGAATTAGCCGACGATGGTTTTAAAACCGTAGTTATCATAGATCCCGGAATAAAAATTGATGAAAACTATTCAGTTTATAATGAAGGGATTGAAAATGATTATTTCTGCAAAAGAGCAGATGGACCTTTAATGATTGGTAAGGTTTGGCCTGGCGAATGTCATTTTCCTGATTACACCAATCCTAAAGTAAGAGAATGGTGGGCTACATTATTTAAAGAACTTGTAGCGGATATTGGCGTAAAAGGGGTCTGGAACGATATGAACGAACCGGCAGTAATGGAAGTGCCTACAAAAACGTTTCCGGACGATGTTAGGCACGATTACGACGGTCATCCTTGTAGCCATAGAAAAGCACATAATGTGTACGGCACACAAATGGCTAGAGCAACATTTGATGGGGTAAAAAAATACGCCTATCCTAAAAGGCCTTTTGTAATTACAAGATCTGCATTTAGTGGGGCTCAACGTTACGGTTCTTCATGGACAGGAGATAATGTAGCTACATGGGAGCACCTATGGATTGCAAATGTACAAGTGCAACGTATGTGTTTATCCGGTATGTCTTTTACGGGCTCGGATATTGGTGGATTTGCAGAACAACCACATGATGAGTTATTTATCAGATGGATACAATTGGGAGTTTTTCATCCATTCTGTCGTGTACACTCAAGCGGGCATCACGGCGACCAGGAACCTTGGTCTTTCGACGACGAAGTTACCGATATTACCAGAAAATTTATTGAATTAAGATATACCCTTTTACCTTATTTATATACTGCATTTCACAAATATTCGGCAGAAGGTATTCCGGTACTGAAATCTCTGGTGTATTATGACCAGCATGACCCACAAACACATCACCGAAACGATGAATTTATTTTTGGTGACAAAATGCTTATTTGTCCAATCTTAGAACCAAACTCTAAAGGACGTCGTTTGTATATTCCTAGAGGTGAGTGGTACAACTTTTGGGATAACGCATTCTTTAGTGGCGGTCGAGAAATGTGGGTAGAAGCGGATATTGATACTATGCCGATTTTTGTTAAAGCTGGAGCCATTATTCCAAGATATCCTGTTCAACAATATGTGGGAGAACTTGAGATTGAAGAATTAAAACTTGAAGTTTATTATAAAAACGGTACAGAAGTATCCAATGTATATGAAGATGCTCAAGATGGTTATGATTATCAAAAAGGCCGTTATAGTTTAAGAAACTTTAAACTTAGAGGTACTAAAGACGAACTCATCATCAATCAACATAAGCTGGGTAAATTTAACACAACTTATAATAGTTTTAAAATTCATCTCTTGGGATTACCATTTGAGGTTAACGAAGTTGAAATAGACAATATGACTGTTGGTCTTGATGAACTGGATTTTGACAGAGAGAATAATACCTTTAAAGTTACTAAAGAATTCTCAGAGATTCACTTTAAATCTTAAAATGAGCGATAGACGATTAAAAGATTATGCCGTTATTTCTCTTAAGGGGATGGCAATGGGTGCGGCAGATGTGGTTCCCGGAGTATCAGGGGGAACCATAGCTTTTATTACCGGGATATACGAAGAACTAGTTAATACCATTAGTAATGTAGACTTGAGCCTTTTTAAAACCTGGAAAAACGAAGGGTTTAAGGCCATGTGGAAACAGCTTAATGCTTCATTTTTGCTTGCGCTTATGTTAGGTATAGGAGTTAGTGTGATTTCTTTGATGAAATTAATGACATATTTGCTGGACACTTATCCCATCCAAGTTTGGTCCTTTTTCTTTGGTTTAGTTTTAGCAAGTGTTTGGTATATTGCCAAACAAGTCCCCAAATGGCGACTTATTTATGTTGTAGCTTTGATTATTTCTGCTGTAGGAGCGTACTTACTTACGACATTAACTCCTGTTGGCGAAATTGAAAGTTTAGCGTATTTATTTTTATGCGGTGCACTTGCAATCTGTGCAATGATTTTACCTGGTATTTCAGGTGCATTTATTTTAGTCTTACTTGGCGCTTACAAACAAATTATTGATGCAGTAAGCGACTTAAATTTTAAAGTAATAAGTGTAGTAGGCATAGGAGCTATTTTCGGGTTATTATCTTTTTCGAGATTGCTAAAGTGGTTGTTCAGCAAATACGAATACTTAACTCTATCAATTTTAACGGGTTTTGTTTTTGGGTCTCTCAACAAAATTTGGCCATGGAAAAACACTTTAAAAACTGAAATTATTCACGATAAAGAAATCATCATAGCACAAGAGTCCGTTTTACCGGCAAACTTTGATGGCGAACCACAGGTGCTTTATGCCATAGCCTTAGCAATAGTTGGATTTCTTCTTATTTTATTTTTAGAAAAATGGTCTAGCAAGACATCTTAACCTATGGAAGCCACAAGAAGACTTTCAGATAAGTTGTTATTGGTCGTAAAAGGCATTGCTATGGGAGCAGCAAATAAAGTGCCCGGAGTATCTGGTGGTGTAGTCGCTTTTGTTGTTGGTTTTTACGAAGAATTTATTTATTCCTTACAAAAGTTTAATTATAAAGCACTTTTGCTACTTCTTAATGGAAGGTTTAAAAGCTTTTTGCAATACATTAATTATAAGTTTATTAGCCTGCTCATTTTAGGAATGATAATCAGCTATTTTAGCGTTTCTAAAATTTTAGATTACCTTATAGAGCAATATGAGCTTTACGTTTGGTCTACATTTTTTGGAATGATAGTAGGCTCAATCTATTATATGGCTAGGGATCTGAAAATAAAATCTAATGCTCAGGTTGTATTTCTCATTTTAGGTACAATTTCAGGAATTTTAATCAGTTTTCTTGAGCCCGCAACACAAAATGACAATCTTTGGTTTGTGTTTTTATGTGGGATAATAAGTGTTTCCGGCATGACACTACCAGGTTTATCAGGTTCCTTTATTCTTATTCTAATGGGCAACTATGTCCTGTTATTAGTTGATTCTGTAAACGCCCTTTACGATACCATTTCAGATATTATTCAGTGGGATTTTAGTTTTTTTGAAGACGACGGAAGAATACGACTTTTACAGATTCTTACCGTATTTACAGCAGGGTCTGTGTTTGGTTTAGTTTCCCTTTCCCATGTATTGGGTTATTTATTAAAACGCTTTAGGGCTACCACATTTGCTACTATTATTGGTTTTATTACCGGAAGCTTGGGAGTCGTTTGGCCATGGAAAAAGAAAATTTTTGAGATTGGAGAAAACAACCAAGTATTGTTAGACGCTAACAATAAGCCTATTATTAAAAACTACAGCAGGTATATGCCAGAATTTAATGAGCTGTCTACATGGTTAGGTGTTGGTTTTATTTTAATTGGAATTTCGATTGTACTTTACCTCGTTTGGGTAGATAATCGTAATAAAACAAAAGCTTAATGGATAAATTTGGCTTAATAGGCAAGCATATCGATTATTCATTTTCAAGAACATATTTTAAACAAAAGTTTGAAAATGAAAGTATTAACGCCTCTTATGTCAATTTTGACTTGTCGGATATAACTGAATTTAAAGCAGTATTAAAAGAAAAAAAATTAAAAGGCCTAAACGTTACGATTCCTTATAAAACTGATATCATTTCATTTTTAGATGAAATAGAAACAGAAGCAAATGAGATAGGCGCCGTAAATACCATAAAATTTACTGAAGATAAATTAATAGGTTTTAATACAGACGTTTACGGTTTTGTAAATTCGATAAAACCACTGTTGAAAAAACATCAACAAAGCGCTTTAGTTTTAGGCTCCGGCGGGGCTTCTAAAGCCATATGTTATGGGTTAGCTAAATTAAATATTGATTATAAAATTGTCACCAGAACGCCTTCAGAGCCAAATCAAATCAACTATGATGAAGTTAATGAAGACCTATTAAAAACCTATCACATAATAATCAATTGTACACCATTAGGTACTTATCCAAAGGTTGAAGAGGCGCCGCAAATTCCTTATCAATTTTTGTCTTCTCAGCATTTACTTTACGATTTAGTCTACAATCCTAAAGAAACAGCATTTATGAAAAAAGGAAAAGCACAAGGCTGTCAAACGACCAACGGCTATAAAATGCTCGTTCTACAAGCTGAAAAGGCTTGGGCGATTTGGAATAGTTAAATTTTATTCCAAAACTTAAATATCAATACACTACATAATAAAGAGATGCCAATAGCTATGCCTGCGTTTACATATTCAAATAATAACACATAACCTATAGAAAATAACAAGGCATAGACCCCGAAAACTGCGCTTAGAAAACACGCAATTTTATATTTAAAGTTTAAGAACTTCTTTTCTCCTTTAAACACAAGGCTATCAAATTGATCTAAGGTTTCTTTGGAAGAGGGTCTGGATAAAAAAGTGACAATTATCCAGGCTACCGATGTAATTATAACGCCTAAAATCAATTCCTCATACTGTTGGATTTCTAAAAAAGGGGTTTCAATTTTTTTATTGACAAAAAATACGAGCGCAATGATAAATGAAACCAGCATTGCTGTGATTTCACTGATAGGATTAATTTTATTCCAGAACCAACGTAAAATAAATAGTAATCCAGTCCCGGCGCCAATTTGCAATAACAAATCAAAAGCGTCTTTAGCTTCTTCCAAGACAAATGCCAGCAATGCTGAAAGCACCATCATAACTACTATCGATAGCCGTGCAATGATAACTTGTTGTTTGTTAGAAGCTGTCGGGTTTACAAAGCGGACATAAAAATCATTTACCACGTAACTGCTACCCCAATTGAGATGTGTTGAAATGGTACTCATAAAGGCTGCAACTAGTGACGTAACAACGAGACCAATAAGTCCGGCAGGTAGTAGTTGCAACATCGCCGCATATGACAAATCTTCTTTGATAAATTCAGCATCAAGGTCCGGATAAGCTACTTGAAGATCTGCTAAAGTAGGGTAGATTATTAATGAAGCCAATCCTATCAATATCCACGGCCAAGGCCTGACGGCATAATGCATGACATTAAAGAAAAGGGTTGCCAGCGTGGCATGTTTTTCATTTTTAGAAGCCAGCATACGTTGCACCACATAGCCACCACCACCGGGTTCTGCTCCGGGATACCATACGCTCCACCATTGTACTGCCAATGGCACTATAAACAAAGGGATTAGAACTTCCGGACTATCAAAGCTGGGTACAAAATCAAGTTTAGATTGTACTTCCGGCGATGTAACTAATTTTTCTAATCCACCAATTTCAGGTCTATTAATCACGTAGACTGTAGCCCAAACACTGCCTACCATGGCTATGATAAACTGAACGAAATCTGTAATTAAAACCCCTTTTAATCCTCCTAATAATGAGTAGATGGTTGTGATTGAACAGGCCAGCAGGAGTGAGGTTGTAGCTGAAAACCCAAACAGCACATGACCAATTTTAATCCCTGCTAGACATACTGTTGCCATGATGACCACATTAAAAAACACGCCTAAATAAATGGCTCGAAATCCTCTTAAAAATGAAGCGCTTTTTCCGCTGTATCTTAATTCATAGAATTCTAAATCGGTGGTAATTCCTGTACGTCGCCATAACTTGGAATAGAAAAAAACAGTAAGCATACCGGTAAGCAAAAAACTCCACCACACCCAGTTACCACTTATACCATCTTTACGAACTATACCGGCTACTAATCCAGGCGTATCTGCTGCAAATGTTGTGGCTACCATAGAGACCCCTAAAACCCACCAAGGCATGTTTCGCCCTGAAAGAAAAAAGTTGGATGAGTTTTTTCCGCTAAACTTAGAGGTATATAATCCAATTAAAAGGCTTACCGCAAAAAACGATGCTATAATTACCCAATCTATCGTTGATAAGCTCATAAATTAAAGTCCAGCAATAACACTTATTTCTATTCTTGCGTCTTTAGGAAGTCTAGCAACTTCAACTGTTTCTCTGGCAGGGTATTCTAATCCTTTAAAGTAATCTGCGTAAATCTCATTTACAACAGAAAAATCATTCATGTCTTTTAAAAAAATACTAACCTTTAAAACATGACTTAAATTCATTTGTTCTTCTTCTAGCAATGCAATAATATTTTTAAATACTTGATGCGCTTCAGTTGAAATAGATTCATTAAGAAATTTACCCTCTGCATTCAAGCCGATTTGGCCTGAGGTAAATAGTATATTACCATATTTTATAGCCTGATTATAAGGGCCTATAGGTTTTCCTGCGTTACTAATATTTATGGCTTTTTTCATGTATTTGATTAGTTTAAAATTCGATCTGGTTCTCTGTTTTTGTCGTATTTAATGTCTCTAAATATACCGGATTTTATTCCAATAAAGAAAAACCAAGAACGTTGTTGTCCAATTGGTCTCCAATTAAAACTCATTTGCCAGCTTTTTAAATCTCTGTTAAAGGTTAACTGAGTAAAAGTAAAGCCCGGATCGACCAAGTCAAACCCGGAGGAAGCACCTATAGACCATCTAGGTGATAATTCAATATCACCGGAAAACATGATAGAGTGACTTGAAATTTCATTCTGTCGAGCAGTATTGTTATAGGTCATAGCGTACTGAAAATTCAAATTCCAAGGGGGTTTGTAATTATAAAATTCGCTATCATCTGTTTTAGGCTCTTCGTCTATTCGGTTTCGGTTTAAGCCGGGATTTAAAGGATCTCCGGAACCAAACAAATCATCCGGGCGACCACCACTTAAAAAGGTTTCGTTGTTGGAAAGGTCTTGTTCTTCCTCTTCATCATCATCCTTGCCATCTTTTTTCTTGGTAAACGTTTCATTGGAAATTCTATACCCAAAACTGATGTTTGCTCTGGTAAGCCTTGCAATACTTCCGCCGTTATTAATGTTTAATGTATTTATCCGTCTATTATTACTGTCTAACCCATACAAATCAAATGCACCAATCACATTAATATTCAATTTTTCATTAAACAGTGGAATATTTCCTCGGACATTTATTGGAGCTAAGTTTAAAGAGTCTGCTGCAAAATTATAGCTGGTATTTATTGCAAAATTATTCAGTAGTTTAACTTTTTTGTAGGCATCTTCACCTACCAAAGTGGTGTCTTTTTTTCTTACTTTGGCTTCAAAGTCGTTGGTAACACCAATATTCATACTACTGGAAAAATTCTGACTTGGTGCTCCATACAATGTACCTTCAAATCTTGAGCGTTGTTCTATACGGTCTTCGTTTGTACCAATTCCGGGTATGGTAATGTCTTCGTAATATTGATCAAATCCGGGGTTTATGGAGTACCCTATCGAAGGCCTTATAACATGTCTGATGGCTTTAATTTTTTTATTGTCGCCGAAATTAAATTGTCCATAAACTGTAGTCCCTATACTAGCATTTGCACTATATGTTCTATACGAATCAAATCCATTTACAGTATCTCTTACAATTGTTTGTCTGGTTTCATCAAACCTAGGATTAAAAGTCTTAAAAACCCATGTTTCGTCATAATTAAGACTTGTGGAAACACTGAAATATTCTGCAATTTTAAAGTTAGTAGTTAATGGAATGCTATGTCTTAAACCTAGATTAGAATCCTTGAACATCTGAGGTGTAAGAAATAAAGAATCTGTGGTCTGAATTCTATTTTCTCCTCTTAGATTATATTGAACATTTATATTTTCTAGAGCTCCTTTTTTGGCTCTAAATTTGGGCTCGAATGGAAAAACCCGATTTATGCTAAACTGAAGCGTTGGTAAAGTTAGGTTGATTTGTTCAGTATTTGTATTTTGATTGTGCGTTGCAGAAACGTTCAGATTCATCCCAGGACCGGCGTCTATGGTTTTTGTCCATGAGATAGATGAGTTTAAGGTATTGTTTAAGAAATTTCCTGTATTTATTTGATTTACAGACTGTCTAAAAAATTGACTTGATCCTAAGTTTACAGAAGCTGAAAATCTAGAACTTGGATTTGCTTTCTGGTCTTGATTATGATTCCACCTAAAGTTAAAAATTCGTTGTTCGGAAAAGTTGGGAAATCCTCTTTCTTCCTGAAATAAGCGCTCCAATCTAAAGCTAACACGACCATTAAACTTATACCTGACTGCGTAATTGGAATCAAATCTTAATCCGTAACTTCCATTTGCGAAAATATCCCCTAATACTTGTAAATCTACATAATCGCTAATGGCAAAATAATAACCTCCATTTTGAAGGAAAAATCCACCTCTGTTCCTATTATCGCCAAATGTAGGTATGATAAAACCAGAAGATTGCTTTTTAGACAACGGAAAAAATCCAAAAGGCAGTCCTAAAGGTGTCGGCACGTCTGCAATGTACATGTTCACCAAACCGGTTACAATCTTACTATCAGGAACAAATTTGATTTTTCGGGCTAAAAAATAATATTCAGGATTGTTAAGATCTTCAGCAGTAGTGAATTTGGCATTCTGCATGTAATACACTGAATCGTTTACACGCTTTGATGCTTCAGAAAAAATATTTAGTTCGCCGTCTTTAGTTTTAGAACCGTAGATTAATGCTTTTTTAGTTTTAAAGTTGAAAAACAAACTGTCGGGCTCGACTACATTTCCTGCTTGTTTAAACACAGGACTTTGTACATAACCTGTGCTGTCTGTAATTCCGGCAGCAAAAACTTGATTATTATTATTGTTTAAAACAATAGTACCTGCTTCAAGCTCGAAATCTTCATAAACAATTTTGGCTTCATCATACAAATACATTTTGTTTTCAGCCTTCGAAAGCTTTTTGTAGCCTTTAGCATAAGTTTCTACTATATCTGTCAAAAAACCTTTTTTAAGCGTATCTTTTTTAACACTGTCGGTTTCTTTGGTGTTTTTAAGTTTTGCTAAATCTTCAACAGATAGGTTAGTAGTATCCGTTATGACCTCTTTAGAAAGTTGTTGTTGTAAAGGTGCTGGTTTTACAATACTGTCCTCTTTAACTTGTGCAAAAATGGAAATAGAGCAACAACAAAGGAATAAAAGTATGTAAACTAATTTAGGTTGCAATATTAATGTTGTATTTTTGTTTATATTTACTTAACAAAACAATTTTCAAAATTACATATTATTATATGATTTGGTTACAATTTTTAAAATTAAACATCGCTTCTTTTTTTAAGACCGCAATATCTTCAAAACTTACTTTAGCTTGCATTGTTATATTCTTTGCATATAATTATAAAATAAGTGCTCAAATTTCTGATAATTTTAAGGTAGTTATCGACGCCGCTCACGGTGGAAGTGACCCCGGGGCTAACGGTTTGGGCATAAACGAAAAAGATATAAATCTAAAAGTCGCCCTTCTTGTTGGTGAACTTCTTGAAAAAGAACGTTTAGATATTACACCTGTTTTTACTCGAACAGAAGATAAATATCTCACTCTAAGAGAACGCGCTATTTTTGCTAATAATTCTAATGCAGAGTTATTTATTTCTATAAATTGTAACTCTTCTTTAGATAGTAAGCAGTATGGGGCAGAGACTTTTGTACTAGGCGTACCGGAAAATGATCAAGACCAAATGGTTGCCATTTTAGAGAATAGTGTTATAAAATTAGAAAAAGATCACAATAATAAGTACAACTGGATCGATCCAAGATCGCCTCAATATTATAAAAACTTCAGTATAATAAAAGAAAAGTATTTGGAACAAAGCGTATCCTTTGCTGACACTCTTCAAAAGAAATTTGAACAAAACCTTAACCGAAAGAATCGAGGAGTAACAAAAGCAAACTTCCTGTTGTTAAAAGAGATAGACATGCCTGCAGTAATTGTTCAGCTTGGATATTTATCTAATATCAAAGAGAATTACTACCTCATGGCTTATAGTAATCTCAAAAAACTGGCTAATGAAATTAAAGATGCCATAATATATTACAAAGAGAACTTGTCTGGAAGTAAAACAAATTACACTGAAATTACAGAGACATCGTATTATGCACCCGAAGAAAAACCTAAGATGAGCATGGCAAGACAGGATGCCTATAAAAAACTAAAAGAAAATAATATAAAATCTCCGGATGAAGTTATTGGACAAGCTGAAAATGAGCAAAAAGAAAAAGAAGAAGCAGCGGTTCCAAAAAAGAAAGATAAACTAACATATTATGTGCAAATAATAGCTACTAAAACTTCGCTGGAACTTGTTCCTGAAAATTTCAATGGTTTAGACCAAATTTCTGAAATTGAAGAAGATGGTATTTTTAAATACCGATATGGAAAAGCCAATTCTTTTGAATCTATTCAAAAGTACCTTAATACAGCATGGGTAAAAGGTTATCAAGATGCTTATATTATAGCCTATTTAAACGGTAAGAAAATATCCCTTGAGGATGCTATTAATATTAAAACTGAAAAGTAATTTTATACTTCAGTCTGTTCCAAATATTCACTCTACCAATTACTTAAGAAGCGGCTTTAATATGTGATATTATTTTTATCTTAAATTTTATCTCCCCTTATTGATGAGTTGTAAAGAATTTTTAAAAAAACTTTAGTATCATTAATAAAGTAAATCAATTACATAAAATGTATGTAACCTAATTTTGGTCGCATTACATTATAGTTGTACATTTGTTTAGTACGTTAAAATTTTTTTTCATTTTCGTATTAATAATATGATAAACAAACACATTTTAGAATTGAAGCATAACTCTATTTATAAGATGTTTTCACCTATAAAACTTTTTACATTTTGTTTTGTATTTAGTCTTGCGTTTAACATTAATGCAAATGCTCAAAATGCAAAGAAGTATAAGGTTGTAATTGATGCCGGCCATGGAGGTAAAGATTCTGGAGCTCAGGGATTTGGACTCAATGAAAAAGATGTAGCATTATCTGTAAGTCTGCTTATTGGAGAACTGTTACAAAAGAGAACAGATATTGAAATTGTTTATACCAGGATAAAAGATGAATTTATTGGTTTAAGAGAAAGGGCAACCATAGCTAATAATGCCAAAGCAGATCTTTTTATATCAATACATTGTAATTCGGTTTTAAATGGACAACCTTATGGTGCTGAAACCTTTGTTTTAGGACTTCATCGAAATGAGGATAACTTA
This sequence comes from uncultured Mesohalobacter sp., assembly GCA_964396065.1. Classification (GTDB taxonomy): domain Bacteria; phylum Bacteroidota; class Bacteroidia; order Flavobacteriales; family Flavobacteriaceae; genus Psychroflexus. Next base: position 41,814 of record CAYNCI010000003.1, on the reverse strand, counting down.
AAAATTGCGATGAAAGAGAATAAAGTTATCGAGCTGGAGGAAAATTATATAGAAAAATATGATGGTTTTGACCCCACTTCTCCGGAGTCTTATATTGGTTTTAGTATTATGCAGGAACAATATTTAGACCAAAGCATTCTTCTTGCAGATAACATTCAAAAGAATTTTGTTGGAAACTTAAAACGTAAAGATCGTGGTGTAAAGCAAGCAGGATTTTTAGTTTTAAGAGAAACATATATGCCAAGTGTTTTAGTAGAACTTGGTTTTTTATCAAATATTAAGGAGAATTACTTTCTAAGTTTGTCATTTAATCAAAAAAAGCTGGCAAAGGAGATTGCTAATGCCGTAATTCAGTACAAAGAAGCATTAGAAACTAATCAGGCAACAGAAGTAAAGCCTGTCGCTGATAAAAATACTGAGAAAAAGACAGATTTAGAATTGAATGATAATTATGAAACTACATTTTATGTTCAAATTGCTGCAGGAAGTAAAAAAATAAAATTAGCGCCATATAATTTCAAAGGACTTGATAATTTATCTCGAGTTAAAGAATCCGGTTTTTTTAAATATAGGTATGGGGAAACAAATTCTTTTAAAGAAATTCAAAACAATCTAATAGCGGCAAAGGACAAAGGTTTTAAAAATGCCTTTATTGTGGCCTATCTAAATGGTGAAAAAATATCTATTGAGGAGGCCTTAAAAACTCAAATCAAATAATTACTTTTACCCAATAAACGAACACATTGAAGATATCAAAAGAGCTTAGAGTTGGTTTTATGAGTGTTATAGCAATAGCACTTTTAATTTTTGGTTATAATTTTCTGAAAGGAAAAAATTTACTAGAGAATTCTAGAATATTTTACGCTGTATATGAACAAGTTGAAGGCTTAAACCCTTCGTCTGCTGTAACGATAAACGGATTTCAAGTCGGGGCAGTAACAGATATTGAAATCTTGCCCGATGCGAGATTATTGGTAACCCTTAACATAAATAACGATTTCCCTTTTTCAAAATCGAGTGTGGCTGAAATTTATGGAGGTGGCTTTATAGGAGGAAAATCTATAGCAATAGTTCCGAACCTGAATGATAAAACTTTAGCGCAATCCGGGGATACCTTGAATAGTGAAATAGAAGAAGGCCTCTTGGAATTAGTAAATAAACAACTTACACCTCTACAAGCACAAATAGAAAGTGCTGTTAGTGATATAGACACATTGGTGACTTCTTTTAATTTTGTATTGGACGAAAATTCTAAAGATCAATTAAAACAAAGCATCACCAATTTTAGTACGAGTATGGAAAATCTAGCTTCCATTTCCCAAAAAACCAATACTTTATTGGATGATAATTCTGATAATATAAAAAAGTCGTTTGAAAATTTCACAGAAGTTACAAGCAAGTTAAACTCTTTAACTGATAGTTTAAATAAGGTTGAATTTGGTAAACTTGTTAGAGAATTAGAATTTACTTTAAATAACTTTAAATCTATTTCAGAAAAAATTAATAACGGCGAAGGCAACTTAGGAAAGATGCTTAATGACGACACACTTTATACTAATCTGGAAAATTCGACAAAACAATTAGAAGAATTATTACAGGACATGAAACTTAACCCTAAGCGTTATGTGCATTTCTCTGTATTTGGAAAGAAAAATAAAGAATATCAAAAACCTGAAGAAGACAACTAGTACTTATGCAATTTATACCCCAAATACTTTTTTTAGCAGCATTAAGCTTTGCTGTATGGTTTTTTGCGCGTAATGTAAAACGTTTACGGCGAAATATTTTGTTGGGTAAAGACATCAACAGAACAGATGAAAAGCCAACAAGATTAAAGAAAATGATTCGTGTCGCCTTAGGACAATCTAAAATGGTTACACGTCCTATTGCTGGCTTCCTTCATATTTTGGTGTATGTTGGATTTGTTATTATAAACATTGAGGTTTTAGAAATCATTATAGACGGTTTACTTGGTACACATAGAATTTTCTCTTTCCTAGGTCCGGTTTATAGTTTTTTAATTGGAAGTTTTGAAATTTTAGCCTTACTCGTACTGGTGAGCGTTATTTTTTTCTGGACAAGACGAAATATTTCTAATATCAAGCGCTTTAAAACCCTTAAAGGTTGGCCTAAAAACGATGCCAACAACATATTGTATTTCGAAGTGATATTAATGTGCTTGTTTTTTACCATGAATGCTACAGATCTGCAACTGCAATTAAACGGTGCAGAACATTACACTAAAGCAGGCGTTTTTCCTGTTAGCCAATTCTTATTACCATTGTTTGATGGCATGTCTAATTCAACTTTAATTGCTGTTGAAAGAGCTGCTTGGTGGGCACACATTTTAGGTATCTTTTTCTTTTTAAATTATCTATATTATTCTAAGCACCTCCATATTTTGTTAGCATTTCCTAATGTTTATTTTTCTAATTTAAAATCAAAAGGACAATTTAGCCACAACGAAACAGTTGCGAAAGAGGTTCAAATGATGATGGATCCAAATGCAGATCCTTACGCAATGCCTGAGGAAGGCGATGAAGCTGAACCGGAAAAGTTTGGCGCAAGTGATGTTACAGATTTAAATTGGTTTCAATTACTAAGTGCATATACATGTACAGAATGTGGCAGATGTACTTCAGAATGTCCGGCAAACCAGACAGGCAAAAAGCTTTCACCTCGAAAAATTATGATGGATACCCGAGACAGGCTAGAGGAAGTTGGAAAAAACATTGAAAAAAATGGCGAATTTAAAGACGATGGAAATCAGCTTCTTGACAATTACATTACGAGAGAAGAGCTTTGGGCGTGTACTACTTGCAACGCTTGTGTAGAAGCTTGCCCTGTGGGTATAGACCCGCTTTCTATTATTATGGAGATGCGACAATATTTAGTCATGGAAGAAAGTGCTGCTCCAATGGAACTTAATAATGCTATGGGTAATATTGAAAATAATGCAGCACCATGGCCTTATAATCAACAAGATAGATTAAATTGGGTAAACGATAATTAACAATCTAACTAAATTATAAAAATGGAAAACCAACCAGAGAAAGACGACTTACTAAAAGAAACATTTCAAGGTGATGAACATATAAGTCCAATGTTACCTGAACATATCAAAAACTACCTGATTGATATAGACGGAACAATTACGGACGACGTACCAAACGAAGAACCGGAACGCATGGGTACTTGCGAGCCTTACTTAGATGCTTTGGAGACATTAAATAAATGGTATGATGAAGGACATCGCATTTGTTTTTTTACGTCTAGAACAGAAGCACACAGAGAAATTACCGAATATTGGTTAAAAAAACACGGGTTTAAATACCATAGCCTTTTAATGGGTAAACCACGTGGTGGAAACTACCATTGGATTGATAATCATTTGGTTAAAGCCACAAGATATAAAGGTAAATTTACTGATCTGGTAATGAAAAAAGTAAGTATACAAGTTTTTAAAGATTAAATTTTATGAGCAATACATTACAAGTGCCGACAATGGCAGATATGATGAATGAAGGCAAAACCCCGGAGGTTTTGTTTTGGGTGGGTTGTGCAGGAAGTTTTGATGATAGAGCAAAAAAAATAACAAAGGCATTTGTAAAAATTCTAAACAACATAGGTGTAAGCTTCGCAGTACTTGGCACCGAAGAAAGTTGCACCGGAGATCCTGCTAAACGTGCTGGAAATGAATTTTTATTTCAAATGCAAGCGGCAACAAACATTGAGGTTCTTAATGCTTACGACATAAAAAAAATTGTAACGACCTGTCCTCATTGCTTTAATACACTTAAAAACGAGTACCCGGCTTTAGGTGGCAATTATGAGGTGATGCATCATACTCAGTTTCTAAAACAACTTTTAGACGAAGGACGTTTAAAAATAGAAGGAGGGCAATTTAAGGGTAAACGTATCACGTTTCACGACCCATGTTATTTAGGCAGAGCAAATAATGAGTATGAAGCTCCAAGAGAACTCCTTAGAAGACTCGATGTTGAACTCGTCGAAATGAAAAGCTGCAAAAGCCGTGGTTTATGTTGTGGAGCAGGTGGAGCACAAATGTTTAAAGATGCTGAACCTGGCGACAAAGAAGTAAATATACACCGTACAGAACAAGCCCTAGATGTAAAACCTGACGCAATCGCAGCAGGTTGTCCGTTTTGTAACACAATGATGACGGACGGCATAAAAAATAAAGAAAAACAAGATTCTATAAAAGTTTATGATGTTGTCGAAATGATAGCAAACACAGAAGATTTATAACTTTAATTTTGGTATTAATACTCTTAAAAGACCTCATAAGTATACCACCTTATGAGGCTTTTAATTTTTTGAGACCGTATTGTTTTAAGGAATAAATCATATACGAGATTTGACATAACATGATTATAAAATTTTTTCATGTGTTAAAGTTTGTAAACATATTAATTCAATATAATTACTTATGAAAGCGACACTTATAGGTGCAACAGGATTAATTGGCGAAAGTGTTTTAGAAGCACTTATAGAAGATTCTGATTTTTCTGATATTACAATCCTAGTAAGAAAATCTTATGAATCCCAAAGTTCTAAAGTTAAGGTTAGGCTTGTAGATTTTGATAATTTAGATGAATTTAATGCGGCGATTGATCCGGAAAGTACAATTTTTTGTGCTGTAGGCACAACTCGACAAAAGGTTAAAGGCGATATGTCTAAGTACAGAAAAGTAGATTATGATATCCCGGTAAATGCAGCAGTTTTTGGGTTGAAAAAAAACTGTAAATCTTTTGTATTGGTTTCATCCATAGGTGCCGATAGTAAAAGTTCAAACTTTTATACAAAATTGAAAGGAGAGGTAGAGGACAAGATTTCTACTCTAGACTATAATTCTTTTCATGTGTTTAGGCCTTCACTATTATTAGGCAATCGTAAAGAATTCAGGTTTGCAGAAAAGCTTGCTCAAGTTTTAATGACCACATTTTCATTTTTAATTCCTAAGCATTATAAAGCTATCAATGCAAAACACGTTGGATATGCTATGAAAAATGCAGCAAAGCAAAATATAAAGGGAAAACATATTTATACATTTAAAGAAATAAAAGATTTAGCACATAAATAGATATTTGATTACCTCAATGGCATATAGATAGTATATTTGTATATAAAATGTTAGTATGCATACAGAATTTAAAAATCTTTCAGCAGATTCTAAAGTTTGGATTTACCAAAGCAGTAGGAGTTTTAGTGATGAAGAAATTAATACTATTACAAGAGATTTAGAAACGTTTTTAAATGCCTGGGTTGCACATGGTAAAGATTTAAAAACTTCTTATTTAATAAAGTATAAACGCTTTATCATTATTGCTGTAGACCAGTCAGAGTCTTCTGCAACAGGGTGTTCTATAGATAGCATGGTTCATTTTATACAGAGTTTAGAACAAAATTATAAAGTAGACCTTCTTGATAAAATGAATGTCTCTTACAAACACGGAGAATACATCGCTTTTAAACCGCTAATCGATTTTAAAAAGATGGTGAAACAAAAAGCTGTTAACGCAAACACTATTGTATTCAATAATTTAGTAGCTACAAAACAAGAATTTGAAGAGTATTGGGAAGTGCCGTTAAAGGACAGTTGGCACTCTAGGTTTTTATGATAAAGCTATTATTCCAATTTTTCAAATATAATTTTCTCACTTTATTTCATCAAGAAATGAAATACGTTTATTTCCTTTTTTCTTTTTTCTTTTTTTTACAGATTTTTTCTCAGGAACTAGCTAATCCACTTGTCACTAAAGATAGTGTTGCTCAAAAACAATGGGTAGATACTTTATATTCTAAAATGACTCTCGAAGAAAAAGTAGGACAGCTTTTTATGGTAGATGTATTTTCAAAAGAACCCAGAAAAGATATACAGGAGCTAATTGAAAAATATCATATAGGTGGAATTATTTTTTCAAAAGGTGGACCGGTTAGGCAAGCAGTTCTAACAAATAAATACCAATCTAAAAGCAAAACACCACTACTCATAGCTATGGATGCCGAGTGGGGTTTATCAATGCGATTAGATTCTACCTATGCTTTTCCATGGAATATGACGCTTGGCGCCATAAAAGATACATTGATAGTTAAGGCTGTGGCCACTCAAATCGCTAAGCATTGTAAAAGATTAGGCGTTCACATCAATTTTGCGCCTGTAGTAGACCTTAATACAAACCCTAAAAACCCTATTATAGGAAACCGTTCTTTTGGAGAAAATAAATACGACGTAACAGAAAAGGCTAAAGCATTTGTCCAGGCATTTGACGAACAAGGTATTTTATCTAGCGCAAAACACTTTCCAGGCCATGGAGATACAGATTTAGATTCACATAAAACTTTGCCAACACTCAATTTTACAAGACAACGACTAGACAGTGTAGAAATGTACCCATTTAAACAACTGCTTAATAGCAAGTTAAGTAGCGTTATGGTAGCGCATCTTAATGTTCCTAGTTTAGAAGGTAAGTATGGCTTGCCAACTTCTTTGTCCAAAACTGTTATTACAGATTTACTTAAAAAAGAACTTGGCTACAAGGGGTTGATTTTTACAGATGCACTAAATATGAAAGGAGCGTCTAATTATAAAAAACCAGGTGAAATAGACCTGCAGGCCTTTTTAGCAGGAAACGATATATTGCTTATTCCGGAAAATGTACCCAAAGCTGTGAGCAAAATTATTGAAGCTTACAATAATGGTATAATAAAAGAAGAAAGGCTCGAGCATTCTGTTAAGAAAATACTTCTTGCTAAATATAAATCCGGCTTACACAAATACAAGTATGTTGATATTGAAAATCTTTATGAAGATTTAAATGGTATTGAAAATGATGCTGTTTATATGAAAGCTATCGCAGAAGCTGTAACCGTTATTAAAAACGATAAAGGGGTTTTACCTTTTAAAAACCTTGATAAACAAAAAATTGCTTACCTAAAAATGGGAGATGATGATAGCAGTACATTTTTAGAGGTTTTAAATCTATACGATACTGTCGTTAGTATTTCCAATCAACAACAGCTTAACGAAAAAATAGACGAACTAAAAGCTTATGACATGCTTATTGTTGGACACCATACGTCCAATGAAAACCCTTGGAAGTCTTTCGCTTTTACAGATCGAGAACTTGTTGCATTACACGAGATTAGTTTGACAATTCCAACGGTGTTGGTAAATTTCTCAAGCCCTTATGCCCTAAACGACATCAGAAGTTTTACAAATTTAAAAGCTATAGTCCAAGCCTATCAAAATTCTAATTTAGCACAATCTGCTACTGCTCAAATCCTTTTTGGAGCAAGACCCGCAAAAGGAAAATTACCTGTTGGCGTAAAAGATATTTTTCCCGTTGGTACTGGATTTTCATACGATGCTAATGGCAGATTAGCTTATGGGTTTAGTCATAATCAAGGCATGGATCCAAATTTTGAAAAAGAAATAGACGACATCGTACAATATGCGATAGAAAAAGAAATGACACCGGGTGCACAATTGCTTGTAGCTAAAAATGGTGTTGCTATATATAAAAAGAGCTTTGGCTACCATACTAACGAGAAAAGAATAGAAGTCAAACCAAGTGACATATATGATTTGGCCTCTCTAACTAAAATTTTGTCATCTCTTCCTTTGTTTATGAAGCTGGAAGAAGAGCAAAAGATTAGTGTAAATGACAGTTTATACCAGCATGTACCAGAACTTATTGAAACAAATAAAGCCAGTATAAGTTTTAAAAAAATGCTCTCGCATTATGCAAGACTACGTGCATGGATACCTTTTTATGCACAAACACTTAAAAATTTTGATTTATACTACAATAATAAAAAAGATGATGTATTTAATGTAGAAGTTGCAAGAGACTTGTACACCAGAAAAGATTATAGAGACACTATTAATTTTCAAATTTATGATAGCGAACTTAGAAAGTCGAAAGAATATAAGTATAGTGATCTGCCTTATTATATATTAAAGAATGTCATTGAAAAATACAACAACGCTCCTCTAAATGAGACATTAAGCAAAGAGTTTTATGACAAAATGGGGATAAATTCGATGAGCTACTTGCCATTAGAAAAATTTGATGCGCTGAGAATTGTTCCGACAGAGTATGATAAAGTGTGGAGAAAACAATTGTTAAGAGGTTATGTACACGACCAAGGAGCTGCGTTACTTGGAGGTGTTGGGGGTCATGCAGGACTATTTGGTAACGCGAATGACGTGGCTAAATTTATGCAGATGTACCTAAACGGAGGTGTTTATGGAGATGTTCGATTACTTAAAAAAGAAACCATAGATACTTATAATACATGCAATTACTGCGATGAAGAAGTAAGAAGAGGTATTGGTTTTGACAAGCCACAGCTTGGAGTAAAGGGGCCAACATGTGGCTGCGTTCCTATGAATAGTTTTGGACATAGCGGATTTACAGGCACCTACACTTGGGCAGATCCGGAGCATAACATAGTTTATGTGTTTTTATCTAACAGAATTCACCCAACAGCAGATAATAAAGGTCTAATAAATGAAAATATTAGAACCAAAATTCAAGAGGTTATATACAATCACATTATAGAGTAATCCAGAGTATTATTAGCTGCTAAATTTCGTTTTAACATAAAAAGGAGTAAAGGCAATTATTTAATCTTATTATCTCATCAATTTTAGACTCTATTAAGACCTAATCCTATAAATTAGAGTTATTTTTATTCCCAAACATGAATAAATGAAAATAGCCATTGTTTGCTACCCAACCTTTGGAGGAAGTGGAGTAGTAGCTACAGAGTTAGGAATGGGGTTATCTCAGTTAGGTCATGAAGTCCATTTTATTACCTATAAACAACCCGTTAGGCTTCAGTATCTTTCTACAAACATAAAATATCACGAGGTCTCTGTTCCGGAATATCCCTTATTTCACTACCAACCATATGAACTTGCATTGTCTACCAAACTAGTGAATACCATCAAAAAATATAAGATAGATTTACTACATGTGCATTATGCCATTCCGCATGCTTATGCAGGATATATGGCCAAACAAATGCTGAAAGAAAGTGGCTACGATATCCCAATGATGACAACCTTGCACGGCACAGACATTACACTCGTTGGAAATCATAGCTTTTATAAAGTTGCTGTAAATTTCAGTATAAACAAAAGTGATATTGTAACCTCTGTATCTCAAAATCTTAAAGAAGACACTTTAAAATATTTTGATATAAAGAAAGACATTAAAGTTGTACCAAACTTTATAAATTTTGATACATTAAATTTTTATAAAGACGATTGCAGGAGATATACAATGGCAGATGATGACGAATTTATCATTACTCACGTAAGTAATTTGAGACCCGTAAAACGTGTAAATGATGTCGTTGAAGTGTTCGCTAAAATTTTAAAACACAAGAAAGCAAAACTTATAATAATTGGAGATGGCCCTGATAGAGATAAAGCGGTAAACAAAGCCATAGAACTCAACGTAAGAGATAAAGTGATTTTTATGGGGCAAAGTAATGATATTGAAAGGGTACTTTGTTTTTCAGACTTGTTTTTGCTCCCTTCAGAAAATGAAAGCTTTGGTTTGGCTGCTTTAGAGGCGATGGCGCATAGTGTACCAATTATTTCTACCAACACCGGAGGATTACCTGAAGTAAATATACATGGAAAATCGGGATATACGAGTAACGTAGGTGATACGGATGATATGGCCAAAAATGCGTTAGCTATTTTGAAAGACCCCGAAACTCACGACTCCTTTAAACTTAATGCAAGAAAAATTTCCGAAAAGTTTGATATAAAATATATCATTAAACTTTATGAAGATTTATACGAAGAAATGCTTGTAGACTCTAAAACATAAAGCACGAAATTATGGCTAATATTGAGTTTTCAATTGAAGTGTTCTTATGGGAAATGTTCATTTTACTTTCCATTGGTTTATGGATTTATGTGTACAGACACATGAAAATGTATCAATTTAAAAAATCTAAAAAACGCCTTTGGGTACTTATAGTAATTTGTCTTCCAACAATTGGTAGCATTTTATATTTACTATTGAATAAGAAACACCGAATTGAAAACCCATAGTGTAAATCAAATACTTATAACAACCTAAATTATGAAAAACTTTTTTTCTATTACATTGTTTATTTTTTCAATATTTGTTTTTAGCTTAAATGCTTGTACACCTAAAGAAAAAAAAGAACCTAAAAACGAATTGAATATTATAGTTTCTGAGATTAGACAAACAGAAAAAGGCTATCAACTGTTTTTAAATAATGAACCTTTCTTTATAAAAGGTGCAGGATTAGGAAATGGAAATATTGAAGAATTAGCCGCTCAAGGCGCAAACGCTTTAAGAACATGGAGCACAGACGATGCTAAAGCAGTCCTAGACGAAGCTCATAAGCTTGGTTTAAAAGTTATGATGGGTATTTGGGTCGGACTAGAAAGACATGGTTTTGACTATAATGACGACAAAGCTGTAAAAGAGCAACTGGAAAGTATCAAAAAATCTGTTATCGCATTAAAAGATCATCCTGCATTAATGCTATGGGGAATTGGAAACGAATTGAACCACCAATCGACTAATCCGAAGGTTTGGGATGCGGTAAATGATATTTCTAAAATGATTCACGAAGTAGACCCTAACCACCTTACTACTACAGCATTGGCGGGAATAGATAAAAAATACATCAATTTGATTGCGGAAAGAGCTCCGGATGTAGATTTTATAAGTACACAATTATACGCAGGCATAGAAGTCTTGCCAAGATTAGTAGAAGAGTCAGGTTATAAAGGTCCTTTACTGGTTACAGAATGGGGAGCTACAGGGTATTGGGAAGTTGCCAAAACAAAGTGGGATGCTCCTGTAGAAAATAACAGCTCTGTAAAAGCTGACTTTTACCTTAGCCGTTATAAAAAATCTATCGAATCTCAAAAACAACAACTTATAGGCTCCTTTGTATTTCTGTGGGGTCAAAAACAAGAACGCACACCGACCTGGTTTGGTATGATTATGCCGGATGGAAATTATACAGAATCTGTAGATGTGATGCACTACATTTGGAAAGGAGAATGGCCCAAAAATAGAACGCCAAGATTAAATGGCTTTACTTTAGAAGGTAAAGATGCTTACCAAAATATTACTTTAAAACAAGGCAAAACCTATTCTGCAGAAGTTGATGTAATAGACCCTGAAAATGATGAGCTTACATATGTCTGGGAAATTATGGAAGAAAGTATGACCAACAAAACTGGTGGCGACAAAGAGTATGTTCCAGATTCTCTAAATGATTTGTTTGTGAGTTCTTCTACTGAAAATGCAACATTTAGTGCGCCGACCAAATCTGGAGCTTATAGAATTTATATTGAAGTTAAGGATGGTAATAAGCATACCGCTCACGCAAACATCCCTTTTTATGTAGAGTAAAATATTTGGCTTACTCTTTATCTAAAGTTTTAATCTGTATAGTTTCGGATCTAAATTTATTTTTACCAAAATCTAAAGTCCTAATAGGGAATGGGATATTAATGTCATTCTCTCTATATGCTTTTCTAATGGCTTTTATGGCTAGATGCTTCGCCTTCAACTCGTCGACAGCGTTGGATTCATTTATCCAAAACCGAACTTCATAGTTGATAGAACTGCTACCAAATTCTTTAAAAAAGAAATCTATCTTTTCATTTTTTTTCGGTGGAATCGTTTTTCTTATCGTCTCGATTGTAATTTTTTCTACAAAATCTAAATCACTTTCATAACCTACGCCACATTCTAGTATTGCGACATTTCTTCTGTTAGAACTATAATTTTTGAAAGGACTCTCAACGATTTTGGAATTTGGGATAATTACAATATTCTGATCTGCAGTCTTTAGCGTTACATGACGCAAATTGATATCTGTTACAAATCCTGCAAAATCGTTGGTTTCTATCCAGTCACCAATTTGTATTTTGGGCATAAAACTTAAGACAACACCAGAAAAAGTATTTGTAAGTGTGCCTTGTAATGCCAAACCAACTGCCAAACCTACAACACCTGCAGCACCAAGTACAGAGGTTAAGACTGTACTTAAATTTAAAATCCCTAAAGCACTAAAAAAACCAATAAGAATGAATATGGCCTTATATATTCTTATTGCTACAACACGCACAGATTCCTGAGCGCTTGTCCGTTTTATAATATTGCTTATAACTACTGCAGTGAGTTTGGCAAGAATTACAAACAAAACAAAAGTCACTAAGGCCAAAGCAAAATTGGGCAGATTCACTATTGCAGAATCTACCCAATAATTTAGTTTGTCTTGCAAATTAGACCAGGCAGTGTTTGTACTACCTACAATCTTTTCAGTATTTTGCAGTGTTAGATTTTCTAAATATATCATTAAGGGTTAAAAATTAACGTAACTTTTTTGTCCAAACATCCAGCATCCAACTTGTTTTTTCAAGCTCTCTGATGTAAGCACCAATTAAATCTATGGTACCTTCGTCGTCTGCTTCACCAGCTTTTTCAGCTACTTTACGCATCTGACTAATTATTGTGCCATGATCATTTAATAATATATCTACCATTTTCATATCGCCTAATTCACTTGGAGATTCTTCGATATTGGTAATTTTTAAATATTCTGACAGATTACTTACCGGAGTGTTTTTTAAAGTTAATATTCTTTCTGCAATTTCGTCAATTTTTATTTTAGCATCATCATACATTTCCTCAAATTTTTCATGTAAATCAAAGAAATTTATACCTTCAACGTTCCAATGAAAGTTTCTTAGTTTTTGATAATACAAATGATAATCAGCTAAAAGTATATTTAATTGTTCAACAGTTTTTTCTGTTTTTGCGGTGTCTAAATTTAAGTAACTCATAGTTTTTATTTATTGTTTTGTTTATTTCTATACAAATATACAATAGTATTTTATAATAGAGCAACTATTTTTAGCTATTAGTATAAGTTTAACGACTTAAATAATGTTGAGTTTTTCTCTTAGTGTTTTTGATATCTGACCACCTGTAACACCATAGCCATCAACTAGTAAACCTTTTCTGCCGTCTGATGTGCTTATGGCATAAAGTATAGAATTATCAGCAGGATTTGTCATCCCTTCGAATCTGAATATTTTATCTACATGACATTCATTTGGTAAGTAGGAATTGTCACTATTGGTGTTTGTAATCCTGTCATTATTTAAATTAAAATCGTTTACATACCCTTCTTTTTTAAGTTCATTCATTTTTTGTGATAATGTTTTATCGTTCATCATTATTATTTTTTCGATTATAAAAATTAAAGCCAAGTGGTATTACCAAAAATAAAAAGAAATAATAACCATAAATCAAACCTACAATGCTGATAAAGATTGTTATTATATTCAAAATTAGTATCCACTTGCGCATCTTATAATATAAAAATTCATTATTAAAATTAAATTCTATTTGATTGAATTTTAACATATTACACCTTAAAAACCTCATTCATCTATCTAAACTGTAACAGAAAACATTTTAGTTCGTTATATAGAGTAAAAAACATATGACACGTATTTTTACTTTTTTATTACTATGCTCTTTTAGTTTAAACGCTCAAAATATCTCTGGTGTAGCGACTTATCAAACCAAAACTAATATTGATTTGAAAATGGAAAACAAAGAAATCACTCCCGAGATGCAGGAGCGCATACAATCTATGCTAAAAAAACAATTTGAAAAGACCTACTCCTTAACATTTAATGCCACAGAATCTGTATATCAGGAAGAGCAACAGCTAAGTGCAGCGGGTAGCACCAATGGTTTTGCTATGGTGATGGGAAGTTTTACAGGTGGAAAGCGTTATAAAAACATACAGACCAATCAATATAAAGAAGAAACTGAATTTTTTGGGAAAGCCTTTTTAATTGAAGACAATCTAGAAACCATTGAGTGGGAATTGGTTAATGAAAGTAAACAGATTGGGCAATACGTTGTATTTAAAGCTATTGCAACTCAGAAAATAGATAGCTTAGAATTTACCGAATACCAAAGAAAAGAGAAAGAAGAAAAAGGACAAACGGACTCCATCGTTTCCCCTTTAGACGAATTGAAATTACCTAAAGAAAAGAAAATAATAGCCTGGTACACGCCTCAAATTCCTATTAAAACCGGTCCTGATGAATATTGGGGGTTACCTGGTCTTATTTTAGAGCTTCAATCAGGAAAAACCTCTATGCTTTGTTCAAAAATTGTACTAAACCCCAAAGAACCGGTAGAAATTGAAATACCAAAGAAAGGTAAATCCGTTTCTCGCCAAGAGTACAAAAAAATAATGATGGATAAAGTGAATGAAATGCAAAGCATGTACAATTCTGGTAAAGGAAATAGCATTCAATTCAAAATAGGAAATTAAATGTTTAACTTTTCAAAATATAAAACACATCTGCTTTTTAGTATGATGATTGGTTTCTTTTGTTTTGGATTAAACGCGCAAGAGGTAAAACTCGTAGGTAAGGTAACAGACAGCTTAAATATTCCACTGGCCATGGCGAGTGTGATTGCTAAGGAAAAGGAGACCAAAAAAGTTGTAACCTATAGCATTACCAACGACGATGGTTTGTTCCAGATCAAACTTCCTAAATACAATATTTATAACATAGAAATTACATTTTTAGGTAAGGAAACCCTAATAGATGAAATTAACACCAATGGAGTAGAGGAGACCATTAGAAAGGACTTTATTATGAAAGAACAGTCTAATACGCTCAAAGATGTTGAATTGGTGTATGAAATGCCGGTTTCTATAAAAGGAGATACCATTGTGTATAATGCGGATTCGTTTTCTCGAGGAGATGAAGAAAAACTAGGAGACATTATCAAAAATTTACCGGGAATGGACATCAATGAAGATGGCGAAATCGAAGTAGAAGGAAAGGCTGTACAAAAAGTAATGGTCGAAGGAAAAGATTTCTTTGATGGAGATTCTAAGTTAGCTGCCAAAAATATTCCCTCAGATGCAGTAAGTAAAGTTGAAGTCTTAAGAAATTTTAATGAAGTAGACCAAATGCGCGGATTGGGAAATGATCAGGATAATGTGGCTGTAAACATTAAGTTAAAGGAGGGTAAAAAGAAATTTTGGTTTGGTGAAGTCAATACCGGTATGGGTTACGGTGGTGATGAAGTAAGGTATATTGCTAATCCAAAACTCTTTTATTACAGTCCAAAATACAGTATCAATATACTTTCAAACTTCAATAATAGCGGAGAGTCTGTTTTATCATTTAGAGATTACTTTAAGTTTACTGGTGGTTTTAGAAACTTTAATAGTAAAGGTGGAACCCGATTTAATATTTCAGATTCCGGATTAGGATTTTTACTTAGGCCTACTAATCAGGCCAGACTGATTGAAAATGATTTTGTAGCCACCAATTTTTCTTATAATCCTAATAAAAAATGGAGTTATAGTGGATTTGGTATTTTTTCCGGTAATCGTACAGGTTTTGAGACTGATACCCGAAGACAATTTATTGGCACTACACAAAATAACGATAATCAAAGTGTTGAAAACCTTCAAAGCATAACCAATCAGGAAAATAGGCTAGGTTTGTTCAAGTTAAGTACAACCTATAAACCTAATCTAAACTTTCAACTGGACTACGACGCCTTGATAAAAATTTCAGATCAGGCAGAAAACGCTAATCAATTATCGCAATTTATAAACATTGATGACAGCATTATAGACAATAATATTACAGAGCGAAAAGACAATCAACCAAACTCTGTCAATCAAAACATTAATGCGTATTATACTTTGGACGAAAACAATGTTTTTGCCGGTCAGGCGCAGTATTTATATCAGAAAGAAGACCCTTTTTACCAGGCTATACTCGACTTTTTACCGTTTGCTGGTATCCTTAATGCAGACCCTAATCAGTCTAATTTTAACATCAATCAAAGTAAAATGGTCACCACTAACAAAGTTGACGCCATGGTTGATTATTACAAGGTTTTGACTAAGAAAAGCAATATTAATTTTAGTTTAGGCGTGACGCATTCCAACCAAAGTTTTAACAGTAATATTTTTCAAATTTTGGATAATGGAAATCGTATACATTTTGTTCAAACACCTGATATTGATGGGGATAGCTTTTCATTAGTTAATGATGTAAATTTTAGATTTACAGATGCTTTTATTGGTGCACGGTATAAATTTGTAAAAGGGAATTTTACAGCTACACCTGGTGTTACATTGCATAATTTCAATCTAAGTACAGACCAATTGGGTTTTCAATCCAGTTTAAACGAATGGCAGTTATTGCCGGAAGTCTTGGCTATTTACAACTTCAGGAGAACAGAAAGCTTAAGATTTAATTATGCCATGACAGCAGAATATACAGATGTGAATAATTATGCAGAAGCCTTTGTGTTTAATAATTACAATAGTTTATTTAGAGGAAACCGGGCTTTAGAAAATGCTATAGCCAACACTTATACCTTGTCTTATTTCAATTTCAACATGTTTAATTATGTAAATATCAATGCTAATTTGAACTACACTAAACGTATAAACGGCATAAAAAGCGATGCACAAATTTTAGCCATCAATCAGGTTTCAACACCATTTAATATTAGTAGTAATTTTCCTGATGAAACCTTTTCTGCATTTGGTAGTTTTTCTAAACGTTTTAAAAAAATACAGCTTGAAGTCTCTTCTCGTTTTAATTATAGTGATTTAAATAATCAGTTTAATGACGAAATACAAAACTCTGAAAGTTTTACTCAAAATTACCAAGCCAGTTTAAGAACAAATTTCAAAAAAGGACCAAATGTAGAAGTGGGATATAATTATACCAGAAACCGTTATACTAATGCCAATAATGAAAGTACGTTTTTAACAGATAGGCCTTTTGTGGAGTTGGATTACCAATTTTTAAAATCTTTTACATTAGAAGCAGATTACAACTACTTTAATTACAGAGATACAGATAATACCATTTCTAACGAATACGCGTTTTTAAATTCAAGCTTAAGCTACCAAAAACCGGATAGCAAATGGGAATTTAGTGTTGAAGCTCAAAACCTTCTTGATGTTAAAACTATTAACAACGACAGTTTTAGTGAAAATTTTAATACCACTAATGAATACCTTGTCTTGCCTAGGATTATTGGCTTGAGGGTAAGATACGAATTTTAACAAAAATTATCGAACTACTATTTTTTTAACCTGATATGTTGTTGAGCCTTCGACTCCAATCCTTACAAGATAAACACCGCTAGAGGCTTCAGATAAGTTCAACATGACGTTATACGAACTAGGTGATGATTTTGAGATGCGTTTAAACTTAAGTTGTTGTCCTAATAAATTGTAGACCGACACGTATGCATTACCTGAATAATTTGTGTTTAGTATAGCCTCAAATTGATTATCACCTTTATCAACTACAATAAAGTCTGAGTTGTTCATGTTAAAACTATTTGTGCCTAAAAGTTGGATACTAGCAGTATAGTCTTCAGTTTCTCCATATACCGTTTGAACACATGCGTCGTCAGGTACAGGCGCATCCCAATTGGTTTTAGCACGCATTCTATGTGAACCTATAGCAGCATTTGGAGGTATAACCAAGTCTAAGGTCTCTGTGAAAGTTCCACCACCTTGGTCTTGGCCAACAATGTAATTATCAACGACCTTTTCATCTGTGCTAAAGATATTATTATCGTCAAAATCTATCCAAACACTTAAATATTGTGAGCCAAACCCAGTAGTAACTGTAAGAGGATAGGTCGTATCTTGTGTTAAATTAGCAATTTGATTACTAAAATCACCATAACCTTCGCAACCTGAAGGATTGTTGATATCCGCTACAGAAAATAATAATAACCCATCACCAAATGAACAATCCATTGCTGGCGAACATATTAGATTTTCAACCACTTTAGTACTTGCATCATTACTAGCTAATTCATCAGATGCCAATAGAGTAGTGGCAGTTATATTATATGTATTTATATCAGTAAAATTTGATGATTGTGTAAAAGTGTAGGTTATACTTTCCTCAGAATTTAATACTTGAGGAATTACTTCGTCTACAGGTGTTCCTCCATTCACAGTATACTGAACAGGAATATTGGCTTGTGGGTTTGCTCCAAAATTTCTCACTGTTACCGAGATATCTTCAAAAATCAAATTAGTTCCCGATTCTGGGGAATCTATGCTGACAATGCCCACATCATTGCCTAAAAGGTGGGATACATCTCTGCTAAAGGCATCGTTTTGAGTAAATTGGTCGTTAGAAAGTACTGTACGTGCCTGTAGGGTATAATCTTGCCCGGCAGTCGAAAGATCCACTGTTTGTGTAAATGTATGATTGGCTGTTTGATTTGGACTAATCGCTGCTAAAAATGTTTCGGTTGCTACTAGATTTCCATCTAAATACAGTTCTACAGGAAAGTTAAATTGTGGGTTTGTACCATAATTTCTTATTGTAATTTCTACTGTTTCGTTTGTTCCTAATATTCCGTTAGTTGGAGTTACAATGGCAGATACCCCTAAGTCGTCGTCAAAGCCAGGAGATAATCTAAACGCAGCAACTCTGCTTTGCCAGTTATTTTCACCAATAAAATATTGGGCAGTATTCCAAAACGTAAATCCATCCGGATCCATAGAGGTGTGAGAGTAATCGCCAAATCTATTAGAAAACGTTTGTACTCCAGCTCCATTTACAATAGTTGTTTCTGTAACTGTCATTTGGCCAAGTGGATCGTTACTGTATCTACCCGTAAATGCTATTCCGGCCGGTAGTGTAGCACTTGCAATGTTAAAGCCTAACCCAATGTTGCCTTGTACATCTATCGCTGCAGACCCCATAAAGCGACTGTTACCATCTGCAGGTGAGTAAGTACCTTCTTGATACACATCCCAATTTAAAATATCGTCATTTCTTAATTCTATCCAGCGAATACCAGAAGTATCATTGCCATCAACATCTACATTAAAAGTAATCACCCAGGAATTGTGGGTCCCAAAACTTCTGTAATTAGCTGCATAGGAAATTATCCCACCAATCATATCAATACGCTGTGCTGTACCAGGTTGCTCCACATCTCCGGTTCCAAATGGGGCGAACACAGAATCGAAAGGCGCCACTGGTACTTCTATTGGAGTAGAAATAATGGAGTTTGCGGGTGTTGTCCAGTCTATATCTATTTCCCATATTTTTAGATGATCGTTCATGATACCAGGATTCCAACCATCGTCTTGTAGATATACCACATATCCAGGAATATTATCCGGAAAAGTATTACCTAGAAGATTTGCTGTTGCCGGACTAAAGACCGTATTGGGATTATTAGTAATGCCTGGTAAGGGAAAGCCTATAATATTAGGATTAGTTCCTGCATTAATCATAACCTCTCTTTCGATAACATAAACGAGGTCTGAACCACCTTTATTAGCGGTTATGTAGTAGCCATCTGGCCATACCGTATATTTTGGGTAATCCGGAAAAGCATCGAAAGTGAATTCGTATACATTATAAGCTCCGGTAGGATCAGGTGAGTCTGACACACCAATTATTAAAGAGTCGAAATTAGCACCAAATTGACTTACAAAAAAACGGTCTGCAAGTTGATCATACATTATAATAGGGTCGCCATCATTGTTACCAGAACTCAAAAATGTTCCTAAGTCTACCGGTCCGGCGAGTAAAAGACCTGTTTTGTCAAATACCTTTATAGCAGTATTAACAGAATTTACGTAATGATTAGGACCTGCTGCGCCTGTTGGATCTGGTGGAGTAAAACCACCTGATTCGGATACGGATATCCCATCAAAATTTTGTAAAACACTTACTGAAGAAGATTGGTTTCCGTTTTTATTTTGACGAACCGGATCTAAGCCATTAATTGGCAGACCATTAGGGTTAAGTTTTTCATTTGCTCTTAAGTTATTTGCAATAATATTTAGCTGTGTTGTTCTATAGGTCTGTTCTTCAATAGGAGCAAAGTCTTTTAGAGGAATAGTTTTTCCTACAAATCTACCTTCAGCAATTATTGAAGGATTATTTTGAGAAAAAGAGAAGGAAACACATAATAATAAAAGGAATAAGAAGAGGTTTTTCATGTTTAATAGAAAATTAAAAATTCAAGAATATTTTATTAGAATAGCCTGCAATTTAAGTTAAATCAGTAATTAAAAATTCTTCGACTAAGAATAAATATCAACATTAAATACCTGATAAAAATTATGGGGTTTAATACCAAATAAAGCCTCGTCTAGCTGAAAGGCTAGGGGCTAGAAAAAAAGGTCTTGGTCTTTGTGTGCCTATTAACCTGTCCGCACGTCTGTAAACAGCATTATGAACTCTATTAGACCCGGAATAAATGGGTTGATCGTTATAATCTATCAATGCAGAAGATTTAGAATTATTTATTTCGACTTTAAAATTGGCGTACTGAGCCATTTGACGTTCTACTGCAGCAAAAAATTGTTGATAGGATTGTCGTTCTTCCTTTCGTGCTGAGGCTTCAATAAAATTAAATGAATCCCCCTTTACAGGGGCTTTGTAAATGTTTACATCCTCAACAAGCAGGTAAAAATCATCTATCTCTAAAGATTGGTAAAGTGGTGACTGAACGGTAGGAGATAGGGTATTTAAATCCAAAGCAGGTAGCTCAAAATCTTGAGCAAAAGATACATTTATGAAAAATAGGAATGTTAGGAGTTTAGCATACTTCATATACACATATATCATAAATTATACCATTGTCTCATATTCTAAAATAGATTTTTCTTTCCATAAGCTTGGAAAAAATAAACGACCTTGATGTTTAGGGTGCAGGTATTTTTTCCATTCCGAACCGCCTGTTGCGTCTTTGTTTTCGCCTTTTTTATCTAAATAATGCTTAGCAGTTCCTAAATGTGTTAAAGGCCATTTTACATTATAAGCATAGTCAAAATCTTTTAGAATTTTCACCAATTCATCGTCATGTAGATTATAGGATTGATACTTTTCGAATAATGTTTTGCCTTTAGTATCTTTAGCCAACTCTACAAATGTTTTTAAATACCTGTCTTCAAATAGGCTTAATGTTAAACTTTTCTTCTCTGTATGCGGGTCATAACCAGCTGCACGCCAATAGATAAGCTTAAAATAATCGGTAACTTCCGGTTGAGACGGCAAAAAATTTCGTTTATCTTTTGGTATAAGATTTATTAAAGGGGTACAATAAATTTCTAAAAACCGAAATTGAGCGCTTTGAAAACCACTAGCCGGCGTAAGTGTAAGCCTAAACTGATTGTAATCATCATAATTCATTCCATCTTTCATTACTGAAAATGAAGTAATTAGCATATCAGTATAACGAGTGAGGCGTCTTAATTTATCTTTAAAAACTTGTATATCTACATTATCTTCAAATACAATCTGTTTGGCCTCATGAATCATCATTTTTAAAACTAATTCTGTTACTTGATGGTACATGATAAAGACAGATTCGTCTTTAAAATTAGTTCGTGGCTTTTGGAGAGATAATAAGGTATCAACCTCGACATAATCCCAATACGTAATGGGTTTGCTATGATATAGACCCTCAAGATAGTGTTCAGGCTTTTCGCCAATAGACTTGTATTTATCTTCGAGTTTTTGAGAAATATCTTTGGCCATGCTAAGGTTTTGTACAAAAATAAGGTATTTGAAGAATTTAGATGTTATAAATGAAATTATATGTTGTTGAAGACATTTGTTCTACAATCCAAAAACAAATTGAATCTTTTAAGATACCCAAAATAAAGTGATATAAGAACTTGTTGACAAAGAGTAGGCTATTAGAGTTAAATCTTTAAATAGAGTAATCTTATTTGGACATAGCTATTCTTTTTTATTCTATTTTACATAATATATATTATAGTTAAAAAAGATGATTTAAAACAGCATCAAAATGATAGTATATTTAAAGTATATTAAAGATTATGATTAAGTACTTATTATTCTAAAAACACCGGTTTAATTTCATAGACTTCACTTTTTAAAACCCATTTTCCATCAATTTGTTGACTAAATGACAAATTAATTTTGTTTGGTCCGGTTTTTTTAAAAATATCTATAAAGTCAAGATCTTTATGTACAATGGTGTTTATGGTTGCCGGTTTACAAAGTAATTCTCCATTAATGGCACTATAAATATAAAGTGTTTTTGAAGTTGGTTTTATGTCTAAAAATCCAATTTCGTCTGCACCGTCATTATTAATATCCTTTAGATTTTCTAACTTAGATTTGTAAGCACCTTCAACAGTTATTTCTTTTAAGTTCTGATCACTAAATACAATAATACTGTTGCAAGCTGTTTTGCATTTCACGGAATTTGAATTTTCCGTGCCTAAATCTGAAATGATTTCAGGAGATATTACATTGGCATAGTCTGAAACGCCATCGCCATTAAAATCACCAAACAATTGTCTGGTATTACTTAATAAAGTTACTTTCTCTCGGTTACTCGGAAAAATTGGAGAACTCAAATCGTATTCCTTATCTATGCCTTCCGAAAATATTTTAAAATTCCTGTTTCGTTTTATAATGGATAGATAAGATTTATAAGTCTCCACAGTATCGGCATATTTCACTTCTTTTATGAATTCAACCACGTATTTTCCATCTACACGTTTGATTTTCATCTGATTGTCGGAAATACTTTGTGTGTAATTGGGGAACTTTTCAAAAAGTAATTTTTTATGGCGTTGCACTTCATTTCTGCCTAACTCGTTACTGTAATAATCAACAACATCTGAATAATAATTTATTAAATAAGGTGAATCTAATTGCGTATGCGCATCGTTCCATTGCGTTACAAATTCAATTACTTTATCTTGTTCATTTGTTTTATTCTTCGTACAGCTCAAACAAACTATAAAAAACAAAATACTCACTACCTTTATAATTTTCATATTCAATATTTAATCTTTTTGAAATTGATAACGCATTAATTTCACGTCAAATTACAAAAATTAATTAGTATTTTCCTTGTTTTATCAGCATTTATAATAATTAATTTTTTCGGATTCATTTTGCCTCATTTTGGCTAATTTCTAAATGCTTAACCACTCAATAAAACTAATTTTCTCGAGAAAGAATACATATTAAACCGTCATATAATTAAGGTCTAATTTCCTTTAATTCTACTAATTAGCGTTTCCAGTACGTATTCAGCATCGTCTCTTGTTTTTTCAACCTCTGTAGCATAAATTTTTCCATCTTTCTCGTCTAAAATATAAGAAAACGCGAAATAAGGTTCTCCGTTCATTTGAGGGATTAACCCAAATCTTAAGTCATTGAATACCCATTGGGCATCTACCTTATTGATGATGTACCAATTTTTAGATATGTCTATCAAACGTTGAACATTTTGGTAAGATTCAATTTCAGCTGAAGCAGATCTGTTTTTGGGGTAAGTAGTGAATTTTATAGGTTGAGTGTCAAAAAATGAATAATCCCCTATTAGATAAGCATCTTCAGTTTCAATATTTGTATTCCACAACAGAACACTAAAAGGTGCTGGCCGCGAACTTAATTTTTTATATTCAATACCTTGTTCTTCTAAGGCACTTTCAAATTTCATATTGACAAAGCTCTTTACAACCAGTGTATTAATAAGGTAAAATGAGGATAAAAAGAGACTGAACCTATTAATATTGGTTCGAATTTTTGAGCCTTTTTTCTTAAATAAAGTAATGCTAGTCAGGATTAAAAACGGTAATGTATAAAAAGGATCGATTACAAAAATCGAATTGAAAGCTAATCTAAAGTCCAATGGCCAAAATAATTGCGTGCCCCATGTGGTAAAAACATCTAATAATGAATGCGTAAATAGTCCCCAAAAAAATAAAAAAGCCCAAAGCTTCCAGCCTAAGTTAGATTTTCGTTCAATTTTGTTTACAAGCCAACCTAATAAGGGAGACATGACGATACAAAATACAATAGAATGGCTAAAACCTCTGTGCCATTCGATAGCAGTTATCGTATCTGTTAGCCGACCAACAAAAACATCCAAATCTGGGATTGTTCCTGCTATTGCACCATAAAACAGGGCTTTATTTCCTACTTTTTTTCCTAAAGTAGCTTCTCCAACGGCTGCACCAAGAACAATTTGTGTTAGTGAATCCATAACGAAAAATCGAAGTATTTTTTAGTTCACTCCTATGGTAATGCCTTTGGCTTGCTCTATAATGGCTTTGGCAACAGATTCTCCATTAAGCATTGCAGCATTTAAAGACCCATTAGATAATACATCTCCAGACAGAAATATCTTGTCTTTCAATTTTGTTTCGGTATGTGGAATACTATAGTTAACATCTTGTATATCAGGTAATGCATGCTTAATTTTATAATGCTTAAGAAGACTTTTTACCTTTATGTCACAATAATATTCTAATTCTTCAATCACTTTTTCTACCAACTCTTCTGCGTCCAAATTATGTTCTTTTACCACACTCACAGAAAGAACCTGATCTGTAGATGAGGCTTTTCTTGTGTAATTGAAGTTGTTTACCAAAGTATCCTTTTCGGCTAATAACCCAATCATAGGCAGACTTATAACCCGCTTATCTACTCTAAAGTATAAATTATCTACACTTTTCCATTTTTGCTTTTGGTTTTTCATGTTGGAAATAAAGTCGGATGGATCGGTCGTTATAATCGCAAAATCAAAATCTACTTTAGTATCATTTTCTAGACGTATAAAATTGTCTTCTACAGCATCAACTTTAGTATTAAAATGAAACCTAGTGTTTTTAAGGTGGTTAGCTAATTGATTTGGAATGGCCTGAATTCCTTTTTGAGGTATGGCAACCTTTGTTTTGGAGAACAATTTAAAAGTAAACTCGAACATTCTGCTCGGCGTATCTAGCTTATCTTCTAAAAAAATACCCGCATAAAATGGTCTAAAAAAATTATCTATTACTTTATCCGTAAACCCAAAATCTTTTAGATATTGAAGTGTTGTTTTGCTGGGTTCGCTAAAAATTTCTTCAAATGTTTTGTATTTAAGTTTTCTGGTGAGTTTAAAGATCTTCATCTTATCTGAAAAGGTCGCAAATTTTGAAAATAGTGTTGGAATAAGTAAATCGATATCGATTGTAGGATTGCCAATTTTTCCGCTGTAACCTTTTTTAAAAACCATTGCGCCTGCTGAAAAAAAAGTCAGATTAAGCAACTCCAGGTCTAAATACTTTTGTGCTGCAGGATAATTAGGTAATAATATTTGAAAACCTTTATCTAATTGATAACCGTCTATATAGTCTGTTTGTACACGACCTCCTACTCTATCACTTTGTTCGTATATTACGGGTTGAAATCCAGCTTCTTCCAGGTTAATGGCTGCTACAAGCCCACTAACACCGGCACCTATAATAACAACTTTTTTATTGTTCATTTAAAAGAAATTCTTTTATTGTTTATAAATAAATACTAAATATAAAGAACGTAAACAACTCAACAAACATATTTTACTAATTTATATGAAAATTTGATTTATGCTACTTAAAAACCCTCACCAAATTAATTTATATTACAATCCGGAAACAGAATTAGGCAAAAAATGCCTGGCCATTGCTAGTGCAAATAAGTCTACTGTGAATGGGATTGACATCACAAAAACCAGAGTAAGCCAAACCGATTGGTCTCAAATCGCAGAAATGCTGGAGATTAACATTCAGGATCTAATTGATGGAAGAAGTGATTTTGTTACAAAAAACATAGGAGGAAAAGTAAACTTTGATGATTTTGATGCTTTGAAAATAATCCAAAACAACCCTGAAGTTGTAACAAAACCAATTGCTATTTTTAAAGATAAAATTTTGCTCGCCAACCATGAAAATGACTTGCTAAGGCTTCAATCCTCAGATTCCGGTACTATTAAAATCCCATAATTTGAGTACTATTTGGCTTTAACTTTTAGTATTTTTTCCAGAAGTAAGAAGTAAACAGAATCAAGACTGTGAATAGCTCCAGTCTTCCTAAAAGCATTAGAAAAGCACTCCACCATTTCGCTAATAGTGGTAACCCATTATAATTGTCTACAGGACTCAAATCGCCGAAAGCCGGTCCTACGTTTCCTAACGATGATGCTGCAGCGCCTACAGAACTCATAAAATCTAAGCCAAGAAGCGACATGACTAAAGTACCTACTATAAAAGAAAGCATGTACAAAATAAAAAAGCCCAAAACATTGTAAACTATTTTTTGGTCTACAGATTTGTTGTTGTAGCGCATAGGCAAGATAGCGTTGGGATGAAGAATTCTTTTAAATTCTAAGATGCCGTTTTTAATTAAAAAGACCTGTCTTACAATTTTTACACCACCAGCCGTCGATCCGGCTGAGCCTCCTAAAAAGAATAGTCCAAAAAAGAATATGCTAACAAAAGGTAGCCAGGCTGTAAAATCGGAAGTGACAAATCCTGTTGTAGTAATCACTGCCACAACCTGAAACAATGCGTGTCTAAATGTAGATTCTGCTTCACCTAACACCATTGGATGATCAGTGCTCGAGAGCCTTATATCGCCTTGAAAATACACTGCCAAAAACGACACTAATGTCGATATGACGACAAAACCCAAATACCATCTAAACTCTTCATTGCCAAATAGTTTTTTAAATTTCATCTTAATCGCGAAATAGATTAAAACAAAATTGGTCCCGGCAAAGAACATGAAAATAATAATGATGTATTGTATCCAGTAATTATCATTCCAAAATGCAATACTGGCATTTTTAGTCGAAAAACCTCCTGTTGACAAGGTACTTAAGGCATGGTTAATAGCATCAAAAGTAGACATTCCTGCTAGGTTGAGAAGGATAGTTTCTGCTGCTGTAAATACAAAATAAATCAGCCATAAACGTTTAGCTGTATCGGTAATTTTAGGTTTAAGTTTGTCCGGACTGATGCCGGGAGCTTCTGCAGTAAACAGCTGCATACCTCCTATGCCAAACATCGGTAAAATTGCAACTGTAAGTACAATAATTCCCATACCGCCAATCCAGTGCGTCAAACTCCTCCAAATTAATATACCTTTAGGTAGGATTTCTATGTCCTCCACTATTGTTGCTCCGGTTGTAGTGTAGCCGGAAATGGTTTCGAAAAAAGCATCTGTAAATGAGTTTATGGAATTTGTAAAAAGATAAGGCAACGTTCCACTCAAGGCCATTATAATCCAACCCAAAGTCACAATCAGGTAACCTTCCTTTACAGTGATGTCTTTGCTATGCCGGCGTGTAAAAAACATAAGCAACACGCCACAAATTACAACAACAAGAAAAGCTGTAAGGAGTTGTGATAGAATGCTATCTTCGTTATAAATCCAACTGGTAATTAAGCCGAAAGACATGAAAAACCCATTAAATACCAATAGGATTCCCATGACATGAAGGATGATGAGATAATTAATTTTTTGCATCTAGATGAATAATTTTTCTACCTTATGAATGGATGTTGGTAGAGAACAAACTAAAACACGATCGCCTTTTTTAATCATAAAATCTCCCAAAGCAATTATACCTTTACCATCACGAATTACGCCGGCAATAACAGAGGTTCTTGGAATCTTTAAGTCGCCTATTTTCCCGCTACAAACTTTACAGTCCTTTTTTACTTCAAACTCTAAAAGCTCAGCGTTTAGGTTGTTCAGTTTAGTAAGAGCAATAACTTCTCCTTTTCGGATATATCTAAATATATTGTTGGCTGCAATAAGTTTTTTATTTACTAAAGTATTAATACCTATGGATTGGCTTAAGCCAAAATAATCCATGTTTTCAACCAGTGCAATGGTCTTAGGCACTCTTTTAGAATGAGCAACTAAGCAAGACATGATATTAGTTTCAGAATTCTCTGTTACCGAAATAAAAGCATCCATTTCTCTAATACTTTCATCCTCAAGTACGTCAACATTATGTCCATCTGCATTAATTATCATGGCTTTAGGAATGTTGTCCGCAATTTCCAGTGCCTTTTCATAATTTTGCTCAATAAGTTTTACCTTAAACTTTTTTTCAGATAATTGCTTAGCGAGGCTTCTTCCTATATTACTTCCGCCAAGTATCATTACCTTTTTTATACTTGTTTTCGAGGCTCCGGAAAGTTTATACAATTCTTCAACTCCAGGATCGTCTGTAACGAAATAAACACGATCATTCTTAAAAAATTTGGTGTCGCCTCTAGGAATTAAGGTATACTGACTGCCAAAACGTTGTATCGCGATAGGCATAAAGTGTAAACCCGGAAAATATTCTGCAGCTTCTTGTACGGTTAGACCAACAATTTTTGCACTTTCAGAAAGGTTAAACC
Source organism: uncultured Mesohalobacter sp. (assembly GCA_964396065.1). Taxonomy (GTDB): domain Bacteria; phylum Bacteroidota; class Bacteroidia; order Flavobacteriales; family Flavobacteriaceae; genus Psychroflexus. The sequence goes on along the minus strand of CAYNCI010000003.1, from coordinate 13,500 downwards.
CTATCATTTTAAGTGCGCCATCATCAAAATCGTGCGTATCTGTAAATCCTGATTGACTCAGCAAAAGCATCATCTCGTCCGCTGCCAGCTGCTCAGGAGAAATCATTTCGTCTATACCTAGAGCTTTTATGTTTAATTGATCTTTACCATCTATAAATTCCGGATTAGATACCCTGGCTATGGTTTTTTTTGCGCCTAATTGCTTAGAAAATACACATACTGTAATATTGGTAGATTGGTCTGATGTTACTGCAATTACCAAGTCTGTGCCATCAACATTTGCTTCTTTTAGTGTAGAAAGCGACGTACAATCTCCATAAATGGTTTTGATATCCAAATGACGATCTGCGTAAGAAAGTCGGCTTTTGTCTATGTCTAGCAGAACAATGTGGTGCGACTCATAGGATAAGAGTTTAGCGAGGTGAAAACCAACTTCCCCTGCTCCTGCAATTATAATTTTCATATTACAAAATTAAAGAAATATTAGAAACGAAATTGATTATAAAAGTGAATGTCCTTTTTTTTATAAATATTCCAATTTCAAAAACACAAAATAGCGCAGCAAATTTAAATTTATTATTAGTTTAAATGGGTTATCCTCGTAATAATTCTTTTTTGAATAAAATGAAATCTTAAAATTTCATAATTGAACATTAACAATGCGTAGAATTTTTAAAAATTAAATATATCAATGTAAATTTGTAGTAAAATATATAACCGTGTACATAGAACAATTTACAGACAAAACATTATCTCATTATTCTTATGCCATCGTATGTGGCGATAAAATGGTTCTAGTGGATCCCGCTAGAAACCCAATACCATATTACAGTTTCGCGGAAGAACATAATGCTGAAATCATTGCCGTCATCGAGACCCATCCGCATGCAGATTTTATAAGCAGTCATAATCAAATCCACGAAGAAACCGGAGCAACAATTTACATAAGCAAACTCGTAGGAGCAGAATATCCTCATGAAAGCTTTGATGATGGCGATGCCTTTGAAGTAAATGGCACAACATTTACAGCTATAAATACGCCTGGCCATTCTCCGGATAGTATTTGTATTCATGTAAAAGATGAAGATGATGAAGCCTTATTTACAGGAGACACGCTTTTTGTTGCCAATGTTGGAAGACCGGATTTACGTGAAGATGCCGGTAAAATGACCATGTCCAGAGCAGATTTAGCCAAAGCCATGTACCACACCATTCAGAATAAGTTTAATCACCTAAGTGATGATGTCCTAATTTATCCTGCACATGGTGCCGGAAGCCTTTGTGGTAAGGGCATGAGTTCTGCTTCGTCTAGTACCTTGGGCAACGAACGTGTTGGAAACTGGGCTTTTAAACCACAAACGGAAGAAGAATTTGTGGCAGAAATTCTAGCCGATCAGCCTTTTGTGCCTTCCTACTTTGGTTTTGATGTGGATACAAATAAAGTAGGTGCAGATAATTTTAAAGCCAGCACTTCTAAAATTCCGTTACAAATTAATGTATCAGAAATTGAAGAAGGTCATTTGGTGATAGACACAAGAGACCAGGCTGAATACAAAAAAGGACATCTGCCTAATAGTATAAACATCATGGCTAGAAATGAAGGCGACAAGTTCGAAACCTGGCTAGGTTCTATCGTAAAACCTAACGAGCCGTTTTTCTTAGTCTTAGATTCTATTGACAATTATGAGGTTTTGCTGGAAAGAGTTTCTAAAATTGGTTATGAAAAACAAGTTTTAGCGATTATAACTCTTGCTAAAAACCTTTCTGTTTCAGATAAGTTAATTGATTTAGACGATTTTAAAAACAATACTGACAACTATACTATTGTAGATATCAGAAATACATCCGAAGTGAATGCAGGCTTAAAATTTGAAAAAGCGCTTCATTTCCCTTTAAATCATTTAAGACAAAATGTTGAAAATATCCCTACAGACAAGCCAATTGTTGTTCACTGTGCAGGTGGATACAGAAGTTCTGCAGGACAAGCTATAATAAAAAATAAAATTGAAGGTGTAGAAGTTTTTGATCTAAGCTTTGCCATTTCAGACTTCTAAAATTCGCCTATGCTGGAAATAAAAATTGGCGGAGTACCAGAACATTTCAATTACCCATGGAAGAGTTGCATTGAACAAAATGCTTTCCAAGATATAAACGCCTTTATATCTTGGAAAGATTGCCATGGCGGTACCGGCGAGATGATTCATGATTTAAAGACAGACAACATCCAACTGGCTATAATGCTTACCGAAGGTTGTATAAATGAGATTGAGTCCGGTACACCTTTTAAAATTGTGCAAAAATATGTGGAATCGCCTTTAATCTGGGGTGTTTATGTCAATGCAAATACAAACTTTACATCTATCGAAGACCTAAAAGGAAAAACAGCTGCGATAAGCAGGTACAATTCCGGATCACATTTAATGACATACGTTTTAGCCGATTCCTGCAACTGGGATTTAAACGAAATTTCTTTTAAAGAATGTGGGAATTTAGATGGCGCTTTTAAAAGTCTTGAAAATAAAACATCAGATTACCTGTTGTGGGAATCGTTTACTACCAAGCCTTATATAGAAGACAACAATTTAAGACATATTGGTAACTGCCCTACTCCATGGCCTTGTTTTGTAATCGTATGTAAAGATAAATTTTACGAAACGCATAAAGAAATTATGAATAATATTTTGAAGGTTATAAATGCTAAAACTTCAGAAATAAAGTCAGAACCTGATTTAAAAACTGAATTAGTATCAAGATTTAATCTATCTTACAAAGACGTAGACTCATGGCTTGGGCTAACTGAGTGGAGCCAACAGCCTCTATCTCAAAACGTTTATAATCGCATTTTAACCAAAATTAAGAGTTACGGGATAATTTCCTGAAAAAAGTGGTTTTTTAACGCAACCTTTTTCTTTCTTTGCACTCTACTAAGCAAACAATCTATTTATGATTTGGATACTTTCAGTTATTTCAGTTTTAATTTTAATTAATATCCTTTTGTTAAGGTTTAGTTGTAACGAATGTAAAATTTCAGTATCAAGTAAGAAGCCGAAAATCAACAAACCGGCAAAAAATGACATTATCACACAACCATTGATGGCTGATAAATAGTCATTTTTACCCGCATTATCATTTTATAATCCTTTATATTTCCTTTTATTTGTACAAATTAAATCTGGTATGGATAAAAGATTAGCAGCATTTAAACGTCTATTAGACATTATGGACAATTTAAGGGAAAAATGCCCCTGGGACAGAAAACAAACTCTTGAAAGTCTTAGTCATTTAACAATAGAAGAAACCTACGAGCTCACCGATGCTATACTGGAAAATGACTTAGATGCCCTTAAAGGAGAATTAGGCGATTTGCTTCTTCATATTGTTTTTTATTCAAAAATTGCTTCGGAAACAAAGACTTTTGATATTACAGATGTTTTAAATACCATTTGCGAAAAGCTAATCGTAAGACACCCTCACATTTATGGCGATGTTGATGTTGAAAATGAAGAAGATGTAAAACGCAACTGGGAACAAATAAAACTTAAAGAAGGTAAAAAAAGTGTACTCCAAGGCGTACCAAAAGGTTTACCGGCATTAGTTAAAGCACAACGTATTCAGGATAAAGTAGCCGGCGTGGGTTTTGATTGGGAAGAACCGCATCATGTTTTTGATAAAGTACGAGAGGAAATTGAAGAATTCGAGACAGAAGTCAAGCAGGAAGATGCTACCAAAATGGAAGCGGAATTTGGCGATGTGCTTTTTTCCATGATTAATCTGGCAAGACATCTTAAAATAAATCCGGAAACAGCCTTAGAACGTACCAATAAAAAATTTATTAAAAGATTTCAATTTCTTGAAGATCAAGCCAAAAAGAGCAACAAAAATCTTAATGATATGTCTCTGGAAGAAATGGATGACATTTGGGAAAAAGCGAAATCAATTTAAATACTTAAAAGACTACAAATCTAAAGCATGAAAAAACAGCAAGTTTTTGTATTGATAAATGAGTAGCTAATACAAAAACGGAAAACCAAAACCAAATACTAATCAATAACGAAAAAACGTTACATTTGTAAAAAAAATATATGAAAAATCTTTTTATTGTTTGTTTTTTATTCCTTTGTTCAGTTGCATCTGCACAAGATGCTAATTTCAGTAATTCCACATTGCAGAATTTTGCCAATGCCTATTCAGAAATTAGAGTAGAAAATGAGCAAATGCAGTTAAACCTTATGACAGAAATTGAAAAAGTCGGCCTTACAAACGAAGAGTTTACCAGCATACATAAGCAACTAAATGATAGTGCTACAAATTCTGAAGTTTCTAACGACGATAAAGTGAAATACGAAACTGCTTTGAGAAACATTAAAAAATTTGAACAAAGCTCTCAAAAAGTATTTGAAAACATCATAACACAAAACGGCCTTACGTTAGAAACGTATCAGGCTATTTCCAAAGCTTGTATGGCAGATAATACCTTGAAAAAGCAAGTTATGGATATGATTAATTAAAGTTTTACTTTAATGTTATAAAACAATGTCCTGACATGATTATGTCGGGATTTTTTTATAAATTTTGTTGATAACCTATATCATAAACCAATAAAAAGAAAATAGTAATAAGAGATAAAACTTATTAATTTTGTAGAAAAATTAGTCTCATGAAAGAAAATATAGAAAGAGTAAAATGTTTGATTATTGGGTCTGGTCCTGCCGGATATACTGCTGCCATTTATGCAGCCAGAGCAGACTTAAAACCCGTTTTATATACAGGTATGGAGCCTGGTGGACAATTAACAACTACCACAGAAGTTGAAAATTTTCCCGGATATCCTAATGGGATTGATGGTCCGTCTATGATGGAGGAGCTTAAAGCTCAGGCAGAACGATTTGAAACAGATGTACGAATCGGGATGGCAACAAAAACCGAATTAAGCACAGAAGAAGGTGGTATTCATCGTGTGCTAATTGATAATAAAACCTGGATTGAAGCAGAAAGCATAATCATTTCTACCGGGGCTTCAGCCAAATATTTAGGACTACCTAGCGAACAACGATTAAGAGGTGGTGGTGTTTCGGCTTGTGCTGTATGTGACGGATTTTTCTACAAAGGGCAAGAAGTAGCGATTGTCGGTGGTGGTGACACTGCTGCTGAGGAAGCCACTTATTTAGCTAAAATATGTAAGAAAGTTACCATGTTGGTTAGAAAAGACCATATGCGTGCTTCCAAAGCCATGCAACACCGTGTTTTTAACACCAAAAATATAGACTTAAGATTCAACACAGAAATTGATGAAGTTCTGGGCGAACAAGTGGTTGAAGGCTTGAGAATGGTAAACAACGAAACCGGCGAAAAAGACGAAATTGCAATTACCGGTTTATTTATTGCCATAGGTCACAAACCAAACACCGATATTTTTAAAGGTCAAATCGATATGGACGATGTAGGCTACATCATCACTAAAGGCAAATCGACTAAAACTAATATTCCCGGTGTGTTTGCCAGTGGCGATGCACAAGACAAAGAATACCGTCAGGCAGTTACTGCTGCTGGAACGGGCTGTATGGCTGCCTTAGATGCAGAACGCTATCTGGCGTCGATAGAATCTGTAGATAAAGTTGTAGAAGAAGCCTAATTAGAAATTATCTCAACATACCCAAACCTGACCAGTAATAAAACTCGTCAGGTTTTTTTTATTTTTACTATTTTGAAAGCTATGAAAAACAGAAAAAGAAACTGGGTCTTACAAGGTTTAGCTTTTGGTGCTGTGATATTTCTAGGCTTATACATCCTATATCCTTTAATTGTTGGCAACGACATGAGCTCACAAAAACCTGTTTGCAGGAATAATCGCCTGCACGATATGTGGATTAGTTTATGGCTATATCGAAAAATGGATTTATGTTTATTTAGATAAGTCTTAATGAATATTAGTGAATTTAAAATTATTTTTACTGAATCAATTACCTTAAAAACTAAAACCACCTAATTATTGTAATTGTGCTAACTAACATAATCTATTTATCATATGGAACTCCCTAAATATCATGAAACTTTTATTCCAATTTTAGAAATTTTAAATTCAATTGAAACGATAAGTAGTCGCGAATTGACTTTAAGAGTTCGTGATAAATATTATTCTGAAATTCCTAATGAGCTTCTAAACAAAAAGACAAGTACTGGAGCAAATATTTTATTAGATCGAATATCTTGGGGTAAGTCTTATTTAAAAATGGGAAAATATGTGTTCTATCCTAAAAGAGGTATGGTTCAAATAACTACTAAAGGAAAAGAAGCTCTTGTTAGTGGTAAATTACTATTATCAGACCTTCAAAACGACCCTGACTTTATTAAACATCGTACTTCAGTTAAAACTAAAAAAGAAAATAAAGAAGAATTACAGACTGTAGAGGTTGAAAACGCTTCTCCTCAAGACCTAATTGATTCTGGATTTGAAACTATTGAAACTGAAGTCAAAACGGAACTTCTTGATAAACTTAAAGAACTAGATCCTTACTTTTTTGAAAAGGTTATTTTGATATTACTTAAAAGAATGGGATATGGCGATTTTATTGAAACGTCTAAATCTGGAGATGGCGGAATTGACGGAATAATAAACGAGGATAAACTTGGGCTTGAAAAAATTTACACTCAAGCAAAACGCTATAATGAAAATAAAGTTAGAGAAAAAGATATAAGAAATTTCATAGGAGCAATGAGTGGAGATACTTCAAAAGGAGTTTTTATAACAACATCTACTTTTGACAATTCTGCTATTAAAAAAGCAAGAGAAGCTCATCATTCTATTATTCTAATTGATGGTCCTAAATTAGTGGATTTAATGCATCAATATAATGTTGGAGTTCAAGTAAAAACAACATATGAAGTCAAAGAAATTGATAATGATTTTTTTGAAGGAGAATAATAAACTTTATGTAAGACTTAATTTATAGCAGATAACTACTTTATAAAATCAAAAAAACTTCAACTCTCCATCAAGTTCCACTTCTATGGGCAGGTAATAAATTTTTGATTCTACTTTATTCGCTAACCGCATAAAATCTTTTTCAGTGGTTAAAATTGGTTTTTTTAAGGCATTGATTTTTGCCAAGTCTTTGGTAGTAAAGTTATGATGGTCCGGATAATCCAAATGCTCAAAATTTTTGTGCTGTTGTTTTAAAAAATCCAACATAGGTTTTGGATTTGCTATACCTGTAATAAGGTAAAAGTTGTCAAAATCCTTCAACTCTATATGTTTATCTGTAGTATAAATATTGTTAGAATATTGTATTTTAGAAAATAAAACCTGCTGATTTGGTGTTGGTTGTATCCTGCTGATGTATTTAGCTTTTGTAGATTCGCCTAAATCATCCGGGCATTTTGTAACCACTATACTTTGTGCGCGCTTCGCCCCAAGTCTTGATTCTCTTAACCAGCCAACCGGTAAGATATAGTCCTTAAAATAAGGCTTAGAAAATGTGGTTAATAATATGTTATGATGCGCTTTTACTTTTCTGTGCTGGAAAGCATCATCCAATAAAATTAAGTTGACTTCAGGATAGGTGTTAAGTATGGTTTTTATTCCATAGGTTCGATTGGCTTCAACAAAAACTTTAATGTCGTTAAACTTCTTTTTAAATTGAAGCGGCTCATCCCCTACTTCTGCAACTGTCATAGTGGGTTGCACTTCGACACAGCCTTTGGTTTTACGTTTGTATCCGCGACTTAAAACAGCTATATTGTAACTGGTTGAAAACTGTCTAATCAAATATTCTATCATAGGTGATTTTCCGGTACCGCCAACACTCAAATTCCCCACACAAATAGTCTTTACAGGTGGCTGATAGACCGAAAAGTAACCTGAATCATAACACCAGTTTCTTAGACTTACTATCATATGATACAGTAAGGAAAAAGGAAATAAAAGCCATTTTAGGTATTTCATTATATTGAAAATAAATCTTGAAATAAAAGTATTCCAATAAGGATGTACGAAAGTATAATTTTTAATTTTACAATAAAATCAAATCATTTATGAAGATCAGAGAATTTACACATCATTTATACAACTATGCACCTCTTGATTATGCTGAAGATTTTGACAATGTCGGCCTCATCGTAGGTGATGCTGAAGAAGAAATTAAAGGCGTTTTAGTAAGTTTAGACGCTACCGAAGATGTTATTGCAGAAGCTATTGACCATAATTGCAACTTAGTCTTGTGCTTCCATCCCATCATTTTTTCAGGAATAAAAGCCTTAAATCCAACAGATTATGTTAATAAAAGTGTTATAAAAGCCATAAAAAATGATATAGCTATTTATGCTATACATACCGCGCTAGACAATGCCATGCATGGCGTAAATGCCATGATTTGCCAAAAGCTAGGCTTAAAAAATCCAGAAATTCTCATTCCTCAAAAAGGAACTATTAAAAAATTGACCACTTATGTCCCTGAGGATAAAGCAGAATTTGTGAGAGAACAATTATTTAAAGCCGGTGCTGGACAAATTGGCAACTATTCCAATTGCAGTTTTAACCTCAAGGGCTTAGGAAGTTTTAAAGGCAATGAAAATTCCAACCCGGTGTATGGCGAAAAAGGCAAAACTCATTTTGAAAAGGAAATACAACTCAACATAACTTTTGCGAAACACTTAGAAGCAAAAGTTTTAAAAACGTTGTTTACGAGTCATCCATACGAAGAAGTAGCATATGAAATCGAAACTTTGGAGAATAAAAATCAACAGATTGGTTTAGGTATGCTTGGATCCTGGGAGCATGCCCTATCTGAGAAAGAATTTTTCGAAAAGCTAAAAAGTACTTTCAAAACACCGGTTATTCGTCATTCTGCCAACTTAAATAAGCCCATAAAAAAAGTTGCAGTTTTAGGTGGAAGCGGCGCTTTCGCCATAAAAGATGCTATTCGGCAAAAAGCTGATGCTTACGTTACTGCAGATTTAAAATACCACGACTTTTTTAAGGCAGAGGGAAAAATTCTTCTGGCAGATATCGGTCATTTTGAAAGTGAACAGTATACAAAAGATTTGTTATATACTTTTATTAATGAAAAATTCACTAATTTTGCAATCATTTTATCAAAGACAAACACAAATCCTGTTCATTATTATTGATTATGGCAAAAAAGAAAGACATAAGCGTAGAAGAAAAACTTAGAGCTTTATACGATTTACAACTTGTAGATTCCAGAATAGACGAAATAAAAAACATGAGAGGTGAATTACCTCTTGAGGTTGAAGATCTTGAGGACGAAGTAGCTGGACTATCAATAAGACTTGAAAAAATGGAGGCTTCTTTAGAAGAGATAGAAACAAACATTAAGTCTAAAAAGTTATTTATTAGCGAAACTGAAGATCGTATTAAAAAATACAAAAAGCAGCAAGAAAAGGTAAGAAATAACAGAGAGTACGATGCGCTATCCAAAGAGATTGAATATCAAGAACTTGAAATAGAATTAGCTGAGAAGCATATTCGTGAATTTTATGCACAGTCGGAGCATAAAAAAGAAGTACTTGAACAAACAAAATCTAATTTGGATGACAAAAAAGTACACCTTGACCATAAAAAATCTGAATTAGCAGATATCTTAAAAGACACAGAAAAAGAAGAAAAAGCACTTGCTGAAGAGTCTGAAAAAATTAAATCCAGTATTGAGGAAAGACTTGTAAAAGCTTACACTAGAATCCGTAACAATGTTAAAAATGGTTTAGCTGTTGTTACTATAGAAAGAGGAGCTTCAGGTGGTTCTTTCTTTACTATTCCACCGCAAGTTCAGGTTGAAATTGCTGCACGCCGAAAAATCTTAACCGACGAACATAGCGGAAGAATTCTTGTTGACCAAGAATTAGCAAGAGAAGAAGAAGAAAGAATGCACAAAATATTTCAAAACATGTAAGTTTTTGCATTCTATAAACTACTCCAAAGCCGTTTCAATTTTGAAGCGGCTTTTATTTTTTATAAATATTGTTTAAAAAATAAGGTTTTAACAATCCTATAAAATAAACACAACCTACTAAGACATAAATTTGATAAAAAAATAGTTATGAAAAAAATACTTGTTGCCCTATTAATTTGTAATATTAGTTTTGCCTGTAATTCCAAAGCCAAAAAACCTGTTTTAAAAAACACTGTTGATTATGAGCAGCAAGGTTATGAATTTGCCTACTTTGCAAGTGGCTGTTTCTGGTGTGTAGAAGCTGTTTACGAAAGTGTAAAGGGAGTTAAAGAGGTGGTTTCCGGTTATTCCGGCGGCCATACCGAAAACCCTACATACGAACAAAGTAACACAGGTAAAACAGGTCATGCAGAGGCGGTAAAAGTAATTTACGATCCTAATATTGTAAGTTTTAAAACTTTGGTAGATGTATATTTTGCCTCGCAGAATGTTACTCAAGTTAATGGCCAGGGACCTGATATCGGAAGCCAATACCGTTCTATTATCTTTTATTCTAATGACCAAGAAAAAGAAATTATAGACAATGCTATAAAACAACTACAACCTAAATACAATAAACCCATAGCTGCGGAAGTAAAAGTTTTTGAAAAATTCTGGTATGCAGAAGAATACCATCAGGACTACAAGAAGAAACACCCTAACAATGCGTACATCCGAAACGTGTCTAACCCACGTTTTGAAAGATTTAAAGCAAAAATGCCAGAGGTGCTAAAAACTAAATAAATACATCATTAATAGGTCTCGAAGCTGTCTCAAAACTAAATTTCTTAACTAGTTGTCACTCCCGAAGTCTCGGGAGAGAGAAGTCAAAATGTGTTGATTGTCAATACAATAAAATCTTCGACTGCCTGCCCGAAATTTTAGGCGGGCGCTCAGAATGACGTTTATAAGTGTTTTGAGAGAGCTTCTTTTTATTCCAAATCCTCGTCTTTCAAAAAATCCCATGCTTCTTTATTGCCTCTTAGGGATTTACCAATCACCTGTTTATAATTTTCAGGACTAATGCCATGTCCTTTGGGTTTTTTGGCTTCTAAATCATCAAAAGTCAAAATATGACCTTTTTTCAAGTTTTTATTTACCGCCAAAGATTTCTCAAAAATGCTTTTAAGATGTTGGAAGTTTACGTTAGTCGTTTTATCCATAGGATGTTGTAAAGCTGTTTCGACTATGTCGACATGCTCTACTAGGGATTTCACTTCTTCTATAGTCAAGGATGAAGAGCTGTCAGGACCAAACTGTTGTTTAGAAAAGGCAACGTGAAATTCTAAAAGTTCTGCGCCTAAACTTGCAGCAGCTATGCCGGCCGTAATCTTTCCAGAATGGTCTGAAAACCCAACAGGAATTTGATATCGCTCTTTTAGGACTTTTATGACATTTAACCCATAATTTTCCGGTGTGGTGGGATATGAGGTTGTGCATTGTAAGATTGACACATCAATGCTCTTATCTTTTAAAAATGCAATAGAAGAATCCAGCTCATGTAAAGCACTCATGCCAGATGATAGGATTACAGGTTTTCCGGTTCGGGATATTTTCTCTAAAAGCAAAAAATTATTCACTTCTCCGGAGCCTATTTTATAGCGCTTCACTCCCATCTTCTCTAGCCAATCTACTGCCAGATTACTAAACGGCGATGCTATAAATTCTACGCCGACATCATCGCAATGTTGTTTTAAAGATAGCCATTGGTCTAATGTAAACTCCATTCTTTTCCAATACTCAAAACGCGTGCTGTCTTGTGGACTAAACTTTATTCTAAACGGTTCATGAATACTACTTTCTGCTTTGGCAATATGCAATTGAAATTTTACGGCACTAACACCTGTCTTAGCCAAAGCCTCTATATACGCATGTGCCATTCCGAGACTGCCGTCGTGAGCTTGTCCAATTTCAGCAATTGTAAACATGATATTGATTTTTAGAAATATTTAAATATAGACAAAAACTTAAGAAAGGTAAATACTATTAAAATCAAAAACTCTATTTTTAAGCATAATTTTTTTCAACTGATGTCCAGAAAAATATGTGTAGTTGTGACGGCAAGGCCATCGTATAGCAGAGTAAAATCTGTATTGATTGCTATAAAAAATCATCCCGAACTGGAATTGCAGCTTGTTGTAGCGGCGTCTGCATTGCTCTCAAGATATGGCTCTGCAGTTGAATTTATAGAAAAAGATGGTTTTGAAGTTACTGCAAAAGTTTTTAGTGTTTTAGAAGGCGAAAATACAACTGCTGCCGCTAAGACGACAGGTTTAGGCATTTTAGAATTATCAGGCGTATTTGAAAACCTTAAACCAGATGTGGTTGTAAGCGTTGCAGATCGGTTTGAAACCATTTCAACTGCTATAGCAGCTTCTTATCTCAACATTCCACTAGCGCATATTCAGGGTGGTGAAGTCACAGGAAATATTGATGAAAAAGTCAGGCATGCCATTACTAAACTCTCTGACTACCATTTTGTTGCCTCCGAAGATGCTTATAACAGGGTTTTAAAACTTGGCGAAGAAGAACAATCTATTTTTAATACGGGTTGTCCTTCGATAGATTTGGCCGTTGACATTAAGAAAATGGCAAAATTATCCTTTGATCCTTATGAAAAATACGGCGGTGTTGGTAAATATCCAGATTATAATAAAGGGTATATTGTAGTGATGCAACACCCGAACACCACACAAATAAGTGAAAGTCGTACTCAAATAGAAAGCACTTTAGAAGCCATAAATAGACTACAGATTCCAACATTTTGGTTTTGGCCTAATATCGATGCCGGAGCAGATGGGACTTCAACTGGTATCCGTGCTTACAGAGAGTACCACAAATTAGAACATGTACACTTCTTCAAAAACATGACAAGCGAGGATTTTTTAGAGTTAATTTTCTTTTCTAAATGCTTAGTTGGCAATTCAAGTGTTGGTATAAGAGAGGCGTCTTATCTTTCTGTGCCTGTAGTAAATATAGGAAATAGACAATACAGAAGACTTCGCGCTAAAAATGTCATAGACGTAAAACATGACTCTGACGACATACAAAAAGCTATACAGCTCCAAATGGGTAATTCGTACGAATCGTCTTCAATCTATGGAAAAGGAAATTCCGGAAAAAAAATAGCCAGCATCCTCGCCAAAGTTGAATTGAAATTTCATAAAACCATTACATACTAAAACGTAATTGAAATTTAAAAAAATCCTCTATTTAATTAAAATATGTGCTTGCTTTGCAATCTCTAATTCTTCATTAGTAGGAATAACCAATGCTTTAACTTTAGCATGTTCAGTACTTATATCTGAAATATGAGTATCTAAATTATCATTTTTAGCCAAATCGATTTCTATACCCAAAAAATCCATGTCTTGACAAACCATTTCTCGAATTACACTGCTGTTTTCACCAATTCCGGCAGTAAAAATTATGGCATCAAGACCGTTAAGTACTGCCGCATAGGCACCAATGTATTTCTTTATTCTATACGTATTGATATCTAAAGCGATCTGACATTCTTTATCGCCTGATGCTGCTTTCTGCTGAATATCCC
>CAYNCI010000002.1:0-116468 GCA_964396065.1 uncultured Mesohalobacter sp. | reverse complement strand
TGTTGACCAATCCTGCCCTTACTGGATTTAAGTGTATATAATAGCTTCGAAGTCAAAGACTTCGAAGAGCGGATGTATTGGCTTAAAATCAAGGAATAATTTAGTTTTTATTCCTATAATCCCAAACCCTAAGCTCTTGAAGACTAACGTAATCCAGAACCTTCTCGTCACAAGCTTCCAAATTGATATATAATGGATAACCTGCAGCTTTACTTTTTAGCCAGACACCCATGCAGACGCACCACCAATCGCCTGGTTTTAGTCCGGGAAACTGCCACTGGGGTTTTGGAGTGATTAAGTCGTTGCCCTGAGCTTTATTATAGTCTAAGAACCCTTGCGTTACCTGAGCAGCGACGATATGCAAGCCTGGATCTCTTTTGTCATAAGAACAAAAACCATCGCGTTTTGCGCCGGTTAACGGATCTAAGGAACAAGTCTTTAATTCGGTACCAAGAACATTTTTTTTCATTTTTGATATTAAATATTATACTATATTTTAAACTTATAAACTCATAAACTTACATACTTAACTACTATTTCTCCAAAGCCTTAGCGGTTAAAGCAGTGATTGCATTTCTTGGTGCTAAGCGACCGATAAATACCAAAACCTTATTTAAAAATCCATGTATGGCGACTCTTTTGCCTTTAAACAAAGCATCCAAGCCAAATTTGGCTACGTTTTCTGCAGAAGGTAACTTAAGTGTCTTCAGCATTTTAGAATTATACATGTCGGCGTGATCAAAAAATTCGGTTTGAGTGGCGCCGGGACATAACGCACAGACTTTTATACCTTCGGCTTTCCATTCGTGCGCCACCGCCTCAGACAAAGCAAGCACATAATGCTTGGTCGCAAAATAGGTTGCCATCATCGGGCCTGGCTGAAAGGCAGCCGTAGAGGCAACATTTAAAATATATCCCGATTGACGGCGTAACATCTGGTTACCTATATAATACATCAAATCTGTAAGTACTTTGATATTCAAATCTATCATGTTTTGAAGTTTACCAATATTGGCCTGATCAAAACGGGCATAGTCTCCAAAACCGGCATTATTTATAAGGACGTCTATTTGAATTTTCTCGTCTGCTAAAAATTTCAATAGTTGATCTATGGCATTTTCGGAGGTTAAATCGGCAGTATACACTTTTACTTTAACATTACTTAAAGTGCGTTTTAGTTCAACTAATAAGCTTTCACGTCTTGCGACAACCACAAGATTATAATTTTTGTTGGCGAGTTGTTTCGCAAATTCTTTTCCTAAACCCGACGAAGCCCCTGTAATTAATGCTGTTTTTCTCATGATGTATAGCCTAATTTTTGTCTTACACGTTCCAGAACCTCGTTGGCTACTTCGGCTGCTTTGGCCTCTCCGACTTGTAGCGCACTTTCTACTTCTCCCGGATTTTGAATAAGATGATTAAATTTTTCTCTTTCTGCCTTAAAGGTTTCAATAATTAATTCGAACAAAGCTTGTTTAGCATGGCCATAGCCAAAGCCGCCTGCAAGGTATTTTTCTCTAAGGCTTTCTAGTTGTTCTTTTGTAGCTAAGTAGGAATACAATTGAAAAACATTACACGTATCCGGATCTTTTGGTTCTTCCAGAGGCGTACTATCGGTTTTGATTCCCATGATGGTTTTCCTTAGCTTTTTATCCGGCAAGAAAATGTTGATGGTATTGCCTTTAGATTTACTCATTTTTTCGCCATCTGTTCCGATGATGAGTTGACTTTCTTCATTAATTTTTGGTTCGGGCAAGACAAAGGTTTCTCCCATTTGTGCATGAAAACGTGAAGCGACATCTCTTGTCATTTCCAAGTGTTGCAACTGGTCTTTGCCTACAGGAACAATTTCTGCGTCGTATAATAATATGTCTGCAGCCATGAGCATTGGATAGGTAAACAAACCAGAATTTACATCCTCCAGTCTATCGGCTTTGTCTTTAAAAGAATGTGCGAGAGTTAACCGCTGGTAAGGGAAAAAACAGTTAAGGTACCAGGTTAATTCCGTAACCTGTGGGATTCTGCTTTGTCTGTAAAATATGGTTTTAGACGTATCTAAACCAAAAGCCAGCCATGTAGCTGCCGTATGTAATGTATTGTCTTTTAATGTCTGTGCGTCTTTAATTTGCGTAAGCGAATGCATATCGGCAATAAACAGAAAAGACTCATTTTTAGGGCTATTAGCCATTTGTATAGCCGGAATTATTGCTCCTAGCAGATTGCCTAAATGAGGTGTTCCTGTGCTTTGTATACCCGTTAAAATTCTGGACATAAATTTTTTATTTCAAAGATAAGTCTTATAACTATTCCAATAAAAAATATGCCCTATTATGTCGTTCTATATTTAAATTGAATAGATTTTTTGCAAAAATGTTTCTAATCATTCTTTTTATTACTTTTGGCACGATATGAAATTATTAAGAAACGTTTTAATCTTATTTTGGAGAATTTGGTTTTATACACTAGTCGTAGCGATCATAATTCTGATGTTTCCTATACTAATTATTTCGATTTTAAAAGAATCCTGGTATCCTTTCTTTTTTAAAATTGCCAGAATATGGGCCACACTAATTTTGTTTGGCATGGGCTTTATCCCAAAGCTGAGCTACGACCAAAAAATACTAAAAGACAAAAGCTATGTGTTAGTGTCCAACCATGTAAGCATGATAGACATCATGATGATGCTGTACTTATCGAAAAATCCTTTTGTATTTGTAGGTAAAAAAGAACTAGCCAAACTCCCCATTTTTGGTTTTTTCTATAAGCGTACCTGTATATTGGTAGATAGAGGAAACGCCTCCAGTCGTCACTCTGTATATCAGCAAGCGCAGGACCGATTAAATAAAGGTTTGAGTGTTTGTATTTTTCCTGAAGGTGGTGTTCCTGATGATGAAAGTATCGTTTTAGATACGTTTAGAGATGGAGCTTTTCGTTTAGCTATAAACCACCAAATCCCTATTGTTCCTATTGTATTTTACGACAATAAAAAGAAATTCTCTTACACCTTTTTTAGTGGTGGACCCGGCAGGTTAAGAGCCAAAGTATTACCCTTTGTAAGCACAGAGGGCTTAACGCTAAAGGATAAACGACATTTAAATTTACAAGTAAGACATCTTATTCTCAAAGAATTAACTTCATAAAAAAACCCCGACCGTTTGGTCAGGGTTAAATTATGATTGGTATTGTAAGATTAGTTAAAGATATATCTTAAACCAACTTGCATTTGCCATCTTGAAGAGAAGAATCCTCTGTCGTCTACAATTGCTTCTTCAGCTTCTGTTGTAAAGTTGTCAACATCGAAGATAAATTCAGGGTCTGGACCACCTGAAACAGTTTCTATCAACTCGATATCCGGAGTGAATTCTCTAACACCCCAATCTTTGTTCAAGAAGTTGTTGAAGTTAAAGATATCGAAAGATAACTGGAACGTGTGCTTCTTGTCGTTGAAGTTTAAGCTAAAGTCTTGTAAGAATTTCAAGTCTATAATGTGGTTCCATGGACCAAACTGGCCATTTCTTTCAGCATATTGTCCTCTTCTTTCGCTTAAGTAATCGCTACTGTTGATGTAGCTATCTAAAGCAGCCCACTGCTCAGCTGCAGTTACTTGAACGTTTCCATCGCCATCAACTATAGGAACTAGGTTGATTTCAGTTGCATTTCTTGGAATATAGATTAAGGCATTGTCTCTAGAGTCATCACCTAACAACAATTCGTTGTCAGCATCGTAAGTGTAAGAGAACGGGTTACCTTGTTGTCCGTTGTAGTATAAACCAATTGTACTCTTAACATTTTCATTCCACTCGTACTCATAAGACACATTTGCCATGATTCTTGAACCTAAAGCAAACTGAGATCTCTGAGCTCCAGTCTGAGCGTTTTTACCATTAACAGTTGCAATATTTCTCCACTGAGAAGAGTTTTGAGAAGATGTTCCTTCAAACACATTATAAGAATCACCATATGTATAAGCTACCTGACCGGTAAATCCGTTAGCAAAAGGCTTAGTTAATTTTACAGTATAATTTACAGCATAACCTTCGCTTGTGTTTGTTCCTAAGTAAATACTTGAGTATGTATCATCGATTAAACTTCTGCTGTAATATGGTCGATTGTCTGCACCATTTAAGGTACCAACAGGACCACCGATGTTTAAGTTTTCATACTGAACATTGTTCATAATGTCTGTGTACAAAAACTCTCCAGAAGCGATTAAGCCCCAGATTGGTAATTTTTGATCTACAGCTAAGTTAAATTTAGCTACTTGAGGTAATTTGAAATCCGGGGCGAATATGTCGATTTGTCCACCAACAGCACCAGAATTAGGAGCAGCACCATTTCCAAAACCTGGATTAGTTCCTTGTGTAAAAGGATCAGGGTTGAAGAACACGTCGCCATCAAAAACTCTTTCGTCTATAAAGCCAGCAGTAACACCATTGTTGTTATACGCACCACCCGGCCATACTAAAGGAATACGTGAAGTAAAGATACCTGCACCACCTCTTACCTGAGTCGTTTTGTCTCCAAATACATCCCAGTTAAATCCAAATCTTGGAGCAAAGTGTACCTGGCTATCGATTGGCTTACCAACTCTTGCGCCTTGTAAATCTTTTCCTGCAGCTTCAAGAAGTCCAACAGTTCTTGTGTTGAAGTCGTCGTTTCCTAAACCATCTTCAAAGAATGGTACATCTATACGTAAACCAATGCTAAACTTAAAGTTGTCTGTTAAGTCTACATCGTCCTGTACATAGAATCCAAGTTGAGAATATACAAACTCTGCAGCACCGGCTGAATTATCACCAACGCCACCTTGTAAAGAATATCCAAAGTCGAAGAATCTTACTGCAGCATCGTTAGTTGCATCATTATCTAAATACGTATTGAAATCATCTAAGTTGAAAAATCTGTACTGACCAAAGTTTTGTCTGAAGAATACGTTTTTCATGTCAAAACGCTCAAAGTTACCACCAAAAGTAAACTTGTGACGTCCTTTAGAATATTCAAAATTGTTAGTAATGTTTAAGATTTTTTGCTCTAATAAGTTTGCTGTAGAGAAAGGCTCAGAACCAAAGAAGATGTTTCCTCTACCATCTTGAATTTGTACTGCAGGGAAAGGATTTCCAACCGGATCTCTATCATCTAATACATCTGTATAAGCAACAATTAAGTTGTTAGAAATGTTAGACCCGTTAGTTGTACTCCATTCTAAAGTAGTAGAGTTTGTTCTGGATGGGAAAAATACACCTCTACCAGTAAAGTTTATACTTCTGTTGTTACTGGAGTTAGGGCTTGTGCTCTCTGCATCAACATAAGAGTTTCTAAAAGTTAACGAGTTTTTGTCGTTAATGTTCCAGTCTATTCTAGTAATTAATTTATCACTTACTAATTGTTCCGGGTTGTTATCAAAAACACCTGGATTGTAACCAAATCTGTCAATTAAGCCTTGTCTTAGGTCGTTTATCTGGCTTATTGAAGAATCACCCTCATATAAGTCTGAGTTAAATGGTTGTGGTGTTTCATCATCCTGTCTTTCGTAGTTTACGAAGAAGAATAATTTATTTTCAATAATTGGACCACCTATTCTAACTCCCCAACGTTGAGCTGTAAAGTCGTCTAATCTTTCTCTGTTCTCCTCGCTTACAGCAGTAGGCGTTTTACCGGCTAAAGACTGATTTCTTAAGTAATAGTAAGCAGAACCTTCAAATTCGTTAGTACCGGAACGTGTAATCGCGTTGATAGAACCACCTGCAAAACCGGATTGCTTAACATCAAAAGGGGCCAGGTTAATCTGGAAGGATTCGATCGCATCGATAGAAATTGGATCTACACCGGTCTGACCACCATTCGTACCTGTATTAGCAAGACCAAAAGCATCGTTGTTTACAGCACCGTCTATATAGATGGCGTTGTAACGGTTGTTTTGTCCGCCAATAGCAATTGAACCATTTTCAGTTACCTGTGCTTCCGGAGTTTGTCTGATAAAATCTCCTAAAGAACGAGTAGCAGACGGCATGTTAAGGATTTCTCTGTTGGTAATGTTGGTGTTAGACCCTTTATTACGAGAATCGAAAATCCCATCTACAGTAGCAGTAATCACTACTTCGTCTAATTGATCAGCTTCCTCCTGGAGAGTAACACTAATCTTCTCGTCGTTACCTAATTGTAGGTATACGTTGTCGAATGTTCTTGTAGCAAATCCGACATAACTAATTTCGATTTTGTAAGGTCCACCAACACGCATGTTAGAAATACGGTAGTAACCATCAAAATCTGATACGACACCATACTTCGTTCCAGTAGGGCCATGGACAGCAACAATGTTTGCTCCGAACAACGGTTCTCCGGCAGGATCTGTAATCTTACCGTTTATAGAGGATGTTGTCACACCCTGCGCATAAACGCCTAAGCCGGAAATCAGCATAAATAAAAGTAAAAGTTTTTTCATGTTAAATTATTTAATTTTACGGGTGCAAAATAACTACAACAACTCATGCTAAGGACAATAAAGTAGGTTAAGTTATTGTAAAGTTTTAAACAAATTTTTTACGCAAATGTTTTAGTAACCGTCATTCTTATCGAATTAATATCTAATTAAATCATAAGGCTATTTCATTGGAACAACATTTAAGCGCAAATCTGTTATTTTTGACCTGATGGGAGAAATTACAACAATAACCTTACTGAAATATAATGGCTTTCAAAACAAATTTTGGGCGCTAAGCATGATGCAATTCGCTAAGTCTTACCTTACTGGTATAGAAGGCTTAAGGTTTTACAAGCTTTTAGGCAGTGGCAAAGATGGGTTTAAACCCCAGCCGGACTGGTCTACCTATGCCCTACTGCAAGTCTGGGCAAATGAAGAATCGGCTAATGCCTTTTTTGAGTCTTCAGATTTAATAAAAAAATACAATAAACACAGCATTCAACTTTGCAAACTGTATTTAAAGTCTATAGCAGCGCATGGCTTGTGGTCTAATCAAAAACCATTTATTAAATCTAAAACATTAAGCACAAGACCAAAAGCGATTGCTATTATTACCAGAGCAAGTATAAAAACCAGTGAATTAAAGCGGTTCTGGAAATACGTGCCGCATACGCAAACCGCTATCGAAAAGGCTAAAGGCTTACTTTACACTAAAGGGTTTGGTGAGTTTCCTATTTGGGAGATGGCTACATTAAGTATATGGGACTCCTTAGATAGCGCAAAAGCCTACGCCTACTCCAGCCAAGAACATGCACAAGCCGTAAAAATGACAAGACAATACAATTGGTACAAAGAGGAACTCTTTTCAAGGTTTGAAGTGTATAAAATTGATGGCGAATGGGATGGGCTTGAAGGTATGCAAATTTAACAATGGATTAATTTAAAAATATAGCAATGTATTAATGTAGCAATGAATCTATGTGGTGCCTATCATTAATAAAAACACTAAAATTGTCTAAACCATTCAAAACCCAATGCGCTTGCGCATTCCAAAACAAAAAGTCTGCGAATAAAAAGTCCCCCTCGGGGGATTTAGGGGGCCTATAACCTATCCTTTACAAACTCTACTTCGGTTTTACCGTGTGGTTTGGGATTTCCGTTTTCATCAAGATTAACCATCACAATTCTATCCACTTTTATAATGGTTTGTCTTGTCATTTTGTTTCTTACTTCACATTTAAGCGTTAAAGAAGATTTCCCAAACTTAACAACTTCTATCCCAATTTCTACAATCTCACCTTGTTTAGCAGAGCTTACAAAATTTATCTCAGAAATATACTTGGTGACTACGCGATAATTTTCCAACTGAATGCAAGCATATAGCGCTGATTCTTCATCTATCCATTCCAAAAGTCTTCCTCCAAATAATGTGTTATTTGGGTTTAAATCTTCTGGTTTTATCCATTTTCTTGTGTGAAATCTCATCTTGTTGATAGTTTAAATTGAAGTTTTAGTGAAATCATTAAAATTCAACTTTAATGATAATTATTTCTAAACAAATACACGAGGAATTCTCTTAGGTATTCTGCACATCATCTCGTAAGGTATACTTAGCTTTTTAAAGTCGAATTCTGTGATTGGATGAGTCTTTCCAAAAATGATAACCTCGTCTCTAACATTGCAATCTACATCTGTCACGTCCAGCATTATCGTATCCATACAGACATTGCCGATAATGGGGACAAGATGGCCATTTATTTTGACTTTCGCGTTGTAATTACCAAATATTCTGGAAATCCCATCGGCATAACCTAAAGGAATTGTGGCCACTTTTGTTTTTTTCTCTGCTTTAAATTTTCTATCGTAACCAACAGATTCGCCGACCTCTAACCATCGCATTTGCAGGATTTTTGTCTTTAAAGTAGACATAGGTGTTAATTGGCTACTAGAAGACTCTTTACCATAACCGTATAAAGCAATTCCAATACGAATCATGTCCATATCTGCTTCAAGAAAATTAATCAAACCGCTAGAGTTACTCAAATGGCTTATAAAACCTTCTGCTTTATAATTGTCAAAAAAGGCTAGTGCTGCTTTTAGCTTATCAATCTGTTGATAGGAGAATGCCTTTTCTTCTTGCATTCCTGCTGCCGAGAAATGGGAAAACATTCCAGTTAAAGACAATGCTTTGTTTAGCTTTAGATAGGATTCTACTTCCGGAAAATCCTTAAAATCAAACCCAAGTCTATTCATCCCCGAATTAATATTCAAATGAATTGGGAAAGACTTTATTCCTGCCGATTTAATCTTATAATGTATAAAACTTAAAAATTCAAATCCATACACACTAGGAATGATATTGAATTTTATAAGATCGTCAAAATCTTTATTTTGAGGATAGAATACCAAAATAGGCTTTGTAATTCCAAAATTCCTTAAGGCCACGGCTTCTTCTGCATATGCTACAGCAAAGCAGTTTATACCAATATCCTGAAGGCGCAGGCTTACCTGCTCTACATCAGAGCCATAGGCATTAGATTTTACAACTGCCATTATTTTAGTATTAGGCTTAAGATGGCTTTTTATAAGGTTGTAATTATGTGTAATTGACGAAAGATCAATTTCTAAATAAGTTTCAAAGTTATGATCCATTAAATAGTTTTTAGGAGCATTTTGTAATAGCTTCTTATGTATTTTAATTGTGTTCTTCTCGAATGGCCTTGTAGTATGCTGCTCGACTAAGAGGCTCATATTCATTTGTTTCACCTAAAACAACGAGATTATTATTAGAAGATTTTCTAAAGCTATATTGTGCGAGATTACCGGTTCTAGTACATACTGCATGGACTTTGGTCACATATTCTGCTGTAGCCATAAGGTTTGGCATAGGTCCAAATGGCTTGCCTTTAAAGTCCATATCTAATCCCGCAACGATGACTCTTACGCCGCTATTCGCCAAATTGTTGCATACATTTACAATCTCATCGTCAAAAAATTGTGCTTCGTCTATGCCGACAACGTCGCAACCATCAGCCAAAAGCGGAATATTACTTGCAGACGGGACCGGTGTAGAATGAATTAGATTTTCGTCATGAGAAACGACATGCTCTTCATCATAACGCGTATCTATCTGAGGCTTAAATATTTCAACTTTTTGTTTTGCAAATTTCGCACGTTTCAACCTTCTAATAAGCTCTTCGGTTTTTCCAGAAAACATGCTTCCGCAGATCACCTCTATCCAGCCAAATTTTTCTTCATGATTTACATTATTTTCTAGAAACATTTTATTTTTTTATAGATAAGTAAAAAACAATTTCATTAATTTTAGGTCGTTAAAATTAGTAAAAATAAAGCTTTAAAAACCTAGTAAAAAAAGAAAAATGAAGAAAGTCTTAGAAGACGAATTAATGAGTCTGGCACATAGAATTTTAAAATTAAGAAATAGAGCTGATATTCACGAACTCAAAGAAGAAGCAGCTATTCTATATGAAAAATTGTCGATTCTCTCTTTTGCCGAAAAGCATTTTGAGGGCCTTAAACCAACCATAGGAAAACATGAAATCGAAAAATCTATTCAAAAGGATTTTAGACTGGAGCACACAGAAAATTTGAGTTATCCTGACGGCACAGAATACAACGAAGAAGCCATTTATGAGCATAATACGGAAAAAATAAAAGACATTGTGTCTCAAATGCCTATAGAAACTCAGCTCGTAGATCAGATGTTTGACGAACCTATTGAGAGTTCTAAAACTGAAGAACACGCGAAGGAAGAAGATAAAGATGAAGACAAGAACATCGTAAATCTTGAAGACTTTAGCGTTCACTTTGATAATCTACCGGATTTTGAACCCGCAAAGCATTCCGAAGAAGCAAAAGATAATACGCCTGAGGAACCTGAAAACAAAAAAGAAAATGAAAGTGATGAAAAGAAAGAAGATAAAGCTCAATCTAAAGAGGATAACGACGTAACCAATCTTGATGACAACAAGCCGCAACGTACAAAAGACTTGTTTAGCAGCAATAAAAAATCCCTGAACGATAAGCTAAATAAAGATTTAAAAATTGGATTAAATGACAGGCTGTCTTTTGTGAAAAATCTGTTTTTAGGAGACTCTAAAGACTACGAAGACTTTATTAAACACATAAATGCTTTAAGGACCATCGAAGAAGTGAAAGATTTTTTGAATGTGAGAATTCAAGAAAAATATACGCATTGGAAAGACAAGGAAGAGACAGCAAATAGATTGCTGCATTTGATAGAAAAGAAATTCGAATAATGCTTTATTTTGTCCCAACTCCGATAGGAAATCTGAAAGATATAACCTATCGGAGTGTAGAAACCTTAAAAGAAGTAGATGTAATCCTTGCTGAAGACACTCGAGTAAGTGGAAAACTCTTGAAGTATTATAACATCGAAACCCCAATGCTTTCGTACCATCAGCACAACGAGCATAAATTAACCGATGACATAATTAAAAGATTACAACAAGGTGAAAATATCGCTCTCATTACTGACGCAGGCACACCGGGTATTTCGGACCCGGGTTTTTTACTTTCAAGAGCATGCATGGAGCACAATGTGCCGCAAACTTGCCTGCCCGGTGCTACTGCATTTGTACCGGCTTTGGTGATGAGTGGCTTACCAAACGACAGATTTGTTTTTGAAGGCTTTTTGCCGCCCAAAAAACATAGAAAAAAACGTTTGGAACTCCTAAAAGAGGAAGAACGCTCTATCATATTATACGAATCGCCTTATAAGTTGCTTAAAACACTTAAAGATTTGAAAGAATACTTAGGAGAAGACAGGCTAATTAGTATATCCAGGGAACTGAGTAAAATTTATGAAGAAGTGACTTATGGAAGTATAGATTTTCATTTGAAAATGTATGAATCAAAAAAACCAAAAGGAGAGTTTGTAATAATAATAAAAGGAAAAGATTAGTCTACTATTCTTTTATTATCCATTAGAGTTTTAATCATTTTATCTTCCTGAACAATTACTTTGTAAGCTTCGTCTGTGCCATACAGCTGTTGTGCAATTGTTGCTTTCAGAAACGTTCTGATGACTGGTTTAGAAAATTTAAACTCGTTAATGTTGATGTTAAAACTTTTTAGATAGTCGGAAAACGAAACTACCATATTATCGCTCACCATAAAATAAGACATGAAGTCGTCTACTTTAATGTCATTATAAAAAGGTCTGTCTTTTTCTAGTTCGTCAAAAATAAACTTATCTAAAATACCCGCTTCGAACATATCAGACATGTCTACATGTACGCTGTTGTCGTCTTTGGGTATAAATACGTCAGGGATTATGCCACCACCGCCGTATACAATTTTGCCATTGGGCGTTTTATAGGCTAAGGAATCTATGGTTTCGATATTATCTTTAGATTGTAATTCACCATTGACGTAACGATTGAGGTAATCATCGTAGTAATCTTCTCTACCATCGCTATAAGAACGTTGGATAGAGCGGCCAGTTGGTGTGTAATAGCGCGCGATTGTCATTCTTACGGCACTTCCGTCTCCAAGAGGCATTGTACGCTGGACCAATCCTTTTCCAAACGAACGCCGACCAGCAATTAAGCCTCTATCGTTATCCTGGATGGCACCGGCAATAATTTCGCTTGCAGATGCAGACTTTTCATTTATCAGAACAGTAATTTTAGAATCTAAAAATACCCCACTAGACGTCGCATAAGTCCCTGTCCTGTTATTACTTCTATCTTCCGTATATAAAATAGGTGTGTCATCCTGCAAAAATTGGTCAACTATATCTACTGCTTGTTTAAGATAGCCTCCACCATTATTTCTTAAGTCTAAAATGACTTCTTTAGGTTGTTGAGATTTTAAATCTCTGGCATAAGCCATAAATTCGTCGTAAGTCGTCTTAGAAAACCTATTAATTTTAAAATAAGCGGTGCTGTCGTTAAGCATAAATCCGGCGTCTACGCTTTTTAAGGTAACTTCCTCTCTTTTAATATTATAATCGAGTAAATCTGCTTCACCCTGACGTTTTATTTTTAAGTTGACTTTAGTTTTGGATACACCTTTGATGAGTTTGATAACAGAATCGTTTGAAACATAAGGTCCTGTTAAGTCTATACCATCAGCAAATAGGATTTTATCGCCTGATTTGATACCTGCTCGTTCGCTAGGCCCGTTAGATAAGGTTCTAATGACGGTAAGTGTATCATTATATTTATTAAAACTTATGCCTATGCCTACAAAACTCCCATTCATGCTTTGGCTTTCTTCATCAAGTTCTGCTTTTGGCAAGTATATCGTATGAGGGTCTAGATCTTCTATGATGTTCCCGATGGCAACATCTACGATGCTATCTGTATTAACAGCATCTACATATTTGTTTTCAATAAGTTGAAGCAGTGTATTAAGTTTTTGTTTTTGTCTAAAACTTGAAGCGGTATCAAAAGGGGTTGAAATGTTAAAGAATGATCCAATATAAACGCCAAGCACACAAGCTATGCTTAACAGTAATGGAACGTAAATTAATTTAACATTTTTCATAATTAATTACTTAAATCAGTAATTTGGATAACTTCAACTCCAGCTTTTACAAGAAATGAAAGACCGGAATCGTCCTTGTATTTCTTGTGGTATACTACTCTTACAATACCCGCCTGATGTACCAACTTACTACATTCACGACATGGCGACAGCGTAACATACAATGTTGCCCCTTTACTGGATTGTGTAGACGCAGCCACTTTTGTGATAGCGTTTGCCTCTGCATGCAAAACATACCATTTTGTGTCGCCATTACAATCCTCGCAGTCGTTTTCAAATCCACTTGGCGTGCCGTTGTATCCGTCGGAGATAATCATACTATCTTTTACAATAATGGCCCCAACTTGCTTACGCTTACAATGAGACAATTTCGCCCACTCTTTGGCCATTCTTAAATAGGCCCTATCAAATTTTTCTTGTTTTTTCAAGCTTTGAATTCTAAATGTATTTGATATAAATCAAATTTAATATAAAATAATTATTGCAAACACTTATCTTTTCATAAAGTATTTAGAATAACCATGTTTCTTTAAGAATCGGAAGACATAAGCCTATGACGATTGAAGACGTTACCAAAACCCAGTCTCTTTTTGAAAAATTGAAAATATTTTGGACGATAAAAGCAATAATCAACACAAAAACTACTACTACGAGCTGAGATAACTCAACCCCTAATGCAAACTCTATAAGCATTAAAAGTTTATTTTCCGCAGAAGTGGAAATCATTTTAAAATAGGAAGAGAATCCAAAACCATGCACTAATCCAAAAAATAAAGTAAAGGCATACAGCATTTTTAGACTAGAAGATTTTGTGTTTTTTTTGTAAAAAATAATATTGTAAAAGGCTGTAAACAAAATACTTACAGGGATTAAAAACTCAATAAGACCTGCATCTACAGTAACGATGTCAAAAGCTGCTAAGCATAATGATACAGTGTGGCCAATCGTAAAAACACTGACCAGCCAAAATACTTTTTTAAAATTTTCGAAATTACAAGTGGCTACGAGTGCTATTAGAAACAACACATGATCGTAAGCATTCCAATCTAATACATGAAAAAGACCTAATTTAAGATTAAACCAAAAATCTGATAGCATTGAAAAAAATTTGTTGCAAAGTATTATAAAATTTATTTTTTTATCTAAAATTCTTCTAAAAACTTTACATTTGCAAAAGTTTGGGGCATTAGCTCAGCTGGCTAGAGCGCTACGCTGGCAGCGTAGAGGTCATCGGTTCGACTCCGATATGCTCCACTTTTTAAAGAGGTCTTCGGTTCTCCCGAGACTTCGGGACGATATGCTCCACCAAAACCACTAAAGAAATTTAGTGGTTTTTTTTATAAACCTTATTATAGAATAGAATTTTTATAATATAATACGTCTTAGGCTGAGTCCTTAAACTACTTATAAAATTAAATATTCTTATAGCTTTCGCTTGCTATTTTTTATTAATCGAATCCTTTGAGCACTTTGTATGTAATTGAAGTATTCGTTGTCTCTACAACTTCAATTCTTGCACCTTTAAAACCAACAATATTACCATCATCTAGATTATAGTTTATTTCTTGATTAAAAGAAGCTCTTATCATACTATCTTTATATTCACGATATAGAAACTTTAAATTGTTTCCAATTTTTCCATTATACACAAATTCTTGCTTGAAACAATCTCTACAATCCAAGTTTGGTGTTTTAGTATACTCAAATGAGAAATTAGTTACATTACCAAAAAGTGGATAGTTACTCATATTATTCATTCTAAAAGTTTGAACAACTTCACCTTTCTTTGAAATAGAAATCCCTTTAAGACGTTCATTATCATTTAAAGCAAAATAATATTCTCTATTTTTATCCTCAAGCAATAATGCTAAAACGTCTCCTAGCTTTATATCAAAGTATCTCCTTTGGCTTCTTTCAATTTCAATCGATTTAATTTCTATAGCACTATAGTATTGTAAAACTCCAGTTGTCAATAAAGGTTGACCAATATCTAAAATATAGATTTCATCTAATTTAACATCGTCGTAGGCATCTTGAATTGGTTCAACTGGAAATCTTAAAGTAGTGCAAGAACTAATTATAATGATTAGAAGTATTAAAAGCTTTTTCTTCATATAAAAACATATTGGTTAATTATCCAAGCATAAGCATTTTTAAAGATAAAAATTTTTCAAATCACTATACTTATCCAGGGCTTAAAACTAAACTCAATCCAAACTGTTTTCAAAGCCAATACAAAATTGACTTATGAATATTATACACATTATTTTTAATCATCCTCATACAACAGCACCCAATCGTTATGAAAAAAGTAATCCCATTCGGCAGTAGCCATATCAAAATTTTTATCTATTAGTGGTTTAAACGCGCCTCCGTTTATACTCACTTTAGCATCCACATAAATTTCAATATCATCGCCTTTTGCCGCATATTCTTTTTTTAATCTTTGGCAAAATTGCCAGATGCCGTCGGGTTTAGACAACATATTTTGTTGTTTTCGTGTCAGGTAATCATCTTTGTTTATATAAAATTGTTTATCCTGTGTTTTATTATACACCTTGATTAGAACCTTAGAGCTTCTTGTCCTAAGCATCATGCGCCAACTCATGCGATGCGCCTCTTCTGTCCACAATACATCGCCTTTAATAAACCAATGACGAAGCGGCAAAATAAATTGAATAGCTAGCCACAAAATGATAAAACCCGTGAATAGCTTATGGTAACTAGGCGTTAAGACTTCTGCCTTATTGTAAAACGGTTTTGACTTAAAAAATAAACCTTTAATAAATTGAGTTGGGTAAAAAAACACCGTAAATGCTAAAGACATAAATGGAAATATACCTATATGAAAAATAAAGCTGTTAAAGAGATGAAAGAAAATACTCACAAAAAAAGCATAGTTCCTTGTCCTTTTCCATAAAAGAAGTGGCACTATCAGTAAATCGAATAAAATACCAAAATATGCAATGGCATAATGCACCCAAGTTTGCTGAAGTAGGTCTCCAACAATATAAAAATGGGCTTTAGGAGCCATAAGGATTCTTGGCACTGTGGCGTCTAACCAATCGGGATATAATTTAGCTATAGACGCATATGTATATACAATCCACAATTGAGCCACTATAAATACAATGACCCAGTTAGGCATATCATGGCGTTTTATGGCAGGATTTAATTTCGCATCTACAGATTTGTATGCATGCGCAGGGACAATTGCCATAAAAATAAGAAGTAAAACCAATAAGTGATAATGATTATTGTAAGCAGATTTTTGCATTAAATATACTGCCGTCCACATTAGAGTATAAATTATGATGTTTAATCTATACTTAAACCCCAGCATAACAAAGAAACCCGCTAGACCCATCACGGCATAATACACATACATCCAATCTCCCGGAAGAGGTTGAAGAAAATCGAATCCAATAAAATTGAATGTAAATTGAGGGTCGATAAGTGTTCTCTTTATCCAACCCGTAAAAATGGCACCCCAAGCCTCTGCAGCAATGAGAAAGCCAAAAAATATTCTAAAAATAATTAATGGTGAGTTGTCTACTCGTTTGTAAAAAAGAGACTTAATCATAGTTGACTGATGTAGCGCCTTGAGAACTCTTCATCTTTTTTCATAGCAGCAACCAACTGCGTGATATTGTCATATTTCTTTTCGTCACGGATGCGCTTTAGAATTTCTATCTTTAAATTCTTATCGTACAAATCCCCTTGAAAATCAAAAAAGTAAGTTTCTATAGATTGTTTATTTGCATCTGTAGAAACGGTTGGGTTAAAACCAATATTCATCATACCGAAGCAGGTCTTACCTTCTATGATAGACTTAACAACGTACACTCCATTTTTGGGTATAATTTTATAGTCTTCTTTTACCAATAGGTTTGCTGTAGGATACCCTATGGTTTTACCAATTTGTTTGCCTTTAACAATCTTGCCATTAAGCATAAAATTGGATGTCAAATATTTGTTAGCAAGGTCTATTTCGCCTTCGTTTATGGCGTTTCTTATTTTTGTCGAGCTTACTGCAATATCATCTATATCTTGCTTTGAAATTTCGAAAACATCGAAACCAAATTCTTTAGAAAACAAGCGGAGATCGTTTATGTTGGCTTTTCTGTTTCTCCCAAAACGATGGTCGTAGCCTACAATAACCACTTTTGCATTTAAGTATTTTACAAGGTATTTCTTCACATAGTCTTCCGCTGTTAATCTGGAAAACTCTTTCGTAAAAGGCTCTATTATTAAATTATCGATTTGGGTTTCGGATAATAGGCTAGTCCTTTCGTCTATGGTATTTATGAGTTTTAAATCTTTACTTTGTTGTAAAACCATTCTTGGATGAGGAAAAAAAGTAAGCAAGACTGAATGCAAGTTCCTCACATGAGCAATCTGCTTTAACCTATTAATGATTTTACGATGCCCAAGATGTACACCATCGAAGGTTCCAATTGTAACCACTGTGCCTTTGGCTGGCTTTAAAAAAGAAGCTGACTTATACGTATTCAAGGTTATTTGCCGTTAAAATTATTCATTGTATTACTCATCCCGGACAATCCAAAACTTATAGTAGCTTTTGCTGCCATTTCCAATCTTTCTTTTAATTGGCTTAATTCTTCTTCGTTCCATACGCCTAAGACATAATCTACCTGTGCGCCTTTAGAATATTCACTTCCTATCCCAAATTTTAAACGTGGGTATTTTGTTGTTCCCAAGACTTCCTGAATGTGTTTTAATCCATTATGACCGCCATCGCTGCCTTTAGCCTTTAGTCGTAAAGTCCCAAAATTCAGGTTTAAATCGTCGGTGAGTACCAAAATATTTTCTATATCGATATTTTCTTTTTGCATCCAATAGCGAACAGCTTTACCACTGAGGTTCATGTAAGTTGTAGGTTTTATCAAAATAAACTGCCTGCCTTTTACTTTTATTTTACAAGTGTCAGAAAGTTTGTCTGGCTCAAAGGTTTCATCATAACCGGACGCTAATTCGTCCAAAATCATAAACCCTACGTTGTGTCTTGTAAAATGGTATTTTGCTCCTGGATTTCCTAGACCAACAATTAAAAATTTCTTCATTTACAACTGATAAAGTGTACTGTTTTCAAAAATACAAATACTTTGATACAGAGCATTAATTATGTCTTTAATTGACTTTTATTTAAAAAAAAACACCTCGAAATGGAGGTGTTTTGGTTTTAATCTAATTTGAAAATTATGCTTCTGCCTCTGCTTCTTCATCTTCGTCATCATCATCTGTACCTGCAGAGATGTTTCTAGATGTTTTAACTTGACAAATTACTGTGTTTTCCGGGTGTAATATTACATAATCGTCGCTCTTAACAGCTGTAACGTAAAGCTTTTGCCCAATTTTAAGTGGCGTTACATCAGCAAGGATAACATCAGGAAGATTTTTAGCTTTTCCTCTAACTGTCATTCGACGTAAGTTAAATTTAAGCACACCCCCTATCTTAACACCTCTTGCAATACCTTGAGTCTGTACAGGAATGTTCATTGTAATATCTTGATCTTCTTCGAATTTATAAAAATCCATATGAAGAATTTCGTCTGTTACTGGGTGAAACTGAATATCTTGCATAACAGCATTGGCAGTTGTTCCATCGTCTAAAACAAGATTCACAGTATACACATCCGGTGTATAAACTAAATCCTTGAAGGAAAGAATTGGTGCTGAAAAATGCATGACCTCTTTCCCTCCGTATAGTACGCAAGGAATCTGACCAGCATTACGTAAGGCTTTTGTTGCTTTTTTGCCTACGCTTTCTCTTTTAGATCCATTGATCGTAATTGATTTCATAGTTTATATATTGATTTACATTAAAAATTTTGAACTTATAGATTTGTTGTGATGAACGGCTTTCATAACGTCTGCAAACAATTCTGCACAACTTAATACTTTAATTTTTGAGCTGTCTTGTTTTAAAGGAATACTATCTGTAACTATTAATTCCTCTAATTTAGAATTTTCTATCCTATCATAAGCGTTGCCAGATAAAACGGGGTGTGTACAAACGGCTCTTACGCTAAGAGCACCACGTTCTATCATCAATTCTGCGGCTCGGGTAAGTGTGCCTGCAGTGTCGACCATATCATCTACTAAAACTACATTTTTGTCTGTCACATCCCCAATGAGCTCCATAAGATCTATCACGTTTGCCTTTTTTCTTTGTTTGTAGCAAATCACCACATCCGACTCTAGGTACTTGGCATAGGCATAGGCTCTTTTAGAACCACCCATATCAGGAGAGGCGATGGTCAGGTTATCTAAATTTAAACTCTTTAGGTAAGGCAAAAATATGGTTGATGCAAACAAGTGGTCTACCGGTTTTTCGAAAAAACCTTGTATTTGATCGGCATGAACATCCATGGTAATTATTCTGGTTGCACCTGCGACTTCCAACATTTTTGCAATCATTTTTGCTGCAATAGGGACACGAGGCTTGTCTTTTCTGTCCTGCCTAGCCCAACCAAAATAAGGAATGACAGCTGTAATGTGTCGAGCTGAAGATCGTTTGGCAGCGTCTAACATCAACAACATTTCCATCAGATTATCCGAGGAAGGTTGCGTCGAACCGACTATAAAAACCCTTGTTCCACGAACTGATTCTTCAAAAGAAGGCTGAAATTCGCCATCATTAAATTCCAATCTATTAATATTGCCAAGTGGAATTCCATAGTAATCGGCGATAGACTGTGCGAGGACTTTGCTCTGTGAGCAAGGAAATATTTTCGCAACTTTTTCTGTATCAGACATATGACAAGTATTAGTCGGTGATTTTGGAATTGCAAAAGTAATAAATTATTTTAGTTAAATCTTAATTGTTAAGGTGTAATTTATTTTTTAATGTTACATTTGCATACCCAATATTTGCCTTGGTGGCGGAACTGGTAGACGCGCTGGATTCAAAATCCAGTTTCTTCGGAAGTGCGGGTTCGATTCCCGCCCAAGGTACTTAGCTTTTTTAAAATACAACAGAACCAGCTGTTTGTTTTTATTGTAATAATCTTGACATTACACTGTAATTCTAATAAGTATAAACTAATTGTCATGGTTAAATATCTATTCCTTTTACTCGTATTTATCCCAATAGCAAGTCTTGCGCAAGATTGGAAACCTGTGGAACTAGAGTTTGATGACAGTAATTTCTCTAAACCTTTACTACTACCCTATCCAATACGCGATGCTTCCAAGGACGGTGGACCAACCTACAGGCTTTACACAATAACAAAAAACAATAAACCATACACTATCGAAGATGGCAAATGTACTGTTGTAGGTCTTGAAGGATCTCCTGAAGGTTCTTTTTCTTATAAAGTATACCTCAACAAAAACGGGGTTTGGTCAGGTTATATTAACAGCGATTTTTATACTCGAGAAAGCGACGAACCAAAAGGAGGTGTTATAGTGCAGTGCATAGATAACTGATTTTTTTATTCATATACTTCATCAAGTAAATAGTGTATTAAAGTAAAAGCCTAGATGGTTCACCTTTAACCCGTAATATGTATTAGAACTTTGTAATGAGAATCAAAAACAGAATAAATCAGGATGTTAGATTCGAAAAGCATAGCACTGCTATGGTTAGAGAATACAACGAAGCGAAGCGACTGGTTTGCAGTGCTTTTGATTCGTAATAGATTTTATAATGCATAATTCGGGTTTAATGCTTAGAGCTATTCAATTTCGGTTTCTATAGATAAAGTCAAGCTTTCTTGTGCCTGTAAAGAATGGTAGTTGGATTTTTCTTCAAGGTGTACAGATTCGTCTTCCTTATCCGGCAGGCCAAACCAAGGCTCAATACAAACATAATCGACTTTGGATTTTGACCATAAAGCCAAATTAGGATAGCTTTTAAATCTAATAACTATCCCTTTTTCTTCATCTTTTTTGCGTAGCCTAACCCAATCAAAATTGATATTGGCAAAAATCAAGGCATCATCGTTGAATAAGGTATCGTTTAACTGCAGATAATTCTCCTTTAATACATACTGTCTTTTAAGATCGCCGAGTAAGCCGGACTCAGCCAAAGTTTCTGCTTCAAGTTGTGATTGATTTGGAAACTCTATCACATAGTCGGTAAGTTGTGTTGAATGGTCCAGAGGTAAGGCGTAAGCCGTATGTCCACCGCATGAAAAGTACATCGGTTCATTGCTCTTATTTTCGATGTCGTAAGTCATAATTAATTTATAGCCAATCAATTCATAGCTAACGGCGAAAACGAAATCAAAGGGGTATTTTTTCTTTGTTTCTCCATTACTTACTAAGGTGAAAGTACATTTATAAGGACTTAATTGTTTGTATTTCAAATTATTATTGTTCCTGACAATGCCATGCTTTGTCATCGCAAAATTCTCACCATTATAAACGAGTGTATTGTCCTTAATGTTTCCAATTGAAGGAAATAACACCGGGGAACTGCTGCCCCAGATTTCAGGGTTTATTTGCCAGACGTATTCTTTACCCGTTTCTTTATGTTTTAGAGAACGTATTTCTGCACCAACAGAATCGATATTACAGGTTAAATGTTCATTTTCTAAAAGATACAGCATTTTTTAAATTTTAGGAGTTGATCGTCACGCCATGAAATATAAATTTACAAGTTTTAAAAATAAATGAAAAGTTAAGACTTGTGCTTTAAAAACATTAAAACTTGTTGAAATTGTAAAAACATAAAAATAGATTTATCTTTACATTATATTTTTAACTAATGAAAAATAGCCTTTACCCGCTTCAATTTCAACCTATATTTAAATACAGAATGTGGGGTGGAAACAAACTAAAATCTGTTTTAAACAAAGATTATCAAGAGGAACATATTGGTGAATCCTGGGAAATTTCTGATGTAAAAGGTGACGAATCCAAAGTATTAAATGGTGACCTAAAAGGCTATACCTTAAAACAATTGATTAAAGAATATAAAGCTGATTTTTTAGGCCAACATGTTTTGGATAATTTTGGTGAAGAATTTCCTCTTCTTATTAAATATATTGATGCCGAAACACCTTTATCTATTCAGGTACACCCACATGACGATATAGCAAAAGAAAGACACAACAGTTTTGGAAAAAATGAAATGTGGTATATTATGGATGCAGACGAAAGTGCTGAAATAATTGTAGGCTTTAACAAAACTACAGATCCCGAGACCTATTCTGAAGCTTTAAAAAACGGCAAGCTCTTAGACATTTTAAATAAAGAAAAAACCAAAACCGGAGACACATTTTATATCCCTACGGGTAGAGTTCACGCCATTGGCGCTGGCGTTATGCTTGCTGAAATTCAGCAAACGTCGGATATCACTTATCGCATTTACGATTACAATCGTGTCGATAAATCTACCGGTAAAAAGAGAGACTTACACACAGACCTGGCACTTGATGTTATAGATTTTGAAGCACATGACAGCTACAAAACAACTTACAACAGAGAAATAAACACCAGTAATACTTTAGTACACTCTCCATACTTTAAAACAGACTTTTTGTGTATAGATGGCGAGCTCGAAAGAGACTACTCTAATTTAGACTCTTTTATCATTCTCATGTGTGCGAATGGAAAGGCGGAAGTTTCTTATCTGCAGCAAAATTATGTATTACCAAAAGGAAGTACAATTCTTATTCCGGCAGCAATAAAGAATATAAAGATTAAAGCTGATGTAATTACAGAGGTTTTAGAAATTTATCTATAAAAGATTTTATGCCAAGTACAGATTATTGGTCAAAATCTCCAAATTGCTCCGGATAACCAAATAATTTAAATGTCCGTTTTGCAGAATTGACTGAGGCATTTATAAACTCTTCAGAACAAGGGATAAGGTTTACCTTATCACTCCAAGCTTTCCAATCTGCCATAAGATCTTCGTGTTTGACTGTTTTATAAAATTTTGCAGGTGGAATATCCCATTTTAACCTATGTTTTTCAATTTGTTTGCCAATTACATTACCGCCAAGTTCGGACCCTTTAACAACATAAATAAGACCTAACAGTTCTGGCAGTGTCTTAAACAAAGAATTATCTTTTATTTTGAAGTTTGAAGGCAAAGAATCGCAATGTAAATTCAACAAATCGTTTTTAAGATCTAAACTCCTATCCTCCGGAAGCAGTGCCAATGATGGCAAAACACTTTTGTTTACCGTAATATACGTATTAACTATACAGTGCGCTTTGTAAAGATGTAATAAATGATTTGTATAGACATCCAAGTCATATTCATCTGAAAACATCGCCTTAGCATTCATCATGCCTTCTGTATTGGCATGCTCTTTTCGTGTTTCTTTTTTTAACCTTTCTGTTAAAACACTGTTCATTTCAATGCATTCTGTTCATTGTCTAAAAGCGAATTAAATACTTCTAAATCAAATGGTTTTGGATAGTAATAATGAAAACCTGCATTCAAACATTTTTCAGACCAATCTTCGCCAAAATAATTGGTATGCGCCACAAACTTTGCATTTGAAAGATTTGGATAGGTTTTTAATTCCTTTAAAACACCGAAACCATCAACTTCAGGGTCGTCTAGATTTAAGTCTATTAACAGAATGTCATAAACATTTTTTTTAGCCAAATCAAAGCACTCTTTGGCAGTTTCTACAGCATCCACATCATAATCCGCTGAAGCTAATCTTTTTAAAATAAAACGATTTACGTTATTATCTTCTACATACAAAATTTTCTTTTTACTCATTTTTCGAAGGAATTAAAACTTTAAATATTGTTCCTTTACCCTTAGTACTCTCTACTTTAATCTTACCACCTAATAAAGCTAATTTATTTTTTACAACATACAGACCTAAGCCGGTACTTTTATCTGCCTGGAAGGTAGAGTCATTTACCGTATAGTAAGGTTCGAAGATTTTTTCAAGTTCACTTTCTTCTATACCAATTCCATTGTCCTCAACACTTAAGTATATAAAATTAATATCGTCTTCTCTTAGCAACTTTATTATTACCTCTATACTTCCACCATGATCTGTAAACTTAATGGCATTACTTATTATACTGCTAATTATCTGACTAAAAATAGACTGATCTATATAGGCATAAAGTTCTTTAGCATGATTAATAAGTACCAATCGTATATTTTTTTGGTCTGCTTCCGGTTTAAGTATGCTGATTACAGAATTTGTAAGCAGGATAACCTCTGTATATTCTATTAAAATTTGAGAATTTCTTTTACCTATTTTTGAGGTTTGCAGCACTCTGTCTACAGTATCTAAAAGTCTCTCAGCGCTTTTTAGGATAAGCACTACCAACTCTTTATGTTCAGGTATTAGTGTCCTTTCCATTAAGAAAATCTTAGTAATCCCAATTATACTCGTTATTGGTGTTCTTATCTCGTGCGAAATATTTGAAAATACTTTAGATTTTAATTGGTTTATTTCTTCACTCGTTTTTATTACAATTTCAAGTTCTTTCTGATATTTTTTATTCTCTTTTAGTTCTTTCTGAAGTTGATGATTAAGCCTCGACAATTCTTCTGTCTTATTTTCCAGTAATTGTTTTAGCCTTTTACCGCTTGTTGCTAACTTATTGTTATCTTCTAAAATATTTTTATAAAAATTTATTTCTCTTCTTGTTAATAATTTATGTAGCCTATCCACAAATAGCCTTTGATGTGGTAACCATGGTAAAGATTTTCCTTTTTCTTTTTGTACCCAAATATCAAATGAAGATCGTGGCGTTAAGATTATTCTATTGTTTTTTTCTTCAATACTCATCGCTTTTTCAGGATTACCTGCCCAATTTATGACCTGTTCCTTAGCTTCTCTCCAAAAACAAATAAATTTAAAAGTCGACATGACCACAATAACGCAGCCTGCTATTTCTTCATTTTGCCAGTCGCCTGAAATCGCTTTTAGAGAATCTGTGTAAAAAATATTCTTATTAACATTGGATAAAATACGCTCCTTTAAAGCATTTAATACGTTTAAAGACTCTACCTCTTTAGGCGTTTTTGCGTGATTAGATACTTTGTTATATTCATCAAAAATGGTAAATCCACAAGCATCAATTTGCATTGAAATAAATAACCAATACTCTCTGATAAGTGATTCTAAATCTTGAGATTGTTCATGTACACTAATGCTGTACAATATTTCATCCTGGCTTTCCTCATGTTTTCTTAAATTTTCGAGTTCTAATAAGCTTACCTTGTTGGAAAACTGGTTTGCAACAAGCTCTAGTAAAAATCTTGAATTTAAATTTAAAGACTTTGGTCCGCTGTAATGATGGCATATTAACATGCCCCAAAGCTTATTGTCCACAACAATAGATACTACATGAGTTGCAGTAACCCCCATATTTTTTAAATATTGGATATGGACCGGACTTACACTTCTGTATACAGCATAACTTAGATCTAATGGTATATTCTTATTTTCTAAACATTGCACAGGAATGCCTTCGTCCTCAATAAGATTTATGGCTCTACTCAAATTTGACAAATACAGCTTTCTAGCTTGCTTCGGAATATCTGTTGCGGGATATTTTAAGCCTAAAAAAGAGTCTAATCCAATAGATTTTTCTTCTGCTATAACTTCTCCATCATCATTCTCATCAAATTGATAAATCATAATTCGGTCAAAACCTGTAAAACCCTTTAAGAAATATGCAGTGGTGTTTACCAGATTTTCTTTTGTAGAACAGTTTTTTATGCTTTGACTTATGGTCTTGAACGTATTAAAACTTTCAAAAGTTGATGATCTTTCAGATTGTCTTTCAAATTCTATAATAATATGATCATTGGAATTGGAAAAAAAAATCAAATAGTCGTGTTTTCCAATTCTCACCTCATTGTCATAAAGCGAATTATTAAAGCTATCTTTCTTTAGTTTATCAAAAAATATAATCACCTCATCCTCAAAAAACTCATCTAATGTACTTTCTGAATTCAGGCTGAAATCTTTAAAGAACTCTCTTGCATTTTCGCTTATGTAAGTCAATCTTTTGGTGACTTTATGAAAAGCTAAAAGTACACCGTGAGATTGAATTTTACCAAGTAAGTGAATAGGCTCTTTATCACATTCGTTAAGAATAGGATCAGTTTTGGATTTTATCATAGCTGGCAAATTGCAAGAAATAAATATTCCAATTTTACAAAATTTTTGTAAAAAAACCTCGTTTTTTTTAAATTATTTTTAACAATTTTTGTGAAATTTAAATGGCCTTCAAAGATCGCTTAACATACTAATGTCGTGTAACTTACAGCTACTCTTGCGCCCTATGTGTTGTGTGATATGCACAATTAAATAAAGCTGTTTCAAAATGTAGCTTATTTATTAATTGTCATATTGACAATTTAAGCATTTTGAAACAGCTTCATTCCGGTTTTACACGAGAATCAACTTAAGAAGTTGATAAACCTTAAAGCCCGAGCGCTATTCTATAGCAGGTGGATATTCTAGCAAAATTTCGTTTACAATCATTTTAATTTTTTCGTCTTTTTTCTCCATTTTTTCAGGTAAAGATGAGGTTCCGATACCTTGCCAAATTAGTTCCTTTTTAGTGTTGTCTATAACATCTATAAACAATTTACCTTCTATAGTTGTAGAAGATGTAACACCTCCGCCAAAACCGCCGCCCCAAAATGGGCCGCCCCAGCCCCATCCAAAGTTGTTTTGATAGATATTTACTCTTTCTTGCGCATCAGTCATGATGCTTATTAACAAATCCGGATTTTCAGACTTAACCAAGCCTTTGTT
This sequence comes from uncultured Mesohalobacter sp., assembly GCA_964396065.1. GTDB lineage: Bacteria > Bacteroidota > Bacteroidia > Flavobacteriales > Flavobacteriaceae > Psychroflexus. The sequence goes on along the minus strand of CAYNCI010000002.1, from coordinate 89,786 downwards.
GGAAAGCTCAAAATCGATAGCTCTTAATATACGTTTTTTGTCTAAGTCGGAAATTTCTGCCTGGTCTATGCCCGGCTTATAAAACGCATAGGTCTTAAACTGATTAAAATTTACATTTTGATCATAATCTGTTGCGACATCTACTGTCGAACAAGACACAAAAACTGAAGCTATAACAAGTAATAAAAAAAGTTTTTTCATAATAATGTATTTAAGGTTTTGTCGTCAACATGATTTGCTAAAGTTACTTTAAGCAAAGGTTCTTTTTGCATTGCTCTTTTTATAGCGAAAACAGCACCATCATTTTTTGCCCAGGCACGTCTTGAAATTCCATTATTTACATCCCAATGCAGCATGCTTTTAAGTTTCTTTTCGCTTTCTTTATTACCTTCAAGAAGCATGCCAAAACCGCCATTAATAACTTCGCCCCAACCTACACCGCCACCATTATGAAGGCTGACCCAAGTTGCACCTCTAAAGCTGTCTCCTATTACATTTTGAACAGCCATATCTGCGGTAAACTGACTTCCGTCGTAAATATTAGAAGTTTCTCTGTATGGAGAATCTGTTCCGGAAACATCATGATGGTCTCTTCCTAATACAACAGGCCCAATTTTTCCAGCTTTTATGGCATTGTTAAACGCTAAAGCAATTTTCATACGACCTTCTGCATCGGCATATAATATCCTTGCTTGAGACCCGACTACGAGATTGTTAGCCTTTGCGCCTTTAATCCAGGTGATATTATCCTGCATTTGTTGCGTAATTTCTTCCGGAGCATCTTTGGAAAGCTCTTTTAAAACCTCAAGAGCGATCTTATCTGTATAATCTAAATCTTCTGCTTTACCACTTGCACAAACCCATCTAAACGGCCCAAATCCATAATCGAAACACATTGGCCCCATAATATCCTGAACGTAACTTGGGTATGCAAAGGGTTTTCCTTTACTTTCCTCATCTAGTGATGATTGGTTTGTAAAAAGCCCTTGTTCATCTTTAAAAACCTTCGCGCCGGCTCTGGAAGATTCTAGTAAAAAAGCGTTACCATAATCAAAAAAGTAAGTTCCTTTTAAAGTATGTTTATTAATGGCTTCTACTTGTCTTACCAAACTTTTTTGTACTTCATGCTTAAACTGCTCGGGGTTTTCAGCCATCATTTTATTGGATGCCTCGAAAGTAAGCCCAACCGGATAATAGCCTCCAGCCCAAGGATTATGCAAAGAGGTTTGGTCGCTACCTATATCTATTGTAATATTTTCTGTGTCAAATTTTTCCCACACCTCTACGATATTACCATCGTATGCAATAGATATGGCTTCTTTATGTTTTACAGCTTCTTTTACGCGTATACATAATTTGTCTAAATCGCTATACACTTCATCAACCCATCCTTGCTCATGCCGGACCTTGGTTGCCTTTGGATTTACTTCGGCACAAACTGTTACACAACCGGCGATGTTACCCGCTTTGGGTTGTGCACCACTCATACCACCCAGACCAGCAGTAACAAAGAGCCCGCCTTTAGGAGATTTGCCTATTTTACGAAAAGCATTTAACACGGTAATTGTTGTGCCATGAACTATACCTTGTGGACCAATATACATATAACTCCCGGCTGTCATCTGTCCAAATTGTGTTACACCTAAAGCATTATATCTTTCCCAGTCATTTGGCTTAGAGTAATTTGGAATCATCATACCATTACTTACTACCACGCGTGGCGCATTTGGATGAGAAGGAAACAACCCCATAGGATGCCCGGAATACATCACCAATGTTTGCTCATCTGTCATTTCTGATAAATACTGCATGGTAAGCAAATACTGAGCCCAATTTTGAAATACAGAACCATTACCGCCATAAGTAATCAACTCGTCTGGATGCTGAGCCACTTTAGGGTCTAAATTATTCATAATCATGAGCATAATAGCTTTAGCCTGATCACATTGTCCCGGATAATCTTCTATAGGTCTTGCATAGATTTCGTAATCAGGCTTAAATCTATACATGTAAATTCGCCCATATGTATTTAATTCTTCCAAGAATTCTTTAGCTAATACATCATGATGTTCAGGTTGAAAATACCTAAGTGCATTTTGAAGCGCCAACTTTTTCTCAGATTCGTTTAAAATATCTTTTCGTTTTGGAGCATGATTGACATTTGGATCAAGTTCCTTTTTAGGTGGTAATACATTTGGAATTCCTTCCTTTATCTGGTTTTTAAAACTTAGAGTTGTGCTAATCATTTTTTAATCTGTGTTTTTATTAAATCCATAAGGACAATGTCTGCATCCACTTTTGCAACAATAGCCCCTTTTTAAAAGGTACTGCTCTGTAAAACAGCGGTATCCGTGTTCAGTAAGGTAATAATCTCCTTCTTCTAATGGAATATATTTCTTCATGCCACAAAAATAAAGAATAAAGTTGTGGTTTTGAATTTTGAATACCTTCAACTATATATTTAAATTTGAATCTGTAAATTGTAAATAATTTGAAAGCCCTTTTCTTTGATAAGCCCTTTAATGCTAAAATTGAATCTGTTTATTTCAATTCTAAAACCAATATTTTAATTGATATAAAAAGAGAAGATGAGATTCATCCTTTTGTTTCAGGGAATAAATTCAGAAAACTTAAATACAATATTGCAGAAGCCATTTCTAAAAAGCATAATACTCTATTAACTTATGGCGGTGCCTATTCCAATCATATTTGTGCAACCGCTGCAGCAGCACATTTATACGGATTACAGAGCATAGGCATTATTAGAGGTGAAGAGCTCATAGAAGATTACAATTCTAATACTTTAAATCCCACACTACGTTTTGCGAAAGCCCGGGGCATGAAACTTGTATTTATAAATAGAGAGAAGTACCGCCATAAAGAACAAGCCAAAGAAATTGAAGAACTAAAAGAAAAGTACGGTGATTTTTATAGGGTTCCGGAAGGTGGAACTAATTTACTTGCTGTAAAAGGCTGTGAAGAAATATTGACTAATGCGGATAAACAATACGATTATATTTGTTGTTGTGTTGGCACGGGAGGAACATTAGCCGGGCTTATTAATGCATCGGATGCTCATCAACGCCTATTAGGATTTTCAGCTTTAAAAGGCCATTCCCACAGCGAAATTTCTCAATACACTAACAAGAAAAATTGGGAGATTTTTGAGGACTCTATTTTCAAGGGTTATGCTAAGAGCAATAATGCACTGATAGAATTTATAAACAGTTTTTACCGCTGTACTTCTATAAAACTCGATCCTATTTATACCGGAAAAATGCTTTATCGCCTTTTTGATATGGTAAATCAAAATTATTTTCCTGAAGGTGCCAAAATACTAGCTATACACTCAGGAGGATTACAGGCTGTTGAAGGTTTTAATCAAATTCAATTAAAAAAAGGTAAAGCTATTCTTCAATTTTAGCAAATCAATATAATAATACTCTTATAGATATTATATTTGCCATTCAAATTAAAAGAAATATTTTGAATACTTATAAAAAGTATAGCGTTTTAATCATCTTATCAGTCTTCTTAGCTTCATGTGGGTCAAAGAAGAAGGTGTACACGTCTACACCAAAAAAAGTTGAAAAAATCGTTGGTGAAACGGAAAAATCTAAGGTGTACCAGTCTGTCGGAAAAGTAAGAACACCGCCAAAAAACTTAACGCTTACGGAATCTTACATTTATCAATTTTCTGAAATCGCCAAACAGGAAATGAAACTTTACGGCATACCCGCAAGTATCACTTTAGCGCAAGGTATACTCGAATCGGGTAATGGGCAAGGAAATTTAACGCGAAGGTCAAATAATCATTTTGGGATAAAATGCAGTAATTGGAAAGGCGCAAAAGTGTATCACGATGATGATAAAGCCCAAGAATGTTTTAGAAAATATACACATGCTGAATACTCTTACAGAGACCATTCCCTGTTTTTGTTCAACCGAAGCAGGTACGCATTCTTGTTTGATTACCCCATTACAGACTATAAATCCTGGGCAAAAGGATTGAAAAAAGCAGGATATGCTACAGATCCTAAATACCCAAAAAAACTTATTGGTCTAATAGAAAGGTACGAATTATACAAGTACGACGAAGAGATCGCCGTAACTCTTGGCATAGCGCCTAAACATGACAAAAAAAATAACAAAAAATCCTTGCCGGATGTTCACGTTGTAGCCAAAGGTGATACATTATACAGGATATCTAACCTCTATGGCATTACCATTGAAAAAATAAAAGAATTGAATCAGATGAATGATAATATTTTATCAGTGGGGCAAGAATTAAAATTAAATTAAAGAAACATCTTTTATGATTTACAAAAGAAGTAGCGCATTATTCAACGAAGCAAAACAATATATAGTTGGTGGAGTAAATTCTCCGGTAAGGGCATTTAAAGCTGTAGGTGGAGATCCCATTTTTGTAAAAAAAGCTAAAGGCGCTTATTTGTATGATGAAGATGGCAGAAAATTAATAGACTATATTTCATCTTGGGGTCCTATGATCCTAGGCCACGCTTTCGAACCTGTTACAGAAGCCATTATAGAAACGACTAAAAACGGAACATCTTATGGTATTCCAACCGAGTTAGAAACTAAAATTGCAAAACTAGCCATTGAAATGGTGCCTAATATTGACAAAATAAGATTTGTAAATAGTGGTACTGAAGCATGTATGAGCGCCGTAAGATTAGCAAGAGGTTACACAGGCAAAGATAAAATCATAAAATTTGCAGGCTGTTATCATGGCCATAGCGATGCGTTTCTTATCCAAGCAGGAAGTGGCGCTGTAACTTTTGGCTCACCTAACAGCCCTGGTGTTACTGCAAATACTGCAAAAGACACTTTATTGGCCAGATACAATCACCTTGAAGATGTTGAAAACTTGGTGAAAGCCAATAAAGACCAAATTGCAGCTATAATTATTGAACCTGTTGCAGGAAATATGGGGTGTATTATCCCCGAAGAAAGTTTTATTAAAGGGCTGAGAGCACTCTGTGATAAAGAGAATATCTTACTCATCTTTGACGAAGTCATGACCGGCTTTAGACTGGCAAAAGGTGGTGCTCAGGAAACACTAGGCATAAAAGCAGATTTGGTATGCTTTGGTAAAGTAATTGGCGGCGGCTTACCCGTTGGTGCTTTTGCCGGACCACAACACATCATGTCTCATCTGGCACCTGAAGGCCCTGTTTATCAGGCAGGCACATTAAGCGGAAATCCTTTGGCCATGCGTGCAGGACTAGAAACCTTAAATCATCTGAACAAGCATCCTGAAATCTTTGATAGTCTAGAAGAAAAAACAAAAACTCTACACGAAGGCATAGAAGAAGTCTTAAGCCATCAGGCTATACCCTATCAGATTAATCGTTACGGCTCTATGATTTCGGTACATTTTTCAGATGAACCCGTTATAGATTTTGATTCTTCCGCAAAAGGGAATAATGAGCATTTCAAAAATTATTTTCATGGCATGCTGGAACAAGGCATCTACTTGCCTCCAAGTGCTTTTGAAAGCTATTTTCTTAACGATGCATTGAGTTATGATGATATAGAAGTAACAATAAAAGCCTTAAAACACTTAGTAGAATCTAATAGGCTTTAAGACATCATTTTAACTGCCTGTCAAAATAATATATATTCTCTTTTTTATTTTCAGAAATACCTGTGAGAATAAAATGATTATTCGAGTAATGGTATTCTGAAATGATGATGTTATCGTCATTACCCAAGGCAATCTGATGAATGACTCTATTGAAAGAAAATAAAATTATTGGTATTCCTATTGGCAGCGTTTTATTTACATACCTAAATGCACCATTTTTGAGCTTGCCTTTTACAGTCTTTGTAAAAGTTTTAATACCGTCTGTGTAGGTAATTTTAAGATGTTTATCATCAACAAAATTAAAATCTACTTTTTTGACTTTTTCAGCATTTTTTAAATCAAAAATTTCAGTGAGTAACTTGTATGGACCATTATGGCTGTATGGATCGACAAAGTAGGTTCCGTTCATATAACTTGCTTGCCCATCGTAAAGAAAAACTTCTGGATCTTTAAATCCTTTCTTAACAGATTGACAAGAAGTGAATCCTGTTAAAATGATAACTACAATAAAAAACTTAATCTTTATAATTGGTTTATTAAACATCTAATTGCTTTAATTCTTCGATGTACCGTCTTTCGTTTGAAAGTCTTGGTATTTTATGCTGCCCGCCTAGTTTTTCGTTTTGTTTTAGCCATTTGTAAAACAAACCTTTATGAGCAACATGGATTTCCAACATATTTAATGTGGTATTATTATAGCGCTTGGCATCATAATCTGAGTTTAACTCTCTTAGATATTCATCCAAAGACGTTCTGAACTCTTCAACAGATTTTGGATTTTCGGTAAACTCAATCACCCATTCATGAGCTCCTTTTTGTTTACCTTCCATAAAAATTGGGCCTGCAGTATAATCTACGATATGAACTTGATGAGCCTGAGCTGCTTTTTTCAAGGCTTCTTCAGCATTTTCTATTATCAACTCTTCACCAAATACATTTATATAGTGTTTAGTCCTTCCTGATACTTTAATTCGATAAGGATTTAGGGAAGTAAATCTAACCGTATCCCCTATCATGTATCGCCATAAACCGGCATTTGTGGTAATAACAACTGCGTAATTTTTATGCAATTCTACTTCGTCAAGCCTCACTGCTTTGGACTCACTTTGGCCATAAGTGCTCATTGGAATAAATTCGAAAAAGACGCCATAATTAAGCATCAATAGTAAATCCTTGTGATCATTGGAATCCTGAACCGCAAAAAAACCTTCTGAAGCATTATAAATTTCATAATACTTAAAAGATGATTTTGGAATCAATTTTTCAAATTGACTTACGTATGGATTAAAACTTACACCACCATGAAAATAGACCTCTAAATCGGGCCAGACTTCTAAAATGTTATGTTTATCTGTTCTGTCTAGAATAGCATTTAGCAACACCAACATCCAGGAAGGTACTCCTGCTAAACTGGTGACGCTTTGTTGCATGGTTTCCTCAATAATAGCCGGCAATTTCTGTTCCCAATCGCCCATCAAAGAAGTGGAATTACTTGGAGTACTTGAAAAACTTGCCCATAGCGGCATGTTATCAATCAACAAAGCCGATAAATCACCATAGAATGTACCATTGTTTTCATAAATATTCTTGCTTCCACCAAGCCGAAGTCCTTTTCCTGTAAAGAGTTTTGAATTTTCATTATTATTTAAATACATACAAAGCAAATCTTTGCTTGCTGCATAGTGGTTTTCTTCTAAAGCCTCGTCGCTTAAAGGAATATACTTGCTTTTAGCGTTTGTGGTTCCGCTGGATTTGGCAAACATGCGTATTGGCGTTGGCCAAAAAATATTGTGTACACCTCTCCTGCACTGTTCAATTTTCTCAAAAATATCTTCGTAGGTAACAATAGGCACTCTTTCTGAGAACTCCTTGTAAGATTTTATAGATTTAAAATCATGAATCCTGCCATATTCTGTATATTTGGCTTTGTCGATAAGTTGAAACAACAGCTCCTCTTGAACTTCATTAGGGTATTTTAAAAAAAGTCCCATTTGATGCATACGTTTCTTTAATAACCAAGAGGCAACAGAATGTATAATTTGTATCGGCATGCACTAATTTTGAAAGTAAAAATATTAAAAAAATATGCAATATACGGGTGTATTACAGAAAATGAAAAGCGAATTTTTATCTCCTATTCAATACTACATGGAGTTTAAAAACAGCTTTATTATTGTAAATCAATTAATAGGCAAAAATATAAGAATCGAATTTGATTCTTACGAGTGTCTAAGCTGTCACAAAGACAAAAAGATTTTCCGTCAAGGCTATTGTTACGATTGCTTTTATGAGCGTCCAGAAGTTGGAGAATGGGTAATCAAGCCAGAGTTAAGCAAAGCGCATTTAGATATAGAAGATAGAGACTTAGAGTTCGAAAAAAATGTACAATTACAGCCTCATGTTGTCTATTTGTCTAATACAAGTAGCGTAAAAGTTGGTGTTACACGCAAGTCTCAAGTGCCCTACCGATGGATTGATCAAGGCGCACATGAGGCTATCGTTTTTCTGGAAACTCCAAATCGCTATCTCGCCGGAATAACCGAAGTAGCGCTTAAAGACCATATTGGAGACAAGACCAAATGGAGGGATATGCTTTTAAATAAAATTGAAGACAAAGACCTGAAAAAAATTAAATCAGAATTAAAAAACTATCTCCCGGAAGAGACAAAAACATACTTTGAGGAAAGTGAAGAAATACAGATAAATTTTCCCGTTGAAAAATATCCTGATAAAATAAATAGTCTAAACCTGTCTAAAACCCCTGAATACCAGGGAAAACTTGTTGGAATCAAAGGCCAGTACTTAATCTTCGAAGATAATACGGTCTTTAATGTAAGAAACCATAGTGGGTTTGTGGTCCATTTGCATATAAATTAAAAAAAGCCCGAAAAGGGCTTTTAAATGATTTAATAGAACTTATGTTCCAGGTGTTATTCTTCGCCTAAAAGCGCAAAAAACTTATCTAAATTTGGCATGATAACAATTTGGGTTCTTCTGTTTTTAGCCATGTTTTCTTTGCTATTGTTAGGAACCAAAGGATCAAAACTAGAACGAGCAGCTAAAATAAGTTGCTCCGATGGAACCTTGAATTTTTCTTCCAACCTTCTTACGATAGCCGCACTTCTTCTAGAACTTAAATCCCAATTGTCTACTATATAACTTTCTTTTTTGATGGTTCTGTTGTCTGTGTGTCCTTCAACCATAATTTCTAGAGCAGGTTCAGACTTGGCGATATCTGCAATTTTCTGTAATATATCATCCGCACTACTTCCTACGCTAAAGCTACTGTCTTTAAAGAGTAAATTATCATCAATATTGATTTTTACGTAAGTTTCGCCGATAGATAATTTTAAATCATCTGTGTCACTACCTAAATTTTTTGAAATATTATAAGCAATAGCAATGTTAAGCGAATCTTTTAGAGTAGTTGCGCCGGATAATGAAGACTGAGGAACTTTGACTAAAGTTTTTCTCATGATTTCTTTATTTTTTTCCGACAGAACAACATCGCCTTCGTTTATCAGCATTCCTTTTTTATCTTCGTTTAAGGCCGCAATTTTGCTTTTATACCTTGCTGCTCTTAAATCAATTTCGTTCAGTTTAGCTTCTAGTTTTTCATTTTCAACCTGAGATTGTTGTAGTTCGCTTTTTACGTTCTCATAGTTAGTTTCCATAGCAACGTATTTCTTTTTAGAAACACAGCTTATCGCTACTGAACTTAGGATGAAAACAATAAGAATTTTTTTAATGTGCATGTGCATTAGTTTTTGTGATTAATATGGTGACTTTATTTTGCTTATTATCTTAACGCTGTAGTTTAAATTTTAGCATAAAAAAACCAATTCAATTTCTTGAATTGGTGTATAAATATATTTAAAACTTAAATTAAAACTTAAATTAAAACTGCTGCTTGTCCTTTAAAGACTGGACGTACTGCGCTTTTTTAATTTGCTGTCTTCTTAAAACTGAAGGCTTTTTAAATTCTTTTTTGTCTCTCAAATTTTGTAAAATTTGAGTGTCTCTAAATTTACGCTTTAAACGCTTTAAAGCTCTATCAATCTTTTCGCCGTCTTTTACTTTAATTATTAACATAAATTGTTGTCGTTTTTTAAGAGTTGCAAATATAAAACTATTTTAATTATTTAAAAGACTTTAGCATTAATTAATTTAATTTTCTTTCAATTTGCGTAAATACTTCATTAGAAAATAGTTAATATGCTTGAAAGTTTAACTAACAATTGTTAGTTTTGATCTATAATTAATGAAATGGCAAAATTTTATCCTTTAAAAGTACAATCTATAGTCAAGGAAACAGACGAATGTACAGTTCTTTCATTTGATGTCCCGGAAGAACTTAAAGCAAATTTTAATTATACCTCCGGACAACACCTAACTTTAAAGACAAACATAGACGGAAACGACGTTAGGCGATCTTATTCGCTATGCAGTAGCCCTTTGGAAAACAAATGGAATGTAGCCGTCAAACAAATACCGGATGGGCTGTTTTCTACATATGCCAACACAATTTTAAAAGAAAATGACACTCTTGAAGTCATGCCGCCTAGTGGTCTGTTTGGCGTAAAACCCGACAAAACAGCTTCAAAAAACTATGTATTTTTTGCTGCCGGTAGTGGTATAACGCCAATTATTTCGATGATAAAAACACACTTAGAAATCGAACCTAATTCAAGTTGCCAGCTATTTTATTTGAATAAAAATGCAAAATCCATTATCTTTAAAGAAGAATTGGAACAAATACGTAATAAGTACTTTGGCAGACTTGAGATATTTTATTTTTTAACCAGAGAGCAAAGAGATATAGAATTATTCAACGGAAGATTTACGCCTGAAAAGATTGAAATTTTATCAAAAACCTTACTTGATGTAGAGGATATTGACGAATGCTTTATTTGTGGTCCGGAAGAAATGATTTTTATGATTAGTGACGAATTGCAAAAATTTGGAGTTGCCAAAGATAAAATTCACTTTGAGCTGTTTTTTACAGGAGCATCAAAAAAAGCAGTTAAACCTAAGACAACTCATAAAACAAAGAAAGAAAATGCCTATGCCGTAACCATTATTGATGGCGGAAAAGAATTCCATTTTGACATGGATGAGCATTTTGAAAATGTTCTGGATGCTGCTTTGGATGCAGGGATGGATTTGCCTTTTGCTTGTAAAGGAGGCGTCTGTAGTACCTGTAAATGCAAAGTACTTTCCGGTAATGTGGATATGAAAATTAATTATGCACTTGAAAAAGAAGAAGTTGAACAAAATTATGTATTGAGCTGCCAGTCCAAGCCAACAACTAAAGAAGTCGTATTAGACTTTGATGTATAAACCTATTAATGACAAAAGAAAATGAGCGAAAAAGAAATTAAAAGTTTAGAAGACATTTTTAATGCAAAAATTGCAAACGACGAGAAAATTGAGCCAAGAGATTGGATGCCTGAAAAATACCGTAAGACACATATTAGACAAATCTCTCAACATGCCCATTCTGAAATAGTTGGCATGTTACCGGAAGGCAATTGGATAACTAGAGCACCTTCTTTAAGACGAAAAGTAGCATTACTGGCAAAAGTTCAGGACGAAGCCGGGCATGGCTTATATTTGTATTCAGCATGCGAGACTTTGGGCGTCTCGAGAGAGGAATTATATGAGCAATTACACTCCGGTAAAGCAAAATATTCAAGTATTTTTAATTACCCAACTTTAACATGGGCCGATATGGGTGCTATTGGCTGGCTTGTTGATGGCGCAGCTATTATAAACCAAGTTCCATTATGTAATACCTCTTTTGGACCTTATGCAAGAGCGATGGTAAGGGTTTGTAAGGAAGAAAGTTTTCACCAAAGACAAGGTTATGAAATTATGCTGACCTTATGTAATGGGACGCAAGAACAAAAAGACATGGCGCAGGACGCCCTTAACCGCTGGTGGTGGCCATCACTCATGATGTTCGGTCCTACTGACGACCAGTCAACTCACACAGAACAATCCATGAAATGGAAATTAAAAAAGAAAACAAATGATGAGTTGAGACAGCAGTTCGTAGACCAAACCGTTCCTCAGGCTGATATTTTAGGGCTTAGCATTCCTGACAAAGATTTAAGATACAACAACGATACCGGACACTACGATTTTGGAGAAATAGATTGGGATGAATTCTGGCAGGTTGTGAAAGGATACGGTAAATGTAATAAAGAACGAATTAGTGCAAGGAAAAATGCGTGGGATAATGGTGAATGGGTAAGAGATGCTGCTATGGCTTACGCAGAAAAAGAAGCAGAAAGAAAAGCTAAACAAGCGGTCTAAATAATAAAAGTTAGAAGTTAAAGGTCAAAAGTTTTTTATACAACAGAAAAAAAATTCAGAATATGAATCGAGATATAAACACTAATAAAAGATTCCTTCCCGAGTTTATGCTTAGCGTAGACGAAGCAGTGAAGGTTAAGATGGGCTTATGAAAAAAAACTGGCCACTTTGGGAAGTATTTGTAAGAAGTAAAAACGGTTTAGAACACCGCCACTTTGGGAGTCTTCATGCTCCAGATGCAGAAATTGCAATCAACAACGCGAGAGATGTTTACACTAGAAGAATGGAAGGTGTAAGTATTTGGGTTGTAAAAACGGAAGACATCACTGCTTCCAATCCTGATGATAATTCAGAATTGTTCGACCCTGCCGAGGACAAAGCGTACAGACACCCTACATTTTATACACTTCCGGACGAAGTAAAACACATGTAATCTAAAAAGATGAAAAACAAAGATCTCACACATTACATATATGGCATCGCAGATAATGCTTTGATTCTGGGTCAACGCCTTTCTGAACTTTGCGGCCATGGACCTAGCCTCGAAACAGATATTGCCCTCACAAATATTGCCTTAGATTTATTAGGACAAACCCGCTCCTACTATCAATATATCGCAAAACTTTCAACCGAAAACTTGACCGAGGACGACGTCGCTTTTTTACGAAAAGAAAAAGAATACAGAAACGTATTACTAGTAGAACAGCCCAATACAGACTTTGCGTACATCATAACAAGGCAGTATTTTTTTGACGTTTTTCATTTCATACTATTGGAACAACTTCAAAAATCTACAGACGTCAATCTCATGGCGATTGCCAAGAAAAGCATCAAAGAAGTTGGCTATCACAAACGCTTTTCCGGCGATTGGCTAATTCGATTAGGTGACGGAACCGAAATAAGTCATTCTAAAGCCCAGCAAGCTGTAGACGATTTATGGATGTTTACAGATGAATTATTTAAACTTTCAGAACAGGATAAGAGTATTATTGAAGAAGGCTACGGAGCTGATATTGCAGGTATGAAAGAAAAATATTACGAAGAGATAAAACATACCTTAAAAAAAGCAACACTAAATATTCCTGACAATCAATATTTTCAGGACGGTGGCAAAGACGGCATACATACGGAGCACATGGGTTATATTTTAGCAGATATGCAATACATGCAACGCACCTACCCAAACATGAAATGGTAATTTAAAATGGAAAATAAAGTTGATATACATCCCGAACTTTATCCAATATTAAAAAATATTCCAGATCCGGAAATACCTGTACTTTCTATAATAGACCTCGGCGTTGTTCGTAGCGCAACGCTTGAAGACAGAAAAGCGCTTGTAGAAATTACCCCAACTTACTCCGGTTGTCCCGCTATGGACGTTATTGGCGACGACATAAGACAAGCCTTAGAACAGCAAAATTATGAAGCCAATGTCGAACTAATTTTATATCCCGCATGGACCACAGATTGGATGACCGAAGAAGGCAAAGCTGCGCTAAAAGCCTATGGTATCGCTCCACCTACGGATGCAATTACAGACAAAAAAGCCCTTCTGGGCGAAGAACGCGTAATCGAATGCCCACAATGCAATTCTAGAAACACAAAGCTCGTTAGCCAATTTGCTTCAACGGCTTGTAAAGCCATGTTTAAATGCGAAAACTGCGAAGAGACATTCGATTATTTCAAATGCTTGATTTAGGCTTAAGGTAAAATTAGCTTTGTTACCTTTGCAAAAATATTTGAATACATGAAAAGAGTAGTTGTAGGAATGAGTGGCGGCGTAGATTCTTCTGTTGCAGCCTATTTATGTCAACAACAGGGTTATGAAGTTATCGGTCTTTTTATGAAAAACTGGCACGATGATTCGGTAACCATCAGCGATGAGTGCCCTTGGCTAGATGACAGTAATGATGCCATGGTAGTAGCGGAAAAGCTTGGTATTCCATTTCAAACTGTAGATCTTAGCGAAGAATATAAATCTCGTATCGTAGATTACATGTTTAAGGAATACGAAAACGGAAGAACTCCCAACCCTGACGTGCTATGCAACCGAGAGATAAAATTCGATGTTTTTTTAAAAGTTGCAGAAGGCTTAGGAGCAGACTATGTGGCAACAGGGCATTACTGCCAAAAAGATAGTGTCGAAAAAAATGGCAAAACCATTTACAGACTATTAGCCGGAAAGGATAAAAACAAAGACCAGTCTTACTTTTTGTGCCAAACTAATCAGGAGCAATTATCAAAAATACTTTTCCCTATTGGTCATTTGGAGAAATCTGAAGTGAGGGAAATTGCAAAACAGCAAGATTTAATCACTGCAGACAAGAAAGATTCTCAGGGCCTGTGCTTTATAGGAAAAGTGAAATTACCGGACTTTCTCCAACAACAATTAAAACCAAAAGAAGGAAAAGTCATCGAGATTCCTGCTGACAGCTTGCACTACAACACCTTAGAATCTGAAAGTATTGAAGCCTTAAGCGAGAAAATTTTATACAAAGCTAATGATGGTAAGGTCATGGGCAAACATCGAGGCGCACATTATTTCACAAAGGGACAACGAAAGGGTTTGAACATCGGAGGAACTGTGGAACCGCTTTTTGTTATTGATACTGATGTAAAGGAAAATATTATATATGTAGGTCAGGGCAAGAAACACCCAGGACTTTACAGACGTGGACTAAAAGTAAAAAACGCTGAAATCCATTGGTTAAGAGAAGATTTAAAACTTAATAACGGAGAATCTGCTGATTATTTAGCCAGAATACGGTATCGACAACCACTTGAGCGCGTTACCCTATACCAAGAAGAACATGACTTGTATGCTATCTTTGAAAATCCTCAAATGGCTATTGCCGAAGGACAGTTTATAGCTTGGTACAAAGAGGATGAACTAATAGGTTCCGGAGTGATAAGTTGATTTAAAAAAGTACAATAAAGAAACTAAAAGATTTTTGACATGAAATACAAGAAAAAAACTTTAGCCGGAGGCTTGATTGGTGGATTAACATACGCGTTAATCCAAAGTCTATTCGATCTGATGGGAAATGAAGCTTTTGATGTAAATTATTTTCTTTTCAACTTTATTTTCTTTGGTGTCGGTTTTGGCTTTTTTGTAAATTATCACTTACGAAAAAATCCAAAAAATAAATCCATAAACTCTTAAACCCATCAACTTATAAATTCAAAGCCATGTTCGAGCATAATAGAATCACAACACTATTCGGGATTAAATATCCTATTATTCAAGCTGGCATGATTTGGGCAAGTGGCTGGAAATTAGCCTCAACCGTGAGTAATGCCGGTGGTCTTGGCATTATCGGTGCAGGCTCGATGTATCCGGAGATATTAGAGGAGCATATCGACAAATGCAAAGCAGCTACAGACAAGCCTTTTGCGGTAAATGTTCCCATGCTTTATCCCGATATAGATAAAATTATTCAGATCATTATAGATAAAGGTGTTGAAATTGTCTTTACCTCTGCCGGAAATCCTAAAACCTATACCAGTTTATTAAAGTCTAAAGGCATAAAAGTGGTTCATGTGGTAAGTAGTGTAAAGTTTGCTCTTAAAGCCCAAGCTGCGGGTGTAGATGCTGTTGTGGCAGAAGGTTTTGAAGCCGGCGGACATAATGGAAGAGAGGAAACCACTACCCTGACCCTTATCCCTATGGTAAAAAAAGCATTAGATATTCCATTGATAGCAGCCGGAGGAATTGCCAATGGTAAAGCGATGCTGGCCACTATGATTTTAGGTGCCGATGCCGTACAGATTGGAACACGATTCGTTGCTAGTCACGAAGCGTCTTCACATATTAGTTTTAAACAGAAAGTCGTTGAAGCCCAAGAAGGCGAAACACAACTTACGCTAAAAGAACTAGCACCTGTAAGATTGATAAAAAATAAATTTTACAACGACATCCAGAACTTATATAAAACAGGACCAACAGTAGAAGATTTAAAGGAACTTCTGGGGCGCGCTAGGGCTAAAAAAGGAATGTTCGAAGGCGATATGGATGAAGGCGAGTTAGAAATTGGTCAGATTTCCGGGTTGATTGATGAGATTCTCCCGGCCAAAACCATCGTTGAAAACATTTTAAACGAATACAAAGAAGCGGTTGAAAACGTAGCCGGATTAAACATAAACAGGTAGGTTATACAAATCTTGGCCAATTTTGCGTTTTACTTTGTATACTTTGCAGGTGGACAAAAAAACATTAAGAAATTAAGAGTCATTAAATTGTTTGATGCCTTTAATTTACTTTACAATCAAGTGCTTAAAACATGAAACATTATATTTTGGTATTACATCTTCTGTGTACTGTGATATTAGGCTCAGCGCAAACCTCTAGTTTAAAAAAGGTAAATTCAACTGAAATTGAAGCAGACCAGATTATAGGGATAGACAAATTTAATAACAGCTATTACATCAACCAAAATACTATTTTCAAGAAAACAGCTTCAAGCGAAACCATGGCCTTTCAGGATGTACTGCTTGGAGATGTAGAAAAAGTAGACATTCTTAATCCTAATAAAATTTCTGTGTTCTATAAAATGGCCAATACCGTTGTTGTTTTAGATAATAGGATGACTGAAATTTTGCGCTTAGATTTTAACAACATTTCTCCATACCGTAATATCGGTTTTCTTGGCACGTCGAAGGATCAAAGCTTATGGATTTATAATATGGATTCAAATTTATTAGAACTCTACGATTACAGACAAAAAAAATTATTGTTTCAAACCCTCCCTATAGATGACGAAATTATTGAACTAAAAAGTAATTTTAATTTATGCTATTTAAGAACATCTTCTAAGATTTTAGTCTATAATATCTATGGAAGTTTTATTGGAGACGTAGCTGTTAAGGATTTTAAATCTTACGATTTATATAAAAACCAACTCGTAATTCATCAGGGAAATAGGCTTAATTTTTATAACCAAAACCTTGAATTAAAGGAATCTATAGAAATTAATTTTAAGGATTATGAAAATCTTTTGTTTGCTGGAGAAAACTTATATATTTACAACGACAATAAATTGACTACATATGCAATAAATATGTAGACAATTAGATTAATACCTTTAAAAAATAATTCATGCACGTTGCAATTGCAGGTAATATTGGCGCTGGAAAAACAACATTAACCAAACTATTATCGAAACACTTTAGCTGGGAGCCTCAATTTGAGGATGTTTTAGAAAACCCCTATTTAGAAGACTTTTACGAACACATGGCCAGGTGGTCTTTCAATCTACAGGTTTATTTTCTTAATTCTAGGTTTAGACAAATTCTTGAAATCCGAGAAAGCGGCAAAGACATTATTCAAGACAGGACTATTTACGAAGACGCCTATATTTTTGCTCCTAACCTTCATGCAATGGGTCTTATGACCAATAGAGACTTTGAAAATTACCGTTCGCTTTTTGACTTGATGGAGTCGGTTACCAAAGCCCCGGACTTGTTGATTTACCTTAGAAGCACAGTCCCTAATCTTGTAAAGCAGATACAGAAAAGAGGCAGGGATTACGAAAATTCAATTTCTATAGATTACCTGAACAAACTTAATGACCGCTACGAATCTTGGATTAAAAGTTACAACAAAGGAAAACTTTTGGTTTTTGATGTAGATGACATCAATTTTGTTGAAAATCCGGAAGATTTAGGAAACATTATAAATACTATAGATGCCGAAATAAACGGTTTGTTTACTTAGCCTTATTCTTTCATTTCTATTTTTCTTAATGCCTGATAGTTTTTTTCCAACCTTTTGGTAAGTATACCATAAAGAAGTTTATAGAAGCCTATAAGTAAAAGCAAAACGACTACGAAAAGCACAAAAAATAAACCTAAGGTCACCAATTTTACCTGAAGACTCTGGTTTACAAGCTCTTGATTAAAGGCGGCATAACACACTATTATAAAGGTAATGCTAAAAAACAAAACATTAAACCACACATAAGCCTTAACTGCTTTTCTTGTGTTGATTATGTTTTTCATCAAAGATTTTACGGTATCATTTGTTTTTATCTTTCTAAAATTGATAAAAAACAAACTGATAAATAGAGCAATCATGACGTAATTTATGATAAGGGATGCTCTGTAAAAAGCACCCAAGCCTAAATCTTTTATCAGTTCATGAGAGTCGTCAAAATAACTTAAAGATTCTACGGCTATCCAAAAAAGGAATTCTGCAATACTGATTATAAAAATCCACTTAACAATAGAAGTAGATTTTTTATGCATCATCACTCTTATTTCGTTACTATCGACTTTAGGCAGAGACTTTTCTTGCCTCTTCCAATCCTGTTTTAATAAATCTAATTCGTCCATAGCTTATGGATTTAAAATCGTTCTTAATTTCTTCTTTACTCTATTCATTTTAACCCTTGCATTCACTTCAGAGATACCTAATGTTTCAGATATCTCTGTATAGCTTTTATCTTCAAGGTATAGTAAAACCAAGGCTTTATCAATATCATTCAACTCTTTAACTGCAGCATACATCAATTTTAAGTTTTGTTCCGTTGTGTCATCATACACATCGGCTTCAATTTTAAATCCTACAGTCTCAATATCTTGCGTTTTTACTCTTCGCTTATGCTTTCTGTATAAGGTTATGGCGGTATTTAAAGCCACACGATACATCCAGGTAGAAAATTTTGAGTCTCCTCGAAACTTTGGAAAAGCTTTCCATAATTGCACTGTTATGTCCTGAAACAAATCTTTGTGTTGAGCGTCATTATCGGCATACATACGACATATTTTATGCACTATGTTCTGATGCTTGTCTAATAGTTCTACAAACTGCTGCTCTAACTTAGAATTCACAATAATAATATTGACTGCCTTATTAGTAGTTTAAACATAAATTTTGTTACAATTTATTTTTATAAATAACATTTCCGTTTAACATAAAGTTTTATTTATGCATTTAATTCTCTTCGTACATTGATATATTAGTTGAATTTAACCACACTAAATTTAATTTCAATCACTAAAATAAACACTTTTTAATCAAACTAAAGCAAAAGCTTAAATGTTCATAAACTGTTCATAATATAATATTTAGCTAACACTAATCGCTTTTTATTTAAGTATTTTAGTTCATATAAATAAAGCTTAATAGCAATGAAAACACGATTTGAAAGCCTAACTAAACTAAGACCGATAATTAGTGGTGCTAGAGTGACAGTCTCGACTTCTACTGAAGAAAGCTTTCAAAATAAAACACTTAGACCTATTGCAAAGTTTCAGAACGACCTCATTCTCGAAATCTTTAAAGATTATATCAAGAAACGTAAAGATGTTTACCATACCTTATCTCACCCAAAGCGAGTTGATTATATTGAACATGCGGTAAAGCACGATGCAAAATTAAGAAATGTCATAAAGGGTGTTTTTATAGGGCATTTTACGCTTCAAGAATATTTCACTTATCAAGAAGACAGCCGTGCACTTAACAAACGCATCACAAACTTGACTATAGAACGCATAAAAAGCCAAATGCAATATTTTGATAAAGCCTTTGCAAATTAATAACAGCCAATCAAAGTGCTAAATTATATCAGGCTGATTACAATCAAAATTTACTTTACACATATAATACGTTTATAATTTCTACACATTCAGGCACAGAATTAAGAATTATGCTGTTACAAAGTATTTTTAGTGTGCTTATTTTCAAAAATTGAAAGTTTTATAATATTTTTGAGGAATTCTTTGTGATTTTTTTCATCATAAGAGCCTATAAACAAAAAGACATGGACAAGAATACATATACCTTAATTGAAGATGAAAATTTATTAGAAGACATCTACAACGATTATAAGGACAGATTTGAAGAAAAAAATTTTGATGAACTAAAATTAAGATTTGACAACAATTTTAAAGTATTAAATTGCGGAGAGAATAACTTAATTAGCCTCTGCCAGTTTATCCCTCGTCGTAGTAATGCCGTTAAGGTTGAGGATTTTTACAAGTCAAATGAAACTACAAACGGTTCAGAAACCGTTTCTACTACAGAAGAAGAACCTGAAAAGGAAAATCTTATAGAAGAAAAAGTTGTTGAAACCACCAAAGAAGTCGAAACACCTCAAAGCATTACTCCTGCAGCTACAGTACAAGCAAACACACAAGTTAAGGAAACAAACATTATAAAAGAAACAGTTAGCAAGCCAGCAGCAGTAAATACTAATACTGACAAAGATGCTCGTCGATTACGAATTGAAGCGCTACTAAAAATTGCCTCTGTAGATGTTGACTCAAGCCTACTGTCTAAAATTATAAGAGCTGTAGATATCGACTACGAATGCGGGAAAGATGCAGATTTGTTTTTGCCTAAAATTCTTAAGTTCGTTGAAGATTGTAAAAAACTATAGCTTACGTATTTCAGTTAAAAATCACAGCCCTTTAGACTTTAAGAACTAGAAATTAAAAAACCAAACAATAATAAGTGTAAAGCTTAATATTGTTCATTTTCATTAGGAAAATCACCACTTTTTACATCTTTATTATAATTATCAATGGCTTCGCTCATGATAGTATGTAGGTCAGCGTATCGTCTTAAAAACCTAGGACTAAAAGATTTGTCCATGCCAAGCATATCGGTAATGACAAGAACTTGTCCATCAACTCCATTTCCTGCCCCTATTCCAATAATTGGAATAGTAAGGCTTTTAGCTACTTCTTCAGCCAAATTTGCAGGTACTTTTTCTAATACGATGGCAAAACATCCCAGCTTTTCTAATAAAAGTGCATCTTCCTTTAATTTTTTTGCTTCTGCTTCTTCTTTTGCCCTAACTGTGTAAGTCCCAAATTTGTAAATGGATTGTGGTGTTAAGCCTAAATGCCCCATGACAGGTATACCCGCTTTTAAAATACGTTTTATAGAATCTTTTATTTCTGCGCCACCTTCCATTTTTACAGCATGAGCACCGCTTTCCTTCATAATTCGGATGGCAGAACGCAGGGCTTCTTTTGGATCACTTTGGTAACTTCCGAAAGGTAAATCTACTACCACTAGGGCGCGTTTTATTGCTCTAATAACACTAGAAGCATGATAAATCATCTGGTCTAACGTTATAGGTAGTGTAGTTTCGTGTCCTGCCATAACATTTGAAGCAGAATCGCCAACCAAAATAACATCTGTACCTGCATGATCAACAATTGTAGCCGTTGTATAATCATAAGCCGTAAGCATACTTATTTTTTCACCTTGGCTTTTCATTTCTACTAAACTCTTAACAGTAACTCTTTTGTATTGTTTTTTTGCGACAGACATTTTGTATAATTTTCAACAAATATAAGTTTTATAAATAATTAATTATAAAGAGACCTGTCTAATATGTGTTTAAAAAAAGAGTTCATATTCTAACGATTTAATTAAAGAATATTCTAATAAATTTGATTAATTTTGATTGTATAATCTAAAAATATATTCTTGAACGAAATTACCATCGAACTAACTGAAATTAGCCCTAAAGATTTTTTCGGCTTACATAATTCTAACATAGAACTTATAAAATCTTATTTTCCAAAACTGAAAATTGTAGCAAGAGGCAACAAAGTAAAAGCTTACGGAAATGAAGAAAACCTTGAAGAATTTGACAAGCGTTTTAGGATGTTGATGGATCAATTCGCTAAGTATAACAAATTAGACGAAAACAGTATCGAACGAGTCCTTACAAGTGAATCGTCTACAGATTACCAAACACCAGCCAGTGCATCCGAAGTATTAGTTCACGGTGTTGGAGGAAGAAACATTAAAGCACAGACTGCAAATCAGCGCAAGCTGGTAGAGCTAATGAACAAAAACGATATGGTTTTTGCAATTGGTCCGGCAGGAACCGGAAAAACCTACACAGGTGTTGCTTTGGCGGTCAGGGCTTTAAAACACAAGCAAGTACGCCGCATTATTTTAACAAGACCAGCTGTGGAAGCCGGTGAAAACTTAGGTTTCCTTCCGGGAGATTTAAAAGAGAAACTTGACCCTTACATGCAGCCCTTGTACGATGCGCTACGTGATATGATTCCCCCTGAAAAACTAGAAAGCTTTATAGACAAAGGAATAATACAAATTGCTCCTCTGGCGTTTATGAGAGGGCGAACCCTAGACAATGCTTTTGTAATTTTGGATGAGGGTCAAAACACCACTCATGCTCAAATGAAAATGTTCCTGACAAGAATGGGCAAAAATGCCAAATTTATGATAACCGGAGACACAGGTCAAATAGATTTGCCTAGGCGAATTACCTCCGGGCTAAAAGAAGCATTACTTATCCTTAAAGATGTAAAAGGGGTTGGAATTGCTTATCTAGATGACAAAGACGTGATTAGACACAGACTCGTAAAAAAAGTAATAGCTGCTTACAAAGCCATAGAAAACCATCCATAAATGCTAAAAAGTTTAACCTATCCGGATTTTAAGTTTACCAATCAGACGCATTTTTACCAAGGTAAGGTAAGAAATGTCTACACTATAAACGATGATACTTTAGTAATGATTGCTACGGATCGCCTGAGCGCATTCGATGTGGTCTTGCCACAGGGAATTCCTCAAAAAGGCCAAATATTAAATACCCTAGCCACTTTTATGCTGGAGAAAACTAAAGATATTGTTCCTAACTGGCTAATAGCATCGCCACATCCTAATGTGAGTATTGGTCATAAATGTGAGGCATTTAAAGTGGAAATGGTCGTAAGGCAATACTTAACAGGTCATGCGTGGAGAGAATACAAAGCAGGAAAAAGATTACTTTGCGGTGTGCCTTTACCTGAAGGCTTAAAAGAACATGACAAATTCGAATCGCCAATCATTACACCTACTACAAAAGCTGAGCAAGGCGACCATGACATGGATATTTCTAAAGAAGAAATTCTAGCGCAAGATATTGTAAGCAAAGAAGATTACGAGGTCTTGGAAAATTACAGTTTAAAACTGTTTGAAAGAGGTACCGAAATTGCCAAAAAGCAAGGCTTATTATTAGTAGACACTAAATATGAGTTTGGCAAAACAGCAGATGGTAAAATCGTAGTCATTGATGAAATCCACACTCCGGATTCCTCTCGCTATTTTTACGCAGACACCTACCAAGAACGACAAGAAAAAGGCTTAGGACAAAAACAGCTCTCTAAAGAGTTTGTAAGAGAATGGCTGATGGAAAATAATTTTCAAGGTAAAGAAGGGCAAAAAGTGCCTAACCTGCCAGATGAATTTATAAACCATGTTACTGACAGATACATAGAGCTTTTTGAAAAAATAACGGCCCAATCTTTTTCAAAAGAAAACTACAACGCCATTGAGGAAGATATTTATAGCTCAGTTGAAGCATTTTTGAAACAGTAATAAGATTTACTAAAACAACCTGTTCAATTCCGGATAAGAGACCTGTTCTAAAATAGAAGGCACATTAGAGTTTACTTTTGGACTGAACAACTGCTTGTTTACAGGATAAGATTGAAGTTCGTTGGCATCAATATCTTGATTGATGATAGAGAATATATCTTCTGTAGTATTAAAATTACACAACCAATTTTTTTCATTGGTTCTGGATAATATGACGGGTTGCCTCTTTTTTACATTATGAATTTCAGCTAAAAAAGGCATAGCATCTTTTGTTAATATCGCACAGGTCACCAATCCATTATTAAATCTGGTGTATAAGCCTGCTAAAGCAAAGGGTTTTGAATCCTGTCTTTTGATAATATAAGGAAATGATGTGTTTTTATATTTATGTGGCTCATAAAAAGCAGTAACAATAACAAGGCATCTCTGCACTTTAAAAAGGCTTTTGTATAAAAAGTGTGAAGTCAATTTTTCTGACCTCGCATTTAAACCTCCTCCAAATTTTGAAGCCTTACTATAATAATCATCTAAAAACTCAGGATTTTGATGTGTAGGGGCAAGTCCCCAGACTGCTGGCAAAATTAAATCCGGAGCTTCCTGTGTAATGATCGCCAGATCTGGATGCTCAAAGCCGTTTAAATGGTATTGCGGTGTATCGAATTTTGATTTTACCGAATCATTAGCAAAACTAACTTCAAATTGAAGTTCGATTTGCTGGGATTTTGCAACTAAAGAAGCGTGAAAACACAAAATTATTATTTAAGCTAAAAAGTGTATTTAAAAAGCAAATTACACTTTAATTTCTACAGCAGCTGGTTTATACGATTTTTTATCAATTACGATTTTGGCTATAATTTCTTTGAGTATTTCGGAAGTCCCACCTCCAATAGGGCCAAGACGACTATCCCTTAACATTCTAGCCAGTGGATATTCTTCGATATACCCATAGCCACCTAATAATTGTAAACAATCGTAAATTACTTCGTCTGCAACTTTGGTAGATTCTAATTTTGACATGCTGGCTTCTTTCACAACATATTCACCTCTGTCTAAGCGATCAGCAATCACGTAGTTAAAGGTCTTGCAGATTTCAACACGTGTAGTGGCGTCTGCAATTTTATGTCGTAATGCTTGAAACTGGTCAAGGCTTTTACCAAAAGCCATTCTGTCTTTCATGTAACCCATCGTATATTCTATGGCATATTCAGCTCTTGCATGTGCATTAATTCCCATAATCAAACGCTCCGAAGCAAAATGCTGCATTATATAATTAAAGCCCATATTTTCTTCGCCCATAAGGTATGTGGCAGGAATCCTCACATTATCGAACGCAATTTCGCCGGTATCCGAGGCGCGCCACCCTAACTTATCAAGTTTTGTAGCAGAGATTCCAGGAGTATCTCTATCTACAAGAAATATACTCATCCCTTTGGCTTTAAGCTCAGGGCTTGTTTTTGCTGCAACAATTAAATAATCTGAATATACTCCATTGGTAATAAAGGTTTTAGAGCCATTTATCACATATTCATCACCTTCTTTTACAGCAGTGGTTCGCATTCCGGCAACATCTGATCCGCCAAAGGGCTCTGTGATGCACAAACATCCAATCTTATCGCCAGCAATGCTGGCAGTTAAATATTTTTCTTTTAGTTCATCGGAGCCTTCAGCGTTTAAATGAGTCATTGCCAGATAGGCGTGAGCCCACATAGCCGCTGCAAAACCTCCCGAATTAATCTTTTGCATTTCTTCTAAAAAGATTACGGTGTAGAAAAAATCTAAATCTAGTCCACCGTACTTTTCAGGGTAAAATAATCCAAAGTAGCCCATCTCGCCCATTTTATTCCATATAAACCTTTCGATTTTACCTTCTTTTTCCCACTTATTTAAATGAGGGACAACTTCTTTCTGTAAAAAGTCTTTTAAAGTTTCTCTAAATAGTTCGTGATCTTCTGAAAAATAGCCCATGCTTGAATTATTGATTTCTTAAATATTTTAACTTAAATTGAATATTACTCAATTATTGCCAAATATAATTTAATTCTATCAATTTTTGAGTTCGGAAATTGTTGTAATTTTGATAATTCTTCAAATGACGTAATCCCTTCATTAACCTTTATAAACTGAAATATTTCTCTTGCTAATTCATAATTAAAATAAGGCACTTCGGCAAGCTGAATAATTGATGCGGTGTTTATATCAATAGGCTCTGGAACATCTTCAACCTTAATTTCGAAATTTTGACTAATCTTTTCAATAACTTCTACGTTTAAACCATATACATCCTTCAACTGAATTTCTGAACGGAATTGTCCGATTTTATTCCTATAATTTAATATTCGCCTTGACAGCTTCTCGCCTATCCCATTTATTTTTTGCAAATCTTGGACAGTTGCTAGATTCAGGTCTTTCTTTTTAATGTCTTTTCCCTTAGGACTTTTTTTAGTTTTTTTATTCTGCTGCTGCTTTTTTATAACCCATTCGGGGAATTTGAAATAAGGAGAAATTTTGGCAAGAACCTCATCAGACACTTTTGTCACATTCTGAAAATCTTCAGCAGAATTTATCCACTTTCCGCCTAATCGATATGCTTGTAGTCTATCAAACTCTTCAGCAGAAATACCCAAACGGTAAGCTTTACCTTCTTTCAAAAAATTAGGATTGAAGGAATAAATTTTATTTACGTAGTTTGTTTTTTCCTTTAACTTAAGTGCTTTTAACGAATCTAACTTTTGTTGTGCAATAGAATCTAAAATAATTGATTTGGATGGTATATTACTGAGCTGAGTGTTATAGTAGTATTTCGCCAAAACGATTATAAAAATCAGGCCTGCTAAAATTAAAATCCCGTTTTGTTGAGAGTTTGTCAAAACAAAACGGGATTTAAAAACGTTCATAATTATATGTTAGCGCTCTCTGGTAAAGAGTTCACCTTTTTTAAGTTTTTGCATGTACTCTCTTAGATCGCTTCTCACTTCGCCAGACATGATAAGAAGACCAATAATGTTAGGGAAAGACATAGCGAGAATCATCATATCAGAGAAATCTAACACCGCTCCTAAACTTATGGAAGCTCCGATAACAACGAAAAGTAAAAACACAACTTTGTAAACCAGTTCGTTTCTTTTGCTTTTTCCAAATACGTAAGACCAAGCTCTCATGCCATAGTAAGACCATGAAATCATAGTAGAAAAAGCAAATAAAAATACAGCAACGGATAGCACGTAAGGGAACCAAGATACGACTTTACCAAAAGCATCTGTCGTAAGTTGTACACCTGACAAGCCTTCAACTTCATGCATTCCGGTAAAAATCAAGACTAGTGCTGTTAAAGTACAAACAACAACAGTATCTATAAATGGTTCCAATAAGGCTACAAAACCTTCTGATGGCGGGTGGTTGGTTTTTGCAGCAGAGTGAGCAATCGCTGCAGATCCTACACCAGCCTCGTTCGAGAAAGCTGCTCTTTGGAAACCTACAATCAATACACCTACAAAACCACCTTTTAATGCACTTGGCGAAAAAGCACCATTTATAATAGCAGAAAATGCTACCCCAATATTTTCGATATTTGCTCCAATTACTATTAAGGCGCCTAAAACATAAACCCCAGCCATAAATGGAACAACTTTGTCTGTAACTTTGGCTATACTGCTTATACCACCTATAATTACAACACCCACTAATAGTGAAAGAAATAAGCCGAAAATAAAGCCGTTACCCTCTAAAATTGGAATCTGACCTGCTAGAATATTAAAAGACTGGTTGGCCTGGAACATGTTACCTCCTCCAAATGAAGCACCAATTGCCAAAACGGCAAATATAAATGCCAATACTTTTCCTAAGCCTTTCATGTTTCGCTTTTCAAGACCATATCTTAGGTAGTTCATAGGACCACCAAAGATTCTACCTTCCTGATTGATAAATCTGTATTTTACACCTAGCGTACATTCTACAAATTTTGAAGACATTCCCAGTAAACCGGCTAATATCATCCAGAAGGTAGCTCCTGCACCACCTAAAGAGATAGCGATAGCTACACCTGCGATGTTTCCTAAACCAACAGTTGCAGATACAGCAGTTGTTAAGGCCTGGAAGTGTGTAATTCTACCTGGCGCATTAAAATCATCATATTTTCCTCTAACCAGTTCAATGGAATGTTTAAAACCTCTAAGGTTAATAAAACCCATTCGGAATGTGAAAAATGCTGCACCAGCAATCAACCATACTACAATAAACGGTATGTTTTTTTCCTGTTTGTCGCCGTTTGGTAAAAGTAAAGCCCTTGGATTTTCGTACTTAATTTCAGCAAATTTGTGCGCGTTGGTTTTAATAATATCATCAGGATTATTAGCATCGTAAATCACTTCTCCTTCTTTTACCAAATGCTTAATTTTTCCTTTTTCGTCTGCTTTTACCTCAACGTCTCCTGTGCTTGATAAATTAACAATAGCAATAGTCTCTCCTTTTTCTACAGATGCTTTGTTATCAACAAGCCATTTTTTAAGTGTAAAAACTTCTTTAGTTTCTGCATCCCAATTTGGAGCAAATATGATGTCTTTGTTGGCATAAACGACAGGATCATATATTCCTATAGCTGCGAACGGATCCCAAAAGAGAACACTACCCATACCTTCTACAAGAGGAGTGAAAAATCCGTTAAAATTTTCTGTGATAGATTCTGCTTTTATGGTCATTTCCTTTTCCGCAGTTAATCCATTTGCGTCTGTAACTTTTATAGTGTAAGGTATTCCTTCTGTTAAATTGCTTGAGGAATTAGAGTTTAAAGGAGTGTTTTGGTTAGACCATTTGTAAGTGTAAGGCGGTGTACCGCCTTCAATATCAACCCTTATCGTCCCGTTATTTATTTCATCAGACGGGTTGATGTATTTTTCGTTTATAATTAATTCTTGACTATAAGCATTAATAGACAAAGCCGTCAGTAACACAAAGCAAAATCCCTTTAAACAATTCATTTTGTAATTTTATATGTTAAAATTTTCAAGATTGCAATATATAAAAAAAGACTTTCAATAGTGTCTTATTAACATTTTGAAACTTTAGTTTTAGATAAAGATAAATTTTTATGTTAAGGTATTAGTTTAAAGCAGTTTCGAAAAGGCTTCGATGTGGTCTTGTTTCCCTTGCACAAACAAAACATCTCCTCGCTTTATTATTTCATGGGGTCCAACAACATTAATGGTATCTTCACCTCTTTTGATGCTTAAGACATTTACGCCAAATGTTTTGCGAATATCCAATTCAGAAATACTTTTCTTTAAAATTTTACCGCTGTCGCAGGTTACTTTTAAGGAAGAAATATTAAAATCCGGAACTTCAGGAATTGCAAGTGGCTCTGAAATATTCCCGTCTGGTTGAAAAAACCTATAATCTTTAGTCCGTAAGGATTTGATGATTGCGTCTTGTTCTCTTAATGGAATTAAGAAGTTACTCATTACTCTGTTAAAAATCTGAATTGAAGTTTCAAATTCTTCAGGTATGATTTCGTCTGCACCCAATGCGTGTAATTCTTCAATTTCATCAACATCTCTTGTACGAACAATAATATGTAGAGATTGAGAGGCTTTTCGCACATTTTTTAAAACAGTTCTGGTCTGTTCTATATCGGCAATAGCTATAACTAAAGCTCTGGCTTTGTTTAAGTTGAGTGCGTCCAAAACTTTATGATCGGTAGCATCGCCATAAATTGTTGGCACATCATAATTAAAACTTTCAGTTACTATTTTTTCGTCTTGTTCTACTAAAAGAAATGGAATATTAATATGTGTTGCTGCCTTAACTAGATTTGTTCCATTTAATCCGCACCCAATTATAATCAAATGGTTTTCAATATCATTAAGTGGATTGATAACTTCTTCGGGTTCAGGTGTAAAAAATCTATTTAAAAATTTGATTTTAAGCACTCCAAAAGCAATTTTTTCTGAAATTAAAATAACAAAAGGCGTGAGTAGCATTGTGACAATAGAAACCGCCAAAAACAATTGATTGGTTTCAACCGAAATAATATTGTACTGAATACCGACTTTGGATAGTATAAAAGAAAATTCACCGACTTGAAATAGGGATACACCAGTTATAATAATGGTTCGAGTGGGATACTTCAAAACAGCAACAGCAAATGCTGTTACCAAAGATTTTACTATAAAAACAACTAAGACCAATAAAGTGATGATACCAATATTTTGAATAAAAAAAGTAAGGTCTAACAACATCCCTACCGATATGAAAAACAAACTCGTGAACAACTCGCCAAAGGGTAATATGGTGCTTGTAGCTTGATGACTATATTCTGACTCAGATATGATGAGACCAGCTAAAAAGGCGCCTAAAGCTAATGACAGTCCGGCTTCTGAGGTTAAAAAGGCGACAGCAAAACAAATGGTAAAAGTAGCAAACAAGAAAAGCTCTTTGCTACCTGTTTTTGCAATAGCGTGCATAAGTTTTGGCACCAAATACCTGGCACTAATAATGGTGATGACAATAACGATAATTGTTTTAACCAATAATGACAAAACACTACTTGTTACATCTTCTGAAACACCGGCTAAAATTGGTGTGAGAAGCATCATAGGAACAACAATTAAATCTTGAAAAATTAATAAGGCCAAAGCGTTTTTTCCATAAGGTGTTCCAAGTTCGTTTCTTTCCTGAAACACTTTCAGAACAATAGCAGTACTAGATAAAGAGAACAAGAAACCGATAAACAGAGACTCGTTAAAGGAATTTCCTAAAAAATAATAAATCAAAGATGCTATCAAAATAGTAACGCCAACCTGAATGCTCCCACCTAAAAAAACTGTTTTTTTAATTGAAATAAGCTGCTTTATAGAGAGTTCTAGGCCTATTACAAAAAGTAATAAGATAACACCAATTTCGGCTATCACTTCAACCTCTTCAACAGCATTGATTAGACTAAGTGCATGCGGACCTATGATAACACCTGTAAGTAAAAACCCGAGAATAGATGGTATTTTGGCTTTGTTAAGTACGAAAACTATACCTAATGAAAATGCCAATAATATAACTAAGTCTTGTAATAGTGGAAGATGCATTTCTAATATTTGGTTTGATTGCTAAAATGTTGAAATAATTAGAAACAATCAAATTTATTTGAAATAAAAACAAATTATTTTTATAGGCATTTGCATTTGAAAACTAAATGAACATCAATACTTCAACCTAAACTGAAAATTTATGAATTCAGTTTACAATAAAATTTAATCACAATTCAAACACTATAGGATAATTCTATTCTAGTTTATAATACAATTCGAGGTGTAAGAAAGTGATTTTTTATTCAAAACCCCATAGCAAAGGCAGAACAAAGTAAACGATTCCAGTAAGAATGACTATAGAGATAATGTTCATCCAAATGCCTTTTTTTACCATATCATCTATTTTTAAATAGCCTGAACCAAAAACTACGGCGTTTGGTGGTGTGGCCACGGGAAGCATAAACGCGCAGGAGGCTGCAACGGTTGTTCCGATTAGAAGAAAATATGGGTGTACGCCAATGGCTTCCTCTGCTATGGCTACTAATACCGGCAACAACATGGCCGTGGTGGCAAGATTTGAAGTGATTTCTGTTAAAAAATTTACAGCCGCAATAAGAATAAACAATAAAAGCAGCAAGTCGACACCTTGGAAAGCAGAAAATTGTAGTCCAATCCATTTTGCTAGTTCGGTTTCTTTGAAACCCAAAGCTAATGCCATACCTCCACCAAAAAGTAAAAGAATACCCCATGGTAATTTTACAGCATCGGACCATCTAATAAGTGGTGTCCCTTTTTTACTACTGGGAAGTAGAAATAAAACTATGGCAAAAAATATAGCGATTATGGTATCATCTATTTGAGGAATAAAAATTTTCAATAAAAATGACCTTGATATCCACGCAAAGGCTGTTAAAATAAAAACTAAAATAACGAGCTTTTCTTCAAAAGACACTTTACCTAACGCTTTTAGCTGTTTATTAATTTCCTCTTTACCACCCGGAAAGCGTTTTTGTTTGAATTTAAAAGCAAATTTTGTCAGGTATATCCAGGAAATAATTAATAAAATTATACTTAAAGGCAATCCAAACATAAACCATTGCGAAAATGTAATTTCAGTATTATAAGTCTCCTGAACAACTCCTGCTAGGACCAAGTTTGGCGGTGTTCCAATTAGAGTTGCCATTCCACCAATCGAAGCGCTGTAAGCTATGGCTAGCATCAGGGCTTTACCAAATATTAAATTATCATCTTCTTTGGTAAGTGGGCTATCATTAAGTTGCATGACAATAGCCATACCAACAGGGAGAATCATAACAGCGGTTGCCGTATTTGAAATCCACATGGATAAAAAAGCGGTAGCGATCATAAAACCTAATATGATTTGCACAACATTGGTTCCTACGACTTTAATAATACTAAGAGCGATGCGTTTATGAAGATTCCATTTTTCTATAGCGATAGATAAGATAAATCCACCAATAAACAGAAAAATATATTTATGCCCATAACTAGCCGTTGTTTCCGATAGAGATAAACCATTTGTTAATGGGAAAAGCACGATAGGCAATAAAGCAGTTACCGAAATTGGAATGGCCTCTGTGATCCACCAAACTGCAATCCATGCGGAAGAAGCAAGTATCGCATTAGCTTCTTCACTCAAACCTTCTGGTTTAAAAAAACTGATAATTATAAAAAATAGCAATGGTCCTAAAACAAGACCTATTCTCTTTTTTTTCATGTCTTAGTCGCTAAAAATTATCTGCTGCGTTTAATACTTATAACAAGGACAGTGTTAATACTCTTCAACAAGCTAAATTAATTAAATAGGCTTAATAGTATTATGAATTTGTAAAATGATTTTAAATATTAGATTATATTATAATATAAATTAAAGATGTAAATTTTTTTTGATAATTTTGTGATAAAATAAATTTAATACAATGAAGAAAATTTACTTATTACTCACACTTTTTATAGGTTTTACGTCCTATAGTCAAGACTTAATAATTACTGGAGTTTTTGACGGTCCCTTAGCTGGAGGGACTCCAAAGGCAATAGAATTTTATGCTGTTAACGATATTCCTGATTTAAGTATTTATGGATTTGAAAGCGCCAATAATGGAGGTGGTACTGCTGCAGAAGAGTTTTCATTTTCTGGAAGTGCAACTAGCGGGCAATTTTTATACCTTACAGCAAATGATGCAGAATTTACTCAGTATTTTGGATTTGCAGCAGACTTTGTAGACGGTTCTGCAAATGTAAATGGTGATGATGCTTTGGTGTTATACGGAGCTGGTACAATAATAGATACTTTTGGAGATGTAAATACAGATGGCACCGGCGAAGCTTGGGACTATCTGGATGGATGGGCATACAGAGTAAACAGCACTGGTCCTGATGGTACTAATTTTGTTTTAAGCAATTGGTCTTTTAGCGGAACAAATGCTGTAGATAACTGTACAGATAATGCATCTTGTGCTTCTGTATTTCCAATAGGCACGTTTACGTTCTCAGGAACGCCATGTGGCGTGACGTTTGGAGGAATTACTTATCAATGTTCTACCAACACTATTGGCGATAATAATGACGGTGTAAGTGTACAAATTCCATATAATGGTTCTAACAATACGATTGTAAGCGTAAGTGTTACTAACGGAACTTTAGCAGGAGATGATCCAGCCCTCACAACCGATGGTACAATTATTATAAATGGCCTTACAGAAGGTGATACCTGGGCATTAACACTTAATGGTGGAGATTGTGATGGCGTCTCAATCTCTGATACTGTGAATAGCGACCAATGTGACCCTACTCCTAACACATGTTTTGATATAAGTGCAGGAGCAGAACTTTTTGAAATGGTAGCAGTTACTCCAAATTCAGGATTTTCTAACGATGGCATTTGGGAACTAAACAACGGTGTTTATAGTGCAAATGGTTTCTGCGGAAGTGGCTGTGAAGAGTTAGTTGAAACCTGGCTTATTTTTGGCCCCCTTGACATGAGTGCTGTAAGTGATTTAGAATTAATGTTTGACGCATCTGAAAGTTTTGGTACAACAGATTTATTAGTTGCTTATACAAATAATTATACCAATTGTCCATCATCGACTTCTTGGACTAGCCTTCAAACAATTATAGATACAGGTTCTTATGAAATAGATTTGTCCTCAGCAACAGGCACCAATGTATTTATTGGTATACAATATTCTGATGATGGTGTAGATGGATACTCTGATTGGGAATTGTCTAATGTTAATTTAGCAGCTTTCGGAAGCTGTCCAACATTAGGAACACGTCCAACTTCTGACTGTGCAGTATGTGACATTACTTTTAATACAGAATCTTTTAATTGTACATCAAATACTGTTGGTGATAATAACGACACTGTAATTGTTGAAATTCCTTATTCCGGATTAGAAGCATCAATTACATCTCTTACTACTTCAGTTGGTTCTGTGAGTGGCGATAATCCTGCTACTGTTGCAGATGGTACTATCTTTATTACTGGTCTTGTAGAAGGAGACGCATGGGATTTAACAATAAATGGTGGCGATTGTGATGGCACTACAATTTCCGGGACAATTCCTGCTGCTGTTTGTGACCCTGTAACTTCAGACCTTGTAATTAATGAAATTTTATCAGACCCTGCTGGTGATATATCTGGTGATGCAAATGGTGATGGCACCAGAGATGGTTCTGACGACGAATTTGTAGAATTATACAATATGGGATCTTCTGATTTAGATTTATCCGGGTATACTATAGAAGACGGATTTGGGTTAAGACATACTTTCCCTGCAAATACCATTTTACCATCTAACACATTTATTACAGTCTTTGGTGGTGGTACTCCTACAGGAATTCCAGGACTAGTACAAACTGCAAGTACAGGTGGCTTAGGATTAAATAATGCTGATGATGAAGTTACTATCAAAAATGCATCTGGCACAATTGTAGTATCTGAGTCTTATACCGGTGGTTCAATAGATCAATCTTTAGGTCGTAATCCGGACTTTACAGGAGCCTTTACATCGCACTCTTCTATTACAGGAAACAACGGTGCTTTATTTTCTCCAAACTTAGAAAACGATGACCCTACATTATCTTTAGATGAATTTGACTTAGGTAGCATTAGTCTATATCCTAACCCTGTTAAAAACAACAGAGTCACGATAAGTCTTGCAAATGAAATGAAATTTAATGTAGAGGTTTATAATATTCTAGGCCAGAATGTTTTAAATGCAAATGCTGAAGGTTCGGTACAACTTAATGTATCAAATTTGAAATCTGGTATTTATCTAGTAAAAATCTCAGCTGGCAACAAAACTCAAACTAAAAAGCTGGTTGTTCGATAAAGCAATTTAAATTGGTAAAACCGATTTAATAATTACATTTATTAATTTGATTAATTCCTTGTATCTCTTGAGATGCAAGGAATTTTTGATTTAATAATAAAATAGTAATACCTCATCATGCTTGTCTTTATTCAGGCTTAATCTAAGGCTTTCTAGCTCATCAGAAAGTTTTTAAATAAGCTTTTTCAGCTTCATCATCTATTCTTGTAGTGAGATTTTCAAGGGCTTTTCGACTTGATATTGAAATGCGTGATGAGACGCTTACGCAACCAATGGTATTGAATATCAATATTGTATTTTTTCATTGACCCTTTGTTGTGGTTCCAAATACCCTAAAAACCCATTTTCATTAGAGTTGAGGTGTTCCTCTAAAGCTTTATGGATTTCAGGTGTCATGATTTTTGACTTTCTCTGATTGTGTATATCGGTCAAAAGGAATAAGATTCCTTTGTCTTAGTAATATTTTGTCAACCATTGCTGAGTTCGAGTGTCAATATTTAAATATTCACAGAGCTCAATTCTTGTTTTAAGTTTACTGTCTTAAAGGCAAATGAGCCAAAGAACTCGTTTTTCTAAATTGAAATTTTTGGGTTTCTGCCAAAACGTTTTAGCTCGCTTAAGTCTTCTT
Organism: uncultured Mesohalobacter sp.; assembly: GCA_964396065.1. GTDB lineage: Bacteria > Bacteroidota > Bacteroidia > Flavobacteriales > Flavobacteriaceae > Psychroflexus. The sequence continues at coordinate 54,517 of CAYNCI010000002.1, read as the reverse complement.
TAATTGTAAAAGTTTTTGGTTTTGCCATCTATAAATACACAATAAAATAACGACAATACAAAGTTTAAATGGTATAACAATTCTATTCTAAAAACTAAAAGTCTTAATGCATATTCACTTTTAGGCATAGAGAAGTTAAGTCTTTCAGCTTTAACATTTTTAGTGATTATCAGTAAATTGATATTTCAGATTTGAAAACTAGCGTATATATCATTAAAACAGGAAAGAGTACGTTTAAAATAGTAAAAAGCTGATTTATGGTCTAAATCAGCTTTTATATAATTAGATATTATTTCGCAATATTTACAGCTCTTGTTTCTCTGATCACAGTAACCTTAACTTGACCCGGATAGGTCATATCTGTTTGAATTTTTTGTGAAATAGCGAAAGACATTTCTGCTGCTTTTTCATCTGGCACTTTATCGCTTTCAACTATTACACGAAGCTCACGACCGGCTTGAATAGCATAAGCTTTTTGAACACCGTGGAACCCAAAGGCGATGTCTTCTAAATCCTTTAAACGTTTTACATACGAGTCTAAGACTTGTCTTCTAGCGCCAGGACGTGCGCCACTTATAGCGTCACAAACTTGAACAATAGGAGAAAGCAAAGATGTCATTTCTATCTCATCATGGTGTGCCCCTATGGCATTACATACCTCTGGTTTTTCGCCGTATTTCTCTGCCCACTGCATCCCAAGAATTGCGTGAGGCGTCTCTGTATCTTCTTCCGGCACTTTACCTATATCGTGTAACAAACCGGCTCTTTTTGCAAATTTTGGGTTTAGACCAAGTTCAGCAGCCATTATCCCACATAATTTACTCACTTCTCTAGAGTGTTGCAATAAGTTTTGACCATAAGACGATCTGTATTTCATACGCCCGACGATACGTACCAATTCCGGATGAAGGTTATGAATACCTAGATCTATAATTGTGCGTTTACCAATATCAATAATTTCGTCTTCAATTTGCTTTTTAGTTTTTCGGACAACATCTTCTATCCTTGCCGGATGGATTCTACCATCAGTTACTAATTTATGTAAAGACAATCTTGCAATTTCCCGTCGCACAGAATCAAAGCAAGATAAAATAATAGCCTCCGGAGTATCATCTACGATTATCTCAACGCCTGTAGCCGCTTCGATAGCACGAATGTTTCGCCCTTCTCGACCGATAATTCTTCCTTTTACGTCATCGTTTTCGAGATTGAATACAGAAACTGTATTGTCTATAGCCTCTTCTGTTCCAACACGTTGAATTGTATTAATAATAATTTTTTTGGCTTCTTGTTTTGCAGTAAGTTTTGCCTCTTCGATTGTATCCTGTACGATGGCCATTGCTTCTGTGTTGGCCTTTTCTTTTAACGAGTCAAGCAGTTGAGCTTTAGCATCTTCGGCGCTAAGACCACTTATCACTTCCAATTGTTGAATCTTGCGATGCAACATTTTATCCAGCTCCTCTTCTTTCTTAATGTACCTTTCTTTTCTCTCAGTTATTTCCTTAAGCTTATTGTCTAAGTCCTTGGCTTTTTTTCTATTATCAGCTAATTCCTGTGAGACTTTAGACTCTTTTGATTTAATACGTTTTTCTGCTTCAGAAATTTTGTTATCTCTACTAAGGATCTCTTTTTCATGCTCTGCTTTAAGCTCGATAAATTTTTCTTTAGCTTGAAGTATTTTATCCTTTTTAATTGTTTCCGCCTCTTTTTCAGCGTCTTTAATTATTTTTTCGCTTGTAATTTCTGCTAGTTTTACAGCGCCTGTTGCTCTTTGTTTATCAATAACTTTTGAAATGACAAAGCCTACAATAAACGAAACAATTGCTGCAATAACAACTATTAGTGTAGTATCCATTTGTTTTTGTTTGGGTTATAAAAAAAGCCTGTATTAGTCTTTGTTTTGAATAAACTCCTATAAAACAGGATTAGGGCTAATAAGCTGATCAAACTTCCATCCAATTCTATAAAGAATAATGGCATGTTTTAGCAACTGTAACTCACCCTTTTTAATTCTAAAATGTTGAGTTTACCAAAAAGAAAACAACTAATACAGGCAGTATTGTTAATTTATTTAAAAGAACGCGATTATCTAAGGTGTTCTTTGAGCCTATTATTTAAGAGCTCAAGCCTTTCCTTTATTTCAGTTTGATCTTGGGTTTTATCAATTTGTACTTGTTCAATATTCGAAGCAAATTGTAAAGCACTCATCGCTAAGACATCTTGTTTGTCTCTGACTGCGTAATTTTCTTCAAAATGTTTGATAACGTTATTTATCTTTTGTGCTGCAAGTCTTAAACCTTCTTCCTGCTCAGGAGCTACTGTCATAGGATACACTCTGTCTGCAATAGAAACTTTAATTTTCAACCTATTACTCATTTACACTATTCAGATAAATTAATTATACAACTATCAATTTCCCTAATCAATCTATTTATTTTAAGTTTTGTTTCTCGTTTATATTCTTTACTGCCTAGCATAGCATTTACAGATTTAAGCGATTCGTTTTCAGCTTCAAGATGACGGTAAGCCTTTTCAAGAGATTTATTCTTTTTTTCTAAGTCTTTAAGCTTGTTTCGAAATAAAATCATCTCCGATTCGAGATTTTTATTTCTCTGCATAAGCTTAAACGTTGAGCTTTCCAACTCTTTGACAACCTCTAACAAATCACTCATTGCTCTTGCTATACCTACAAAGTTAGGTTTTTAATTTTAATTAACAATATCTATTAAATAGTAATCTAAAATAATTTTTACAAACGATCTATTTGCTCTTGAACAGCTTCCCAATCAAGCATCAATTTCTCCAATTGATCCTTTTTTTTGTTATAGGAGTCGAAGAATCCTTCCTCACGTATGGTGTTTTCGTAATTGTGTTCAAGCTTTTCGTCGATATTCTTTATGTCACTTTCTAGAGCGGTTATTTGGGATTCAATCTTACTCAATTTATTATTTAAGGTTTTTTTCTTTTTTTGAGTCTGATAGTCGTTACCCTTAGTTTCTTTCTCTTTTTTAGCTTTTGTCTGTTGCTCTATGGCTCTAAAATTTTCTACTTCTCTTGCTGCTAAATAATCGTCTATACTACCTATAAAGGTTTTTACTTCCGAGTCTCTAAATTCTAATATGGTATCTGAAAGCCCTTGCAAAAACTCTCTGTCGTGCGAAATTAGTATTAGAGAACCGTCATAATCAATCAATGCCTTTTTCAGAACATTTTTAGATTGCATATCCAAGTGGTTAGTAGGCTCATCCATGATGATAAAATTAAATGGATTGAGAAGCATTTTGGCTAAAGCTAGCCTATTACGCTCACCACCGGACAATACTTTTACGTATTTAAAGACATCGTCGCCTCCAAACAAGAAAGCGCCAAGAATATCTCTAACTCTGGGACGTGTTTGAGCATTAGCAGCGTCTAACATGGTGTCTAAAATGGTTTTATCAGGATCTAAATACTCGGCCTGGTTTTGAGCAAAATAACCAACCTCTACATTATGACCTAAAGTGATTGTGCCTTCATAATCGATTTCATTCATAATTACTTTGGCTAAAGTGGATTTCCCTTGACCATTCTGACCTACAAAAGCAATTTTCTCTCCTCTGTTAAGTTCAAAATTCACATTAGACATTACTAGTTTCTCGCCGTATGATTTTGAAATTTGTTCAGCCTTGACCACTACTTTTCCTGCCCGCTTAGATACAGGAAAGGAAATATGCATAGTAGAGGTATCTCTTTGCTCAACCTCAATACGTTCTACCTTGTCGAGCTTTTTTATAAGAGATTGTGCCATTGTGGCTTTACTAGCTTTTGCTTTAAACTTATCTATGAGTTTTTGTGTATGCTCAATTTCTTTTTGTTGATTTTTCTGTGCTGCAAGCTGCAGTGTTCTCAATTCTTCTCTGTGCTTAAGAAATTCAGAAAAAGGCTTATTATAATCATAAATTCTGCCTAGCGAAATTTCTATAGTTCGGTTGGTAACATTGTCTAAGAACATTTTGTCGTGAGAGACAATAACAACACAGGATGAAGATTGAACCAAAAACTTTTCAAGCCATAGTATGCTTTCTATATCTAAATGGTTTGTAGGTTCGTCTAGTAATAAAATATCGTTTTTTTGAAGCAAGAGTTTGGCAAGCTCTATACGCATACGCCAACCTCCGGAAAAAGTATTGGTAAGTTTATTTAAATCCTCTTCTTTAAAGCCTAATCCTGTTAAAATCCGTTGTGTTTCCCCTTGGTAACTGTAACCTCCATTAATTTCATATTGATGCTGAAGATTACTTAAATCCACCATCAATTGGTGGTAACCTTCAGATTCGTAATCTTCACGTTCAGCCAGCTGAGTGTTAGTATACTCAAGCTGTTCTTCAATATCTTTAAGTGTTTTAAATGCCTGGTAAGTTTCTTCCAAAACAGTTCTTCCTTCTTCAAAGTCGATATCTTGTTTTAGAAATCCAACACTTACGTCCTTATCAACAGAAATTCCACCTTCATCTATAGGTTGCTCTTTTGCTATGACCTTTAGGAGTGTGGATTTTCCTGCTCCATTTTTACCAATAAGGCCAATGCGCTCGTTTGGCCCTAGTCTAAAACTTATATCTTTAAAAAGATACTCACCACCAAAACTTAATGATACTTGAGAAGTATGTAACATTTATAACATTTATAGTTTACAAATATTAGTAATTTTGCACAAAAAAGCAGACTAATGTTGAAAGGATATAAAATCTATAGTATAATAACTGGAAGTTGCCCTGTTTGTCATGAAGAAAGCATGTACAAAGAAAACAATCCATATAAGTTAGGATCTATACATGACATGCACGAAAGGTGTTCTAATTGTAATACTAAATACAAGATAGAACCATCGTTTTTTTACGGTGCAATGTACGTTAGTTATGGCCTTGGAGTAGCAATTGCTGTTGCGATTTTTATCATCACGTTTGTGTTTATTGGAGTTGAAGTGTTTACATCATTTATTAGTATCGTTGTAGTTTTAACTTTACTCATGCCTGTTATCATGAGACTATCCAGAAACATCTGGATAAATATTTTTATGAGCTACAAGCCTAAGTCTGAGCGTAAAGCCGGTTGATAGATATTTCTTTAGACAGTTCTACACCATTAATTATATACTCTATCAACTGCTTCCCAAGCAAAGGAGAAGTCATGACTCCCCTACTTCCAAAACCATTGAAGATATGAAGATTCTTATGTGTTTGATGCGTTCCTAATATCGGTTTTCTATCTTTAGTTGTAGGTCTAATACCACATACCTGATCGATGACTTCAAAAGGAACATTTATCATTTTTTCTAAAGCTTCAAGCATTTCCTTTTTGGCATCTTCTGAAGGAATATGATTGAGGGGCTGTCTTTGGTAAGTAGCTCCAAATTTGTACAAATTATTTCCTAATGGGATTAAAAAATATTTTGATTTGAGAATATCAGAAGTTTGTAAATCTTTAGACCTAATTATTAGATAATCTCCTTTGTTTCCATAAATACCCAAATTGTTGAAATAGGGATTTTGAGAGACCCCATAGCCTTCGCAAAAAATGATGTGTTCATAAGATTGACTGTTGTAAATCAGCTTATCATTATTAATCTTTATAAGGTCGTGGGTAAAGGTATCATTTTGAAAGCTGTGTTTATGCTGATAATATTCTTTTGCGGATTGGAATAATTGAGGTAAAAACACTTGGTGACCTGAAACTAAACCGTATTTAGTTATGTTGTGTGATGCTTCGTTATTAGTAGTAACAGATTTTGATAAATGAGATTTCAATCTTACTTTGTCCAAAGCTTCATACCAAGAATTTTCAGAATACGTATGGTGTATAAACACTTTAATATCTCTATCCATAAAAACACTGCTTGAGAATTTATTTTGAAGCCATTTATAATAGGATTGAGCGTACGGCAAAAATTCTTCAACTTTCCAAACAGGTTTCATTCTTTTGATTGCTACAGGATTTAATAAACCGCCGGCTACACGAGAAGATTTTTGGGAATTGTTGTTTATAATATCAAAGTCTAAGCCTAGTTCTTCTGCATGATGAGCAACAGACAAACCTGCTAAACCAAACCCTACGATTAAAATATTTTTCATAAAAACATATTTGTAATAAACATAAAAAAACGCCTCTAATCAGAGGCGTTAAGTATTATTAAAAAAACAAACTAATTAATATGTCCACATATCTAATTCGAAGTTTCTTATTTCATCACTGATACGACGTGCTTCTAACAACTGCATTAAAGCGTTTTCCTGAATATAATTTTCTATCTCTCTGTCTTCATAGATATTTTGCGTTTTGTAAATAACTGCGTCAAAACGTCTGGAATTCAACAGATGATCGAAAGTTAATGGCTCAGCACCATTATCATTATTTAAAACTTTTGCTGCATGTAATGCATTTCTTGCGTCTTTAAACCAAACCCAAAAATAAGGAATGACCTTTGGATCTCCGGAATATGTTGGGTTTTGTGTTTGTATATCATAACCAGCAGGCGCAATACCTAATAATCTGTATTTTAACTGGCCTTGTCTTTTATCAAAATACCAAATTCCTTTTAATAAATAGGCTGTAATATCTGCAGCAGTAATTTCAGTTGGTATGATATAAGGCTTCATCTGGCTTACCAACTCTGCAGAATAGAGTTGAGGATAGTCAGACAATTCGTTTGCCATTGCTCTGTTAAGAAACAATTGAACGTTCTCTGTACCTGTAATACCATATTGACCTAACAAATCTAAAGCGACATCGGGTAGAAAAATAGCTTTTAAGGAATTAAGTATTTCCTCATAATCTTTTTTCTGTTGAAAGTAGCTTGTTGCATACACCTCTGTTATCCCTTCTTTTGCATCAGGATCTGTAGCACCCTTTTCTATGGCATCAATCAAAACTTGAAACAAAGACCTTCTGTCCGGACCCATTCTATTAGAATCCAATGGATAGAGTAATGGATAATTGATTTTCTGGTTTAAGTCAATTTTTTCCCAAACCACTTTGGACCACATGATATCTCTTTTGTCGATGTATCCATATGGTAATGGTTTACTATCGTCAAGCTTTTCTTGTTCCTTTGCCAATTCTTGTATTTCCTCAGGTGTGCTAGCATTTAGCATGTTAGACTGAGCCTTCACAAACAAAATTGAAAAGATAAAGAGTAAACTAAAGATGAAAGACTTTGATATATGCATAAGTTAAATAAATTAATTTGTAAGTTGTACCAGTAAAGCAGGCATACTTTTTACATTCACTTGCGCTCCAGGAATATCAGCTTTGATATCAAAGAACTGAATAATAGAGCCAGTTTTAGCAAGGTTTAGAGCTTTTTTAGCTTGAGCATTTAGAGTAGATCCATTTACAACTACAGAAGCTTGACCAGGAACACTCATTGTAAATCTCTTTACAACAGGTGATAAATCGAAATCAAAATCTTCAAAGATTGCACCTATAGGAGAAATCTCAACAGCTTTTCTAGGTAACTTAATTGCGCCACCTTCCTGCACTTGTCCTCTAATAGTAGGGGTTGGTCGTGGTAATGATTTTATTCTAAATTTAGCTTCAGACGGGAAAGACTGTCCGTCAATTCTACCTGTAACATTTACTGTAAGTTCTTTACCAAGTCCAGGCTTAATGATATAGCTGGAAGCAGACTTTTTAGTCGTAGTATGACCAGGAACAGAAACAGACAAATTGTTTTCTGACACACCTGCCATAGAAACAGTAATTGGGTTATCTATACCTCTATAAACGACGTTCATCTTATCAGCTGATACCGTAGCTTGATTTGGCTTTGGAATAACTTGGAAAGTTTTGTCAACTTTTACAGGAACAGGCTTACCGTCTTGTAAGAAAATTAATTCACCGGCAATTGTATGCTCACCTGGATTTCCAGCAGTAACATTTAATTTTACCTGACCGCCATCCAAAGTAAAGTCTTTGTCTTTTACCAAAGGTCTGCCGTCTAACTTTAAGTTAATTTCGTTAGGCACAGTAGTTGGGTCTGTTCTACCAAGAACTATACTTCCTTCAAATTTGTTTCCAGGATAAACAGCACTTACCTCAGACTCTAATAGAGTTGTGTAGTTACTCATAGACGCCATTTCTGTAAGCTGTCCTGAAAGTTTGCTAGAAAATATTTCGTTTTCAATTACTTTTAATTCATTTTGAAGATTAGTAATTTTTGTGATTGACGAAATTAAAGGAAAACCTTCAAAATGATATTTCATATAATCTTGAGGCGTTGCCACTTTCCCAGCTGTTTCCGGCATAACATCATTAGCGCTAAATTTACTATTGATAGTTGCTACAAAAGGAGCATATTGTGGATCATCGCCTAGAATTCCAACAACCTCATCTCTGTAAGCTTTCATGTTAGCTTTAAATTGTTCTCCTTCTTCCTTAAGTTTATCATTAATGAAAAACATTTCATTTACAAATGATGACTTATCCATGGTTTCATAATCCTTTGGATCATCAACATAACCATTCATTTGTTGTTTTATATCTTCAAAATAATTGTAAAGCTTAGTTGTAGCTGCATTCACTTTCTTTGCATCTTCATAAACTTTTCCAAACTGGTCTTGAGATTCACTCGCTTTAACTTGTAAAGCTTGTAGGGCATTATTATTTTTTGAATTAAATGAAGTATTAGATTCCTCTAAAGATTCATTTATCGTACCAAAAGCAGATAAAACTTCTTTTGACATATTTAAGGCAAGCATAGCAATGAAAACCAGATACATTAGGTTAATCATTTTTTGCCTTGGTGATAATTTTCCTGACGCCATATGACTATTTTATTAAATTAAGAGTTATAATAATTATGCTTTTGGACTCATTGCACTTAACATACCACCATAAACATTGTTTAAAGAATGTAGGTTTTTAGTTAAGGACTCCATTTGCTCTCTTAATTTTGATGCATTTTCTGCAACCGCTTGGTTAACTTCAGCTTGCTTAGCTGTAGATTCTACTTGAGATTTGTATAATGAGTTTAATGATTCCATCTGAGCTGCAGCCATAGCCATCTCTTCACTATATTTCTTTTGAGCTCCCATAGCATCTGTAGTTGTAGAAAGGTTTTTAGCAGCTCCTTCAAAGCTTCTAATGCTTTCGCCTAAACTTGCCATAAGACCAGAATCTATTCTAGCTTCTTTTAACATTTCATCTAATTTTTCAGATAAAAGACCTTTTTCGTCTTCAACTTCTTCAACAACATCGTTTCTAGAAGATTCTCCTCCAGCTAATTCTGGATATACTTTAGACCAATCTAAGTCTGCATCTACGGGTTCAAAAGCTGAAATAGCAAATACTATGGCTTCTGTTACAAGTCCTATTGTAAGCATTACACCACCTGTTAATGGACCAATTTCTATGTGTTGTATTTTAAATAAAGCACCAATGATTACAATTGCGGCTCCTAGGCCATATACCATGTTCATCAATTTTTTCCCTCTATTAGATTTTGCCATTTTTTTAAATTTTAATTTTAATTGTTATTTATAAGATTTGTTTATTGATTTATTTGTTGAGTGCTCGAACCGATTGTATTGCTTCCAAGATAATCTTGAACCATTCTTAATCCGATATAACTTCTGGCCGAGTCTGCATATTCGTAGTCTCTGGTACTAACTCTTAAATAGTAACTTGTATCTTTCCAAGAACCACCTCTTATTACTTTTCTATTATTTTCAGCGTTGTTTACGTTAGGGTTCATTGAAGATACGTATTCGTAAGAAGCCGGGTCGTAAGACGTATTTACCCACTCAGATACGTTACCGGCCATGTTATATAAACCGTAATCGTTAGGCTCATAAGCATCGGCTTCGACTGTATAAAGAGCTGCATCTGCTGCATAGTCTCCACGTAATGGTTTAAAATTAGCTAAATAACATGCTCTATCGTCTTTGGTGTAAGGACCACCCCAAGGATAAATCCCTGATTCCAGGCCACCTCTTGCTGCATATTCCCACTCTGCTTCAGACGGTAATCTAAATGCTGGTGACTTACTTTTCTTAGCTTCCTTATTGTAAGTATTAAGATGTTGTGATCTCCAATCTGCAAAGGCCTTTGCCTGTAACCAAGACACACCAACAACAGGATAATTATCAAAAGCTGTATGCGAGAAATAATTATTGTGCATTGGTTCGTTATAGGAGTAATTATAATCTTTTATCCAAACTGTAGTGTCGGGATACACAGGTACTTGCTTTTCTTCTATGTAATTAGAAAGTTTTTCACTAGATCTTACTGCTTTATCTAAATTTACAGTTTTGTAGCTGTATAAGAATTTACTGACATCTAACATTCTTTCGCCGTTGTAAGAATCTTCCTTGTCTAGATAAAACTCATCCATAACGTAGACATAATTTTCGTCCGGGTATTCAGATTCCTTCCAAATTATGTCAACATCCCAATTTAAAGCTCTTTTTAATGGGTCGTAATGTCTTGAAAACTCCTGATAAGGGGTTTGTTGTTGTTGGTTGTTATTTCCTCTATTTCTTCTTTTGTTACCTCCTAATTCTTTAAAGGCGAAAGTTTGAATATCCATGTTTCGTCTGCCTCCACCTGCTGTATTTGCAGTACCAGAACCAGCTAATTCTGCTTCTTCGGCTAATTTTTGTCTTATCACAGAATCTCTTACCCTTATTACAAACTGCCTATATTCGCTATTTGTAATTTCTGTTTCATCCATATAAAAAGATGTAACAGTAACTGTTCTGATCGGCGCATTTTTTAAGCCTGCAATATCATAGTCGGATTTACCCATTGTAAAAGAGCCTCCTTCAACCTTAACCATTCCGTAAGGTTTTTCCGGATACCATTGCTTACCTTCGACTCCAACTAATTGACCCTTATCGCTACTACCACAAGCAACAACAAGTACTGCTAAAAAAAGGTGTCCTAAAAAAACTTTCAATTTCATATAAAAATTTTATTTCTATTGATTTTTGAGAGTTACAAAAAAACAATAATTTTATTAATAATACTTAAATTAATCAAAAAAATGTCAAAATTCATTTTTCATTTTAGCCAATATCCACCTATCCGGGAGCTCTTGATTGCAAGCAGATAGGTAATCTTTCTTATCACAAGGTAATAACGTATGTTGTTTTAGTTTATTATTACCTACATTGATATCTGAAGGAATTTCTATCCACCATCGGCCAGATAGTTGACTTTCATAAAACACTAAAGTGTCTTCTTCTACAGGAACTTGGTATCTTAAAAAATTAGAATTATCGATATTTACTTTCTCATTTACTCTATAAGCAACACCCTCTATAAAATACCAAACTATTTGTGCAACCAAAGTTTTGGAGGTTTGAGATAAGCATTCCTGCAACTCAAATACTCCAAATGAAGTAACCTTATCGCTCATCCCGGCATACCTGCTTAACGCACAAATCTCTCTATTAGATATGCCATTTGCATTCAAATTGTCTTGAAACAAACTTTTGTTTTCTACTGCTCTGATGTCTACAGTTGCTATATCTGCATCTCTTATCACAGGCTCCATGGACTTCATATCCTCTATAAGGACACCTAACCTATAGGACTCGAAAAACATTCTGTCGAGTAAATTAATTTCTTCCTGAGAATTTAAAAAACTTTGGTAGCCAATGTTAGAATAATTGAATAAGTTATATGGCTTTTCTACAACCATATGGCTTAAATAGGTCGAATTATCCAAATTTTGATTAGAGTCTCCTAAATCAAACTTATAATCAATATTCACGAGATTAAGCATATACTTAATTTTATCATATGCTCTGTAAATAGGATAAACTAAGTCTTGAGAACCGCCCAAAATAATTGGTATTGTTTTTTTAGATAAGAGTTGATGGGTAATCTGTTTGACAAGAAAGTATGTGTCAGACAAACTCTCTCCTCTATTTATAACGCCTAGGTCTAATATAGACGCGTTCCAGTTTCCTTTATACAAACTGTAAAGCTCGTATTTGATGTTTTCGAAGTCTATAGTATTGTTGGAGGTGTAATGATTACCCCTGGTTTCCTTTATACAAAGAAGAGCAAATTTAAAATCGCTAAAGTCATTTTCTCCATCAAAAAAACTAACATTAGAACCTAATCGCGATGGGCTTATTTCAGAAATCTTCTTAATAAAGGCATCAGAATTGCCACTTAAAAACTCAAACACTCTACTTTATTTTTTAGAAGTTTTTCTTTTAGATGTATTGCGCTTAGCTTTCTTTTTAGGCTTTTTGCTCTCTATCATGGCTTTAACTTCTTCTAAAGTTAGTGCTTCTGCGTCTGTAGTTTTAGGTAATTCAATTTTAATTTTACCTTGACTAACTTTAAAACGGCCCCAACGTGCTTTTTCTACTTTAATGCCTTCTTCTTTCCAGTCGTGTATAATTTTATCTTTTTCTTTTTGAATTTTATCTTCAATAAGTTCGATAATATCGGCTTCGGATAGATTGTCAAAATCGTATTTCTTATTTACATTGATAAATATACCGTCCCATTTTAGATAAGGTCCAAATCGGCCTTTTCCTTTTTGCACACCTTTTCCTTTGTAAGTGTAAATAGGTGCATCGGCTGCTTCTTTAGCTTTTATGACTTCTGTTGCTCTTTCGAAGGTAATTTCCAGCGGATCTTCGTCTTTAGGAAGAGATGCAAACTTTTTTCCGTATCTAATATATGGTCCATATCGGCCTACATTAGCTTCTACAGGTTCTCCTTTGTATTCTCCTAGTGTTCTTGGCAATTTAAATAAATCCAAAGCTTCCTCGAATGTTATTGAGGATAAGGTTTGATTAGGTAATAGTCCTGCAAATCTTGGCTTTTCTTCGTCTTCGACAGAGCCTATTTGAACCATCGGGCCAAATTTGCCAAGTCTTACACTTAATGGCTTGCCCGTCTTAGGGTCTTTTCCTAAAATCCGCTCCCCTACTTCGCGATCTGCATTTTTGGCAACATCCTCTACTGTAGGATGAAATTTGTCATAAAAGTCTTTAATGACCTCTGTCCATTTTTCTTCACCATCTGCAATTTCATCGAAATCTTGTTCGAGTTTGGCCGTAAAGTTATAATCCAAGATGCCTTCAAAATGATTTACCAAAAAATCGTTTACAACCATTCCTGTATCTGTAGGTATCAGCTTTCCTTTGTCTGCACCTGTAGTTTCAGAAAGTGTCTTTTCTTTAATAACGTCATTTTTTAGAATAAGCTTTTTGTATTTACGCTCTACACCTTCTATATTAGACTTTTCTATGTATTTTCTATTTTGAATTGTAGAAATAGTAGGTGCATAAGTTGATGGTCTACCAATACCTAACTCTTCTAATTTTTTTACCAGTGCTGCTTCTGTGTATCGAGACGGTGGTCTAGTGAAGCCTTGAGTAGATTCTATAGACAATGCATCTACAGTTTCGCCTTTTACAATATTAGGTAATATTCCTGCTTTTTCTTCATCTTCTTCGTCGCTGCCTTCCAGGTATACTTTTAAAAAGCCTTCAAACTTGATCATTTCGCCTCTAGCTACAAACTCCTCGTTGTGCGTATTGGCGGAAACTCTCACAGTTGTTCTTTCCAGCTCTGCATTACTCATTTGGGATGCAATGGCTCTTTTCCATATTAATTCATACAGGCGTTGCTGGTCGTAATCCACCGGAACATCTCTCCTTGAAAAATCTGTAGGTCTTATCGCTTCGTGTGCTTCTTGAGCGCCTTTGGATTTTCCTTTGTAATTTCTTTCTTTATGAAACTTTTGCCCGTATTCTGAAACTATTTCTTGTTTAGCACCGGCTTTAGCCTGCTCAGACAGATTAACACTATCTGTCCTCATATATGTAATATGCCCTGCTTCGTATAAGCGTTGAGCAAGAGACATTGTTCTTGCCACAGGATAGTATAATTTTCTGGATGCTTCTTGCTGAAGTGTTGATGTTGTAAATGGCGGTGATGGGCTTTTTTGGGCTGGTTTTTTTTCCAGTTTGCTTACCTTAAATTCTGCACTAATACATTTATCCAAAAACGACTTGGCTTCCTCAAACGAACTAAAACGTTTAGGCAATTTCGCCTTAAATAAAGAGCCTTCCTGAGTTTTAAACTGTGCTTCTACCTTGAAAAACGTTTCTGAGGTGAAATCTATTATTTCTCTTTCTCTCTCAACAATTAATCGAACCGAAACCGACTGTACTCTACCGGCAGAAAGTCCACCTTTTACTTTTCGCCACAACACAGGCGAAAGTTCGTAACCAACAAGGCGGTCTAACACACGTCTAGCTTTTTGCGCATTCACAAGGTTATAGTTGATTCCTCTTGGATTTTTAATTGCCTTCTCGACAGCGGTTTTAGTGATTTCTGAAAAAACAATACGTTTGGTTTTTTCTTCTTTAAGCTTTAATTCGTCAAATAAATGCCATGCTATAGCTTCTCCTTCTCTGTCCTCATCACTTGCGAGCCATACCATTTCAGAAGATTTTGCAGCTTTACTTAGTTTTGCAACAACACTTTTCTTATCATCGTTTACCACATACTTGGGCATAAAGTTGTTGTCAATATCTACCCCGAGTTCTTTCTGGGGCAAATCTGCAATATGACCATAGCTAGACTCTACTTTGTAGTCTTTGCCTAGGAATTTTTCTATGGTTTTTGCTTTTGCTGGCGACTCTACTATTACAAGGTTTTTGGACATAGGCTGATTAATTTCAGGTTTACAAAAGTAGACGAAAATTTATAATCTCCTGATTAAGTATAGCTTTTGAAGCAATTCTATAACATAATTTAAGCCTATCCATGTTTTATATAATTCTGTTAGTCAATTTGATAATAAAACAAATGTCTCTGAAAAATATTTTTAAAAAAATAAATTTTTAGGTGAAAAAGTAAACAAAAATTGAAAACTAGGTCAGTCTTTATTTCGATTACGTGTGTCGGTTATAGAAGTGATAAGCCAATTGTTATTATACATAACTAGGGTAAACGCATTCACACCTTTATGAGAAAAATTTCCATTGATATAAAATTCGTACGGCGCCCATACTTGAGCTATCATGTCGTTTTCCAATGCTTGTACGTCATAAATGCGCTCTTCAATTTGCATTTCTGGTGGAATGGATTTAATACCATTTAAAAAGGCCGTTTTGTCCGATGCCATAAGTTTTACCTCTTTTGATATTTCTAAACTATGCAACTTAATATCATCGGCTACCAACTCGAACAGTCGGTCTGCATCTTTGTTATTCAAGGCTTCAAAAAATAAATGGATTGTCTCTTTTGGCGATTGCGAATACACGAAAGAAGTAGCAAACAAAGCTAATAGCAGCAGGTGTTTCATCTTACTATATAATAAGGTAAAGAAATTAAATCTTCTCAAAATAGAGATAAATATAAACCGCCGAACCAAAGCTTGTTGCATCTGTTGAAGCTAACCTGTAACCTTTAGCGGCATATTCATCTAATTTTTCTTGTATGTCTTTTTGAGAATTTTTCGAAATGTGTTTAAAATCTAATGTGATTTTAGAATAATAAATTAGGGATTCTACTTTATATTTTTCCATGACCAAATTATTTAAGGAGATTGAACTTAAATTGATTTTATAAATTCTTCGTACCAAGAAAAAGTGTCTTTAATTATTCTTTCTTTTTCTTTTCTAATATATTTTAGGTAGGCTTCTGCAACCGGAGATAGTTTTTTGTTTTTTAACCAAATTAAATTCCATTGTTGAGTTATCGGACAACCTTTTACGGGTATAAGTTTTACAGCTTCCGAGTGCAACTCATTTCTTAAACCAATTATAGGCATAAGTGTTACCCCTAATCCTGCAATAGTTGCTTGCTTAACTGCTTCGTTGGAGGTAAGCTCTAAGCGTTTGCCTGAGGGAAAGTTATTTTGTTTTAAAAATGCTTCCATGGCTCTTCGCGTTGCAGACCCATATTCTCTATATATAAGCGGATATTTTTTTAGCTCTTCCAAATTATCGTCTGCCGAGTTATCAAAGGCATTCCCGGACATCCACATTAAGGTATTTGGCATTAAAGTTTCTGTCTCGATTTTTAAATTTTTAGGAACAGTGGATAATAAGGCAAAATCTACATCATTATCTTCCAATGCCTTAAGTACTTTAAGCCTGTTGGTAACATCCATTTTTAATTCTATGCCTTCGTTAGCATTCATAAAATCGCCTAAAAAATAAGGCATAACATATTTTCCGGTAGACACAACTGAAATGGTAAGCTTTCCAACCAATTGCCCTTTGTAGGCATGGGTTTTGTAATTTATATCATTTACTTGTTTTAGAATCTCTTGCGCAGACCTTACAACTTCTTGACCAAATTCTGTAATGTAGATTTGTCTGCCAATAACCTCAATCAAAGGAATATCAAAATTTTCTTGTAAGTTTTTTAGCTGAATAGAGACTGCCGGCTGCGATAAATGTAACGCTTCAGAAGCTTTTGTTACACTTTTTAATTCGGCAACCTTTACCAAAACCTGCAGTTGATGAAGCGTATAGTTCATAATAGATTTAAATAAAATAAATACAAAATATAAAGATAATTAATATTAGAGAATTAACTTAGCTTTACACCTTGCAATTTATCGTTTTATTAACTTTTAGCCTTATTAAATCAAAATGTGTGAATTAGCGTTTTTAACTAATAAAATGAGGTAGTTTTTATTGTAAAAAATCAGACCTTAATGAACGAAAAAACAAAATAAAATCACGAAAGAATTGAATAATTTTAAAATAGAAAAACGCCTACTTGAACATAGGCGTTTTTTGAATTATAACTTATAAATTTATTTATTTTACAGATGTAACTCTCTTACAATCAAACTAAATAATTAGTAACGAATACAACAATGTAAATCTATTGTACAACTTTCCATTTAGTAAGATTTTTAAGTAAAGAAATCTATTCAACTAAAGAGTTTAAAACCTAGCATATCACATTTTAATTTTCACTTCTTTGGTTTCAGAATTTACTTCAAACTTGGCTTCAGACCACATAGGCATCATTCCGGCAGATGCTCCGCTTAAACCCCATGGCTCAGTTGGTCGGCCGTACTCGTCCATGTCTAATGTTTCGTTGCCATTAGCATCATGGTAAATAGATACGGCATAAGCACCATACTCTAAACCTTCAATAGTAACGCTGGCTTGACCTTCATCTAAGTTGATTGCTGCTGCAGAAGTCGGATTCATAAGAAAATTCTTTTCCGTAAAAACACCAACGTAAACCATGCCTTTTTTTTCTCCGGGATTTTCATAGGTTACCGTTAAATTTCCTTTTTGAGCATAAGTTGTGACAACAAACAACAATTGAATCGAAATAATAAGTAATGTTTTCATGATAAAATGTTTTTTAAATTTTGATTCAAAGATACCAGCATGATAAGCCTGTAGAAAATTAAAATTACCGAACTGTAGAATTTTAGGTCCAAACTGCAAATATTAAACCCATAAACTTCTGTTATCAAAATTTTGAAATACTAATTTAAATGTAAATTTGTCGACCTATGAAGGAACTAGCATACCTTAATAAGTACTTGTACAAGTATCGAGGGAGACTACTTATCGGTTTATTTATAACTATTGGGGCACGGATTTTCTCTTTATTTCCGCCTCAACTGATCGGAGAATCTACAGCTGTAATCGAACGATATATTAATGGAGAAGCTGTAAGTAATGCCGAGCTGAGGACAGAACTTTTGATAAATATCGGATTGATTATTGGTGCTGCACTTGCTTCTGCACTACTTACCTTTTTAATGCGGCAAACATTTATTGTAGCCTCTCGGTTTATAGAGTATGACCTTAAAAATGAGATTTTTCAGCAGTATGAGAACCTATCGCTTAACTTTTACAAAAAAAACAGAACAGGCGATCTGATGAACCGGATAAGCGACGATGTCTCCAAGTCGCGACTATATATTGGACCGGCAATTATGTACAGCGTGACAACACTTACACTGTTTGTGGTTCTTATTACATATATGTTTATTAAAGCACCAACGCTTACGCTATATACTTTAATTCCATTTCCTATTCTTTCATTTGCCATATACAAATTAAGCGTTGCTATAAACCAAAAGAGCAATGTGGTCCAAGAATTTTTATCGAGGCTAAATACATTTACACAAGAAGCATTTAGTGGAATAAGTGTGATAAAATCCTACGGGATGATGGCTTCAATGAATAGCAATTTTGTGGATTTATCTAACGAAAGTAAGGTTAAAAATTTAGACCTTGTAAAAATACAAGCCCTGTTTTTCCCAATGATGATTTTGTTGATTGGTGCTAGTAACATTATCGTTATTTACGTAGGTAGTTTACAATATTTTAATGGCGAAATCGCTAATATAGGTATCATAGTAGAATTTATCATATATGTAAATATGCTTACCTGGCCTGTAGCATCTGTAGGTTTTATAACCACTATGGTACAGCGTGCAGAAGCATCGCAGAAAAGAATTAATGAGTTCTTAAAACAAGAACCTCAAATAAAAAATGCAAAACATCCCATTTCGAAACCTATAGATGGTAATATTGAATTTAAAAATGTTTCCTTCACATACGAAGACACTAATATTACTGCCCTAAGAGATGTTTCGTTTAAAGTGAAATCGGGACACAGATTGGTCATCTTAGGAAAAACAGGCTCTGGAAAATCGACTATCTTAGAACTTATAGGTAGATTATACGACGCCACGGAAGGCACTATTTTTCTTGACGGAACACCAATAGAGCAACTAGATTTAAATATGGTAAGAAAATCTATTGGGTATGTCCCGCAAGATGCTTTCTTATTTAGCGAATCTATAAAAGAAAACATCAAATTCGGTAAAGCCGATGCCACAGATGAAGATATCATTGAAGCAGCCAAAAGCGCTGAAGTTCACGAGAACATTATAAATTTCAAAAAAGGATATGATACCGTCCTGGGCGAAAGAGGCATCACTCTATCTGGTGGACAAAAGCAAAGAGTTTCTATAGCAAGAGCTATCATAAAAGATCCGGATATAATATTGTTTGACGATTGTCTGTCTGCAGTAGATACCGAAACCGAAGAAGCCATCATGCAAAAGTTTAATAGCATATCTAAAAACAAAACGGCAATTATAGTAAGTCACAGGGTATCTTCTGCTAAGCATGCGGATGATATTATTGTTTTAGAAGATGGTAAAATAATCCAGCAAGGCCATCATAAACAGCTTATAAATCAAGATGGATATTATAAGTCTCTCTACGAAAAGCAATTAAAAGCGAAAGAAAATTAAAATTTTGTTTGTATAGTGTTAATTTTTTTAAGATTTTTGAAGCACTAAAACAAACCAAAACAATTTAATTTATGAGTGAAGTAGATGACAGACACAATGAAGACATTTTTGAAAGAGTAATTCGTGCAGGAAGAAGAACTTACTTCTTTGATGTTAGAGAGACTAAAGCCGGTGATTACTATATTACCATCACGGAGAGTAAAAAATTTACCAATGAAGACGGATCTTTCTTTTACAGAAAACACAAAATTTACCTTTACAAAGAGGATTTTAGCGACTTCCAGGAAGCATTGAACGATGCGACAAGTTTTGTATTAAAAGAAAAAGGTGAAGAGGTCATCAGCGAAAGACATCAGCCTGATTATGATCCAAAAGCCCACAAAACGTATTCTAATGGCGACCATGATGTAAAACAACCTGCTGAAAAATTTACAAATATCAGCTTTGAAGATATTTAAATACTTATTATCATTTTTAATAAAGTCCTTAAACCATAACGTTTAGGGACTTTTTTTATTTAATAAACTATAACAAAACAATCGAAAATTTATGATTTAGTTAGTGTTTTGAATAAAACCGAAACTATACATTTGTACATACATTTGTTGTATATACATGATTATAGAAGAAGAAATACAAACTACAAAAATGAATAGCCACAAAAGAGCTATTGTTAATGTAATTTATACAGCAAATTACTTAACTGAAGAAATAACTTCAGTGCTTAAAACCTTCGATTTAAGTCTACAGCAATTTAATGTGCTTAGGATATTACAAGGTAATAAAGACAAACCGGCTAATTTGTCCTTTATTCAAGATCGCATGATTACGAAAATGAGTAACACGTCCAGATTGGTAGACAAACTTATTCAAAAAGGACTGGTAAGCAGGAGTATTTGCAAAGACAACAGAAGAAAGGTAGATATTTTTATTACAGATCAAGGTAAAGAGTTGCTTAGAAATCTTAATAATATTATTGAAAAAAAAGAATTTGCCCTTACATCTAACCTAACCTATGAACAGTTAGATTTTTTAAACGATTTACTTAATCAAATACGAGAATAATTAAACACAAATAAAAACAACTAAAAATGAAAACAAACATGAAAAAAGGAATCTTTGGAGCTGTTATAGTTCTTGCATTGGTAGCATTTACTGCACCGGTAGAAATGAAAAAAATTAATGTAGAAAAAAGTTCTATCAACTGGGTTGGTGAAAAAATAACTGGATCTCACACAGGAACCATCAACTTTTCAGAAGGTTACGTAGAAATGACTGATGGAAAACTATCTGGTGGTAAATTTGTAGTAGATATGACTACTATTAACGTTACAGACTTAGAAGCTGGAAATGGTAAAGAAAAATTAGAAGGTCACTTAAATTCTGATGACTTTTTTGGTGTAAAAAACCACCCAACAGCAACATTTACAATCAAAACTGCAGCTGAAAAATCTCCAGGTGTATATGGGGTTTCTGGCGACTTAACCATCAAAGGAAAAACTAATCCTATTGCTTTCGATTTAAAAATGAATGGCAGCATGGCATCGACCAAATTGGTTATCGACAGAACTAAATACGATATCAGATATGGTTCTGGTTCTTTCTTTGACAACTTAGGTGACAAAACTATTTATGACGAGTTTACTTTAGATATTAAAATCCAGATGTAAATTTTAATATTTAAGAGGCTTTAAAAATTAATCAAGACCTGAAAGGTACCATAGCTTTCAGGTCTTTTTTTTGCAGTTACATATAGTCATGCAACATAATCCAGTATTTATTACATTTGTAGGTAGTAAAGTATTATGAAGCAAATCATTAGAGATATTAGTCAGCTGGATTTAAAGAAAAAATATTCTTATGCCGATTATTTAAAATGGCAGTTCGATGAGCGTGTAGAACTCATTAAAGGCTGGATACACCAAATGAGTCCTACTCCAGGCCGTAAACATCAAAAAATTGAGGGTAAGATATTTTATAATTTATATAAGTTTCTCGTTTATACAAAATATGAAGTTTACAATGCACCATTTGATGTGCGATTATTAAAAAATAAAGGGCAAAGTGACAAAGAGGTAGAACTGTTGAACAACCGGACATAGTTGTCGTTTGCGACACCAGTATTTTGGACGACAAAGGCTGTAACGGAGCACCGGACTTGGTTGTAGAAGTTCTTTCCCCTTCTACCATGAAAAAAGATTTCAACGAAAAGTTTAACATATATGAAGAAAATGGGGTAAAAGAATACTGGCTTGTACATCCTGAATTAAAGACATTTGAGTCTTATGTGCTAGTTCAAAATACATTTGAATTAAACCTCAGGATAGAAAATGCTGAAGGCATCATCACATCTCCACTATTTCGCGATTTTAAATTGGATTGCAAAGAGATTTTTGAATAACTCTGTAGTTAACTGATTGCCTTAAAATACTCCAACAACACCTTATCATTCAACTCGGTAGGAGTAAATATTTCTAAAATAGACTTCTTTTTATTATTTATAAATTCAGGTAAAACTGATTTTAAATCCTCTTTTGTGGATGAGTTGAAATAGTCATAGTGGTACATTTTAGCCAAATGGCTAGCATCATAATTATGCTGAGTTTCAAAAAATGTATTAAAGTATTTATCATTTTTATCACCTGGTAGAATTCTAAATATGCCTCCTCCTCTATTATTTATGATAATAATTTTAAAATTAGAAGGTGTTTTATCGTTCCATAACGCATTGGAGTCGTAGAAAAAGCTCAAGTCTCCACACAAAATATAATTTTGTTTGTTGCTTATTACAGAATGACCAATTGCTGTAGATGTTGAGCCATCAATTCCACTTGTACCCCTGTTACAAAACACCTCTATTGTCGGATTAAGGTCGAAAAGGTTTGAATATCTAACACAAGAACTGTTACCCAAGTGCAAAACAATATCATCTGGTAAAAGTTTAAAGATTTCATCATAAACCCAAAAATCTGAGTAAGGGATATCTTTTATATAGTCCATAGATTTTAGTTCCCTTTCCTGAAATAACTTCCTAAAGAATGGATTGTAATCTGATGATTTTGGAATTAAATCTGTTTTTGTTTTAGCTAAAAATTGATAAGGAAAATAATTAAGATGTTGAACATCGGCAAAAAACGTATCGTTGGCGTGATAAGGATCTATATGAAAGTGGTGCCTTGGTTTATACTTTCTTAAAAAAGCTTTTAGCTTTTTGGAGACTAACATACCACCAAATGTTAACAGCAAATCGGGTTTAAGTTTATTAAGAAAATAGTCCTTATTCTGGTCTATTTCAATAGGTGCAAGAATGCCGTCTATGCTATAAAAAAACGAACTGTGATTTAAGTTTGAAGTCGTTTCGGTCATGATAACGACAGATTCATCCTGAGTTAAAAACTCTAAGTCTTTAACTGTAAGAAAGTTTGGATGATTTACCCCTACAAGTATCAACTTTTTATCTGAGGCATTCCAGGCTTCAGTAAAAAGTCTAACGTGCTTTGGTTCGATACCATTTTTAGATTTTTCTTTAAACGCAAACACATTCAAATTCACCTTAAGCTCATCATCTTTTTGGTATAATGGTTCATCGAAAGGCGCATTTAAGTGGACTGGCAAACTATTGTAAATCGATACCTGTAAGGCTTTAAAGATCTGTTTGTTGTTATAATTTAAATTAATACTGTTATCGCCATTACGCACATCGCTTTTAAGATGAGCCTGATAACCAACATGATGATTAAAAATATGCGTCTGTCTTATCGTTTGACCATCGCCAACATCAATTAAATACTCAGGTCTATCTGTAGAAATGACAACTAATGGAATATTGCTATAAAAAGCTTCGGTTACTGCAGGAAAATAATTAAGCATAGCAGACCCTGAAGTACATACTATAATTGTTGGGTATTGTAATTGCTGTGCCATTCCCATAGCAAAGAATGCTGCACAACGCTCGTCTACGATGCTGTAGGTTTCAAAGAAAGGATCTAAAGCAAAACTTATGGTCAAAGGTGCATTTCTGGAACCCGGTGATATAACAACATGCTTAATTCCAGCCTTTTTTGCTAGACCAACAATACTTTGTGCTAAAGGAATGGATGAAATCGGTTGACTCAAATCTTATTTTTTACAAATTTAAAAATCAATATTTTAGAAAAGGGATATGTAATTTATTGTTAGAGGACATTTAACATGGTTTGAGATTTTGAAAGGGTTTCGAAGAACTCCGCTTCAGGGTCGCTATCTTTTGTTATACCGCCGCCAACATAAATGATAACTTGATTATCTTTTATTTGCATACATCTCAAATTTACATAAAGATCAGTAATAGACGTAATGCTTTTTATAGCTTGAAATTCCTGATTCCTTCTCCTATTTGTTCTGTTAAGCACTTTTTTGACATTTAATTCCCCTAAAAATCCTGTATAATAAGCTCTGTCATAGCCTTCGTGTTTTAAAATAAAATCCAAAGATTCTTCTTTTGGAAGACCACAAACTGCAGATGTTGGATGCAAGTCCTTGAGGACATTAGACAATTTAGTGTCGTCAATTCTTGCATTAATTTTTGTCTTTAAGTGCCATAAGTTACCTGCTGCGACCGTTTCCAATTGGCCAACATGAACAGTATTGCTATATTTTTCTAAAACACTCAAGATGTAGTCGGTCACCATCTGTTGCTCTTCAACTTCTTTTGGAGACCATTTGGCTTTTGGAAAAGCTGCTTTACTTTGTGTTCCGGCTAGCGCTACCGTTCTCAAATTACGGCGTTCTACATGAACAAATTGTTCCGGTGATGCACCAAGCCAAAGCCCAACTTTAGGATGATACCAGCAATAACAAAATGCACCAGGATATTTTTGATAAAGCTTTTGGAAAGTTAAAATAGGATGGATTTTATGCGTGATAACAATTTGTCTTGAGCAAACTATTTTTCGCACATCGGAGGAATTAATATGTTCTACAGCTCTAGTAACCAAATCTAAATGCTCTTGTTTCTTATCAAAAGCTGAACTTTCATCTGTAGATAAATCTCTAAAAGACTGGTCTATTTCAATCTTGTAATCTTCAATATCAGCTTTAATGGTTTCTGTGGTGTCTGTTTCAAAAATCACCGACGGATGATGATTTGTAAATGGCGTAAACACAAAACCAGATCTGTTAAAATTCGAAATGGTGTTAAGCGCTGCATTTTTTTGAAAATAAGCTTTTAGCTCGCTATCTTTAGCAAAACAGACAAAAGGTAATTCCTGCTCGAATTGAGCAATTACTTTTTCAAAAAACGCTTTAATAGGCATTTATTATTGTTTTGGTAACGCAATAGTGGTCAATTTTACTGAAGAGATAAGTTTCTCCTGCTCGTCAGTAATCTTTATATCCCAAAGCTGCGTGGTTCTACCAATATGTAATGGTTTGGCATGTGCGTACACGTAACCTTCTCGAATACTTCTAACGTGATTTGCCGATATTTCTATACCGCGTATACTGTATTTTTTGGTATCCAAGAATACAATAGAGGCTGCGCTTCCTACACTTTCTGCCAAGGCAACCATGGCACCACCATGCAAAACTCCATCAGGCTGATGCACTCTAGAGTTTACAGGCATTCGTGCTACCAGATGATTCTCTCCAATTTCAGTATATTCAATTTCCAAGGTTTCCATAAGCGTGTTCTTGGTAATGGCATTACAGCGTTCTAAAATATCTTCACTTGTCATATATACTTGATAATTTTTAAAATTCTCTTACTTTTGAAACGTAAAAATAAGTATAAAAACATGCCTGAACACGAAATTTTATATACTGTAACAAAAACCTATTCAACTTTAAATACTATCACTGCAAAAACAGAAAATATATGGTTTGTTTGTCATGGTTTGGGCTATTTAAGCAGGTATTTTATCAAAAATTTTCACAGGCTTGATAAAGATAAAAACTATATCATAGCGCCTCAGGCACCATCAAAATACTACAAAGACAATAGCTATAAAAAAGTTGGTGCATCCTGGCTTACAAAAGACAATACCCCTTTAGAGATGAATAATATTTTAAACTATTTTAATTCGATTTACGATAAGGAAATAAGACCCTATCATGATAAAAATCTTATTGTCTTGGGCTATTCTCAAGGTGTTTCGGTAGCCATGCGTTGGCTGGCAAAGTCTAATATCGCATGTAAGCACCTTATTATGCATTCCGGAGGTATTCCTGTTGAATTACAAAAAGAGGACTTTCAAGATTTTAGCTTTACACCTCATCTTGTTTATGGCAAAGACGATCCTTACATCAACAAAGACAGAATTATTATCGAAATAGAAAAGGCTACTAAATTATTTGGGAATACAACGAATATACAAGCCTTTGATGGAGGTCATGAAGTAAATCAAGAAATTCTATCCGAATTTGTTTAATTAACTGTGTTAACCCTCAAATTCTATAAACGCTTTAGGACTTAAGCCTTCAATCATAATTTCTGCAATTTCGTCCAGGTTGTAAGAATTTTGCCAGCCCCAATCCTGTCTTGCATGACTATCATCTATACTCGAAGGCCACGAATCTGCGATTGCCTGTCTAAAATCCGGCTCATAGGTGATTGTAAATTCAGGTATGTGTTTCTTGATGGCCAAGTAAAGTTCTTCTGGGGTAAAACTGATTGCAGCTAGATTATAAGAAGACCTGATTTTGATGTCCTTGGCATCTGCCATCATGATTTGTATTGTAGCCTCTATCGCATCTTCCATATACATCATGGGTAGAGATGTATCTTCTTTTAAAAAACATTGGTAAGTTCTATCTTTTAAAGCGGCGTGAAAAATATCGATGGCATAATCTGTGGTTCCGCCACCTGGTAAGGTTTTATAACTGATAAGACCAGGATAACGCAAACTTCTCACGTCTACACCGTAGCGCTTATGGTAATATTCGCACCATCGCTCTCCTGTTTGTTTGCTTATACCATAAACCGTTGACGGTTCCATAATGGTAAATTGAGGAGTATCATCTTTTGGTGTTGTAGGACCAAATACAGCTATGCTAGAAGGCCAAAAAACCTTATCAATCTTGTCGTCTTTAGCCAAATTAAGTACATTAAAAAGTGTTTCCATGTTAAGCTGCCAGCCTTTCATAGGAAAACGTTCTGATGTCGCACTTAGCATCGCCGCCATCAAATACACTTCCGTAACTTCATAATATTGAATCACATCTTCCAAGGCATCCATGCTAGTAGCATCTAATATTTCAAAAGGTCCAGATTTTACAACAGCATCATTACCTTCTCGAATATCGCTAGCAATTACATTTTCACTCCCGTGTATTTGTCTTAATCTAGCAGTTAATTCACTACCAATTTGCCCGCAAGCTCCAATTATTAATATCTTTGGAATCATTCTAAAAATGTTTGAATAATATTATTTTAAATTTGGTTTTAAAATTAATCTATTTTTAAATATTCAGGAATTATTAGGCTTTTTTTTGACGATTTATTATCAAATTAAATGATATTTTATGAAATTTAAACTCGACAATGTTTTAAAACTATTTTTTGTTTTAGTTGTATTATCTTGTTCAGACACTAAAACGGGTAATCAAAAAAGTGAAAACCAGCAGCAAAGAGATGATAGCTTAAAGTTAAAACTCGATGTGATGGCTTATGATAAAACTAGACTGATGGTAGAAACAGATTCTGTTATTTTGAAATGGCCAGTGTATAACGATCTAAAAAATGAAATTAACCGAATTGAAAACTACACCATTTCTGATGTTATCTCAAATATTTCCACACTCGAAAAAGCGATAGACTCCCTGGAAAAAACAGTCCCAAAGGAAGTAGATACGTTTCCTGTGATGTCTCGTGTAAAAGTATTAAACACCAAAGCCAAACATTTGCTGATGTTAAGTAAAAAACAAACCCCAAAACTAAAAGACATCAAACTTATAGCTGAAGAAATACCTGCAGAATTTAATGCCCTGAATATTCAATTGAATGAACTTTTTATTGAAATTCCAAACTTTGAAGATTTAAACAATGAGTAACCAAGATATTATACAATCAGACAATTTCATCATAGGTTATAATGAACAAAAACCGATAGTTGCAGATATAACCTACGACAGAAGTGTATCTCAACATCCCGTAGTTATATTTTGTCATGGTTATAAAGGCTTTAAGGATTGGGGCGCATGGAATCTTGTTGCCAAGCGTTTTGCAGAAGCAGGCTACTTGTTTTTAAAATTCAATTTCTCACACAATGGTGGGACATTCGAGCAACCTATAGATTTTCCAGATTTGGAAGCTTTTGCTGAAGACAATTTTTCTAAACAATTAGACGATTTGGAACAGGTGATAGATTTTGTAGTGAACCAAAAATCACCACTACCATCTGTAAATACATCCAACATCAGCTTGATTGGGCATAGTCGTGGAGGTGGCATTACGTGTATAAAAACAGCCGAAAACAAACATATAAGTAAACTTATAACTTGGGCCGCCGTTTCAGACTTTGAAAGCCGATTACCTCAAGATGAAGCTCTAACCGAATGGAAACAAAATGGGGTGTATTATGTTAAAAACGGGCGAACCAAACAAGATATGCCTCATAAAATTCAGTTTTATGAAGATTTTGAAACCCACAAAGACAGGTTTAATATTTTAGAAAAAACTAAACAAATTACTTGTCCTCTATTAATTATCCATGGCAAAAATGATGAAACAGTCTCCACGGAGGACGCCCACGCCCTTCATAACGCTTGCTCGCATTCTGAGTTAAGACTGATTACAAATGCAGGCCACACCTTTAACACCTGTCACCCATGGAAGGTTTCAAAATTAAACAGGGAAATGAATGAAGTTGTAAATTTATGCTTTGCATTTTTGAAATCATAAAAACAATGAAATACATATTTGTAATACTTAGTCTAATGCTTACTACAATGGGAAATGCACAAAAAACTTACCTCGCTTTAGGCGATTCTTACACTATTTGTGAAGGTTTAAACTACGAAAAAACCTGGCCTTATCACCTTAGCACTTTTTTAACTTCTAACAACGTCCAAGTTAACCCACCTACAATTATTGCCAAAACCGGCTGGCGCACAGACGAGCTTATAGAGGCCATAGACAATGAGTTAGATGAGGAGCAGTTTAATGTGGTATCTTTACTTATAGGCGTAAACAATGAGTACCAAGGCAAGCCTTTTTCCAAATACCAGGAAGAACTTAAAACCTTAATTGAAGTTGCCATAAAAAGATGTATAACAGGAAGTAAAGGCGTTTTTATGCTTAGTATTCCGGATTATGGAGTTACTCCTTTTGCTGTGGAAAAGGAAAAAACTGAGGCTATCAAAACCTTAAAAAAATACAATAGCTACGCCAAAAAATTGTGTAAAACCTACAACATCGCTTTTTATGATATTACCAAATTATCTAAAAAATTAAGTAAAAATGAAGACTATCTGCATGACGATAAGCTTCATCCTAATGAAAAGCAATATTTGGCTTGGATAGATTCTTTTAAGCATGAACTATTAGAGCATTTAACAAATGAATGATGCAAGAAGACTTTTTACATCACATATGGAAGTATCAAAAGTTTGAAACAACACCGTCTTTGAAGACAACTCAAAATGAAGATTTAACAATTTTCAATTTAGGACAACATAACACGAATCGCTCTGGACCGGATTTTTTTAATGCTAAGGTTAAAATAGGAAAACAGGTTTGGGCGGGAAATATCGAAATACATATCAAATCTTCAGACTGGTACGCCCATGAACATGAAAAGGATAAAAATTACGACAACGTCATTCTTCATGTTGTCTGGGAAGACGATGTAGAAGTGTACAGGACTCAACAAGAGCCACTAACCTGCTTGGAGCTAAAACATGTTGTGAAAAAACAAACCTTAGACAACTACAAGTCTCTAATTGGCATACCTAGTAAAGCCATAAACTGCGAAAAACACTTTAAAGACTTTGACGATTTTGTCATTCAAAACTGGTTAGAAAGGCTTTTTATAGAACGCCTTGAAGACAAAACAAAACTTGTTTCTTCATTATTAAACCAAAATCAATCCGATTGGGAAGATGTGCTCTTCAAACTTATTGCCAAAAATTTTGGACTAAATAAAAATGGAGAAGCTTTTCTAGACATCGCTCATCAAATTGGCTATAAAATTATTTCTAAACACCATCACTCTTTATTAGATTTAGAAAGTTTGTTCTTGGGAACAGGTGGTTTTTTAGAGGTAAATGCTGAGCACGAATATGTAATGAAGCTTAAAAGCAATTATGAATACTTAAAACATAAATACCAACTTAAGCCCTCTCATTACAAAGCAGACTTTTTCAGGTTACGACCTGATAATTTCCCTACTATAAGGCTCGCTCAACTTTCAGCAATATATCATAAGACACCCCAACTGTTTCAAAAATTAATCAACTTAAAATCTAAATCAGAAATCCATAAGATTTTTAAAATTGAACTTAGTGAATTTTGGGATACGCATTACTCTCTAACGAAAGAAAGTCGTGCTAAAAAGAAAAAACTAAGTGCTGGATTTGTAGATTTACTCATCATAAACACAATTATTCCTTTAAAATTTCAATATGAAAAACATGTCGGAAGTATAGATTACGAAAACCTATTTTCTATTTTAAATGAATTAAAGCCTGAACAAAATTCTAAAGTAAGTGTTTTTGAGGCCTTAAGACCGAACACCAACAGATCTGCCTTTCACTCCCAAGCCTTATTACATCTTAAATCTAATTATTGCGACAAAAACTACTGCCTAAAATGCCATTTAGGAAAAAGACTAATCAATAAAGATAAGTTCTAGTAAATTTCCTTCATTAAATCCTCGTAAGTGTAAAATTCTTTGTCTTGTTTATGCTTGTGGTATAGGATACTTACTCTAATGGCTTTCAAGCCGGATACTGCTTGTAAATCTTGAAGTTCTAATATTTCAACATCATTATCCAAATAGCGTTTAAACTGTAGAAACTTGATGTAGTTTAAATATTCTTCCTCGTCTTCTTTTTGAGAATAGACTATGGTTATTTTTCCTTTTTGAGTTACGCGTTCAGTAGTTCCTTTGATGTACGCTTTATCTACTCTCTTTTTAACAATCTCGTATCTAGCGTTGTAAGTACCATCGACATCAAATTGTTTTTCGTCCATTCTAAAGCTGATAGATAAAGGTTGGCTGAAAACAAGAATCATAGAAGCCACATCTAATTTTACTTTAAATTCAGACTGCTTTTGGTAGTACTCGTTTTCCATCTCGCACATAACTTGCAACTGCCACAACCTGAGATTATAGAGGTAAATAGGATTAAAGCTGGTTGGCTGAGTGATGGATTCTCCGATGTACATGTTATGCTCAACTCCATCAGTTTTAAAACGCTCATAATAATGCGGGTACATCGCCTGTGCTTCCACTTGCTTTTGATCTAAAAATGCTGACATACATTTGTTAACGGATGCAATAGTTTGGTCATAATCCTTTCTGTATTTATAAAACGATTTGGTGACACTGTCTAAAGAATCGCAATAAAAATTTACATCATCAGCAAAAACTGAATTTTCTTTTAAATGCTGTAGTATGGGATGAATTTCATTTTTTATAAAATTATTGATTTGCTGCTCGCTATCAACCTGAAAAAACTCATTTAACCCGGATATAAATTCATTTATTTTAAACAAAAATTGCTCGTAAATAGGCAGCTTTAAAGTTTCTAAAGCCATTCTAAAAATATGTCTTAATTGCTGTAGTTGTAAATTAAGATCGTTTATAGTTGCCGTATTTCTTGCTTCTGAAGAATGCTTTATATCTAATTGACCGTACAAGGGGTAGATGTTATCAAAAGAAATAGAATTAAATATTGGCTCTTTACCTTCTAAGTCTGCCTCTATGTACTTGTAAGCTTCTTCAGCAAAACGCCAATGTACACTTGGATGTATAGAGGTACATTCTTTTTGTATAATAGCCTCTACTAGATTTTGTTCCTCATTTTTATAGCGCTCTACAGAAGAGACAAAAAACGGCATGATATCTTCTAACTTTTGAGCATTTACACTGTTAAGCTGTTTAGGTTTTTCAGATACAATTTCTAACACACCCAAAATTTCTGTTTCGTTGGCTACAGGAGCAAGGATAGCACTTTTTATTCCCTGATTATAGAGTTGTATAATATGTGGTGCTTTATGTTTTGCATTAAAAAATTTATCTATATCTGAAATGGCAAGAAATTTCTTATCCTTAAGTATGGTTTTAAAAGAAATACCGCAAAGGGAGTCTTCACAGTTTAGAAACTTATTTTTATTTAGCAGGTAACTATCAACTCCTCCTCCCAGCAGTTTCTCAAATCTATGAAACTCTTGATTATACTTAGAAAAGCCAACTTTTACATTCTCTAAGCCTAAGAGCGATCTAAATACGGAATTAAAATTGTCTAAGTCTTTCTGAACTTTACGTCGCTCCTCACCTATTAATGCTGTTTTTACATTAGAAATGGATTGATCCTCTGTTACATCGAATATGTTTGAAATAATGAAACCCTTAAAATCGTAACTATATGGAGGAAACTTTTCTTTCCAAAGCTCCATATTATCAAAGTTATCTAAAAGCAATTCATAGTCGGTTTGAGTAATTTTGGGTGCATTTGGCTTAGGGATGATGTCTACAAAATCTGCGTTAAACAATACTTTGTAGTAACGAGTAATTCCGTTTTTGTCTGGTATTTCGTAGTAAAACGGACGTTTAAAATTTAGTTCATACCCATAACAAGACTTAAGTATTATCGAACTGGCAATAATGTACCAATATCTTGTTTTTAAATTTTTTAATTCTAGCTCAAAACCGTCACCTGGAACATTATTTATGATACGCTTAAACCTTTCAGTCTTCATAAATACGTGATTACTAAAAGGAATGCTAATGGCTTTTATTTCGTTGTTTGATAACGCAGGATGAAACAAATCTTGTAGAAGAAACTCGATTTCCTGTTCGTATTTTTCTATCTGTTCAAAAGAGGAAAAGTCATTTTTTAAAATGGGATATTTATCTACATGATCGAGAATAGTTTTGGCCGTATTAGATATAATTGGATTTTTTGAGTCCTTTAAGGTTTTATATTTTGATATAAGTTTACCAAAATTGACCTTTATTTCCAAAGGAGACAATTGTAGTCTGTTGAAATCCATAACTGATTGCTTTAGTTGCAAAATTAGGCAATTATAAATAAAGTTAATTTTGATTATTAAAATTTAAAAGTACAATAAGATAGATTTCACCTATTAAACTTCTTACTTAAATCGAACTCACGTTATTTTACAATTAAAAAAGTGCTCGCAGAGCAGGTATTATCAAGAAATTACCTAATACCTATTCTCTACATGTATTGTATTAATTAGGGTCTTTCAGCCGTTGAAAATTTAATTTTGCAGTACTTTATACCTCAGATTTATCGTAGAATTTCACAAAGTCATTGCTTTTCTTGAAAATTAGTCATTTCAATTAGGAGAAAGAACAGGTATAGTTTTATACTATTCATAAACAACTAATTATAAGTTTTGCTTTAGAATGGATTCAATTTTATCTACTGTTAGGTTTATGCCTACTATCTGACCTTCATCATCGAGTAAAAAAGTATAAGGTATCGAAGAAATTAAAACATCTCTGTACAGTGTAGATGAAATAAAATTACTCCACGGCAATCCATCTTTTTGAATGGCTAATTTCCATTTTTCGGCATCTCTATCACTTGAAATGGCCACTACATTAAACCCTTTCGTATTGTATTTGGAATACAGCGCTTTTATTTTAGGATTTTTTATTCTGCATGGTTTACACCATGAGGCCCAAAAGTCTATTAAAGTATATTTACCATAAAACTCACTTAACAGTTGAGATTCCCCATTAAGGTCTGTGGCATATTTCTCCGGGAAAAAATTACCTATGCCATAATTTTTATACCGCTCTATATTTTTTAGCAGATTTTGTTTTGAATATTCATCAAGCTTAGAAAGGTCTAATTTTTTTAAAAGTTGTGTTTGTTGAGAGTAAGTTAAATATTCTTGCCTTCTGCATATATCATTGATGATACTTACATAAACATAACTATCCGGGTATTTTTCAATGTTTTCATTTAAATAATTGAATAACAGATATTTATAGGTGCTTTTTGTGATATTTTCTTTTTTAAACTGGATGTAATCCCTATATAAATTGTCTGACAAAGAGCCTTGTATACTGGTAATATCATACATCATGTACTCTGAGCTTACATGCTTTGGGCTACGTTTCAAACTATCTCTAACGTTTATTAATTTGTCTTTTTTAAAGGTGATATTAATATTGCTGTTCTCTAAATAAAAAGGAATAGAGTAAGTGCCCTTGTAACTGAGCACAACCCTTGTTGGGCGTTTAAGTTCGCCCTTGATCTGAAATTTACCATCTACCAGCTTGGTTTTAAGGTATTGTTTAAACCCGGTAAATTTCAAGATGACTTTACCACGCTTTTCACCTTCAATCTCACCATTTAGTACAAAGTTTTCTTGAGCAAAAATACCACTCACTAGAAAACATAGAAGTAAAGATGAGATCAGCTTCATATTCTACTTGATATAACTTTTCATCAATTCTAATTGTTGCTCCTGTGTTAGATTAGTATTGTCTACAACTATAGCATCTTCTGTCTGAATAAGCGGCGAATGTGCTCTAGTAGAATCGATATGGTCTCGTGTCTTAAGATTTTCAAGTACATCTTCTAAGCTTGTATCATCCCCTTTGGCTTTCAACTCTTCGTATCTACGCCTGGCCCGTTCTTCCGGAGTAGCTGTCATAAAAAACTTTACATCTGCTTCAGGAAAAACCACAGAACCAATATCTCTGCCATCCATAATAACATCCTGTTTTTTGGACATTTCACGCTGTAAAGCCACTAATTTTTCTCTTACTTCCGGTATTGCAGCCACTAGACTAACACGACTTGAGACCTCCATGCCACGTATACGTTGCTCGACATCGGTATTATTTAGATAAATGCGACTCTTTTGTTCATTTTGGTCAAAATGAAAATTGATATGTACGTCGTCTAGATGATTTATTAATTTTTCCTCATCGAGCTTATCCTCTGCAAAACACGAATTTTGAAGCGCATAAAGTGTGATAGCTCTATACATGGCCCCGGAATCGATATAAGTAAAGCCTAAAGCTTTGGCAAGTTGTTTGGCGACGGTACTCTTTCCTGTTGAAGAATATCCGTCAATGGCAATAGTTTTCAATAGTCTTAGAATAAAGTAGGTTGGTTATTGTCATAAGATGAATTTGGTGTAGTATCATCAGAATCATTATCATCATCAGGTTTTACGTTTTCTTCGTCTGTTACTTCTATATCATCTGCATGAATTTCAGGTTCAGGTTCAAAAGGTATAGGCTCAAGTGCATTTATTGAGTTCACCTTTTCTGTAGTTAATTGATTCCCCATGGCCTTAATCCCTTTTATGGCTATAAATTCTTCTAGATTAATAATGTCATTAGGTTTTCTGTCTTTACCACGTTCTTTGGTATATTCTATTTCTATCTGAGGAATATAATCCGTGGAAACTAATTCCAGTTGAGATTCTGGATGTTCTGTTAAAAGGTATTCTTCTTTTTCTTCATTTTCAACTAGAAAACGCTTTACATAATAGCGTTCTTTTTCGCCTTCCCAGTACACCACAGAAATGGGTTTTTTAGGCACCCACTTTTCTAAAACGATGATATCATCTTCAAAATGCGAAGTCAATTCTGGACGTATGGTTTTTAGATTTCCGGACTGTGTAATAATCAATAAGCGGTCTTCGCCTCTAAATTCGCCCAACAACTCGCCTCTAGCATCTACATTTAGACGCCTTACAGTTTCATCAAACCAAATTTTTCGAGGTTTTAAAGTGGATACGCCTTCTTCTTTAAGTTCTATTTTGTTTATGGGAAATTTGGTGACGATATTTCCTTTTACGCCTCTTCCTTTTATATCTAGGTCGGAAAAATCAATATCAAATTTAAATTTCTTAAGGCCTTTTCTTTGTCTTAAAATCACAGTAACAATTTCTGCTTCGCCATTTGGATTTGCCGAAAAATATAGTACACTAGAATTTTTGTGATCTTGAGCTAGTTTGTAAACTCGGTCTCTGGTCATAGAAGTAACGGCAAAACGCTTCATATACGTATAATTATTTTGACCGTTTTTGTATATGTAGTTGTAGATAGTTCGTTTATCTTTCTTTTTAAAAATACCAAGGTGGATGATATTTTTACCAACAAACACTTTTTTATCTACTTTGGTAACTACCATGCTGCCATCTTTCATAAAACAGATAATATCGTCTATATCGCTACAATCAAAGGCATATTCGTCCTTTCGCAGCGAAGTACCGATAAAACCTTCTGCCCTATTCACATATAGTTTTGTATTTCTTATTACCACTTTTGTAGCCACAATATTATCAAACAACCTTATTTCTGTTTGGCGCTCTCTTCCTTTTCCATAGGTACTTTTTAAGCGCTCAAAATAGGCAATTGCGTAATCTATTAAGTGGTCTAGATGGTGTTTTACTTCTGCAATCTGCTCCTCAAGTGCTTCGATTTTTTGTTGTGCTTTATCCAAGTCGAATTTGGAAATACGTTTAATTCGTATTTCCGTCAGTCTAACAATATCGTCGCGGGTTACTGCTCTCTTAAGGTGTGTGATGTGTGGTTTTAAGCCTTCGTCTATAGCTAAAATAACGCCATCCCAAGTCTCTTCTTCCTCGATGTCGCGGTAAATCCTATTTTCGATAAATATACGCTCTAAGGAGGCAAAATGCCATTGCTCTTCCAGCTCATCGAGCTTGATTTCTAATTCTTTTTTAAGTAAGGCAACCGTTTTGTCTGTGCTTATGCGTAGTAGGTCTGAAACCGGTAAAAACTGAGGCTTGTCATCTATAATCACACAGCTTAATGGCGAAATTGACACTTCACAATTGGTGAAGGCATACAGCGCATCTATAGTTTTATCCGGTGAAATATTAGTTGGCAAATGAATTAAAATTTCAACTTCGGAAGAGGTATTGTCTTCAATTTTTTTGATTTTAATCTTGCCTTTATCATTTGCTTTTAGAATAGAATCAATAAGCGAGTTAGTGTTTGTACCGTAAGGAATCTCGTTAATGACGAGGGTCTTTTTATCTCTGATGTTTATTTTGGCCCTTACTCGTACTTTGCCACCACGCACTCCATCCTTGTAGTCCGTAACATCCATGATTCCGGCCGTTGGAAAATCTGGAAACAACTTAAAACGACCACCTTTTAAATGTTTGATAGACGCGTCTATCAACTCGTTGAAGTTGTGCGGCAATACACGCGTGCTTAAGCCTACAGCAATCCCTTCTACTCCCTGAGCTAAAACCATAGGAAATTTAACAGGCAGATGCACGGGTTCGTTTTTACGACCATCGTAGGAAATCTGCCATTTGGTGGTTTTAGGATTAAAGACCACATCTAGAGCAAACTTAGATAAGCGTGCTTCGATATACCTAGACGCTGCGGCGCTATCGCCAGTGAGAATATTTCCCCAGTTACCTTGTGTATCGATTAGTAAATCCTTTTGACCAAGTTGAACTATGGCATCGCCAATACTGGCGTCTCCATGCGGATGGTACTGCATGGTGTGTCCAACGATATTGGCAACTTTGTTGTAGCGGCCATCGTCCAAATCTTTCATGGAATGTAATATCCTGCGTTGCACAGGCTTAAAACCATCTTCTATAGCAGGGACAGCACGTTCTAAGATAACATAAGATGCGTAATCGAGAAACCAGTCCTGGTACATTCCCGTAATCTTTTTGATGTCTTCATTGGGGATGTTGTCCTGCGGTTCTAAATCGTTTTCGCTTTGGTCGTCTGTCATGTACTCATGTTTAAATGGAATAACACAAATGTAAGGTTTAAATATAAATTTTAAAACTTAACACCTGTGAAATTACATATCAAAATCTAATGGATTTTAATTCAAATGAAGAATGTCTTGTATTTCATCTGAAAGAATTTCAGCATAAAACACAGCACCTGCTTTTGTGAGATGAAAGGTATCGTTGCTTAAAAATTTACCTTCTTCATCAAAAACTCGGATTTTGCCATCCTCATTTAATAAGGGTTCGATTAGACTAATGTATTGATTTTCCCATTCTGTCTTGAGCAATCTTTCTACAGCAAGCACCTTGTCCTGAACGCGAGTGTAATAATTTGAATAATCTGTAATTGAAGTCCAATTGTTGTAATGTATACCATTGCTAAAACCAAAATTTTTAGTCCCGAAAACGTAGACTTTTTCAAGATTTACAGCTACATCGTAATAATCACCTAGGCTTAATACCCAATCTTTTGAGATGTATCCGTTAGCAGAAAAAACAATTAAATCTGCATTTTGCCATCTTTCGACAAATTGTGTTTTTGTTACATTTTCCTTATCAAGATAGCTTAATGCAAAATTTTCATTATTTGAGTATTCCAGAAAAATATTCACAACATCTCGTCCAAAGCTATCACCTATGACAAGTACTTTCTTTTTGGCATTAGTTTTAAAAGGTGTATTTAACTTACGAACGGATTCATTATAATTTAAATTGATTGTATTTGGATTAAGAAATGAATTATACCCTTGGTTTTGAATATCATTTTTATATAAATCTAAAGCCGGAAAGTCTTTATAAACACCACCTATAATATAAATATAAAATGCTGAAGAAGTCGTTAAGAGGAACGTAGTCCCTAGGATGATAAGAACCTTTTGTGTTGATATCAACTTTGGGTTTCTAAAGGGATTTTCTACAAAATGATAGGTAAATACTGAAGCTATAAACGTAAGCAAGACAAGTAAAACAGAAATTTTATAATCTATAGTTTCAAAGTACGAGTACCTGGAAAAGGCAAAAATTAAATGATGCCACATGTACAGGCTAAAACTTATTTTACCAATGTAGATTATGATTTTGTTTTGAAAAACAATCTTATAAAACGATGAAATATTTTGCTTTAAACCTCCTAGAGTAATTAGGATAACAGTGAATATTGTTGTTGAAATGACTAAAAACTGATTACTCAAATTTGATATTAAAAAGCATGCCAACAAACCAAATGCAGCTAAAAGAGCCCCATAGCCAATTGATATCTTTGAGTAGGTTTTGCCATAAAAAACGATAGCTAAAAGTCCTCCTACAGACAATTCAAAAAACCTAAAATGCAAGAGGTAAAACCGGCTGGCAGGATTTCCATAAAAGAAAAAAAACACCAAAGAAACTACAGAAATAAAGGCTAAAGCAAGCGAAAAATACTTTGCTCCTCTTTTATAAACTAAAAGTAGAACTACCGGATAAACCAAATAAAACTGTTCTTCGACACCTAAAGACCAAGTATGCATAAGCGGCCTATACTCGTTTTCGATCGCCCAATAGTCTGAAGACGATATTAACATGAGAATATTATTTGCAGAAAAATTACTGGCTACAACAGATTGCGCAAGGTCTTCCAAATCGTAGGGCAACATAACAAAAAAGCCTATTATCAATGCTGTTGTGGTAACACATAATAATAAAGGAATAATTCTCCTGATTCGCCGTTCGTAAAAACGCCAAATTGAAAAAGTCTTATGGTTTAGTTCTTTATAAATAATAGACGTGATAAGGTATCCGCTAATGACAAAAAATACATCTACGCCTAAATAGCCGTTTGGCAAGTAGCCCAAATGAAATAAGATGACGGCAATTACCGCATAAGCTCTTAAGCCATCGATATCTTCTCTATATGCAATCATTTAATTTTTGAACAGTCAATTCTGCAGAGTATAAAGTTTTTGACAAGGGACTAATATTTATAGTGCAATTAACGATATTCCAAACTTCTTTCCTAAGCTGAATACTTCTGAAAGAAAAGCAAAAGATACTAATATAACCCGTAGTACATTATTTAAATCCGATTAACTTTAAGGTTATAGATGTTTCTACTAAATACAAAGCTCACGAGAAAAATGTTTTAAGCTTATTCTAAAAGTGCTTTCAACTTTTTAGCTGTACTGTTATTGTAGCCATTAAATTTATCTACCAAAACACCGTCGGAATCTATAACGAAAAACTCGGGAAAAACTTTATTGTTAAAATAGGTGGCTGTAAAGCCATTTTGGTCAAGAAGGTTTACCCATGTGATCTTTTCTTTTTTGTCAGCGTGCATATGTAACCAACTGTCCTCATCCGGATCGTCCCAAATGCTTATAATTTCAATTTTATCATCGTTAAGCGTGTTTAACTGTTCAAGTAAATCTATACTAGCTACAGAATATGAACATCCTGAAGAAAATAAAGCAAGCAGTTTTGTTTTTCCATTGGCATTGGCTACGGGATAGAATTCACCATTTTTATCTGGTAAAGAAAAATTCTTTATCATTTCACCTTTCCTTAGAGTTCCATTTTCCTTAGCCTTCAGATAGTATTTAAGCTTTAAATAATAGGAAGAGGATAAAAAAGGCTCTTCTGTAAGTTGTAAAAAGCTTTTAAGCTCTTCTGTATTGATATCTGCTTTTAGCTTGTTTGCAAAATATAAACTTGGCCATTGGTTAGGCTTACTCAAAATAAACTTTGTTTGTTTTTTACCCTTTAAAGCTTCAATTTCCTCTGATAATGCCTGAAAAGGCATTACTGAGGATGATGTAAAAGAATTATCAGCTAAATTAAAGTTAAGTTCAAGTGTTTTGGTATCAAACCAAATCACAGGTGATAACTTATCTAGCTTTCCTTTTGGAGTTGATGACATTAGTTGTACCATAGA
Source organism: uncultured Mesohalobacter sp. (assembly GCA_964396065.1). Lineage (GTDB taxonomy): Bacteria > Bacteroidota > Bacteroidia > Flavobacteriales > Flavobacteriaceae > Psychroflexus. The sequence goes on along the minus strand of CAYNCI010000002.1, from coordinate 14,425 downwards.
CGGTAATTCCTGATCAGAAAAACTTACCTCGAAACTACAATCGGCTGAAAGATGCAGTTGTGTAAGCACAAAGCCATTACTAATAAATAGCATTTCATTTTGATAGTGTTGTATTTTTCCTTTGATGTCAATTTGAGAATTGGCATCGAGGCATAATAAACAAAATACTAGGGATAAGACAAAGCTTCTCATAAAGTTAAGTATGTACAATTGAATTTAAATATAAAAAAATCCACCAAAACTAAAACTCTATAATGTGTTGATTGAGGTATTAAGTCCGGATAAGCAAACCAAATTAAAATGTAAAGTGGATGTATTGAAAGACATTTTTATAGAATTGATGTAATCCGAATAAATAAATTCTAAGAATGAGCTATTAATAATGTAAACCTTACAATCAGGCGTACGCATATTTTAAATGAACATATAAAAATTGTCTATCGTTCTGATATATATTCTCTTAGAAATAAAGGTATTAAACCTGTTGTGTTGTTTGGATATTAATTAGCTTATGGTATAGGCTGTCTTCGTCAGCTAATAGGGACTCGTGATTTCCTTTGGCAGTTACTTTTCCCTCTTCGATAACCAAGATTTGGTCCGCTTTTTTGATGGTGGATAAACGATGAGCAATCACTACAGATGTTCTGTTTTTCATCAATTTGTCGAGAGCGTCCTGTACCAATAATTCAGATTCGTTATCCAAAGAACTGGTTGCTTCATCTAAAATTAGAATTACCGGGTCTTTTAGAACCGCACGTGCAATGGCAATACGCTGTTTTTGTCCACCGGAGAGCTGCACTCCACGCTCACCTACCTGCGTATCGTACTGGTCCGGGAACGACATGATAAAGTCGTGTGCATTGGCTTGTTTTGCCGCTTGAACTATATCTTCAAAACTTGCGTTAGGGTTACCGTAGGCGATATTTTGTTTTATGCTGTCACCAAACAGTAGCACCTCCTGAGGTACAATGGCTATTTGCTGTCTTAATTCGTGCAATGTGTAATCTGAAGCTGGTTTGTTATCAAATAATAAGCTTCCGCTTTGAGGTTCAAAAAACCGGACAATCAATTTTGCGATTGTCGATTTTCCTGCTCCACTGGAACCCACAAAGGCTGTGGTTTGCCCTTGTTTAATTTCAAAATTCATCTGTTTCAAAACTGTTAGCCCCGGTCTTGAAGGATAGGCAAATTCAACATTTTGAAAGCTCAAATTGCCTTTGATATGATTTTGAATTGTTTTTTCTTCAATTTCCTCCGGTGTTTCGTCTATAATGTCGAAAAGGCGTTCAGTGGCACCAACCGCTTTTTGAATTTGTGCGTATTGTAAAGGTAAGCCGCCAATAGAGGCGCCTACGAAAATGGTGTAAAGTATAAACGTAACTAAGTCGTTCTGTCCAAGCTCTCCCTGGTATTGAAGTCTAACGGCATACCACACCAGTAAAACTATTGCGCCAAAAATGCAAAAGATGATAAAGGACGCAAAAGTTCCTCGAGCTAAACCGCCTTTAATTGCAATAGATTTTATGTCTAAAACGGTGGCTTTGTATTTTTTTATTTCAAAAAATTCGTTTGTAAAGGCTTTTACATCGGCGATGGCCTGCAAAGTTTCGCCAACTATGGTATTGGATTCAGCCACCTTGTCCTGAGCCTGTTTAGATAAATTTTTGATGTATCGTCCAAAAAATACGGCGATAATTGCAAACACAGGAATGGTCGCCAGCATTAATAAGGACAGCTTAACACTGGTAAAAAATAACATGATGATACCACCGATGACAATGATAATTTGTCTTAAAAATTCTGCTAAGCCTGTTGTAAATGTATCCTGAATCTGTCCAACATCTGCTGCAATACGGCTATTGAGTTCTCCAACTCGACGACCCGAAAAAAAGGCCATTGGCATCTTAATCAAAGTATTATAAGCATCCTGTCGTATTGTAGACAGCATATTTTCTGTAACGTTTACAAACAAGACCACTCTAAAAAAAGAAAAAATAGCCTGTGCGGTAAACAGAGCAAGAAGAAGTAAGCCCTTTTCGTTTATATCGTCTAGGCTAAAGTCGGCAGTTTCTATAAGATTTCCTATCAATTTAGGGAACAACAAAGCTGTAACACCGGTTAATCCAAGAAACACTAAACCTAACATTAGTTTCCACTTGTGTGGGCCAATGTAAGTAAACAATCGCATGGAGCGCTTTATGTTAGCTTTATTGAGTTTTGTTTTTGGTAAATCGGAATCTTTTTTGCCTCTTGCCATTATCGTTTTTCAGCGTAAATGCAAATTTAAAAGAATTAAGAAACTAAACAGGTACAAATAAACTTAAAAGTAATCGAAAGTTTTAAATTGTGAGTTTTTTACAAATCATTAAGTGTATTTAAAAAAATAAAATGAAATTTCTTCTTAATGTGAGTTCGATTTAAAAAATGATTAATTTCCTATGCTTTAAAATAATAAAGGTTTCAATGTCACCTTAAGCGTACTTGAAAGGTCACTTAAATCCATTAAATCAAATAGGTTTCGACTACGATCAACCTGACATTAGCCTTAATTGATTGATAGTCTGTAAAATATTACGGCGAACAGACGTTTCTTAAATATGCTTGCCGGTTCTTTAACAGCTTTTCAAACAAAGGCTTTGTTTCTCTATTCATTTTAACGAGATATTTACATGAATTGTCTGACAAGCTAATTATATTGCATAAACAAACGCATTCATGAATATAAACTTGTTGAAGCAAGAGGTTATTGATTTTCTAAAACAAAATGAAAACGAAAAGGTTTATGATGTTGCATTAAAGAAAAGTCCTTTTGTAGGGGTATCTTCTAAAGATTTAGCGCAACAGTTATTTGGCATGCAGGTAGCTAAACATAAATTTCCAAAGCTTTACAGTTTAAATACCATATTATATCCTCCTAAACTCAATTTGGAGCAATCTTCCTCGGAAACCACTTCAAGGTATAAAGCCGGCCTTGTAAATAAAAATGCGAAAGTCCTGGATATTACCGGCGGTTTTGGAGCAGACTGTATTGCTTTTGCTCAAAAAACATCCAGCGTTACTTATTGCGAAATACAGACAGGTATTTTTGAATATGCTAAACATAACTTTAAAGCATTATATTTTGCAATTCGCCCAATTTGCAACGACGGTATCGAGTTTTTGAAAGAAACAACGGATGAATTTGACGTCATCTTCGTCGACCCGTCTAGGCGTGATGAGCATTTACGCAAAGTTTTTCGGTTAGAAGAGTGCTCGCCCAACCTCATAGAACATTTCAGTCTGATAAAATCTAAAACCAAGCGTGCAATCGTAAAGCTTTCACCTTTGGTAGATGTTGATTATTGCTTAAACCACATAAAACATCTTTCCGAAATTCATATCGTTGCTGTAAAAAACGAAGTGAAAGAACTGCTTTTGGTTTTAGATTTTTCAGCAAAAGAAAATGACGTTAGGTTTCATGTAGTGAATCTTGAGACCAATCATCAAAAAGTAGAATTTTCAGTTGAAGCATTAAAACTTCAACAAGACATTTCTACTCCAGATAAATATTTATACGAGCCGCATTCCGGCCTTATGAAATCTGGAGCATTTGGTTTTATAAGTGAGCAATTTCAAATTAAAGCCATAGCACAACACACCCATTTGTTTACATCGACTCATCTGATAGATTTTCCGGGCAGGCGATTTGAAATTATAAAAATTGTAAAACCTAATAAAAAAGAAATTCGAAAAACCATTGGTACTTTGAAGGCAAACATAAGTTGTCGTAATTTTCCGCTTAAACCCGAACAGGTAAAAAAGAAATTTGGCATGATTGATGGTGGTATGTTTTATGTTTTCTTTACTACTGATAACGAAAACAAAAAAATTGTAATAATTTGTAAAAAAATTTAAATCTAACCATGAGATTTCTAACAGTAGTAATTTTCTTAATATTTGGCACTTTAGGCTACTCTCAATGCGAGTATAGCCAGATAAAGTTTGACAAGTCTACCAGGTTGCTTTTTTTAAAGCAATATCCTGTCACCTTAGATATTTTCGAAACACCTTTTAATGGTAGAATAATTTTAGCATCTATGATGCGGATTGGGGATAATTTTACAATCGATCTGGAAATTACTACAGACTCTAATGCTCAAGAACTGGAACCTGTATGTTTTAAAAAAGGTTCTAAATTAACTTTTTCTCTCACAAACAACGAAACGGTTACTCTAGAACAACGTGAAGAAATCATTTGTGGGATAAAACAGGATGTAAAAGATACCGACTACAATACTGTGTCCAATTACGCCAGATTTGTAATCGATTTAGAGATGATAAATAAACTAAAAGAACACGAAATTGTTTTAATGAAAGTTGAAAGCGAAGACTACAACAAAACATTTGTTTTAAAAAGTGAACTAGAGGAAGTTAAAAATGACGAAATAGTTACTTCTAACCCAACACGCTACTTTATAGATAATCTGGAGTGTTTAACACATCCAAAAATCTAACTTATAACTTATAAGACTATATTGAGTAACTTAAATGCATATCAGAAAAGTATGATTTTAAAATATACTTTATTTAGTACTCTGTTTTTCATCACATTGGTAATAAGTGCTCAATGCGACTATGATGTTGTGGATGTAGATTTTAAAAAAAACGATGTTTATTTAGAAACCATATCACAGATTTTAAGCATTTACGAAACTCCTTCCAGCGGCAGGATAATTTTGGCTAAGTTGGTTAGAGACAGAAATAATATTTTGATCGATATAGAAATTACAGAAGATTCTAAATACGAAAAACTAAAACCCGTTTGCTTTAAAAATAGTAAGCTGAGCCTTTTATTTAAAGATAATTCTCTAATAACCTTACACCAAATATATGAAGAGATTTGTGGCGTAAGAAAAAAAGATAGAAAAAGCGGCTTCCAATCCATGTCCAACTATGCAAGATTCATAATTCACAAAGAAGCTTTTGAAAAACTTAAACAAGAGGAAATAACTTTAATGAAGCTGATTAGCAAAGATTACACAACGAAATTTGTTCTTAAAAGCGAACTCGAAAATATTGTTGAAGACGACGTGTTTTACACTTATCCCACACGATTTTTTATAGATTATATTGATTGTTTGATTAATCCAAAGATTAACCAATAAAATATTTTCCGACATTTGCTAATGGCACGAAATAAATAATCTAAAATATACACAGTTTGATAGACTATCAAAACAATACATTAGACATTCAAGACCTTCCAAAATTTGAAACTGTTGAAGGTCATCCTGTAGACAAAGCCTATTTAAAGGTTTTACGTCTTATGTATAGCTTCTGGCTAATCTTGTCCTTTTCCGGATTATTTGTAACCAACTATTTTACAGATATACCAAGCCTTGTATTCTACTCTATACTTATTGTATTGGGACTTATTTTTTTATTTTCCATAATTGAAACTGAAAAAGGCTTTCCTAAACGAAAATTTGGTATTCGCGAAAAAGACATTATTTTTCAAAAAGGCTATTTTTTCTTTAGACAAACCATAGTTCCTTTTAAGAGAATTCAACATGTAGAGGTAAAGCAAGATTTAATTTTCAGGGCTTTTGGCATTTACAGTCTCAAACTTTTTACTGCAGGTTCGTCCACAGGAGATTTAAGCATTGTAGGGCTCAACAAAACAGACGCCGATAAGCTAAAAGCAATTATCCTTAAAGCAGCAAGCGTAGATGAAGATTGATTTAAGCACACCACAGCGACAAGATTTAAGGGGTATTGTGGTCATTTATTTCATGACGGTTTTAAAGCAAATACGTCATAACATTTATGCCTTAATTCCGCTATTAAACGGAAACATTCGTGAAAATTATTTGCATTTTGTCGTTATTGGATTTTTGGTATTGCTCGTGTTACAATTACTTTATTCCTACAAGAGTTATCTAAATTTTACTTTTTACATCAAAGACGGGCATTTCTACCTGAAACACGGGGTTTTCAAAATATCGGACATCGACATCCCTTTTGATAGGATACAAAATATAAATATTAACCAAAACTTGCTTCAGCAAATCTTGAATGTGGTTGGTGTTGAAATTGAAACTGCAGGAAAAAGTGACGCAGAGATAAACATCAAAGCACTTAGTCGAGATGATGCAGAGACATTGAAAGATTTACTTTTGGAGCAAAAAAAGACTCAACAAGCTGTAGACAACTCTGTAGAATCTGAAAAAACCTCTCCAACAAAAAGCAAAGCCATTTTTAAACTTGATATATCAAGACTTTTCAAAGTAGGTTTGAGCTCTAACTACTTAAAGGGCTTTGGTTTAATTTTTGCCTTTACAGTTACACTTTACCAGTACATAAGAGATATTTTAGAAAGTTTTGGTAAGAAAGACTTAGAAAACGAATATATTGATTTACCAAGTAGCTTTGAGTACATTATCGGTTTTGTTGTCTTTATATTGTTAATGTCTTTTATAGTTACTGTAGCTTCAACTGTTATAAAATATTTTGAACTGAAAGTTTACCAACTTAAACACGATTTTGAAGTTGAGTACGGGCTATTTAAACGTATAAATAAGGTTATTAAAAAGGAGAAAACCCAGGTTTTTGAAATTGTTCAAAATCCCATTTCAGATTTTTTCAAAATCAAGTCTTTATTTGTAAGCCAGGCCTCCTCGAGCGAAGTCACCGCAAAAAACAAAATTGGACTTGTAGGCGTTAGCGATGCGGAAATCAGGATTTTATTTAGTTCTTTGTTCGACCTGCCTTACGATCAAAAGTTTATAAAAACCTCCAGCAATTATAGATTCTGGACAAGACTACTTATCAGATATTTTATACTTGCATCTGCCATTGGCATTGGAGTGTCGTTTCCTTTCACTCCTTTTGTTGGCATCCTCACAGGCATAAGCTTAATGTTGCCTTTCTCCTTTATAGCTTATAAAAGATACAGAAAAAGTAGTGTTGAAGTAAACGAAGACTTAATAAAAATAAATTCAGGCTCCATACACACAAGACAGAAATACATTTCTATATACAAAATACAATCTGTTGCATTGCTGCAAAATATTTTTCAACAACAAAACAGGCATGCAGATTTGATCCTGCATACAGCATCAGGGAGCGAAAAAATACAATACATAGAACTTGATGATGTTCAAAAGATTTTGAATTTTTTATCCTACAAAGTGGAAAGTACGCAATTAAGTTGGATATAGAAATCTTGAGTAGTCAATTCATATCCTTCTTTACTACAAAAGCTTAGACACAATATTAGCTATTTTTTTCTACCACATTTATGATAAATAGTCCCAAAATGCTTATTACCCATAAATAAAACCCATTACCTACTTCTACAGCAGAAACAGATGAACCCATATGAATAGGCAAATCTGTAACTAATACAGAAAGCAGTGCTAAGAGAGCTGTAATACCTGACAAAACAAGACGTTGTTTTCCTCTTAATGCCTGATAAAAGCAATAGATAAAAGTCAAATTGGCAAGCCATGACATAAACGCAATTGGGTTTATTAGAATGGAAAGAAAGCCAAACAAAAAGGCATGATAACCATAAATCCCACCACTTCCTTCAAAAGCCTTAAAGAACATAGAAGTAAGGTATAAAACAAGGATTGATGTGTAATAATATTCCTTATGTTTCACTACCATTGTAATACCATTTTAATTAAATAATGCCTTCATTTAACTCGCCAATATATAATACCAAAGTGGCAGTCCTCTAAAGACGGATATTTTAACCCGAATTGTGCATTAGAAAATCTATTACGAATCAAAAGCACTGCAAATCAGTCGCTTCGCTTCGTTATATTCTCTAACCATAGCGGTGCTATGCTTTTCGATCTAACATCCTGATTTATTGTGTTTTTGATTCTCATCACAAAGTTTTAATACATAATCCGCGTTTAAAGAGCATTTATGCGACATCTAAAATGATATTATTTATACATGTGAATATGTCTAAGACCTAAAAACCAATGCTAAAAGATGCTTAAATTTCGACTACATTCTTTCCGGCACATCAATCCCTAACAATCCGAATGCTGTTTTTATTACTTGTGAAGTCGCCTTGGATAATTTGACTCTAAAATGTTTTTGCGCTTCGGTATCTGCATTTAGAATACTGATGTTCTGGTAGAAAGAATTAAAGCTTTTAACCAAATCATAAGTATAATTAGCCACAAGAGCAGGGCTATATTGATTTGCGGCTTGTTCAATTACACTCGGGAACTGTTCTAAAATTTTGATCAAGTCGCGTTCCTTTTCTTCAGGCTTGTAATCGTTATCATTTTGATGTTCAGGCCAATCGTATTGCCTCAAAATCGATTGAATTCTCGCATAGGTATACTGAATAAATGGTCCTGTATTTCCTTGAAAATCGACCGATTCCTCAGGATTAAAGACTATTCTCTTTTTGGGGTCGACCTTTAGAATAAAGTATTTTAAAGCCCCAGACCCAATAATTTTATAGAGGTTTTCTTTTAGTGCATCATCATACCCGTCCAGTTTGCCGTGTTCCTCAGAAATAGCCTTAGCAGTATTGGTCATTTCTTCCATCAAATCGTCGGCATCGACAACTGTACCTTCACGGCTTTTCATTTTCCCGCTTGGTAAATCTACCATTCCGTAGCTTAAATGATAGAGATGCTCAGCCCACTCGTAACCCAGTTTTTTAAGTATTAAAAACAAGACTTTAAAATGGTAATCCTGTTCGTTACCAACGGTGTAAATCATGTTATCTACGTTGTACTCTTCAACACGTTTTATAGCTGTGCCGATATCCTGTGTCATGTATACCGCTGTTCCATCGGCCCTTAAGACAATTTTCTCGTCCAAGCCTTCATCACTTAAATCTATCCAAACGCTACCGTCGTCTTTTTTATAAAACACACCGCTTTCAAGACCTTCCATAATATTTTCTTTACCTAAAAGGTAAGTATCACTTTCGTAATAATTTTTATCAAAACTAACGCCTAAGGTGTTATAAGTTTCATCAAAACCCTTGTAGACCCAGGAATTCATAGTTTTCCATAAAGACACGACAGCCTCGTCTCCATTTTCCCAGGACTTCAGCATTTGTTGAGCTTCTAAAAGGATTGGTGCTTGTGCTTTTGCTTCTTTCTCCGTTAGTCCGGAGTGCATTAATGCTTTAATGTCTTCTTTGTAGGCCTGATCAAACTTTACATAATATTTCCCAACCAAGTGGTCGCCTTTCAACCCTGAAGATTCCGGTGTTTCGCCATTTCCAAATTTTTGCCAAGCCAGCATAGACTTACAAATGTGTATGCCTCTATCGTTTATGATTTGAGTTTTAAACACTTCGTAGCCGGCAAACGCCATAATCTGTGCGACAGAATAGCCGAGAGTAATGTTTCTGATATGGCCTAAATGTAAAGGCTTGTTTGTGTTAGGTGACGAAAACTCGACCATAAGCCGCTTACCATTTTCTGGCAGCCTACCAAAGGACTCATCTGCAACTATGTTTTCTAAAGTTGTATAAAGGTAAGCATCACTTAGCTCAAGGTTTAAAAATCCCTTTATCACATTGTAATCCTGTATGTCTTTTACATTAGCTTTTAGAAATTCTCCAATCTTTTCTGCTAACATGGCAGGATTGGTTTTAATATGTTTTAATAAAGGAAAAACAACAAGTGTAATATCGCCTTTAAATTCTTTTCGTGTTTGTTGAAATTCAAAGGTTTCAATGTTTTTTTGGTATTCTTTTTCTATAAAATCTTTTAATTGTAATGCGATTACAGATTGTATGTTCATTGGTTCTAATTTACAAAGGCAAATATAATCTAAAATTTAGAGGGCAAATTGAGCATAAAGATGGTTTTATTGTATATTTAAAAATAAAACATGCTACATAACGTATCCTATAACCGACCGAATATTAAAGCCGAAATTGATAATTCCGTAGGAAAAGCCTTTTCTCTGGTAGACCGGATAAAAATGGGCGGCATAGGTTCTGGAAAATTAGTCATTACACAAAGTAGTAAGCAGATTCACAACTTACTTATTTTGGACAGTTACCGGAATGTATGTAGTATAGAAATTAGACCAAAAGGCATTATTCTTAACTTCAGGTCTATCCTGGAAACCTACGGATTAATCGTTCCTTTTTACAAATTAAAAATATATAAAGGCAAATCTGAAGAGTATTCGATTTACGCAGATGATTATTTTGTAAAAGTTGAAGCTAAAGAAAAAAGAATACATCAATTTATGAAAAAGGTCTTGGATTATAAACTGGAAGTTTCAGGCCAAGGCAAAGACGAATATTACAGCTAAATTTTATTGAAGTTGATGAAGATTATTCAAGATAACTGATTCTTGAAATAATCACCTCTCCTATTTGCTCATCATTTTTAATAATTTCCCACCGCATAGATACAGGTATCCTGTTTACAGTAATGTATTTCCGGAATTTTATGTCGCTGTCATTAAAAGGTAAAGCAGAATGTTTGGAACTAAATTTTAGTTGCTGAATGATATTGGTAAGCGGATGCGTGAACAATGTAAATTCTGCACTACTCATTTTAGAACTAAAAGTGGATTTTACTAAAGAATCATGACGTTCAACTAAAGCAAATTCAGCTGTATTCATTTTGAAAGGAAGTACATAAATTTCATTAATAATAGAAGCCAATTTATCTGTTTTGTTTTCTGATAAAGCTGAAATCTCCCGTTCAGCCAAATTCGATTTTAAATGTAGTGTGTTGTTTTTAATATTGTAAAGCAATGTTCCCTCAGAGTAAGAGGTGTCTGCTATTGTTAATTTGAAATTGTATTTCAATCTGCTCTCAGAAGTAAACTTCCTGGTATTGTAGGCATTAGAAATAGAAGTCTTTAATTTTTCAGACGGATCACTTTGGCTTAAAGTTGATGCATCTGTACCAGAACCCGATGTAGTATTTTCAGATTTTTTGCAACCGATAAAAAGGACAATAAAAATAAATGCGACAATACGATTCATAATGTAATTATGTAAAAGTTCTTAGGTATTTAAATAAAAAAATCACTTACTTTTGGCAAAAATAAAAAAGTTCTGATAAGATGTTGACCAGAAGACATATTCGTGCCAAAGTTATGCAATGTATATTTGCCACCAAGCATAGCAATAACGAAGGGATAAACAAAGAAATATCTTTTTTAAATCAAAGCATGTACAACATGTTCGATTTATTTGTCATTAACCTGAATCTACTTGCCGCCGTACAAAAAAAGGCAAAAGAATACTATAAAATTTCGCAGAAAAAGCATTTAGCCACAAGCGAAGACAAAAATCCAAACCTTAAGTTTGTAGAAAACCAACTCCTTAAAAAAATTAAGAACTCCAAGAGTCTTGAAAAAATTAACTATGAGAAAAAACTTGACATCTGGGAGTTTGACAATGAGTATCCTTCGATTATTTGGGACGAACTAAGACAAAGTGAAATTTACGCCAATTACATAAGTCAAAACACATTTACTTACGACGAAGACAGGGATTTCATCATTTTAGTTTTCGAAAAAATTATAGCTCCGAACGAGAAAATTTACGAATATTTTGAAGATCAAAAGCTAACGTGGATTGATGATTTGCCAATTGTAAATACCAATTTAGTCAGGTTTTTAAAGCACATTCCGCCTTTTGCAAAAGATTTAAGGTTGCCGGAGCTATTTAAAAATGAAGACGACAGAGAATTTGCCTTGGAGTTGCTCAAAAAAGCACTGCTAAATGAAGAAGAATTTTCTGAAGACATCGTAAAAAACACAAAAAATTGGGACAAAGACCGGATAGCAGATTTGGACTACATCATGCTCATAATGGCCTGTACAGAGTTTACAAGATTCCCTTCTATCCCTATAAAAGTAAGCATTAACGAATATCTGGAAATCGCCAAAGACTACTCTACCCCAAAAAGCAGCACCTTTATAAATGGATTGTTAGACAAAATTGTAAGACAGTACAAATCTGAAGATAGAATTAATAAAATAGGGCGAGGCTTGATAGAGTAAATAAAATGTAATACTTTTGCGCTGAATTTTAAACAAAAAAATATATACTATGAAAAAGGTAATTCTTGGTTTAGTAGCTATTTTGACTGTAAGTTTAGTGTCTTGTAAAAAAGATGCTGCAGACAAAGTAAAAGCTGAAAATGTTGAAGCGGCGAGCGAAAGAGATGCTCAGGAAGTTTATTATCCAACAATGGATTTTGAAGAAAAAAACTTTGACTTTGGCACCATTAACGAAGGTGATGTTGTAGAACATACTTTTAAATTTACTAATAATGGTAAAGCGCCATTAGTAATTACAAGCGCAAGAGGTAGCTGTGGTTGTACAGTACCAACTTACACTAAAGAAGCCATCAAGCCTGGAGAAAGTGGAGAAATGGTTGTGAAGTTTAATTCTAGAGGTAGAAAAAACCAGCAAACTAAGTCTGTAACTATCACAGCAAATACAGAAAAAGGTAAAGAAACTTTACAAATCAAGTCTTTTGTAACGCCTAATCCAAATGCTGCTACAAAGACTCCAACACCACAAGTTAACGTAAAATAAATTAAATGGGAGATTTCGGGAGTACATTACCCATGTTTCTACTTATCATTGCGATCATGTATTTTTTCATGATCAGACCGCAAATGAAAAGACAGAAACAAGAAAAAGAATTTAGTGCTAACCTAAAAAAGGGCGATAGAGTTGTAACTAAAAGTGGAATGCACGGTAAGGTTTTAGATTTTAGTGAAAAATTAGACGCTGTTATTTTAGAGACTGGTGCAGGAAAAATCACTTTCGACAGGTCTTCAATATCTGTGGAGTTATCCAACAAACTTAACGCCCCTGCTAAAGAAGATTCTAAAAAATAGATTCTTCAAATCATATTAATTAAAAACCGGGTTTTTGCTCGGTTTTTTTTATTCAAGTATATTGAGTTAAGTATTACAAATAATATCCTTCATATAAATTCAGCTTTTGGAAAATAAAATCTTGTTTAAAGAAGTGAGATACGTTTGGCTGCTCATTATACCTTTCTCGCTAATTATGTTTGCTTTGTTTGCATCTATGATTATAGCAATTGGAAACGACAAGACAAGCTTAATAGCATTTTTTGTATTTCATCTGCTCCTCTTTTCATCAATTCTTCTTTTGTTTTATAAACTAAAAATTGAATTATATAAGGATGTCCTTAAGCTCTCTTTCGGTATTGGGGTAATATCCAAAAAGTACGACATTAAAAATATCGACAGGCATAACATCAAAGAAAAAAAGATTCCCTGGTACTATGGTATCGGTTGGCGGTACGATTTTAAGGGAAACATTTTGTTTAGTGCTCATTTCGGAACAGCAGTGATCTTTAAGTTGAAAGACTCTAACACAAAAATTATGATTGTTTTAAAAGAAAGAGAAGCATTCAAAACTAAATTGGCTGAAATTGTTGATAAAACGTCTAAGTAATATAAGGCAATATTGGATACGATAGATTATTGTTAATACCCTATTTAATCACCTAATCCAATGCACAGACAGCATTGTAATTGTATAAATAAAAAGTTTAAGCTATTTTAGTATGCAATGTAATTAGAAAATGAAAATAGGTTACAAGAAAAGACATTTGAATATAAATCTAATATTAGGTCTTGTTTGGTTGGTTTGGTTTCTGTTAGCAATCCTCTTAAAGGAAGAGCCATTTTGGACCGATTACGGGTGGCTTTTCATCTCAATAGCATATTTAGGGATATATGCTTATCAGAAAAAATACAAGTATTTAACCATTGAAAATGGGATGATACAAGTAAACGGAGCTGCCAAGAAAAAACTTAACTTATCTGAGGTAACACAAATAAAAAAGTTTGCAGGAGATTATATATTAAAAACGGACAACAAAGAATTGACCATCAGCACACAAATCATCGAGCCTAATGCACTTGTAGAATTAGATAAGGAACTGAAAAAATTAAACGTGGAGTGGATTTAATACTAATGTTTCCCCGCTCTTCGTAGTCTGTGACTTCGAAGCAATACAATCACGAAAATAGGCTAAAGCGAGGTAGTAGTTTGTAACTACTTCACGCATCAGCTATTTTAACAAACAAAGTGACTTGTTTATATTGTTATCGTCCTTAGTAATGAAGGTTATAAAATTTAAGATCAAAGCAAGACACACTATGTTATCGGCGTTGTTAGTCTTTTAGTTACAGGCTCACCTTTACATAGGCTGGCATTGGATAGCGAGCATTTGAGTATTTATATTCAAGTGTTTCTAATTATGACAATGTTAATGGTTTATTGGACATTAACGGCGTAGAGAATCCGTTGATAGATGTTTTGAAGCAGAGTTTATTTTGGAAAAGTATTTCATAATAGCTCAAGACATAAATTTACCTAATGAAAGAATGGTGGTGCGAAGTTTAAAACTTCAAACATCAAGATAAATACCAA
>CAYNCI010000001.1:6569-160073 GCA_964396065.1 uncultured Mesohalobacter sp. | reverse complement strand
TCTAAAACTAAAAAAATTAAAAATCAACTGTTTTTCGATTAATTATGCTTTAATTTTTTGTTTATATTAAGAAAACCTAATGTTTTTCCTCGTAATAAATTAAAACTCTATTCTTGTATTTAGACTTAAATCTAAATCTGTAATTATGATTAATAAATATCTTATTTGTCAAGGTTAAAAACTAGATTAAAATTGTTGTTTAACAAGATTACGAAGGCTTAAATAATTAAAATAAGATGCAATGAATTGTACGATATGATAATCAACTCTAAAACATTAGTGAAAATTAATGGTTATGGGATTTGCAGTTTGTATGATTATAGAACAACTTTATAAAAGACAATCCCAATAACTCATAAATTGAATTAAATAAATTTAAATGCCAAAGTTCAGGGAAATATTGTATAATAATTTGTCACTTTTAATTTAAAAAAATGATTAAGGATACTAATTGCTATAAATTTTTGAGTTGTTTCTGTATCCATTTTCCTTATTGGTATACCAGTCTGTAAAACTATTGCCATTAGATTGTGCCCAGTCTAAAAAATTTAGGTATGCGTTTATAATATCGGTTCCTTCAATTGGATATTCGAAGGTAGTATCGATATCTAAAGCCCATGGCAGGTTATTTTTAGTTTTATAATATTTACCTACACCGGGATTTGTATCATCCTGATTTGTGCCAAGTAGCGACATGTCGACTAAACTGCTGGGCTGTTTATCTGCTAAATGTATTTCCACTCCTCGAACCTGGTTTTTGATAAGGAATGGATTGTAAGGTGCAGTTCCAACACTGGTTTGAGGAGTGTTAAGTGTGATGACAATGTTAATTAGGTCTGAACTCCCTCTACCGTTTGTAGGTACAGTATTAAACATAGAACCCCCAACGCGATGAATAACGTTCTCAGGTGTATCGAAGACAGGTACTACTGCTTTAGCTTGTCCGTTTTCTGTACCATTAGCTGCTATTGAAAATAAACTACCTGTTATTTCTTGTCCGGTTACAGATGTAATGTCTGAGGGAGTTAAATTATCAAACTGAATGGCAAAGCCATTATCTAAACTGCCACCAACAGCTCTTACCTTAAGGGCTGCTTCGATTTCTACTACATTATTATTTGCATTTGTAATTTCATTAAAACGATAATCTAAAACCAAATCATTAAAATCATAATCGCCCTGAGAGGGCCATAAGTCTTCGTAAGCAAGTGTGTTAAAAGTATTTGCTGAAGGCGTATAGTTATTGTAAGCCTTATCAGGGTCGTTTGGATAATCGTCATCTATATCCGCGACACCATCATTATCCGTATCTGAAGTTGTTTGTAATACTTCACAATTATTACTAGGATCTGCAGCATAGATTCCCGGTATAGAAAGATCATCTAATAAACCTTTAGAGGTGCCTGCATCGCCGTAAAAACGAAATTCTGCTTTATAAATACCAGAAACGTTTACTGGAATAGAAAAATTCTGTGGAGCTGCATTTATAAACGTATGTTGTAAGATAGTTGTTTCGTTATCGAATTCATCAATAAACACGACATCCAAATACTTACCTCCTCCATTAAGTACATCTAAAGCGGTAGTAAATGAAAGATTACCTAAGGACATATCTATCCAGGGAGACGTTAAACGGTGTGGCGCTTGTTGATTTGGCATACTACTCATTTGATTAGTCATCAAACTAAATGAGCCATTAATAGCATAAGCAGCATCGCTTAAATCTGTCCCTAAAAACACCCAACAATCTGCATTATAAGTTTTACTGTCACCTAGTTCAAAATCATTAGTTATTTGCGCTACTGCCCCTAATGATGTAAAAGCCAAGATTAGTATAAAGAATTTTATAATTTTCATATATTCTAATGTTGGTTAAACTATCCTTCGTCTGCTGTATCAGGATCTATAAATGTGAAGTCGATAGATTGACTATCACCTAGTGTAAACTCTTTTTCTAAAGTACCCCATGACAAAATAAGTGTTTCTTCTCTAGTAGGTATACGCAGATCTACTGAAATATCATCAGATAAAGAGACATTCAATTTCCTGAGAACTTCTCCGTCTTTAACCTTAATTATAAGTGGACGTTTTACGCCAGAACTACTTAATGGCACACCTTTATAATTTACAGTAATATCTTGGGAAGTTGTCCACTCGAAAGTGTTTGCCACGATTAAGTCTTTAAAACTGTCTTGTGTTGCAGAATCTTCAGACCCGTCCACATCTTGGGTTATTTCACCTCCAACTTCGCAGGAAGCAAAGGCAGACACAAAAAGAAATATAAGAGATATAATTTTAAAAACTCGGGTAGTCATAGCTTGAAATATGGATTGCTTTTACAAATTTAGTTTTATTCAATAAATTTTTATTAAAATTATTTTAAAAAATCAATATATATCGACGAACTGTGTAATTGAATACTGTATTTATAGGTATTATTATTGATTTTATTTATATAATAAGGATTTTATATTTAAATAACTATATGTTTTATATTATTATTGTATTGTTTTTCAATATTTTATCTTATTTAATAAAAATAATCAATTGTTAATACAAAATTTATTTTGAATAATCATATATTTTCGACGAATGGTATTTATTTTCTAAGTTGAATTCAGCTTTGGCAAAAACTTTTCAGATTTTTAAAAAGGGTTAAAAATAAGTTTAATAAAAACCTAAGTAAAAAAGCTGTAATTTTTGATGATATGAATCGTTCTTATACTTATTAGATATAGTTTTTAGTACATTTGCCCAAAAATTTCTGAGTTGAAGAAGCTTTATATTTTTTTCCTTTTTTTTCTTGTATTTCAAGGCTTTTCACAGAAGATTGAGTACAAAAGTGATCGAACGAATATCAACGAAAACCTATACCCGGGTGCTTTTGTTTTCAACAAGGTGAAAAATCAGGTTTACTTCAAACATAAAGGTATTGAGGTGTGGTGCGACCAGGCTTTGTTTTATGAGAAAGATGAATTCTTTAAAGCCTATGGCAATGTAAGAATGAAACAAGGCGATACTGTAAATATGCGCAGCGCCTATGCAGAGTATAATGGCAAGACTGAGTTTGCATTTGCTTCTAAAGACGTTGTACTTAAAACGACAACGAATACCTTAAAAACAGACACCTTATTCTTTGACAGGTTGGCACAAAAGGCCTTTTACCGTTCAGGTGGAACCGTTACGGACACCTCTAGTACCATTACTAGCGTACGCGGAACCTACGATATGGAATCGGACAAATATGCATTTCGACAAAACGTAAAAGTAAGAAACCCCGACTACAATATCGACACCAATATCCTGGACTATTACACAGACAATGGCCACGCTTATCTTTACAATGCATCTACAATAACGACAGAAAGCGGCAAAGTGTATTGTGAAAGAGGTTTTTTCGATTCCAGAAATAACTGGGGTTATTTTATTAAAAATGCACGTGTAGATTACGAGCAAAGGACATTATTTGGCGATAGCATTTATTTTGATCAAAATAAAAATTTCGCTTCTGCATCAAACAACATAAGGGTTTTAGACACTTTAAATAAAACCAAAATCTTAGGCCACTACGCCGAAGTATACAAACAAAAAGATTCTGTTATTATTACCAAAAATCCAATTGCATCAACATTTCAGGAAAACGATTCTATCCATATAGCGAGCGACACGATGATGATTACCGGTAAACCTGAAAAGCGCATCATTAGAAGCTTTCCTGATGCCAGACTTTACAAATCGGACATTAGCGGTAAAGCAGATTCTATACACTCTTCTCAAATAACAGGATATACAAAATTAGTTGGTCGTCCGATATTATGGTCGTCCAATGGTCAGATTACAGGAGACACCATTATGTTAATATCCAACACAGAAACTGAACAATTGGATTCTCTAAAGGTATATTACAATAGTTTCTTGTTACAAAAAGACACAATTAGCGGTTTTAATCAGGTTAAAGGAAAAGAACTGTACGGACTGTTTGAAAACAACGAAATGGTTGAAGTGAATTTTATTAAAAACGCAGAGTCGCTATACTATTCGAGAGATGACGAAGGCACCTTAATAGGCATAGAAAAAACAACCAGCTCCGCGATTAAGATGGAATTGAAAGATAAAGAGATAAAAGACATTACCTATTTTACAGATGTGCCTGGCAAACTTTATCCGGAAAACGAACTCCCACCAAACGCTCGTAAGTTAAAAGGCATGCTTTGGAGGGGCGATGAGCAAATTACATCAAAATCGGATTTGCTTACCAACAGGCCTTCTTACAAACTAGCCAAAATTAAAGGCTTAGACATACCCGATCAAACAGACACTGTTCAACAACCTTTTTATAACAAAGAAAAACTAAACTCCAACTCCAACCTACTTAAAGAAAAACCTAAACCCAAGCCCGTATTAAAAACAAATAAGGCCAAACCAGCAACAAATGCTACACCTGCCTTAAGAAGCAGAGAATTAAGGCAATTCCCTAAAGACAGCCTAAAGCCTAGAACAACCGAACCTAAGAAACCCTCAGAAAATGATTGATGCGTTCAAAGCTTTCCAGGCACAGACGACGCCTCACCCACTCGGTTTAGAAGTTAGTCATGCCAATTCGAGTTTTGTTTACACAACAGATGGCAAAGCACACCTTGACTTTGTTGCAGGAGTATCCGCATGCAACTTAGGACACTGCCATCCCAGAATTGTAAATGCCATTACGACACAGACACAACAATATATGCATGTCATGGTTTATGGCGAATACGTTTTAAGCCCTGCTTTAAAATTATGCAAAAAGCTAGCAGAACATTTGCCTAAACCACTAGAACAAACCTATTTGGTAAATAGCGGAACAGAAGCCATAGATGGGGCAATAAAACTTGCCAGAAGAGCCACAGGCAGAACGCAAATTATTGCTGCAAAAAACTGTTACCACGGCAACTCCTATGGCGCATTAAGCCTTATGGACTACGAAGAACGTATCCAACCCTTTAAACCTTTGCTTCCACATGTTACACACATAGAGTTTAACAATGAAAGTTGCCTCAATCTAATCACAAGAAACACAGCTGCGGTGATTTTAGAAACCATTCAAGGTGGCGCCGGCTTTATCATGCCAAAAAATGATTACCTGAAAAAAGTGAAAGCAAAATGTGAAGAAGTTGGAGCGCTTTTAATTTTGGATGACATTCAGCCTGGATTTGGAAGAACTGGCACGCTGTTTGGTTTTGAAAATTTTAATGTTGTTCCTGATATTTTAGTCATTGGCAAAGCTATGGCATCGGGATTACCAATTGGAGCTTTTGTAGCATCCACCGAAATGATGAAATTATTGAGTGATAACCCTAAATTGGGACATATCACCACTTTTGGAGGCAACCCAGTGATAGCTGCAGCGGCATTAGAAACATTACATGTCTTTGAAGACACGAATATTATAGAACAAATAGCAGACAAAGAACATTTATTTAGAAAACTACTAAAACATGAATTAATCACAGAAATAAGAGGTAAAGGCTTAATGCTTTCATTAATCATGAAAAACAGCGAAATAGCAAACACCTTAGTTTTAAAGGCAAAAGAAAAAAACTTAATTTTGTTTTGGCTTTTATTTGAAAAAAGAGCAGTGAGGATAACGCCTCCGCTCACAATTTCTCAAGATGAAATAAAAATGGGGTGTACTATTATACTTGACATTTTAAATGAAATAACTCGCGATGTTGATTAATTTGTTAACAAACTCTTGTGAGTTAACATTAAGCATTAGAAAAGCCCTTTAAATTTATAATAAATTATTAAAAAAGTCTCTACACCATGAAATTTGATTCCAACGAAGACTTTGATTTTCCACTCGAAAAGTTCGAACACATGCTTAAAACAAATAATATTTTGTTCTTTGATGCAGACGAATTTGTGGAAATTGTAGAACAATATATCGATATGGGAAAGCTTGCGCTTGCCAAAAAAGCATTAAAGCTTGGGCAAACACAGCACCCCAACAATAACGACCTAAAGCTCCTCAAAGCAGAAGTTTATATTTTTGAAGATAAACACGCACAAGCTGATGAAATCCTTGAGTACCTCAGCGTTGTAGACCCCGAAAACGACGAAATATATATCCTTAAAGCCAATATCTACTCTAAGCAAGACAAGCACGAGAAAGCCATAGAAACATTAAAATATACTTTAGAGTTTACATCAGAACCTACAGAAATATACAACCTGATTGGTATCGAATATCTCTTTTTAGAAAATTTTGAAAAAGCTAAAGAGAATTACATGAAGTGCTTAGATCAAGACCAGAATGATTTTACAGCGCTTTACAACATCATCTACTGTTTTGATTTTCTAGACCAACAAAACGAAGCTATAGAATACCTGAATGCCTTTTTAGAAAACAACCCTTATTGTGAAATTGCCTGGCATCAATTAGGTAAACTATATTTTGAAATTGGAGAAAACAAAAGAGCACTTCAGGCTTTCGACTTTGCTATTTACTCAGACGATTACTTTGTGGGAGCTTATTTGGAGAAAGGCAAAGTACTAGAACGGTTAAATAGGTTTGAAGAAGCCATAGAAAACTACAAAATATCCAATCAACTGGACGATCCAACTGCTTATGCTTACCTAAGAATTGGAAAATGCTATTTAAAGCTCAACAATACGAGTGAAGCTGTAAAATACTTCAAAAAAGCAGTACACGAAGATCCTATGATGGACAAAGCATGGGCTGCACTCACAGAATTTTACATGAACAAAAAGGATTTTAAAACGGCTTTGACCTTTGTGAACAAGGCTATAAACATAGATATGGAAAATCCTTTGCACTGGAGAAACTACAGCATCATTAATAAAGAGTTAGGAAATTCTAAAGAATTTAAAGTGGGTTTGGAAAACGCCTTACAATTTGGCAATTTCGAATTTGAAAACCTTATCATTCACATCGATCAGTGTATACAGGACAAAGAATGGAATGATGCAATAGAAACTTTAGACTACGCCAATGATTTTTATAAGGACAACCCGGAAATTCTAGTTCGTATGGTAGGGGTTTATTTTCATTTAAAAAAGTTTAAAATGGCTTGGGAAATTTTTCAAGACTTGATTATCACAAACCACAAAAAAATAATATCAGATTTATTCCTCAAGTTTCCGGAACTTAAAGAGGAAGATAATTATAAACCATATTACAAAAGCTTATGAACTGGGAAACAGTAAAAGAATACGAAGACATAACCTATAAAAAATGTGATGGTGTAGCGCGAATTGCGTTTAACAGGCCAGAAGTGAGAAATGCCTTTAGACCCAAAACGGTAGGAGAACTTTATGAAGCCTTTCTCGATGCCAGAGAAGATGTTTCTATAGGTGTTGTTTTACTTTCTGCTGAAGGACCTTCGCCAAAAGACGGTGTATACAGCTTTTGTAGTGGCGGAGACCAGAATGCAAGAGGTCATCAAGGCTATGTGGACGACGACGGAATGCCCAGACTTAACATACTGGAAGTGCAGCGCTTAATACGCTTTATGCCAAAAGTTGTTATAGCTGTTGTACCGGGTTGGGCTGTTGGTGGTGGTCACTCGCTGCACGTGGTATGTGATATCACTTTAGCCAGTAAAGAGCATGCGATTTTCAAGCAAACAGACGCCGATGTAACAAGCTTCGATGGCGGTTACGGCTCTGCTTATTTAGCCAAAATGGTAGGCCAGAAAAAAGCAAGAGAAATTTTCTTTTTAGGCCGAAATTATTCGGCTCAGGATGCTGTAGACATGGGTATGGTAAATGCTGCTATACCACACGATCAGCTTGAAGAAGAGGCCTTTAAATGGGCTCAGGAAATTCTTGAGAAATCACCTACATCCATCAAAATGCTCAAGTTTGCTTTTAACTTAACGGATGATGGCATGGTTGGACAGCAAGTATTTGCAGGAGAGGCAACGCGCCTTGCATATATGACGGAAGAAGCCAAAGAAGGACGTAATGCATTTTTAGAAAAAAGAAAGCCTAACTTTAAGGATATTAAGTGGATTCCTTAACAGTAAATCAAGGTAAATCTTCATAATATTTTCCACTTCCTAGCTTACGCTTACCCAAAGTATCTTGTTGGTAAAATATCGTTTTTGTGGAATCGAATGATTTGAACCTTATCCCGTTCATATCAGAAAAGGTATGAAAGAAATGCTTTAAGTTGTAGGGATTGTTTGGAATGTATTTTTTTTGAAAGTAATCTTCAAAAGCAGTATTCATCCAAATAAAAAATGGCACTTCATACATGGCTTTGGTTGGATTTTCTTCGGAGTGGCCGGAAAAATCTACAGTTTCGTATACTTCCTCACCATGGTCTGAAAAATAAACGACATAAACAGGATGTCTTATATCTCTAACTTTTTCAAATATATTTTTTAAAATATAGTCATGGTATAAAATGGCATTATCATAATCATTAGAACGCCGATTTGCCTGAGGATGGCTAAAGTTAGACGGACTCTGCCCATCAAACTGCACATAATCCTTTGGATACCTGTCGCCGTATAACAAGTGTGTACCTAAAGTGTGCAAGACTATAAATTTCTTTTTTGCACTATCTTTCAAAGCTTTATCAAATTCTGGAAGTAGAATTTCATCAAAAGGAGTAATAGTGCCTGCAAGGGCGGTATTTTTCAAGACCAACTCATCACTGGCTTTTGCAATTTTAGTTACTAAACTTTCAAACTCTCCAATAGGACGCTGATTAGATAGCCAAAATGTTTTAAAACCTGCTTCATTCATTAATTGAATAATCGAATAATCGTCCTCCGATGTCAAACCATTTAATGTCAAGCTGGACTTTAAGGCGCCGATGGTATACACGTAATTGGACAACGTATTCTTATACACCTTAAGTTCCGGGCTTAAACTGTCTAAATAAGGGGTTGTCTTTCGGTTATAGCCGTAAAGACTCATGCGCTTTCTTGTTGTAGATTCACCTAATACAAAGATAAACGTGGCTTCATCGTAATTTGTAGTCACTTCAAAACCCGGAATATTTGCAATCTTTTGATCTATATTATATGATTCCATTTTTTCTTGCTCCTCAAAATACTCATTCACGGATGTAATGGTCAAATAATAAAAGTTGAATCTTAAGAAGTCTTTAAAAATTAAATACCCTAAAGGCATTAAAATACCCAAAAGATAAACAAGTGCTTGGTATTTAAACTCTTTTTTTACTTTCAGAACAGGCTGTTTTATAACATAAACCAGCAGTAAACTAACAAACACCAATACCATAACAATCACAAAAGCATCAACATAAAATTCTGCAAATTCTCTTGCTTCTGCAGCATTGGTTTCAAGTAAAATAAATATAGAAGACGAACTGATATTTGCCTTAAACAAATAGTAGTAGAAACTTTCAAATAGATGGTAGACAATGAACAGGAAGTATCCTACCAATTGCACAACTTTTTGAAGTTTACCTTTTAGCAAAAACGTAAAACAAAGCAGAATGCATAAAGTGAAAGCGTTTTCAACAAAGTTTCTAGGTATAATCCTATTCCAGCCAAAGCCATACATTTGAAATCCTAATGCCAACAACAACGGCAATACCCAAAGTAAAAGTGCTAATCTGTTCTCTTTATCTTGAACAGTTTGCTTTATAATCCTTAACAGCTGTTTTACCATAGTACCAAATGTTACCAACCTCTGAAAACTTAATCACTTTTCTTGAAATCAGTTTCCAAATATACCTTATCAGCCAGAGATATATAAAATTTTTATGCTGTAAATATTTTTGTACCACTATAGCCTGGGTGTACGCCTTGGAATTTTCTGCCGGAACCGAGGTTTTGCCTGTATGCATCACAATAGGTTTGGCAACATAAGCGACTTTTAATCCCTTTCTAATTATATCGTCCCTAAGCACTTGCTCTTCTCCACATACAAACCTCGCTCCTAAGCCAAAACATGTATTAAAGTGTATTTTATGTTGCCTCAGAACTTCCGGCCTCACGCTTATCTCGATAGAAGACAAGCTTTGCTTATGCAATTTATGGTTTTGGTACCCCGATTCCGGTTGGTATAATTTATAAAGGCTTCCATCTTCTCTCAAATATTGAAATGAAATTAAGGCTGCATCAGGATGAAGAATGTACGCAGTCTTAATGATTTGAAGTGCATCCGGCAAATACTCGACATCATCATCTGCAATAATCGCTATTTCGGCTTTGGAATGTTTTAAAGCCAGATTTCTGCTTTTTGCTAAGCCTGTTTCAAAAACATTTATAACTCTAATGTTATCTTGTTTTGATACTAGTATATTGGCCTCAGTAGTTTGATTGACAATAAGGATATGCAGAGAATCTAAATCATAATTTTTAAACATGGAAGTTAAAAACTGAAGATCAGTTCGATGCATAGTAGAAATTAGAAACTCTACCTTGGGGTCTTTTTGTTCTAGTACCTTATTTTGGTTTTGCATCCTTAAACCCCAAACTGTTTTAGATGATGATCCAAGTGCTTATATGCCGATTGGCCCCACATCCAATATTCCATTTCTCCAAAAATGGGGTGCGGCTTAGAGGGCTTAAAGTACTCTTCGCTTTTATGAATTCTGGAAATAAGGTGTTCTAAATCTGTTTTTGTTGCTTTAAAATCCTTAACATCCTTGATAATAAATTCTTTTGCTGTTGGAAGCCCTTTCTTCCATGGCTTATCGTTGTATAAAGTAGGCTTTAAAAACTTAATCATCAACTTCATGATAAAACCCGGTTTTGTAACGCTCTCTTCCCCAAATGCCAATTTGATGGGCTTTTGGCAGTGTTCAAGCATTTGTATGACATTCATCTTACCCCATTTGGCTTGGTTATCAGCAGTTAAGTTACTTAATCTGTCTAATATTTCATTATAGGCTTCTTTATCAAAGATAGTTTTCATTACAATTTATTTTAAAAGCATAAGCTAAGACGACAATCCAACTATTTAAAAATTACTTTTCTAAAGATAATTAAAATAATAAAAAAATAAACGATATATGTTATGGCGTGTCCTATCACAACACCATTAAGACCTACATATTGCACACCTAATATAGCACTAAAATATAAGGCTAAAGCCAGAAATAAATCGGTAATGATATAATGCCATAACATTTTCTTTGCATGAAACTGGTAGACCATCACCAATGCTATTACTCGAAAAAAATCGGCTACAATTTGCCAGCCTACAAGAGATGTCGCAGGAAGAAACTCTTCGGAGGCGATGAGTAAAATAACGTATTTTTTTAGTAAAAAAATCAACAATAACCCTACAGCAAAAAGTGGTAACACCTGCTTATAAAAGCTAAATACAACGACTCTAAATTGCAGATTGGTATTTGCGTTTACGAGTTTGGGTAATACATATAAGTTGAGAAGAGATTGTATAAATACCAAGTAAAATGTAGAGAGCCTAAACGTAACCTCCCAATACCCGGCTGCATCGATATTTATAGTGTTTGTGAGATGCACACGTATACCTAAATACACCAATGGAAAGCTGATTGCAGATACCAATGTCATTAAAGCATACTCGCCGAAGTGTTTTAAATATTGGTTTGAAAAATAGTTGAAATTGATATGAGTCTTAAAGCCAAAATAGTTATAGGCCAACATAAAAGTAAAAAGCAAACTCGCTGAAGGCACAAGTATTACAGCCGCCATAGCGCCCTTTAACCCAAAAAAATAAACCCCAATAGAAAATAATACCACGTTTAAAATATGCGATAAGATATTTATGTTGATGACTTTTTTGTACTGCTCAAGACCATTTAAAACTGAAAGTAAATACGCATTTAGCGCATAAACAGGAAGCAAAACAGATAACCATTGAAAGACAAAAATATAGTCGTTAGAATTAAATATAAATAAGGATAAGTCCTCTGAAAATACAAAGACTGTAGTAAAAACAATTACACTCACCACCAGGAAAACAACAAAAAGGGTAGATATAAAAGTGTTGTAAGCTTCTTTGTCATGTCTGGCCTCTCCTGTATACCGTACTACAGCTTTATTCAAGCCAGAAGTAGAAAAATTTTGAAAAACAGTTAATGCATTTCTTAGGTTTCCAATTAAGGTTACACCTTGTGTACCAAGTAAGATTGCTGTAAGTTTAGAGACGATAAAGCTCGAAACAAGTTTTATAATAATACTTAAACTATTATAACTTGTAACTTGTAAAAGGGGGTATTTGGATAAAAACTTTTTTGCAAAACCTAACATATCAACATGTCTCTCTTATTATAAAAAAAGACCTATTGCATTTCTACATACATCCTTTGGTAATCAGGACTATCGGAACCAGACTCGTCTATAAGTTTAAATTGTAAAGAATGTGCAGATTTTTGTTCTAGGATTTGCCCTTGCCCTTGCAGCCCTGCACCTATTTCTTGTAAAGCCCTTGCTAAAAGTGGCTCTGAAGGATCTCCCAAGACACCATAGTTAAAAAAATCTTCCTGAAATTCTATATCCGGAACTAAACCATCTTCAAAACCTGTAAAACCGTCTGCATTTGCTATTGTAAGAATAAGCGGTTGCAAGGCGTAGAAATGATTTATGTTTACGTTGTTTTTTGTAAAATCCTCAGAATCATAAAGTGTTGTAGAGCCTTGAAACTTTCCTGTTGTGGTTGTCCCTATTTGAATCACGTCTATATACGGGTTTAAGGCATTTATAATCAATTCGCTAGCACTTGCAGTTGAACCTGTTGTTAGTACAAATACACGATCTAAATTTAGGCTATTTACAAGCTCACCATCGGCTGTCTGGTTGTCAAAATTTATAACTACATCATCAAAGTTTTCGTTAAATACCTGTATGCCAAAAACTTGCCCGTTAAATTGCCCTGTAATCATAGAGGCCAAATCGTTTGCTGTAGCAACGCTTCCTCCACCGTTATACCTTAAGTCCAGTATCAGGTCTGTTACAGCGTTGGCTTTAAAATCAGCAAAAACCTGATTAAGTTCCGATTCAAAATTAGATCTGAAATTGTTATACATCAGATAACCAACATTTTGACCATTTACTTCTATAATTGAGGACAAATGAATTGGATTTTCGGACAACTCTTCTTTTACAAGCGTAATGTTTTCTCCTGTAAGCGCTAAGCTTTGGTTATTTAGTTCTGCCAAGCCAATTGTGTAAGATGCCGGAGACAACAAATCAACAAAATTGGAATCTGTAAGCTGAACACCATCTATTTGTGTAAATACCATACCTCTTTCCACACCTTGCATCGCAGCAGAGGAGTTTGGAACAACATACCTTACAACACCAAAAACAAGATTTGTACCAGATATTCCAACAAGTCCAAAACGCATCCCATTGGCTAAAGAACTGCCTTGAAGGCTAGCTTCTAAAACCCGGTAATCGTCTACTATAACACTAAACCTGTCGGTTTCTATGGTTAGCGCATCAAAAAGGTCTTCAGGAGTTTGAAACGCATTTAAGTAGTTTACATATTCCTGATTACTCGAAAAATCTTCAACCGAAAGGTTTGGAACCTGGCTTTTATAAAAATAGAAAATATTCATCGCTTTCCATACAAAGTCATTAATTTCAAGATTGCCTGCAGGAACCCTAACATCATCATTATCCTCGGCACAGCCTGCTGTAAAGAGAGTGAATGTTGCTAATAATAAAATGGAAAATAGCTTTTTCATGAATATTTATTTTTAAAAACTCTTACAAATTAAATAAATTGTATTTAGTTATCTGAATGTTACACTTGCAAAACACCAAGATTAAATTTCTTTTCGATTGGTGCATGGTTAGCCACTTCAATCCCGGTTGAAATCCATTTTCTGGTATCTAAAGGATTTATAACAGCATCTGTCCAAAGACGTGCTGCAGCATAATAAGGACTTGTTTGCTCGTCGTAGTTGTTCTTTATCTTGTCAAACAACTCTTTTTCTTTAGCTTCAGAAATTTTCTCTCCCTTAGCTTTCAATCGAGAAGTTTCTATTTGCAACAATACTTTTGCAGCCGAATTTCCACTCATTACAGCCAATTCGGCACTTGGCCATGCTACAATAAATCTGGGATCGTATGCCTTACCACACATGGCATAATTACCGGCACCATAAGAATTTCCAATAACTATTGTAAATTTTGGCACTACAGAATTACTTACTGCATTTACCATCTTTGCACCATCTTTTATAATACCGCCATGTTCGCTTTTGCTTCCTACCATAAAACCGGTTACGTCCTGAAGAAACACTAGTGGAATTTTCTTTTGGTTACAGTTGGCTATAAATCGTGTAGCCTTATCTGCAGAATCGCTGTAAATCACACCTCCAAACTGCATTTCGCCACGCTTATTTTTTACGATTTTGCGTTGGTTGGCCACAATACCAACTGCCCAGCCGTCAATTCTGGCATAACCTGTAATTATGGTTTGGCCGTAACCTGCTTTATACTCATCAAATTCGGAATTATCCACCAATCGGTTGATAATAGGCATCATATCGTATTGGTCGCTACGTTTAGCCGGGAGTAGTCCAAAAATATCCGCTTCGTTTTCCAAAGGTTTTTTCGGTTTTATTCTGTTAAAACCCGCTTTATCAAAGTCTCCAATTTTATCAAAAATATTTTTTATGGTGTCGAGCGCATCTTTATCATCCTTGGCTTTGTAATCCGTCACACCACTAATTTCGCAATGTGTTGTAGCACCACCTAATGTCTCGTTGTCTATGCTTTCGCCAATAGCCGCTTTTACTAGATAACTGCCTGCTAGGAAAATACTACCTGTTTTGTCTACAATTAAGGCTTCGTCGCTCATAATTGGCAAATACGCCCCACCGGCAACACAACTGCCCATTACCGCAGAAATTTGTGTAATACCCATGCTGCTCATTACGGCATTGTTTCTAAAAATTCTGCCGAAATGCTCTTTGTCTGGAAAAATTTCGTCTTGCATAGGCAAA
The DNA here is from genome assembly GCA_964396065.1 of uncultured Mesohalobacter sp. Classification (GTDB taxonomy): domain Bacteria; phylum Bacteroidota; class Bacteroidia; order Flavobacteriales; family Flavobacteriaceae; genus Psychroflexus. Next base: position 145,147 of record CAYNCI010000001.1, on the reverse strand, counting down.
TAAACACCCGCACTATCCACCAAATAAATAATGGGTAGTCTATTTTCTATTGAAATCTCTTGAGCCCTTAAATTTTTCTTTCCTGTGATAGGAAACCAAGCGCCCGCCTTAACTGTTGCATCATTTGCAACGATTATAGCCTTCTTACCAGATACGCTACCAATTTTTACCACTACTCCTCCACTAGGGCAACCGCCGTGTTCTTCATACATGCCGTCGCCTGCAAATGCGCCAATCTCGATACAAGCTTTAGGGTCGTCTACAAGATAATCTATCCGTTCTCTCGCTGTCATTTTTCCTTTGGAATGGTGTTTATCTATTTTTTTTTGACCGCCTCCCAAATAAACCTTTTTGAGTTTAAAATTTAAGTCTGAAGTGAGTAATTTGTTATGATCTTCGTTTTTATTGAATTTTATGTTCATTAATGTCTGGTTTGGTTACTAAAATAGCTAATCTGTAAAAAATCTTACTTATAATTAAGAATAGATTTAATTAAAAACTTGCATAAAGGCATTAATCATTAATTATCACAACAGACTTGTTTATACGCACTACAGCAAAATCTATATTCACAGAGACATCATCTTTACAAGAACTCGTTTCACAATAATGTATTACTGTATAAATATTTGAACACAATCAGTATATTTGAAAAAATTAAAAACTACTCATATGAAAAATTACATTTTTTTATTGTGCTTTGCATTTTTTGCAACTACAATGTCTGCACAAGATTTGCCATCGGCAAAAAAACTAACTAAAAAAACAGAACAAGCGATTTCTAAGGAAAAAACGAACATGGACGATCAGATTTCTAAGGCGCTTATGAAGGACGAAGATTTACAAAAAGAAACGATTGATTTTTTAAAATCTAATCCAGATACCAAATCGTCTTTAATGGGACTTTTAACTAAAAACAAAGGGATGAAAGGTAATCTTATGAAATCTATTTTAGGCAATCAGGATTTAGCAAGCGCAGCTATTGGATTTATAAAAAGCAATCCGGATTTACTGAAAAAAGCAATGCAAATTGTTGGATTATAACATTCAACATCCTCAAACAAAAAAGACTCTTCGTGAGTCTTTTTTTGTTTTTGTAAAGTGGTAAAAAGTTGTTTTATGATACGACGTGAAAAACAGCCTCACCAAAACCTTGCAGATTAGCTTTGACTGAAACAGAGGGTGTAATCCACTCTGCTGCTGTCGCTGCACCTGCAAGTATAATTTGCTCCTTTTTTAAGATTAAACCAGCTTGCGTTGCCAACCTACTCAACTCTACAACGGACTCATAAGGATTATCTAAAATAGCTTGAGTATAACCCTGCTGTACAACTTTGTCATCAAATAATAATTCAAGTTGTATTTGATTTAAATCCTCTACCAAAGGCAGCCATTCTCCTATACAATATCCTGTAGACGAACAATTATCTGCAATAACATCTTCCAAAGAAAATTTAAAATTTTCGTATCTGGAATCGATAACTTCTATGGCCACAGCAAATGCTTCAATGTATTCGGGAACCTGACTTAGTGATATTTGAGAGGTTATGTCTTTTTTTACTTTAAATGCAATTTCCGGTTCTGCTCTAGGATGAATGTATTTTGAAATAGGAACTTCACTACCACTTTTAATTTCCATGGCGTCCGTAAGAAAACCCCAGATCAAGTCATTTACATTCATTTGCTTCATTTTTGCTTTGGATGTAAATCCAAGCTTGTAACCTGTTAGCTCCTCTCCTACCTCTGTTCGTTTGTCTAACAATAGCTGCTGTATGCTGTAGGCCTGATCTAAAGACATATCAACGGCCTCAGCCATTTGAGAAACAGGTGTTCTGCTAAAGGCAGCCTTGTGAAGTATTTCTGCTATTTCGTTGTTAGTCATAAAATAAGAATGTCTTTTTCTAAATATTGTGTTGCGTATTTATTTATGATGGCCAGCTTTTCTTCCAAACTTTGATGTTCGGTAAGTCTACCCTCCTTAAGCAAATTAAGTATTACTTTGTCTTGTGCACGTCCTTTTATTTTTGCTTCGTGATAACCAATATCTTCATTGAATGTTACTAGCGAATATTTTGATAAATAGTCTTTAGGAAAATGCTCTTCGAATGCTAACTCGAGTTTTCGTTTTTCTAAAAACAACTCCTGTGCGGTGTGCGCTTTCATTTCATAAAAGTTGTCTAAAGCTAAGTCTGCAATACCATCAGCATCACGTTTTCTTTGCTTACTGAAACGGGTAATTGCCTTGTCTAAATCAAAGTCTTCGTCCAGCAAAATGTCGTCAAACACCGCTACATCCTCAAAAGACGCATTCATCCCTTGTCCATAAAAAGGAACTATAGCATGAGCAGCATCGCCCATGATTAATGTGTTTTTGTAAGTCCAAGGCGAACACCTTATGGTTCCTAAAGAAGCTGTTGGGTTTTCAAAAAACTCATCTTTTAAATGTGGCATTAAAGCCATAGCATCAGCATAATCCTTTTTAAAATACTCCTCAACAATCTCAGGATTATTCAGGTTATTAAAATTATACTCTCCGCCTTCGTAAGCCAGGAATAAAGTTACTGTAAAACTTCCGTCTAAATTGGGTAAAGCAATAAGCATGTTTTCACCTCTTGGCCAAATATGCAGTGCACCTTTGTCCATTTGATGCGCTCCATTTTTATCGGGCAAAATACTTAGCTCTTTGTAGCCATGGCTCAAGAAATCCTGAGAAAAACTAAACCTCAGGCCTTTTACTTTCATCAGTGCTTGCCTCACCACAGAGCCGGCGCCATCTGTACCAATAATATAATCTGCCTTAACTTCAACTTCATCTTGGCTACTATCATGCTGAAATACAGCTGAATTGTTTTCGATATCCACATGTTTGCATGAAGATTCAAAAAAAAGTTTCACATTATCGTACTTTTCAACTTCGTCTAGCAATAAAGCATTCAAACCAGACCTTGAAATAGAGTTGATGTATTCTTCTTTTCGTCCGCTGTAGGGGGATAGCTTTGTATTTCCAGACGTATCGTGAAGCATTCGGCCATACATAGGAATGCATAAATCCCTTACTTTGTCTTGTAGTCCAACTTTTTTTATGCCCTTTAACCCGCGATCTGAAAATGCTAAATTTATAGATCGTCCAGCAGAAATGTCGGCTGTTCGTAAATCTTGTCTTTTTTCAAAAAGTGAAATCTTATACCCGTGTTGAGCCAACTTTAGAGCGAGTAAAGACCCACATAATCCGGCACCTACGATTAATATATGTTTATCTTTCATACCTTATTTTTTTGAGAATTTCAACAAACTGATAAACGTCTTCAAACGAGTTATAAAGTGGTGCAGGCGCAACTCTTATCACGTGAGGCTCACGCCAATCTGCAATGACGCCTGCTTCTGTAAGCTGGTCAAACAAACTTTTATCGGCATCTAAAAATTGAATAGAAAGCTGACAGCCGCGCTCTTCAGGGTTTTTTGGCGTAATGATATTTAATTTAGAATCATTGAGCTCCATTAACAGGAATTCTAAATAGGATGTTAATTTTTTAGATTTGGCATGAATGGCATCGAAGCCTGCTTCCTCAAAAATATCTAAAGAAGCTTTTACGGCTGCCATAGACAAAATTGGAGGATTACTAAGCTGCCACGCCTCGACAGTTGGAATAGGACTAAAACCTTGTCTCATATTAAAACGCGTTGCTTTGTCGTGTCCCCACCAACCTGTAAATCTTTTTAGATCCGACTTATGATGTTTTTCATGCACAAAACATCCACCAATACTTCCCGGACCGGAGTTTAAATACTTGTATGTGCACCAAACCGCAAAATCTACCCCTAATTCATGAAGGTTTGGCATAATGTTTCCAACCCCATGAGCCAAATCGAAGCCTACAGTGATATTGTGCCTTTTACAGACTTGTGTAATATGAGGCATATCAAAAAACTGTCCTGTGTAATAATTGGTATTACCAATAAGTACAAGTGCTATGTCGTCTTTGTTGTCTTCTATAAGTTGATCGAAGTCATCTTTGTAGTAAATATTATCCTCACGGGGCTGCCATAGCAGCAATGATTCTTCAGTATTGAGGTTGTGAAATTTAAGCTGAGACTCTACAGCATACAAGTCTGATGGAAAAGCATCAGCTTCGATAAGGATTTTATGCTTTGTAGGCGTTGGGTTGAAAAAAGATACCATCATTAAATGCAGGTTGACGGACAGCGTATTCATAATAACGACTTCCGAGGGTTTCGCCTGCACAATTTTGGCCATCGATTCTGCTAAAAACTCGTGGTAAGGCAACCATGGCATATCAGCTTCGGTATGCCCTTCTACACCATAATTCTCCCAGTCCAAAAGCACTTGATTGATATAGTCTCTTGCCGTAGAAGGTTGTAGCCCTAAAGAATTACCACATAAATAAACTTTTGTAGACCCATCAGCTCTTTTGGGGAAATGAAATTTTTCTCTAAACGATTTCAGCTCATCTTGTTGATCGCAATGTTTTGCGAAGGCTAAATTATTTTCAAATTTTAATTTACTTGATAACAACATCTCTAAAATTTAATTGAAATCCTTTTTCCGGGTTAGAGTGTTCTGTGTCAATCTTTATACCGTTGAATGTTTTTTGGTTTTCGAAGGTGTTGCCTAGAGCCGGCTCTTCCTGACCTTTTGGATGATAGGTCCATTCTAAAATATTATGATTATCATCAATATAAATTTCATAACTATCGCCTGGTGTGTAACCTCCTTCTTGTGGATAGTTGATTTTTATTTTAAAAGCTTCTTTTTGAAGTATAGGCGATGTCGTTTGGCCTAACTCTTCAACAGTAATTTCGTCCCAAACCAAATGAAAAGGGAATGAAAACCAAAAACTATCGTTTACAAAAGCTTTGTCTGTAGAAACAAATTCTTCCGTAACCTTGGCCCTGTTGTAAGTTATGGTGTCTGTAGCACTTATTAACGATACTGTTTTAGATTTAGGCTGCCAGGACCAAATTCTAGCAAACTCTTTTTCTCCGGGATTCACAACAAAGGTAAAATCGACCTGATTCACGTTTTTCCAGTTGCTTATGCCATATGCTTCTGCAATATTTTGAACTACAGAAGGTTGTTTTGCAAGCTCGACAACATTGGATTGTTCGGTTTGGTTTTCGATTTCTTGTACTGTAGATTTATCGTTTTTACACGATACTAAAAAAAGCATCGTAACGATAGAGAGGTAATAAATTTTCATAGTAAATTTTATGCGGATAAACTGTGCGTAAAGTTATACAAAACTTTTAAAACAGGGTGTGTCTTTTCTTCCGCAGGATTCAGAAATAAATCGTCTAAATTCAACTCGCTGTATCCAAGAATATTTTTTATTTCGGAATTGTTGACTTTTCTGTAAGCCATTGTCCAATTTTTGTATTGTCTTTTGTCGATGTAGCCGGAATCTAAAAGCAATAAATCATTATGCCTTGGGTCTACTTCTATACTTCTGTATACATTGTCAATATCTTCTTCGTAACCTTCAATATATTGAATAAATTTACCTTGTATTAAAAGTAAAACCCCTGTAATTGCTAAACGCTTATTTTTTTCTCTAGCATTAAAAAGCAATTCTTCGACATCTTTATCTCGAAGCGTTTGCGCTTGAACGCTCATGTACGAAACATATTTAAACTTACTCAAAACTGAAATTATGATAATATTGTATTAATAATTTCAAATATACAGCTTAAAACGCATTGTTATAAATAATACAGTTTAATTCTTAAGAATATGACATTTATCAGGAAAAATAAACGCAAGTTCTTTAAGCTAATGAATTGTTAATTTTACATTTAATAATGTATTTTTAAAGTGTAAATCACTTTTCTAAGCGAATAATACGTTAAATTTGGATAATTATTTATGATAAATGAATCCTAAAACAACTTTAAAACAACTTTCTAAGGAGTTGAATGTTTCTGTTTCTACAGTATCTAAAGCACTCAACAACAGTCCTGAGATAAGCGAAAAAACCATAAAACGTGTTAAAGAGTTAGCAAAGCTTTATGGTTACAAACCCAATCCGGTCGCTGTAAGCCTAAAGCGAAATAAGACAGATACCATTGGGATTTTAATACCGGATATTTTAAATCATTTTTTTGCGAAAGTCTTGTTTGGTATAGAACAAGAAGCCAGCAAGCACGGTTATAAAATCATTACGTGCTTGACTAACGAATCGCTTGAAAAAGAAATGCAATACTTGGAGATGTTAGAATACAATAAAGTAGATGGTGTAATAGCCGCTTTAAGTAGAGAAACACAAGTCAAAGAAGATTTAGACCATTTTCTAAGATACAGACAAGCTTCTAACCCGCTTGTACTATTCGATAGAGTGCATGAAGGTATAAAGTGTGACGAAGTTCTTGTAGATGATTTTGAAGCAGGAGAAAAAATATTCAATTACCTAAATGAGCAAAATAGAGGTAAAATTGGCGTAATTTCATCCATTCCCCATTTAAGTGTTTCGAAAGCCAGATTACAAGGGGTTGAAAATGCTGCTAAAGACACGGGTAAGGTTTTAGAAACCTTGCTTATTCATGAAGAAAAAGATGCAGAAGGCCTCATCAATTCTTTTTTAAATACACATAACTTAGACGCCATCATTGCCTTAGATGAATTTGCCGGAGTGACCTCCATAAATATGGCAAAACAAAATAATCTGGAAATTCCTAAAGACATTGCTATTGTAGGTTTTACAAACGGCCTCTTGGCCAATAACTCCTTTCCAAAAATGAGTGTCATCGCCCAACATGCCATCGATATAGGCCAAAAAACAGTTGAATTATTAATTAAACGCATCAATAACAAAGAAGCAGACTGTACCCGATATATTCAACCAACTACATTAATTAAAAGGGGGTCTTCGGAGTAATGTTTTTTAAGTTTAATTTTTTATAAGCTAGCGATATCCAAACTGTAATATCAATCTACTTTTATCACTTTTTCCTGCAATACACCCTTCGAAGTTTCTATGCTTAAAATATAAACCCCTCTTGATAATTGACTTACGTCTATTCCCTGATTTGACCACAAGAATTCTTCGACTAAACGCCCGTTTAAATCGTAATGTTTTACGGCTTTAACAGCAAATCTTGCGCTCTCTATTTTTAATATATCTTGTACAGGATTGGGGTAAATAAATACTTTATTTTTTAAAAAATTTTGAACACTCAAGGTACTAGCAAAAAAAGTAGCTATACTACCTGCTTGGTTATCAATATGTAAATATACTTTATCCCCACTATCACTATATGAAAAGCTATATGAAAAAGGACCATAAACTATTCCATTAGCAGTTGATGTTGAACCAGCATCTTGCAATATAAAAACATTAACAAATTCATCTGAAACAGTGGTGTAAGTTGGTGTAATTACAGTTTCAAATGCCTGTATATCATAAGTTTGATTAGCATCATCAAAATTAAAAAAACCTCCACAATTAGGAAAAGTAAACCCATACCCTAAAAAAATATCTGAGTAGTATATTGACATCAATTCTGGATTATTTGGATCTGCAAAAATAATTCCATTATTTGCTGAATCAATTTGTTCTATAGTCCAATCATAGTCAACAAATGGCTGAACTTGTCCTTTAATTTTTAGAATTGCAAGCAAACTTATACAAAATATAAATGCTTTCATAATTAGTTTATTAATAAGTTTTTAGTATCCAAAATCTCTCCATTGACCACTAGGTTAACAATGTAAGTGCCTTGTTGCAATTGATCAACTGGAATTAATTGGGAAGTATTGGTAGCATTTAATACATAATTATAACTTAAGCCATGAAAGTTCGAATTATTGCCATTAGAAGCTCCAGGACCAACAACAATCTTATCATCAATGTCAGGATGACTATTAACAAACTCCACATCTCTAATACCAATAATAACATTAGTATTACCTTGTGTAATATTCCATGCTCTTCTTGCATTCACTAATTCCAAATGCTCATAGCCTTTGGGGTTTGGAGTGTATATGTATCCATTACATCCAGATTGATCAAATCCAGATATAGTAACATGATCAAAATAATCATCAGGTGGTGAGCCAAGGGTTTGTTCTTCTAATGTACCTATATACTCAGAGAATATAACATTACTGTTGTTTCTAAGATTTTCTGCCTTGTTATCAGAATCCAAACCTATCATGTAATATTTATGGTATTTAGGATCTGTTGACCAATCAAATATCCTTGAATAAGAATAAATTGTAAAATTTTCAAAGAAACTAGTCAAGTTTTCATTACCAAAATCTAATAATAAAGTTCCATCGTTATTTTCAAGTATAGCATTAGGTTTTAGGATATCTACTGTAGCTTCTTTAATATAATAGTAATGACTTTGGTTTTGCTGTGCCCGTAATAAATTAATAAAAAGCATAAAGCAAACAAACATTAGTAATTGCCATTTAAAATGACTTTTCTGTGTGTGTGTGTGTGTTTTCATTGTGACTAGAATTGTTAACATTTTCTAAAAATACAACTTAATTCTATTCTTAGTTCTTTAAGCCTGTTAAAAATTATCTTTTTCAATGACATTTTGTCACTTACTTCATACATCCTATCTTTGTAAAAATATTTGATACGTTTCAATGGAGAAGTTAATTGATGAAACTTTGCAGGGACAAACCCTGATAAAAGAAAATAACGAAAAGAATACTAAAAAACTTTACATAGAAAGCTATGGTTGCCAGATGAACTTTAGCGACAGCGAAATTGTAGCTTCAATTTTAGCCAAAAATGGTTACAATACAACCTCATCTTTAGAAGACGCGGATTTAGTTCTGGTAAATACCTGTTCCATTCGAGAAAAGGCAGAACAAACCGTAAGAAAAAGACTGGAAAAATTTAATGCTGTAAAGAAACAAAATCAACACATGAAGGTTGGTGTGTTAGGCTGCATGGCCGAACGCTTGAAGCATAAGTTTTTGGAGGAAGAAAAAATCGTAGATCTGGTTGTCGGACCAGACGCTTATAAAGACTTACCCAACCTCTTGGAAGAAGTTGAGAGTGGACAAAATGCAGTGAATGTGATTCTGTCCAAAGAGGAAACTTATGGCGACATAACACCTGTGCGACTACAAAGCAATGGCGTGTCTGCTTTTGTGTCTATTACCAGAGGATGCGACAACATGTGTACATTCTGCGTTGTGCCTTTTACAAGAGGAAGAGAACGCTCCAGAGATCCACAAAGCATATTGGAGGAGGTCAACGATTTATGGACGAAAGGCTTTAAAGAGGTTACCCTTCTTGGACAAAATGTAGATAGCTATTTATGGTATGGCGGTGGGCTGAAAAAGGATTTCAAAAACGCCACACCTATGCAAAAAGCCACGTCTGTCAACTTTGCAAAACTTCTGGATATGGTTGCTAAAGCGCAACCGAGAATGCGCATTCGATTCTCCACTTCCAACCCACAAGACATGACCATGGATGTGATCGAAAGCATGGCCAAGCACGACAACATTTGCAATTATATCCATTTACCAGTTCAAAGCGGTAGCAATAGAATTCTGAAGGCGATGAATAGATTGCATACGCGAGAGGAATATTTTACGCTCATAGACAACATTCGCAAATTGATACCGGATTGTGGGATTTCCCAGGACATGATTGCAGGATTCCCGGGCGAGACAGAAGAAGATCATCAGGATACTTTATCGCTTATGGAGTATGTGAAGTATGATTTTGGCTTCATGTTTGCTTATTCTGAACGACCAGGCACGATGGCAGCACGAAAATTAGAAGATGATGTTCCCGCTGAAGTAAAAAAGAGAAGGCTTCAGGAAATAATAGCACTTCAGCAAAGGCATTCGTTATACAGAACGCAGCAGCATTTAGGCAAAGTTGAAGAAGTCTTGATCGAAAAAGAATCGAAAAAGTCTAAAGACCACTGGGCTGGAAGAAATACACAAAATACAATGGTTGTATTTCCAAAGGAAAACTATAAGATTGGTGATTTTGTAATGGTAAAAATAACAGATTGTACCAGTGCAACACTACTTGGTGAAGCCGTAAGCCCCTAAATACCAATTGACAAAAATAAAAATATGACAATCAGTATTAACAGCAAAAAATTAAAGTCCCCTTTGGGGATTTAGGGGCCTATGGAATCAGTACAAACCATAAAACAACGATTTGAGATTATTGGCAACGATCTTGGACTCAACCGAGCTATCGAAAAAGCTATTCGAGTGGCACCTACTGATATTTCGGTATTAGTAACAGGAGAAAGCGGTGTCGGAAAAGAAAGTATCCCAAAAATTATTCACTCCCTTTCCCATAGAAAACACAATAAGTATATTGCTGTAAACTGTGGTGCAATTCCGGAAGGCACTATAGACAGCGAATTGTTTGGACACGAAAAAGGTGCTTTTACAGGCGCCACACAGTCCAGAAACGGTTATTTTGCAGAAGCCGATGGCGGTACAATTTTTCTAGATGAAGTTGGCGAATTACCACTCACGACACAGGTAAGGCTACTGAGAGTTCTGGAGAATGGTGAGTTTTTAAAAGTTGGGTCTTCTGTGGCGCAAAAAACCAATGTAAGAATTGTAGCGGCGACAAATGTGAAGATGCATGAAGCCATCAAAAAAGAAAAATTTAGAGAAGACTTATATTACAGGCTCAGCACAGTCGAAATTCATCTACCTCCACTTAGAGAAAGACACGAGGATATACATTTGTTATTTAGAAAATTTGCTTCAGATTTTGCATTAAAATACAAAATGCCAACCATCAGACTAACCGAAGATGCGGTTTACGAACTACAAAACTGCAGGTGGCAAGGAAATATCAGACAACTACGTAATATAACAGAACAGCTTTCAGTTTTGGAAACAAAACGAGAAGTCAATGCTCAAATCTTAAGGCAATATTTACCAGACAAAGGCAGCAACTTACCTTCGGTAGTGCAGCAGAAAAAAGCCGAAAGCGATTTTAGTACAGAAAGAGAAATACTTTACAAGGTTCTTTTTGACATCAAAAGAGATTTAAGTGATTTGAAGGAACTAACCCTAAAAATTATGAAGTCGGACAACCACGAAATCTTAAAAAAGGAGAACCAACAGCTTATTGATAAAATTTATGGCGACGAGGATATAGACTATCCAAAAGAAGAACCCACTTATAAATATGCCAAAAGTGATGTCGAAATTCTAAAATTAAACGAACATAAAGATGAAGAGGCTGTTGTATTAAATGACAAATACGACTTTGCTGAAGAAATCGAAGAAGAAGAAACACTTTCTCTTCAGGATAAAGAATTAGAACTCATTAAAAAATCTCTAGAACGACACCAAGGCAAACGAAAACCTGCAGCCGAAGAACTTGGTATAAGCGAACGAACCTTGTACCGTAAAATCAAACAATATGACTTATAGACTTAACTATATAAAATTTGCAAGCTCAATCCTGTGCCTATTTACCCTAATATCTTGCGGTGTATATTCGTTTACAGGTGCAGATACAGGGAATGCAGAAACTTTTCAAGTAAATTTTTTCCAAAATAATGCTCCAATCGTCGAACCCGGGATAGATAGAGATTTCACACTAGCCCTACAAGATTTAATACAAAATCAGACTAACTTGAGTCTTGTAAATTCTAATGGCGACCTGATTTACGAAGGCGAAATTACACAATTCTATATCGCCCCTATGACAGCGACTTCTAACGAACGAGCTGCACAAAACCGACTTACTATCGCGGTAAATGTCAGATACTTTAACACCTTAGAACCGGAAAAAGACTTCGAAAAGCAATTTTCTTTTTATTTTGATTACGATGCTGCAGCGCAGTTAGTTGGCGGTGTAAGAGACGAAGCTTTGGACGAAATTTTTACAAGGCTTACACAAGATATTTTTAATGAGTCCTTAACAGACTGGTAATCATGCAAAAACTAGAGTTTGTTTCCAAAATAAAACAACCTGAAGAATTAAAATCTTCGGACGAAGCAGCTCTACGACAAATTATTGAAAAGTACCCCTACTTTCAGGCTGCACATAGCCTTCATTTAAAACTTCTTCAAGAGGAAGATGTTTTGAAATTTGCAAAATACCTGCGACAAACGGCATTACATACCAGCAACAGGCAGATTTTATACGATTACATCAATTTTAATATAAATGCTCAGGAATCTACGATTCAGCATATTACTACACAAAACGATTCTATTGAAACACCCGAAGCCGCAGAAACGCAAGTTGAGGAAGAAAATATTGTAAAACAGCACGAGCAAATCCAGACCAAAAATAGTGAGACTAATCTGGAAGAGACGGCTCCGGCAAAAGTTACCTCACCATTAGAATCTGAAAAACATAACTTTTTGGAGTGGATACACCGATTAAAAATTGAACCTGTTGAAGATTCTAAAAAAGAAATCACACCTGAAGAGACCGAAGACAAAAAAAGAAAGCAATTATTAATTGACAAATTCATATTAAAAAATCCTAAGATTAAACAAAGTCACGAGCAACAACATCTGTCTAAACCCAAGATAAAAAGCACCCCTAGTAAGGAAATGATGACAGAAACTTTAGCCAAAATTTTTGTTGAACAAAAAAAATATGACAAGGCAATTCAAGCTTATAACATTTTAAAGTTGAATAATCCCGAAAAAAGTAGTTTATTTGCATCCCAAATTGAAATAATCAAGAAATTACAAGACCAATAATATGAGTACATTTTCAATATTTTTAATTCTTATCGTTATCGTTGCTTTTCTATTAGTGATGGTTGTTATGGTTCAAAACCCTAAAGGTGGTGGTTTATCGTCGTCTTTCGGAGGTGGTGGTTCTCAACAAATAGGTGGCGTTAAGCAAACATCAGACTTTTTAGACAAAAGCACATGGGTTTTAGCAACATTACTTTTAGTGCTTGTATTACTATCTAATGTAAGTATCATGTCCAACACGACACAGGAGTCTAAAATAATTCCTACATCTACGGATACAGAAATGCCAACAACAAATGATGTTCCTGTAATACCGGAAAGTACTGACGACACAAACGAATAAAATTCACAAACAACATTAGAAATGCCAGCTTATGACAAGCTGGCATTTTTTTTTACATGTTTGTCAGATTATTGCCAATGGCATAATATTAGTCTTGTAATTGGAAGTCTAACTAAAAATTTAATAAAAAATGGCAATAAAAATTCAACCATTATCAGATCGTGTGCTTGTCGAGCCACAAGCCGCAGAAACTAAAACTGCATCTGGTATCATTATCCCTGATTCAGCAAAAGAAAAACCACAAAGAGGCGTTGTTGTCGCAGTTGGAAATGGTAAAAAAGATCACGACATGACCGTAAAAGTTGGAGACACTGTTCTTTATGGAAAATACTCCGGAACAGAGCTTAAGCTTGATGGTCAAGACTACTTGATGATGAGAGAAGATGATATTTTAGCAATAGTATAACCAAAAAAACTAATTTAAAAACATAAAAAAATGGCAAAAGATATCAGATATAATATCGAAGCGAGAAACGGAATAAAAGCTGGTGTGGACAAGTTGGCGAATGCTGTAAAAGTAACACTTGGACCAAAAGGCAGAAACGTTATCATTTCAAAATCTTTTGGTGCGCCTACAGTAACCAAAGATGGTGTGTCTGTTGCAAAAGAAATAGAGCTTCAGGACGAGTTAGAGAACATGGGTGCACAAATGGTAAAAGAAGTAGCATCTAAGACTAACGACCTGGCTGGAGACGGAACAACTACTGCAACAGTACTTGCGCAGGCAATCGTAAAAGAAGGCCTTAAAAACGTTGCAGCAGGTGCTAACCCAATGGATCTTAAAAAAGGAATCGACAGAGCTGTAGAAGCTATTGTTGCAAACTTAGTAGAACAGGCAGAAGAAGTTGGTGACTCTTCAGACAAAATAAAACAAGTAGCTTCAATTTCTGCAAACAACGACGATGTTGTGGGAGATCTTATCGCTCAAGCATTTGGAAAAGTTGGTAAAGAAGGTGTAATTACTGTTGAAGAAGCCAAAGGTACAGACACTTATGTGGATGTTGTTGAAGGTATGCAGTTTGACAGAGGTTACCTTTCTCCATATTTTGTAACAGACTCTGAAAAAATGACTACAGAGCTTGATAATCCTTACATCCTTATCGTTGATAAGAAAATCACAGCGATGAAGGATTTAATGCCTGTATTAGAACCGGCTGCACAAAGTGGCAAACCTTTATTAATTATTGCTGAAGATGTTGAAGGCGAAGCACTGGCGACTTTAGTTGTAAACAAATTAAGAGGTTCCTTAAAAATTGCTGCCGTAAAAGCTCCAGGTTTTGGCGACAGAAGAAAAGCGATGCTGGAAGATATTGCTATCTTAACAGGTGGTACTGTAATTTCTGAAGATAGAGGGTTTACGCTAGAGAATGCAACAATCGATATGCTTGGTACTGCAGAAAACATTAGCATAGACAAAGACAATACTACAATAGTAAATGGTAGTGGCGACAGCGAAAACATCAAAAATCGTGTAAACCAAATCAAATCTCAAATTGAAGCAACTACTAGTGACTATGACAGAGAGAAGCTTCAGGAAAGATTAGCTAAATTAGCCGGTGGTGTTGCTGTACTTTACGTTGGTGCTGCTTCTGAAGTAGAAATGAAAGAGAAGAAAGACAGAGTTGACGATGCGCTACACGCTACTAGAGCCGCTGTAGAAGAAGGTATTGTTGCCGGAGGTGGTGTTGCACTAGTAAGAGCACTTAAAGCTATAGAAAACCTTAGCAGCGAAAATGCTGATGAAGCGACAGGAATTCAAATTGTTGCAAAAGCTGTAGAGTCACCACTAAGAACAATTGTTGAAAATGCAGGTGGTGAAGGTTCTGTAGTGATCAACAAAGTAAAAGAAAGTAATTTAGGTTACGATGCTAAAACAGAAACGTATGTAGATATGTTGACTGCCGGTATCATAGACCCTAAGAAAGTAACAAGAGTGGCATTGGAAAACGCTGCTTCTGTTTCTGGTATGATCTTGACTACAGAATGTGCTTTAACTGAAATTAAAGAAGATAATGATGGTGCTGCAGGTATGCCTCCTATGGGTGGTGGAATGCCGGGCATGATGTAATCATTAGACCGTCTTATACTAAAAAAAGAAAGCTGTCTCAAATCGAGGCAGCTTTTTTTTATACGAAGCAAATTATCGTTTATCTGACAAATACGGGCTGAGCGGAAGATTTTGTTTCCTCTTTGCTAAAAGCGTAATTGTCTTCATTAAATCTTAAGATATCCTGGTAATCAGGATTTTCTATCTTAGCGAGATGCCTTGTCATCATCCCTCTGGCTTTTTTGGCATAGAAGCTGATGATTTTTAATTTTCCGTTTTTGTAATCTTTGAAAACAGGTTCTATCCACTGCCCTTTTATACTCTTTTTGTCTATAGCTTTAGAATATTCTTTACTTGCCAGATTTACAACAAGTTCTTCTGAAGCCAATTCGTTATTAAGTGCTTTTGTAAGGTCTTTTTGCCAAAATTCATATAAGTTGTTGGCACGGTTAATTTTTAAAGCAGTTCCCATTTCTAACCTGTAAGCCTGCATAATATCCAAAGGTCTTAGCATACCGTACAGACCCGATAAAATTCTTAACCTGTCTTGTAGATTTAAGACGTCTTCTTTTTCCAAATTATAGGCATTTAAGCCATCGTAAACATCCCCGTTAAAGGTAAAGATAGCTGGTCTGGAATTTGCCATATCATGTTCAAGGTCAAAATTTTGAAACCTGTCGTAATTCAGCTCAGACAGCTTAGCACTTATGGACATCAGCTCACCAATCTTTTGAGGAGTAAATCCCTTCAACTTGTTGTGTAGCTTTTCAGTTTTAGCTAAAAATTGAGGTTTTGTTAATTCAAATTCGGGATAATCACTATCAAGATTCAAAGATTTGGCAGGCGATAATAAAATTTTCATAGACTTTTATTCTTTAACTGTAAAATTAAAATATTGTAAATACTTATAAAGCTCCCAACGGCAACATTTAATAAATATTAACCTGAATAAAAAGAAAACAGAAAAATACCTAGTATTTCATATGCTTGGCGTAGTTGCGCCACTTGTCTATGCAGGCTAAAAAATCCTCCGGTAGTTCTGTTGAAAAGGATAGAAATTCGCCGGTAACCGGGTGCTCGAATCCTAGGGTTTTGGCATGTAATGCCTGTCTTGGCAACACATTAAAACAATTGTCTACAAACTGTTTGTATTTCGAAAAATTTGTGCCTTTTAAAATCATGTGTCCACCATATCGTTCGTCGTTAAAAAGAGTATGCCCAATATGTTTCATGTGTACCCTAATCTGGTGTGTACGGCCTGTTTCTAATTTACAAGACACGAGGGTAACATAACCGAAGCGTTCGATAACTTTGTAATGTGTAACGGCAGGCTTGCCTTTTTCGGCTTCATCGCCTAAAAACACGGTGTTTTGAAGTCTGTTTTTAGGATGCCGTCCAATATTTCCTTCTACAGTACCTTCGTCTAATTCGACATCGCCCCATACCAGTGCGACATATTCGCGCTGACTGGTTTTATGAAAGAATTGATTACTTAAGTGCGCCATGGTCTCCTCCGTTTTTGCAATAACCAAAAGTCCGCTGGTATCTTTGTCTATACGATGCACAAGGCCAGGTCTATTGGAGCTGTTTTTCGGCAGATTTTCAAAATGGTAGATTAGCGCATTTATCAAAGTACCCGCATAATTGCCATGCCCGGGATGCACAACCATACCTGCAGGTTTGTTTACTACCAATAGATGATCGTCTTCAAAAACAATATCCAGTGGGATGTTTTCAGGCTCTAGAAGATTTTCATAAGGCGGATAGGACATTAAGACCTTAACCTCGTCTCCGGCTTTAACACGATGGTTAGATTTTACAGGGACTGCGTTTACAAAAATATTTCCGGACTTTGCCGCTTTTTGAATTTTGGTTCGCGATGCATTTTCAACAAAATTCATTAAAAATTTATCGACCCTAAGTGGCTCCTGTCCTTTGGCAGCGGTAAAATGGTAATGTTCAAAAAGGTCATCACTTTCCGTATTTGGCTCTTCATTATTCATTAATCCTCTCAAATTTTGCTATGCTGTCTCGTCTAATAGAATCTTTAATTTTCAGCTGTTTTTGTTGTTCTTCAAAACTTAAACTGCCATCGCCAACAACAATGTCTATAATGCTTCTTTTTTTCAACTTAGTTCCTTCTTCGACTAAAGTATCATTATGCAGTAATTTTAAAACTACATTTTTTGCCATGTCCGGTTCTTCGGTAATTTCTCCAATTTGGAAGCCAAGCGCTTTGAGGCTTGGTTCTACTTGTCGAAGCGTATTACCATATAGATTCTCGGTGATTTTTACCGTTTTATAGTCTGCGGGATTTATGGTAATATAAATTTTGCGTTGAGGCTTTACAGATTGACCTGCTTTAGGATTCTGTTCTATAACAGACAAGGGCGGAAAATCCGGGTTAAAGGCTATGGTATCTAAAATTTTATAATCTAGATCCATGCTGCCCAGCTTCTTCTCTACTATATCTATGCTAAGCTTGGACAGGTCTGGTACTGTAATATAGTTATCTTGATTAGTGTAATAATTTAACCAATAAAATAAACCTACTATAAGTAATAGGGATACCAAAAAAGCAATTAGGATTTGCTTAAAAAACAGTTTACTGAAAAGAAATTTTATCAAGTTCATGCTTAAAAACTACAAATATAGAAATTTGGAGTCACCAACATTCTTATTCTGTTTAGAATTAAAAAAAATCAAAAATATTAAGGATTTGATAATCAAAACGTCAATTTTTGAGGATTATTTATTATGCATGCATAATTAATGTTTTGTTTTTAGATGTGTTACAATCTTATTATTCGCTATTTTGCATTATTAATGAGTTTTAAGTTTATAAAATAAGATGTACAGATCAAAAATAGCAGGAGTTGGTAAATATCTTCCAGAGAATGTGGTAACCAACAATGATTTAAAAGAGTGGATGGAAACCAGCGACGAGTGGATTCAGGAACGTACCGGAATCAAAGAAAGACGCTGGATTGACCCCAAAACCAGTGATGATACAACTTCTATCATGGGTGCAAAGGCTGCTAAACAAGCCATGGAGCGAGCAGGAGTAACAAAAGACGACATCGATTTTATCGTTTTTGCCACTTTAAGTCCGGACATGTACTTCCCTGGTGGCGGCGTTCGTGTTCAGGAACTTCTTGAAATGGACACAATTGGTGCGTTGGATGTAAGAAATCAATGTTCGGGATTTATTTATGGACTTTCTGTTGCCGATCAATTTATCAAAACCGGGATGTACAAAAACATTTTGGTGATTGGCAGTGAAAACCATTCTGGTGGTTTGGAACGCTCTACACGTGGAAGAGGCGTTACAGTTATTTTTGGCGATGGTGCCGGTGCAGTTGTCTTAAGCCGTAGTGAAGATGAAAACGTTGGGATTCTTTCTACACACCTACATTCTGAAGGGAAGTATGCTAAAGAATTAGCCTTAGAAGGCCCGTCTACAGGACGATGGGTAGATGCGATTATGGAAGAAAACGATCCTAACGATACGTCTTATTATCCTTATATGAATGGGCAATTTGTATTTAAACATGCTGTGGTTCGCTTCAGTGAAGCTATTATCGAAGGACTGGCTACGAATAACCTAAAGAAAGAAGACATCGACATGCTTATTCCACACCAGGCTAATCTTAGGATATCGCAGTTTATTCAGAAGAAATTTGGCTTATCCGACGACAAAATATACAATAACATACAGAGGTATGGTAACACGACCGCTGCATCTATTCCAATCGCCTTAACAGAAGCTTGGGAAGATGGTAAAATACAACAAGGCGACCATGTGGTTTTGGCAGCATTTGGAAGTGGTTTTACATGGGGAAGCGTAATTATCAAATGGGCTTAATTCATAAAAACTGAATCTCCTTTTTCTAAAACCTAAAAGAAAAGCCTTTGGTGAGATATCCAAAGGCTTTTGTATGTAGTCTAAGTTTTATCTTTAGTTAAAGGGCTAATTCAAATAAATTAAAACTCTACTTATTATACGAGAGAGGTAATCTTTAGTTACAATTATTAACAGTATTTAACGATAGCTTGTATTAATATTATAACTCTTCCAAAACTATCGAAATCTATTGGTCTAGCATTTTGACATTTCTATCGGATTTGGAGAACATTTAACCGAAAATTATAAATCTTCATAAAATAAATAAGTAATTTAGAGGGTTATTAAACTTTTAAACTTTATAAATAGAAGTTGAAATATTGTAATTTTTTTTATTAAAAATCGATACATACCTTAAATGAAAAATGACATGGGAATAACTCCACTACAAATGAAAATTAGTAAAATTCTGGTTTTTATAATCCTGTGCCTTATTTTTTTATTTGCGATAAGTTCATGTAATACTAATGATGATGCAGGACAGATTATAAACAATGATCCTACAACATTTGAAATTATTTCCAACAGCCCAAACCATACAATTTTAGAAAATGCTTTGCAAAGTTCTGAACTGGTTGAACTTTTAAACTCCGGTGTTTTTACAGTGTTTGCGCCAACAGACGAAGCTTTCGCTAACATAGATGTAAATGCTTTTTCTACAGCAGAATTAAGAAACGTTTTGCTTAACCATGTGATTACAGGCAATGTAGAGTCTACGGATTTATCTAACGGATTTTATAAAACAAACGCTACAGAAACCTATTCCGGAGACAACAACTTTATCGACATGTACATTAATGTGGATGGTGGTGTCCTGTTAAATGGCAACATCTCTGTATCTCAGACTGATATCACCGCTAACAATGGTACGGTTCATGTCACAGACCAGGTTGCAACTTTACCTAGCATCGTCACATTGGCTGTAGCAAACCCTGACTTTTCAAGCTTGGAAACGGCGCTTATTCAAGAAAATTTGGTAGGCACTTTATCTTCCGGTTCACCTCCTGCACCATTTACTGTATTTGCGCCAAGCGATACAGCATTTCAAAATTTTTTAGATGAGGACTCCGAGGATGGTTTTGAGACCATTGAAGACCTTTTAGGCTTTAATAGTTTAACTGATGTTCTTACTTATCACTGCCTTGGCAATGCAGCCGTAAGGTCTGACATGATTACTACTACAACTACCACAGAAACTTTACAGGGCGAAAATATCACGATAAATGTAGATAACGGCATTTCCATAACCGATCAAAATGGAAGAAGCGTAAATGTGGTGGCTACTGATGTTACGGGGTCTAATGGGGTTATACACGTATTAGATAATGTAATTTTACCTACATTGCCATAATTCTAAAAAGCATTATATTCTTAAAATCCATACGCTTTCATTAAGGGTTTTTACCATTTTATATCTATATCCAGCTGTCTGCCTTCTTTTTTGGCTTCTTTATCTTTATTCGCACCAATAGCCATTCCTATAGTCATCCCAATGGGCAATCCGATACCTACAAAAGCAAAATTGTCTAAAAGCACACTAAACACTACACCAAAGGTGATTCCGAATAAGCTCATCCCAAGTGTAAACCACTTGTTCCTGTAATAGCTTTTCGGCACAATATTCATTTCTTTTTCGAGTATCTGAATAATATTATACTGCGTAGTTCTTATCTTTTTTAAATACTTTTTTTCTGTACCTGAAAATGTATTAAGGTCCGTGATTTGTTTATTTATTAACGCAACAACAGATTCCTTTAGCTTCTTTTTCTCAATTTCTGCTAACAAAGAATAAAGGAAATTCCATTTTTGATTAATCTTTTTATGATTTTGAAAATCCTGATGTTGAACAAGTTCATGAAGACTAGACATGATGAATATATTTTTTGAAAATCCTATTTAAGAGCCCGCACTAAAAACAAATCCGAAATACGCAAAATAAAGACCAACTATAAGCGTGATGGGAATAAAAAGTTTTAACATATACCTTTCGTGAAGTATATTACTCTTGTACAGCTTATAACTTTCCGGAAAAACCAATAGCGTTATACCTTTAAGCAAGGCTATCCATCCAATAATAGTAATTACAACTGTCCAGTCCATTACCCATCTGTTGTGATAATGTATTAAAAGATACCCCAATATAGTTGCTCCAAGTCCGCCATAAATGAGTAATGCGGGATTATCTACCAATTTAGGGATCTCACGCTTGTAAAATGTAGAACTAAAGACTAGTCCCAGCCCAAATGAAATGTAGCATATTGCTAAAATTCGCGCAATAAATATTGAGGTTTCCATGGTAAATGAGATTTTAGTATTAAAGTGAATTCTCTTAGAAAATAATATCTAACTTTTTTTAAAATAATGACTTACAATTAAGTTCGGCTCTCCACATGTATATCAAAGTTACTTAAAATTATTCATTTTCACTTCTAAGAACAGCGATTGGGCAGAAGTTTTCTCTTGGCGAAGGAGCCGGGTCGGCAGAAATGGCTTAAAAAAGATGTTTATGCTATAAAAATACTCTAAGTATTCATTTAAACAGAAATCAGCTAATATCAAATCGATTTTTGCAAGCAAATGCTTTATAACCATTTCTTTTTTCTAAAGTAAATTACTAAAGCAAGTCCAATTACAATAACAATACCCCAAAAAATAGGATAAGAATATTGATACTTCAGTTCCGGGATATATTCAAAATTCATCCCATAAATACCGGCTAAAAAGGTTAGTGGAATAAAAATTGAAGCAAAGATGGTCAGGACCTTCATCACCTGGTTTAAGGAGTTGCTCATGTTTGTGTTGTAGATGTTCAACTGGTCGGAAACCAAACTATTGTACAGCTCTATAGATTCTGCAGAATGTGTAATGAGATCATTTAAATCCCTCAAGTAAACCAGATTTTTTTCTTGAAAGAATGGACTTTCAGCTTTCAAATAGATATTTACAACATCCTTGACAGGACGAACAGACTTTCTCAGGTAGTTAAGCTCTGTTTTTAATGTATAAATTTCTTCAGCCAAGCCTTTTTCGTTGTATTGAAATAATTTGCGCTCTAAATCATCAATTTTTCGTCCAACAATTTCTATTGCAATAGAGTAGTTGTCGGCTATGGCATCCATTAAAGCATAAAGCAAGTAATCATTATCGTTCAACCTCACTCTGCCCTTTTTATTTCTAATGCGTTCTCTTACACCTGCGAAGACGTCACCCTTTCGTTCTTGCAATGTAATTACAAAATGTTCTCCAAGAATTAAGGACACTTGTTCGACAACAATTTTTTGAAGCGCTTCATCAAAATGAATCATCTTTAAAATAAAGGCATCATGATTTTCAAAACTTTCGAATTTTGGCCTTTGGTCGGTATTTAAGATGTCTTCTAATAACATTGGCGATATGGAAAAATAATCGCCCAGTGCTTTGATTAAATCTATATCGTGAATACCGTTTATATTTAACCAGGTTACGCCGTCTTTATGGGTATATGCTTGAATTTCTGAAAGGCTTCCAATTTGCTTTTCGATTAAATGTTCTTTATCATAAGCCATCAGCTTAAGATCAGGTTTATCCATTTTTTGTTTCCCTATAAACACCAGTGAGCCTGGCGCCAAGCCTTTAGTTACCGAACGGTCTTTGATAAATCTTGCCATGAATTAAATATATAGGTAAATATAAGTAAAACTCAGACAGCATCTCATCTCCAAACACTTAGCCAATACCAAAGCAAATGGTATGAATCCTTATCATGTAGAGCAGAATAATTTAGCCCTTTACTTCCCTTAAGATACTGTCTAAAACCTTATAATAATACGTTTTGTTAGTGCTTACAAAGTGGTTATTGGTTTCACTATGTTCAAGTAAATTTCTAAACTCGTTCAAACTCACAAACTTTAAAGCTTCAACTTCTTCTTTTTGAGGAGTCATGTCTTCTAGCCCAGCACTTGTCTTAGTTATAAATGCATTATGAAACTCGTTGTCTATTATGCCATTAGGAAAAGTTTGAAATCTTTTATAAACACCTACTGGCTGAAGTTCATTCTCTGTTATGCTAAGGCCAATTTCTTCTTTTGCTTCTCGTATGGCGCCTTGTTTTGGTGTTTCACCGGCATCGATGTGACCTGCAACCGAGACATCCCAAAGTAAAGGATGAATTTGCTTGGACGCCGAACGTTGTTGCAGCAAAATATCGCCTTGAGCATTAAAAATCCACAAATGTGCCGTATGATGATGATAACCAAGTTTATGAATTTCAGATTTTGGCACAGACCTTCCGATAGGTTTGCCTTCTTTATCTACGATATCTATATATTCATCCATTTCTATCGTTAACTTATTAAGTTAATATTTTATATTATACATAGTTAAACCCAAATTATGCAGTAGAAAATCTATTACGAATCAAAAGCACTGCAAATCAGTCGCTTCGCTTCGTTATATTCTCTAACCATAGAGGTGCTATGCTTTTCGAATCTAACATCCTGATTTATTGTGTTTTTGATTTTCATCACAAAGTTCTATTACATAATCCGGATTAAAACAACATCATGACAAACTAGCACAAACAAAGATAATTGAATATAAGAATACAGCTTTTAATTCATTTTAAATTGTGCGCCATAAAAATCGAAACACTTAACTAATCTAAAAACAGGTATATATCGACAAATATTAATTTAACTAATATATGTCATAAAAAAAGGCAAACTCTAGCTAAGAATAAAAAGTTAAATTTTGTAAATTTGTTAATACATCCATAATAATCAACCTATGACCTTCAACACAAAAAAACCATTGCAAAGTTTAGAGTCCATGAATCAGCAAGCTATGGACGATTTAGATTTTGGTGTAATCCGCATGGATAGAAACGGCGTGATTAAAGCTTATAACACTTACGAATTAAATCTATCTGGCAACCACTTAGAGGAAGTATTAGGAAAGCATTTTTTTAAACAAGTTGCGCCATGTACCAACAATTTTATGGTAGCAGAAAAATACCATACAGACCAGCATCTTGATGAAGAAATAGATTATATTTTCACGTATCGCATGCAACCGACAAAGGTAAAATTACGTATGTTAGCCGAACCGGGCTTAGAGCACCAGTATTTACTTGTAAAAAAGTCCTGAAACCTAGATCATGCGTAGTGAAGCGGAACAGGAGATTCATGACTTAGTCGAATTTCTAAATCAATGTCCATTTGGCATTATAAAAGCAAATCGCGATGGAATCGTTACTATGCAAAATGCAGCGGCGAGTCAGATTTTAATTCCGTTTTGTTTAAGCACAGGTTGCTCCAGTACAAATATTTTTGAAATTCTAAATCTTATACATCCGGAATGGGTAAATCGTATTAAAGGTTTTAAAAACAAGTTTGGAACTATTGTAGAAAATGAAAGAATAAGCATTAACTTTTCCAATCAATCAGAAAAGGTTTACATTGCATTTACAATTATTCGCATAAACGAAAATGTGTTCCAATATGCGTTTAATGATATTAGCGCGAGAGTAATAGTAGAAGAAGAGTTAAATGCAGTTGCAGAATCTAAAGCGCTAGAGGCCGGCAAATTAGAAATGGCTACCGGTGTTTTACACGATATAGGAAATGCCATAACTTCTTTTGGGACTGATGTTGCTCGTTTACAAGCCAAAACAGAAGGTAATGAAAAGAACGAACTAGGAAAGCTTGAGGGCTTGTTTACCAAACAACAGCAAGCATTGGATACGGCTCTCGGAAAAGGGAAAGGTGCAGCACTTACCAATTTTATAACAGCAATACGTAAGAGCCTTACATTTCGCGAAAGCGAAATTACCGCTATACTAAATAAGCTTTATCAAACGACAAGTCATATACAGGAGATATTAAATATTCAAAGAAGTTACGTAAAAGGAAAAACGAAAGGAGAAAGAGAACCCTTTAAATTAAGTGCTATTATAGACGATGCGTTATCCATACACGAGCAAAGTCTGGTGAAAAGAGATGTAAAGATTACAAAAGACATTCCCTTAGATAATCCATTAATAAAAGGGGATAAAACCAAATTGATTCAAGTGCTTATAAACGCCTTTAAAAACAGTGCTGAAGCTTTCGACGAACTAAAAGAAAAACGCGAGAAAACAGTACACATACAGCTTAGAAAAGATGAAGAAAACAAAATGGTAGAATTAAGCATAAAAGATAACGCCATTGGATTTGAGCCAAGCCTTTCCAAAACGCTTTTGGAAAAAGGCAATACCCATAAAAAGTCCGGTACCGGCTTTGGGCTGTACAATTGCAAACAAATTATTGAAACGCACCAAGGCCAGATAAGCATTACAAGTGATGGGCCCGGAACAGGTGCAGAATTTATGATTAAAATACCTTATACAAGTTAATTGTTATGAAAATTACAAGCCGATTATTAATAATAGATGACGAAGAAATCGTAAGAGATAGCATCAGGGAAATATTATCGCCCCAAAAAGAAGATGCCTTTACTTTAGAACTAGGCAAAGCCTCTTCCGACCTTTTTGGAGAAGCAGAAGAAGTTGTAGAACGAAATCCCCGCAGTTTACATCCTAAGTTTGAAATTACAGAAGCTAAAAATGGTGAAGAAGGTTTACAAAAAGTAAGAGAAAGTGTAGAAGAAGGCAGACCATTTAATGTTATATTTATCGACATGCGCATGCCCGGCTGGGATGGCTTAACCACCTGTGTCGAAATTCGAAAACTAGACCCTAAGGCTCAAATATCCTTTATAACAGCCTTTACAGACCGCAGCATAGACGAAATAATTAAAGAAGCCGGCGGAGATGTCGGTTATTTAAGCAAGCCCTTTATACCTGAGGAAATTTTACAACTGGCAACCAAAAGCCTTTACGATTGGGCAAGATTGACCAATCTTGAAAAGCTACTGGAGATTATTGGCGAAATTGGCTTAGGCTCGACACAACTAACAACACTGCTCACCAATATTTTACACCAAATAGCAGACTATATCGGCACAAATTACTCTGTATTAGGCAAGTTTCACGAAGGCGAATTCCACGAGATATCTGTAATGGGTGTCGGCAAACACCGTATCCGAATCGAAGTGTTGCTAGAAAAAGTAGACTTAAAAGTCATAAACGACATAAAATACATCGAAGGGGTTTTAATTTGTCCTTTAGAACAATATTGCATTTTGGCCGTTCCTTCCGAACCCGAACTCTTCAACCAGGAAAAAATATACTTATTACGCTTATTTGTAGAAAATGCAGTAAGAGCAATCCGCAACTCAGAATTGAGCGAAGAACTCTTGAAAAGAGAAAAACTTTCGGCTGTAGGACAAGCCATTGGCATGGTTATGCACGACATAAGAAGCCCAATAGCCAAATTAGAAGGCATTGCAGAACTTATAAAAATGGATCCCGGCAATGCTGAAGAAAATAACATGTTCGCTGATTTTATTTTAGAAGCGACTCAAAATGCATCGGATATTATTACAGATGTATTAGACTTTACTAAAAATGCGTCTATCCAAAAAAGCGAAGTGTCTATAAATAAATGGCTCGCAGAAGGACTTAAACAATTAGAAAAAGATAAGCAATTTAAAGCAGTTGATATTGCAATATCCGGGATAGAAAACCTAAAGCTATCAATTGATGTTAAAAAAATGGATAGGGTATTAATCAACCTTGTGAGAAATGCTAGTGAGGCCCTGGTGGACAGTAAAACGGCACAACCAAAAATTGATATTATCTGTGAAGAGAATGACGAATACATCATCATAAAAATAAAAGATAATGGCCCTGGAATCCCTGATGAGATAAAAACACAATTGTTTGAAGCCTTTGTAACCAAAAACAAAACCAACGGGACTGGATTAGGCCTGGCAATTGTAAAACAAATTATTGAGGCACATCAAGGTTTTATCAAAATAAATAATCCGGAACTAGGAGCAGAATTCGAAATTGGACTTCCTAAATAAATGATAGAAATACTGGATCAAAATCGGTTAGAGGTTTTTGTCAACGACGTATTTTGGCATACGATTTCAAAATGTAAAGGCGTAGCATTTAAAGGCGATTTAGTTTCAGATTTAGGCTTAGACTCTCTGGAAATTTTGGATTTAGCATCTGAGTTTCATTTTAGATTTGACATGCTTTCCGGCGAAAAGGAGTTTTACCTTTTGCAATATAAAACGGCAGAGCTATGGAAAGAGTATATCCTTAAAGCAGCAAACGACCCCTCCAAAAGGTTTGGTTTTTTCACTTCCGGTAGCAGCGGAAAACCAAAAGAAATTTTGCACGACAAGCATTTACTTATTCAGGAACGGGATTTTTGGATAGATTTTACAAAGGCAAAAGGTGTAGTATGTTTGGTTCCAGTGAGACACATTTACGGATTTATCTGGGGATTACTGCTTGG
Organism: uncultured Mesohalobacter sp.; assembly: GCA_964396065.1. Taxonomy (GTDB): domain Bacteria; phylum Bacteroidota; class Bacteroidia; order Flavobacteriales; family Flavobacteriaceae; genus Psychroflexus. The sequence goes on along the minus strand of CAYNCI010000001.1, from coordinate 117,778 downwards.
CTCTAGATTAAAGCAGGCTAAATTTTTAGGCCCAAATGAATGGCATAAGGTATCCGATGTAGCAAGCGAGAATGATGTAATCGTTGGACATCCTGTGGCTTGGCAGCAAATCTCTGCACCATTTCCACACCGATTTGCGATTAGCTCAACAGCACCAATTAATCGAAAACTCACTGAGAAACTACGCTCAAAAAATATAAAGGGTATAAATGTGTACGGCAGTACCGAAACAGGGGCTATAGCCTACCAAGCATGGGAAAACGAGCACTTTAAACTGCTACCATATTGGCAAAAACAGGGCATCAAACTTAATCGTGCACAAAAAAATTATAGTATTCCAGACCAATTGCATTGGATAAACGGAGATTGCTTTAAGATTGAAGGAAGAACAGATGATGTTATTCAAATAGGTGGCGAAAATGTTTCTCTGGATAGCCTCAAAGAACAACTTAAGGCGATTTCAGGCGCTAGAGAGGTTTGGGTAAAACCTTATCAGAGTTTATGGGGATTACGACTTTTTAGCCACTTTCAAATTGATGAGCATCTAGATCCGGACGATTTTGAAGAAAAACTCAAAAAAAATCTAAACACACTACCCTCTCATATGAAACCTCGTAAATGGGAGATAAGTCATCAAGTATTTAATAAATTAGACTTATGACAAACCAAAAACGTCAGAGTATCTCTTTTTCCAAACAGTGGACATTAGACGATTTTGTGGCTATTAGCGTCCTGAAGAAAAAACCAATAGCCACTCCACAGGACTTGGATAACATTAGTGCCGCCCACCAAACCCTCAAAGAATTAATAGAACAAGGACATTGGGTGTATGGAGTAAGTAGTGGTTTTGGACCTCTAGCTTCCGAAGATGCTTTGGAGAATTCGCATCGGCAAGAACGATTAATTTACCATTTAGCAAGTGGAGTTGGTCCTAAATTAGAGCCTGAGATAACACGAATGATTTTTGCTTTGCGGTTAAAACAACTTTCACAAGGTTTCTCCGGTATAAACCCGGAGACTTTTAAAGCCCTGTTGAAAGCCTTTGAAACCGATTTACTCCCGGAAATCCCAAGTTTAGGTTCTGTTGGTGCCAGTGGCGACCTTACTCCTCTGGCCCATCTGGCCTTAGGACTATCCGGAAAAACAAACTTTTACTGGAGAGGAAAACAGTATCCTGCTTCCCAATTTGAAAAATTAAACCCCATTTCGCCAGTAAAATGGTTTGACAAAGATGCTCTAGCCTTTGTAAACGGAACTGCAGCCATGACTGCTATAGCTGCAAAAAACCTTTACGAAACTAAAGTATTACTTCAATTAAGCAGCCAACTAGCGTTTTCTTACAGCGAATGTCTTGGGGCGTATTACGAAGCCTGGAATCCTAAGTTAGCACAACTTCACCCACAAAAGGGTCATATTGAGCTTTCCAAGTGGCTGTTTGACAATAGTAAAGACGGCTGGTTTCAAAACAGCGCAAAAGAACTTGAGCCTGCATTTAAAGGCAAATGGCCTCAGGACCCCTATTCTATTCGCTGTATTCCGCAATTATTAGGCGCTGTAAAAGACCAGTTGCTACAAGTTGAAAATTGCCTAGCTATAGAAATAAATAGTGTAAGCGATAATCCAAATGTATTTACCAAAGCCAAAGACATCCTGCACGGCGGTAACTTTAACGGACAGCATGTTTCCTTTTCTTCAGACCAGTTAAATCTGCAAATGGCTTATTTAGGCATTTATGCCGAGAAACGGATTAGTACCTTATGCGACCCAAAACTTAACCTGGGCTTACCGGCTTTTTTAAAATCCGGTGAAGCTGGTGAAAACAGCGGTTTTATGGGCGCACAAGTCACAGCAACTGCGCTTTGTGCAGAGTTAAAAAGCCTTTATAAACCACTTAGCCTAGAAACTTTAAGTACTAATGGACAAAACCAGGATATGGTAAGTATGGGAACAGCTTCTGCTTGGCGAGGCAGGCAAATGCTTGACATTTTAAAAACCTTGTTAAGCATAGAAATTATGGTAAATACAGAAGCTCTTAGGCATAGACACAAACAGACTCTAAGACCGCCCAGCGCTCAAAGTATGTCTTGGTTAAATTACATAAGTCCATTTTTTAAACCACTTACGGAAGACCGTCCTTTAAGCGAAAATATAGCATCTATATCATCAGGTATTTTAGACATTACCAAAGAATTTTATGCTATTCCCTTTAAAAAATGAACAATAAAAATCACCGTTTAATTTACGCCAAAGTCATTCCATTTGGCCTTTTCTGTTTCGTTCGTAATTTCATGAATGATTTGATCAAGCCTGTCTGCTGAAATTTTCAGCATCTCTATAAGCTCTTTATACTCTTCATCTAGCTTTTCGGTAGCATTCTGAGACTTAAATAAATCGATGATGCCCAAAATATTGGCAAGAGGTGCTCTCACCAGGTGGCTTTGTTTCCATGCTATATCTTGCAAGTGCTTATTGTTTGTCTCTAAAGCTTTTAAATATTTAAACCTATCCGTAATATCTCTTAAGTAACAGGCTGCGCCTTCGATTTCTTGATTTTTATTATATATCGGATATAGAGAAGCTGCAAGCACACGATCTTTATCAAATTGATCCTGGTCAAGAATGTCTTTTACTTCTTCTCCATTTAAAACCCTTTGGTAAAGTTGTTCCCATTGGTTTCTGTAGGACTCCTGCATCTGTGAAGGTAAAAGCGTATTTCCTTCGCTAATGTGTAATCCGCTGAGATGTTTAAAACGTTCCATAAAACTATCGTTAGCACTTATAAGATTCATATCTTTATCTATGGACCATATGTAATCTTTAGTGGTGTTGATAAGCGCTTCTCTATTTTGTTTTATTCTTTTTAATTCCTCCTGTTGTTTATACTCTAATGTAATGTCTCGGAAAAATATAGCTAAGCCATCTTCTTTAGGATAAGCTGTAGCCTCCAACCATTTACCAGTACCTGTATGATAGTCCACAGCATGTCTTATTTTTCCTGTCCGCATAGCGTCCTCATACTGTTTGAAAAACAGAGTATCTCGGGCATCTGCAAAAATATCCCAAAGATTTTTGCCTAAAATATCTTCTTTGTTCATAGACAAAATTTCCGATGCCGCCTTACTCCAGTAGGTAACAGTCCATTCGCCGTCCAAAATAAAGAACCCATCGCTCATGGAGTTAAGGATTTCTTCTCGTTCTTCTAGGGCTCGTTCTATTTCTAATTGTGCTTCTACCTGTCGTGTAATGTCCCAGTTAAGTCCTACCATCCTAACAGCAACTCCATTTTCGTAATCTGCCTGTGCGAGGGCGGAAATGTATTTCACTTTACCATCGCGAGTTACAATGCGAAAATTAATATCAAAATCACTTTCTCCATTTATAGCTCTGTTTAATGCTTCAACAGATTTTTCTTTGTCATCAGGATGCAATGTTGTTTCCCAGGCATCTACATGCGAAGTAAAATCCTCTTTTCTTACCCCATAAAGTTGAAACATAGAGTCGTCCCAAGCTAATTCATTGGTTGGAGGTCTATATTCCCAAACTCCAATTTTATTAGTTCTTGTTGCCAATTCTAATCGGGTTAAGGCTTCTTTGAGTTGTACTTCTCTTTCTTTTTGTTCTGTGATATCTCTTTCTATAGCTATATAATGAGTGACCTCATTTTTTGCATTAAACACCGGAGAAATATTCACATCTACCCAATAAGGCTCGCCGTTTTTGGTATAGTTTATGAGTTCTACAGATACAGGTTTTTGATCTTCCAAAGCTTTTCTTATAAGAGCCCTATTTTCTTTAGAGGTATCTGAGCCTTGGAGTAAACGTGGCGTCTTCCCTATAATCTCACTTAGTTTGTAGCCGGAGATCCGTTCAAAAGCTTCATTGGCATAAAGTATATTTGGCCCGGGCTCATCTACTATATTATTGGTAATAAGTACTGCATCGTTGGCATTGGTTATCACCGATTCGAATAATAAAAGCTGCTCTTCTCTTAGTTTTCGTTCGGTTTGATCAATATGTACACCTAATAATTTTGATGGACCATCATTTCCCCATTCTAAAACTACACCACTATTTTGTACCCACACATAGTACCCATCACGATGCTTTATCCGTATTTCGCGTTGGTAATAGTATTTATCAGCTGTCTTTTCTTTACGATTTAACAACTCTTTTACAATACCTTGATCTTCAGGATGTAGCAGACTCATAAGCTCTTCTGGAGGCATTGCAGACAGGTCCTCTGCTACATAGCCCAGCATTTCAGCAAATTTTTGATCGAAGAAATACTTGTTATTCGTAAAATCAAACTCGTATATTCCAGCTTTAGACGAATCTATAGCCAGTTGTAATCGTGTTTCAGATTTCAAAATCCGCTCATTACTCTTTAATTGACCAAAACTGGATGAAATCTGAGAGACTAAAGACAATAAGATATCTTTTTGATCTGACGTAATTTTTTCCGGTATGATGACATCTATACTCCCAAACAAATTTTCGTTGGAAAGAATACCAAAGACATAAAACTCATATTTCGAGTAAGTGGTTAATAACCTCTGCTTAAAGTCAGGAATTAAAGCATCAAGCGAAGTAAAATTAGGATGTTCCACATAAATAAATTCTTTTGCCTTTAATTCGTTCACAAATGTGGTTTTGGTTGGAGTCCATACCTCCTTATTGTAAAGACTTTCAACTTTCACTTCTCCTTTCATCTTATCAGGAAGGTGAATAAAATCCATATAATACTCACTGGCATCTTCATTGTAGAGGTTAAATAATATGATAGCCTCACTATTTGCTAGGTGTTTTAAACTCCAGACCGCTGTTTTGTATAAACTTTGCCGTGTAGATACATTTAATAACTTAGTTGCAGAATTAGCTAATAAACGTATGTTTTTTAACTGGTTTTGCTCTCGCTGAATAGCTTTTTCTAAGTCTGTAATATCCTGTACAAAGCCTTTTAATTTTATAGTTTGTCCATTTACAGTTTCAGGTATACCAACTACTCTACCATATTTTAATCCGTTCTTAGTGACAATGGTAATTTTTTCATTATAGGGCTTTTGATGGTTTATGGCGAGTTCAACCCACTTATACATGGATTCTAATTTGTCCTCAGGGTAAAAAGCAGATTGTTCTTTTAGTGAAGGCGCTGCAACATCAGGTTCTATATTGTAGATTTGCCACATGGTATCCGACCATGTTACTTTATCCTCTACAATATCCCATTCCCAGTAGCCTAAGGAGGCTAACTCCTGTGCCTGGCTAAGTTGAGATTTACTTAGTTTTAAGGACTCTTCACTTTTTAAGGATGTTAATACCGTAGATACTTGCGACACAATTGTCTCAATAAAAAATTTACTTTTCTCAATCGAACGGCTTGCGTTTTTAAGACCTATAAATAATGCACCTTGCAATTGATTTTCATTTTTGTAAGCAATGGTATAGATTTCTGTATCGGGAAATAAACTACTAAACTGCTTACGGCTTTCTTCAGTAAAATGGTTATTTGAGAGTTCTACTAGGTCACTTATCTTATACAAGCCGCCTTTCTCCTGTATTTCAAGAATAGACTGTGGTATAGTATCGTAGTTAAAGCTGGCATCGTAGCCTTTACTTAAATAAGGGAATCTTTCCAAAATTTCCTCAGGCCCATCAAAACTAAATTCTGCATATTTTTGCTTATCTAAATCGTAGCTAACACTTGCACATAAACAATCCTTAGCATCAAATAATGTCCTAACTTGTTTTGCAACATATTGGTGCAGGTCCTGTGTGCTTTGAACTTCTATCAGCCCACCGGTAATGTCTACCAAACGTGCCAATAATTCTTGTTGGTATTTTTCCTCTTCCTGAGCTTTGGTAAGCGCAGTGATGTCCTGATTGTACACTACAGCACCTACAATTTCGTTGTTGGCATTATTAAATGGTGTAACATTTACTGTTATGTGTTTGTCCTCGCCTGTTAAATGAGAGACATAACTGTCATTTTCTTTATAAATTTTGCCGCTAAAAGCCAAATCGTAGCGTTGTTTCCACATGTCGAAAACTCCAGCCGGCAGTTCAGGTAAATTACTAAAATCTATACCTTGCTTAACGTCTATACCAAAAAAAGATTTAAAATTAGACCTAAATGTTTGATTGGCTATGAGCAAACGATAGTTTTTATCTACAGCAAAAATCTCTTCTTCTACACTATCAATAAGTCCTCTTAAACGAGCTTCTCGCTCAGAAAGTTCGATTTCTGCATTTTTTCGAACAGTAATGTCTGTTCGCATAGAAATATACTCCAGAATTCTTCCTTTTTCATCTTTACGAGGGACAATAGATGTTTTTACCCAATATAGACTACCATCTTTGGCCTTGTTAAGCACCTCTCCTTGCCATACTTTTCCGGAGGCTATGGTTTGCCATAAATTTAAAAAGAATTTTTTGTCATGATACCCGGAATTGATAATTCTGTGATCTTGTCCTAAGAGTTCTTCCATACGATACCCGCTTATGTCACAAAACTTCTGGTTGGCATAAGTAATTTTGCCTTGCCTATCGGCTATACTCACTATGGCATGCTGGTCTAAGGCAAACTTCTGACTTTCTAAGTTAAAATATAATCGAGACTTTTCTTTGTCTGCCTCGTCTAATTCCTTTTGCCGTTGTATTTCTTTTGTAACATCTCTTGCTATGCCAACAACACCTATTACATTACCCTTAGTATCTAGTCTTGCAGCACCATTAGTTTGGTTCCATACATACTTTCCGTCTTTCTTTTTAACGCGATAAGGTTGGCCTTTTAGTCCTTCTTTACTTTGTAAAGACTCCAGTAATATTGATTGTACGTACTCTAGATCTTCAGGATGAATGTAATCTTTAATAGGCATACTCAAAAATTCTTTTTGCGTGTAGCCATAATTGAGGACTTGTTTGGACACAAAAGTCATTTCTCCATCCGTATTCAATTCGAAAATAATGTCGTCCGCTGTATCGATAAGGTTCTTGTAGCGCTCCTCTTGTTCCGTAACTATTTTCTCTAATTCTAGTTGCTCATGAATGTCCTGAATAATATTTACAATACACTCTTGTCTATTTATTGTAGCTATTGTAGCGGAAAGGATACAACGATGTGATGTACCGTCATGCAAGTTAAACTCTGTTTGATAGTTGTTTACAGAACCTTCCTGTTTTAGTTTATTAAAATAATTTACCTTATCTGTTTGATTTTTCCAAGTTACTAAGCGGTTTATACTCTTACCTCGTAACTCTTTCTGACTAAAACCGGAAATACGACTTAAGGCCTGATTGACCTCTAAAATCAGGCCAGAATTCATAACGGTAACCACTATGGCATATGGACTTAAACTAAATAAGCTACTATATCGCTCCTGACTGTGCTTAAGTTCTTTTTGAAGTTGAACAGTAGTATTGATATTGTTTGAATTTGAAACAATGAGGCGTTCTTTATTTTTTTGATCAAAAAAGCTACTGGCCCGGGTTTCTAGCCATATATAGTGTCCTAAGGCATGTCTAATTCTATATCTAAAGACTTCTGTTGTGTCTCGTACAATTACATTTTTAAATGCAGATTCTACACCTGCTACATCTTTAGGATGAATGCGGTCTAAAAAATTTAGGACTTTAAATTCACTTTCTGTAAACCCTATAATCTTAAAAACGGACGGTGACACTAAATTTACCTCCAAATTTTGATGAAAAAGGATCATCAAATCTGAAATATGATCGATCACCAGTTTGCTTAATACATAAGTATTCTTAAGATTTTGTATGGCCTCTTTTTGTCTCGTAATATCATAGCCTGTACACTGTATTTCTATCACTTTGCCTTCGGCGTCTGCTACAGCCATAAATTCCCAAGAGGTATTATGAATAAGTCCGTCCTCTCGACCCGGCTTACGCAGATTTACAGTAAAAATATCTCCTGGATTACCAAAACATTTCTCTACAGTTTTGATGGTTTTTTCATGATCTTCCGGTATAATGTGATGTAAAGAATTGGAACCGATTGGATTTTCTCCTTCTTTGAGAAAAGTGTCTGCAAAACTTTCGTTAAAGAAACTGTAGCGTCCCTCAGGATCTGTTCTTACAATATAGGCGTTCTTTGTTCTATTTATAGAATCTAATTGTTGCTCTTTAAAAAACAAATTTGCTTTAAGTTCCTCTTTTTGCTGATAGATTTGCCAGCGTTTTAAAGCAAACCGAATGGTTTTTTCTAATACTTTAGGTGTTAGTTCATTTTTGTGTATAAAATCTTGTGCGCCATTCTCTATACATTCTAAAGCTAAATCTTGGTTTTCATTGCCCGAGAGCACAATTGTACATGTTTTTACAGGATCGATATTTTTAAGGGTCTCGACACCTAAGCTGTGTACCAGGTTTAAGTCCAATAGCACAACATCAAAGCTTTCCTGAGAGAGCAGGGCTTTTCCTGTTTCTAAGTTTGAAGCTTCCTTATAAGTTACGTTTAAGGTTCTAAAATCTTCAATATATTCTAAAACTAAACGACGATCACCTGGTGAATCATCAATATGTAAAATTTTTAAGTCCAACACTTTGTTTTTAAGGTTTAAGACAAATTAAGATTATGTCTTAGAAAAAATTCAACCAAATTTTGGGTTGCGTTTTTAAATTCAGCATAACTTAGTGGTTTGCCAATAAAGGCATTTGCGCCAAGTTCGTAGCTTTTTTTAATGTCTGAAGAGGTTTGCGAGGTGGAGAGAACCACAACAGAAACATAGTGTATTTTATTTATCTTATTGAGTTTCTTTAACACACTAAAACCACTACTATTTGGAAGATTTAAGTCGAGAATTATCAATTTTGGTAATGCAATATCGTGTTCGAGAGCCTCTACGAAATCTTCTGCATTGTTAAAAAATTCAAAATCATCTCCCGGAGGTATACTTTCTAAAACAGACTCCATAAGCTCCTGATCTCCGGGATTATCTTCTATAATAGCTATTGTTTTCATATATGTCTTATTTAGTTTAGTTTAGGTTTCGGAAAACTAACAGTAAAGGTAGATCCTTTGCCTAATTGCGATTTCACGGTTATGTTTCCGTTATGGCGCAACATGATTCTCTTGCAGACGGCCAGTCCCATACCATTTCCTTCATAGGCTTCAGGACCGTGTAGTCGTCGAAATATCACAAAAATATCTTCGTATTTATTAGGGTTTATCCCTATACCTTGATCTTTTACATCTATGTAAGTGTAGGCACTATCTTCTCTACTGCTAATATGAATAATTGGACGTTCCTCTGTATATTTTATGGCATTATCTATCAGGTTTTGAAACAACCGACTTACCAATACTCTAATACCTTTTATTTCCGGCAACGTTCCTACAGATATGAGAGCTCCAGTGTTTTCTATCTTAGATTTTAGCAACAATTTTACATCGTTTATAATGCCTTCCAGACTTATGTCGGTTACCTCATCAACACTCGTATTTACCCTGGAATATTCAAGGAGATCGGTAATCATTTCCTTCATCCGTTTTGCCCCATTTACGGCATAAGAAATATAGTCCTGTGCTTTTTCGTCCAGCTTGTCTTTATAACGGTCGGCTAAAAGCTGGGTAAAACTGGAAATCATACGTAAGGGTTCCTGCAAATCATGAGATGCGATGTAAGCAAACTCAGTAAGCTCTTTGTTAGACCTTTGCAACTCCTCGTTTAAGGCTTCGATTTCTAAGCGCCTTCTGTGCTGGTCTGTAATGTCTTGTATGGTCCCCCAAACCTTAGTAATCTGTCCATTTTTATCATAAAAAGGTCTGCCGGTAACACGTACATACTTAGCCTTGTTATCCAGTGCTACAAAAGGCAAAACAGCATCGTATCGTGTACCACTTTTAATAAGGTTATCTACCAAGTCTGCCATTTCCTTTCGGGCATCTTGAGGAAAAAATTCAAGACTATTCAGTAACCCGGGACTATCCCCTATTGGAAGACCATGGATTCTGTAATTTTCTTCAGTTCTGGTGACATTTCCCGTTTTAACATCCAATTCCCAACCACCTATCGATGCAATCTGACCTACTTGATTCATCAGTAAGTTCACTTTAGATAGCTGTTCGTTAAGGAGCGTGTCTTTGGTAACGTCAAAAAGGCTTATGATTTTACTAACTGTCGATTCCGGATTATTTTTAATTTTGGTAATGCTTAACATGAACACATACCTCTTTTTACTATTCTCAAAAGTGATTTCTTTTTGCCAAACATCTTTTTTGTTAGCTTGTTCAAGGTAGTCCTCTATAGTTGCGTTCCATTCTTTTGGAAGCTGTACATATATAGAGGTGTCAAGACTAATAGTTTCACCTAAATTTTTTAAAACCGTCTTTGCTTTAGCATTGTAGCGCGTTAGTTTGTCTTCGTGGTCTATAATGAATATGGCTTGTTCGTTGTTGTCCAAAATAGCCTCTAAAAAGGAGATGTTTTCTTCCAACATAAAATCCTTTTTTTTCAGTTCATTATGGGTATTGTCAAGTTGTTGGTAAGCGACCTGCATCTCTTCGTTGGTACTTTGAAGCTCCTCATTGGAGGTTTCAAGCTCTTCGTTTAGACTTTGTAATTCTTCATTTGTACTTTGGAGTTCTTCATTTAAGGCCTGCATTTCTTCATTGGAAGTCTCCAATTCTTCCACATAAGATTGAAGGTGTTCTCTGGTGGAGATTAATTCTTGTTGTAAAAACTGGTATTCTGCTTGTTCGTGAAGAGAGCCTAAGTCTTTATTCACTCTTGGAAGTTCCTTTAATAAGAAATGATCGAATACAATAATAAAAAACAAACCTTGTAGACTAAAAATCGGATACACTACCGGGCGAACGATTTTGGTATTGGCTTCGTCTTTTAAAACATGAAAATTGCCGACAGTCATTTCATTATGTTCCTGTGCTAGCCTTATGGTATCCTGCACCTCAATTTGAAGCATAGGATGTAATAGTTTTACAAGCGAGTTGGTTACTGCACCTTGCCCTAGTTTAACAAATGGATCCGGATCTCCATTTATAAACTCTAATTCCATATCTGTATTTACAACAACATAAGGATGATGTAACTCCTGGTAAAAGCTATTTTGAACCATCTCTCTTATCCCCTTGCTGTAAGCACTAAGTGGTTTGCTGGTGTTTTTGGTTTTGGTATTACTTTTAAAACGAACTAACTTTATAGGGTCGTTTTTTTTGTGATTGATTTTTCGCCAGATACGATGCTTTTTGGCAATCGTCTTAAAAAGGCTTCCAAAATTTGAAATGTTTTCGGATTTACCCATAAAAAGGATGCCGTTTTCATTAAGACTGTAATGCAACAGAGGCAATATATCGTTTTGTAAATCCCGATTAAAGTAAATGAATAGGTTACGGCAGGTCACCAAATCTATCTTGCTAAATGGGGCATTTGCGGTAAGATCATGATTAGAAAACAAAATCTTGGACCTTAAGTCCTTATTTACTTCGTAATAATTATCTTTTACTTTAAAATAGCGGCTAATGATATCTTTTGGCAAACCGTCTACTCTATCTTTGTAGTATATGCCTTTACGGCCGGTTTGCAGTGCTTTTCTATCTATATCTGTCGCAAATATTTGCAACTTTATGTCTTTCTTAAGCCGTTTGTTAATCTCGCTAACAATAATAGCTAGACTGTAAGCCTCTTCGCCTGATGCACAACCTGGCACCCAAAACCTTAAATCCTGCTTGTCATAATCTATTATGTATTTCTCTAATTCGCCTTCCAGGGCTTTGAATGCGTCGGGCTCACGAAAAAACTCCGTAACACCAATAAGCAAATACTCGAATAAAACCTGCAGCTCACTAGGTCTTTCTTTAATTTGTTGGATATAATCTTCAAAATTATACAAACCTAATTTGAGCATTCTTCCATTAAGCCTTCGCTCAATTGTACTTAACTTATATCGTCTAAAATCTACACCAGAATGTTGTTCCAGTATTTTTAAAATCTTGGTTAGGGCATCACTAGATGTTTCTATAATCTCGTCTGTCCCTAAAGGTTCATTATTTAATATAAAGTCTTTTATCTTATCACCAAGCTCGGAAGCATTTGCCGTTACACTTATAGCTACATGACTCAGTGTTGCTAAGGGCATACCATCAAAAGCTGCTTCGTTAGGGTTTTGAACAAGTACTTTCCCACCGGAAGACTGAAGGTACTCTGAACCTGCAGCACCATCGGTACCTGTCCCGGAAAGAATTACAGCAATACTGTTTTCTTTATATTCCTGAGCAATGCTGTAAAGCAATTTATTAACACTGGGCTTTGGACCAAAATCTGTATCTGAAGGGCTTAAAACTATTTTTCCGTTCCTTACTTCGATATCATTATCAGGTGGTGCAATATAAATATTGCCTCCATCTAAACTTAAACCATTGCTGGCTTGTTGCACCTGTAGTTTAGTGCTTTTTTGAATAATTTGAGGTAAGCTACTCTTGTGCACAGGACTGAGGTGTTGAGCAACAACCACTGCAAAACCCGAATCTTTTGGCAGTTTCTCAAAAAAACTTTGAAGTGCTTTGATGCCTCCGGCAGAAGAACCAACTCCAATAACAATCTTTTCCTTATTCTGCTTCTTTGTAGCCTCCATTTAAAAATGTTCTTATTGAAAATTTGTTAGAAATAAATTTTAGATAGTTTTAAGTAAAATTACAAAAATTATCTAAAAATTTAGACTCTCGAACCTATTAATTTAACTAAATATGATTCTTGTTATGTTTTAATCCTGCAGACCTAATAAACTGTAAAGACTCATGGGCAAGTAGTACTGTAGCGACGTCTCAAAAATAAATTTGTATAACTCCTGAAGCAGATAGATATACCTCATGACTCCTTAAAAATAAGAGCTATAAATGCTGTAAACAAAATCTCACAATCCTATTTTATAAAAAAAAAGAAGTTTTTTTACTTAGCATAATAAAGTTATAAAACATTGCTTTTAAATTATTTATCCATTTACAAACGCTTACAAACGTAATTAAACGTAAGTACCTACTTATTTACCGAGTAATTTTTGGTATGCATTTCATATTTGCACTGTCGTTTGTTACTGACTCATACATTTTGGCAGCGACGTAATGTTTAACTTTAAAAATTTAGTATCATGAGTAATTTAAGAAATCACGTGCAGTTAATGGGAAGATTAGGACAAGATCCGGAAATTTTAAATTTGGATTCCGGAAAAAAACTAGCAAAGTTCAGTCTTGCTACCAATGAGAATTATACTACTGCAAAAGGCGAAAAAGTGGAAAACACGCAATGGCACAATATCGTAGCCTGGGGTAAAACTGCAGACATCATCGAAAATTATGTCACTAAGGGCCGAGAAGTTGTTATCTCCGGTAAATTAAGTAGCCGATCTTATCAAACCAAAGATGGGCAAAAGCGGTATATAACCGAAGTTGTCTGTAGCGAAATTGTGCTACCACAAAACAAATAACGCAATTCTGGTTATTAGTCTGGTTTATTGTTAAAAAGGTCTCAAATAAAAAGCACTCAACTCAGGAATTAGTTGATATCTTAAACTATTTGAGACCTTTTTTTAATTCAGTATGGTTTAGAAATTATACTCCAGCAGCTGATTGCTTTCTTTAGTAAAGCTTGAAATGCTAAAAGCATAGGTTTTTAAGTTTGCCTTAAGATGTGCAAAATCTTCCCCATTGTTCCAGTAGTAATCTATTTTATGGTCTTCAGTAGGATGAAGTGTAAGTTGACCCGCAAACGCCTTGTTGGTATTTCGTAAGCGCAAAAGTTTCAACTGGTTTTGGACGACAGCTTCTGTAAGGTTTTGCTCAACAAAAGCCTTGCTTATATTGGTTCTATTTATTTCTTTATGACCGCCATCGCCTGCTTGTTTAACAGCTTCATAATCATTCTTTCCGGCAAATAAATCGAGGTACCATACCTGAGGAATACCCGGCATAAAAAGTTGTATCGCTCTGGAAAGCAATAGCTTTTGTTCGTCTTCGCCTAAAGCACTAAAAAAAGTAGCATTTACCTGATAATATGATATTTTTTCGCCATTGGGACCGTAAAGGTTTTTTACTTTACCACCACGACTAATTACAATATCCATAATTTGTTCTATGGCTGTATCCTCTAACAAGCCTTCGTGATAATCGCCGTCTATGATCTTACCTTTTAAGTCCAATACAGGTATGCCATCATGACAACCCAGCATATTCACAGTCCTGTAGCCATGATTTAAAATCTCTTTTGTCCATTTAAGCAGTGCAGTATTATCATTAAATTCGATAGCATGAATCAACAATCCGGGTAGAAAAAAGTCGTAAATCATATAGCCCTTATCAGCGACTTCCTTATGTAAACCAGAACCATATTCAGCATGGATTTCCGGCAAAACTGTAATACCATGTTTATCGGCTAACTCACTAATATGCTGAAGGTAATCCCATGTTCCCGGAACATTAAAAAAGTTAGTTTCACCAACCGCTTTATGCAAATATGCAAACGCATCAAGGCGCAATATTTTGCAGCCATAGCTTTTTAATTTTTGCAAAGTTTCTTCATAAAAATCCCAAACCAGTGGCGAATTGGCATTCACGTCCATTTGACCTAGATAATATTTCTTAGCATCAAGGATGGCTTCAATTTCAGTTTTAATCGCTTCTGAAAGTTCAAAGCCTTCAAAATCAATTTCAGTTGAAGTTTCTAGTTTTTTATTTAAATATTTACAAATTTCAAGAGTCTTATCTGTAGATAAATTCAAGCGTTCTAAATCCTTGGGATACAATGAGTGATAACCGATTTTTTGGTAAAACGTATTCCAATAAGGGTGTTCTTTTCCGTCAGGGAATTTTACTTTTAAAATCGGCAAACCTGCTTTACGCATAAATAATTTGTCTAGATACGCTTTATCAGGTATAATAATTCCTTCGTTATTAAGCTTTCCATGGGCTTCCCAAAAGGTATTCCAATTGATAAAGAAATCTTTATACTTGGAATCTTCTCCTTTTTCTAAAACATCTTTAAATTGTGGTGATGCCACAGAGAGATGATTTAAAACAATGTCAAATTTCAAGTCGATACCTAATTGTTTTACAGTTTCTAAATCATCATTGGAGACCAAGTCTTGGTTTATGTTATAATCGATAACAGAAAATCCTCTATCCAAATCGCTATTAAAAAAAGTAGGTAACACATAAAACAAAGCAAACGCATCCTTAAAGTCTTCTGAGTTTAAAAGCTTTAAAGTATCTGAAAAATGAGTTCCAATACTATCGGGATATGCATTGAACATTACGCCTTGGATATCTTTGGATGTATGTTTCATTATTTTGAATATTTAATAATTTTAGTCAACATTAACCCTAATTTTTGAATAGAATATCAAACGAAAAGGATTAAGTTTTAAGAATGTCTCAAAAGTATTAAATTTAATATTAACTATTTTTATATATTTAGGCAAAATATATAAAATCATAATTTTTTAAGACATGCTTGCAGGAATAAGTTTTGTAGGTTTTACTGCATTAGTGGCCATAATATCTTGGTACGCCACAAGAAAAACAGACGAAAGTTCGGCAGACGGCTACTACCTGGCCGGAAGAAGTTTAGGAGCAATAACCATTGCCGGATCTTTATTATTAACCAATCTTTCCGCGGAACAAATTGTTGGGCTTAACGGGGCCGCTTTTAAAGAAGGTCTGATGGTAATGGCTTGGGAAACGCTGGCTGCAATAGCCATTATTTTTGCTGCTATTTTTCTATTACCTAAATATATGCGCTCCGGGATTACAACCATTCCGGAATTTATAGAACGACGCTTTGACCAACAAACCAAAGCACTATTGTCCTTGCTGTTTTTAGCAGCCTATACCGTCGTGTTGTTACCGACAATTCTCTATTCGGGATCTTTAGCCTTTAGTACCATGTTTGATTTACCGGAAATTCTGGGCATTTCCGACTGGGGTGTGATATGGATATGTGTCTGGAGTATTGGTATTATTGGCTCTATTTATGCGATTTTTGGAGGCCTTAAAGCTGTTGCCGTTTCAGACCTTATAAATGCTATTGGCCTGCTCATAGGGGGGTTACTTATCCCTGTTTTCGGATTGCTATTAATAGGAGATGGCAGCATTTTCGAAGGGCTTTCGGTATTATGGAAAGAAAATCCTGACAAATTTGAGATGCAGGGCGCTGTAGATTCCTCAATACCTTTCGGTACAATTTTTACAGGTATGATGCTTGCTCAAATTTATTATTGGGGTACAAATCAGTCGATTTTACAACGTGTTTTTGCGGCCAAAAGTTTAAAGGAAGGGCAAAAAGGAATGCTTTTAGCAGCCTTGGTAAAATTTATTATCCCAGTAATAGTTGTTGTTCCCGGCATCTTGGCATGGCACATTTTTGGAGCCGAATTAGACAATCCGGATGAAGCCTACCCTTCTTTAGTCAAAAAAGTATTACCAACAGCATTTATAGGCTTTTTTGCCGCAGTACTGTTTGGAGCTGTGCTTAGTTCGTTTAATAGTTTGCTAAACAGTAGTGCCACATTATTTGGCTTTGATTTGTACCGATTGTACTTCAAAAAAGATGCAACAGAAAAGGAAACCGTAACAGCAGGAAAGTATTTTGGTCTTGTTGTGGCTCTTATTTCAATGTTAATTTCGCCTTTTGTAGCGTTTGCGCCAGATGGCCTTTTCAGCTATATTCAACAATCTCTGGGAAGTTTAAGTGTACCGATATTTGCTGTGGTTATAGTTGGTGTATTTACCAAAAAAGTACCTGCACTTGGCGCAAAACTTGTCTTAACAGTAGGCGTAGCATTATACCTTATAAGTCTTATATTTCTGGAACCTTATTTTAGAAGCTCAGCGGTTGCAGAAGCTGTAGCCAGTGGCATTACAGACCCAAGCCAATTAAGCATAATTGAGGCAGAAGCCTATCCGCATTATCTTCACGTGATGGGTATTTTATTTGTGTTGAATATTATTGTCATGTTCTTGGTAAGCAAACTACAACCGAATAAGAAGGTATACCAGCCCATTATTACGGACTCCGTGGATGCAACACCATGGAGATACGCTATATTATGTGGAATAATAATTTCTTTGCTGGTTATAGGGACCTATTTTGTATTCTAAAATTTAAAAATAGATTTTATGAAAAAAACTTGGTGGAAAGAAGGTGTTGTATATCAAATTTATCCACGATCGTACAAAGACTCAACCGGAAATGGGGTTGGCGATATTCATGGCATCATAGAAAAACTGGACTATATAAAATCTTTAGGTGTCGACATCATTTGGCTTTGTCCTGTTTATGAATCGCCAAACGACGACAATGGGTACGATATTTCCGATTACAGAAAAATTTCTGACGACTTTGGTGGTTCGGAAGCCTTTGATATGCTGCTGAAAAAAATGCATGAAAAAGGTCTTAAATTAGTGATGGACCTTGTTTTAAACCACAGCTCGGACGAACATGAGTGGTTTAAAGAAGCAAAAAAATCCAAGGACAATTCTTATCGAGATTATTACTTTTGGAAAGATGGCAAGGGCAAATTACCGCCTAACAACTGGGGCTCCTTTTTTAGTGGTTCTGCTTGGGAGCTTGAGAATACAACTAATCAGTATTACCTGCATCTTTTTACCAAAAAACAACCTGATTTAAATTGGGATAACCCGAAAGTAAGGCAGGAAATACATGACATAGTTGAATTCTGGTGCAAAAAAGGCGTCGATGGATTCCGCATGGACGTTATTTCGCTGATATCCAAACCTGAAGGTTTACCAGACAGCCATGTTCCGGAAGATTATGGCGAAACCATAAAGTGCTATTATGCCAATGGGCCAAAAATTCATACTTACTTAAAAGAATTAAACCAAAAAGTCTTATCCAAATACGATATCATGACCGTTGGCGAAGGACCGGGCATAGATTTAGATAATGGTTTGGATTATGTAAAAGCCGATAGAAATGAGCTGAACATGATTTTCCACTTTGACCATCTGTTTATTGACAATGGCGTTGGCGGCAAATACGACCCGGTTGATTTTTCGTTACCAAAATTTAAAAGGATTTTTGGGGACTGGGACAGGAAATTAAGCGACAAGGGCTGGGGCAGTATATTTTTGGGCAACCACGACTTCTCAAGAATGGTGAATCGTTTTGGAGATGCAGAGCATTTCCATAATGAGTCTGCTAAATTACTCGCTTTGCTTTTGTTTACCATGAGAGGAACAATATACGTGTACCAAGGTGATGAAATAGGCATGACAAATGTAGCCTATCCGGACATAAGCTATTACAATGATGTGGAAACCTTAAACGCTTACAAAGATTTGGAAGCAAAAGGTGTAGACCAGCAAACCCTAATGAAGTTGGTGCATAAGCAAAGTCGAGACAATGCACGTACGCCTATGCAATGGGATTCTTCTAAAAATGCAGGATTTTCAGATGGAAAGCCATGGCTTATGGTAAATGATAACTTTACTGAAATAAATGTTGAACGTCAAGAAAATGAACCAAACTCTATTTTAAATTTCTATAGAAAAATGATTTCCTTAAGAAAGCAATACAAAACATTAGTGTATGGAGACTACCAGTGTATTGACGAAGAAAATAAAACATCATTTTTTTATAAACGCTGGGATGACGAAGGCTCATTTCTCATATTACTAAACTTTACAGGAAAGAATTTAAATATTAATATTGATGAAGATGTATCACGTTATAAATCATTAATTTCAAATTACAATAATACAAAGACATTTGAAGCATTAAGTCCTTGGGAAGCTAGGCTATTAAAAATGTCTTGATACAATAATTTCAATTTAAAATTTAGCTATTAAAACAAAATTTAGAATGAAAGCAGAGAATTTGGAAGGTAAATTAATTTGGGGTGATGTGCTTTTATTATTTTAACCAATTGAGACATGATAGGTGACAACATTATATACCACTCGAGTTATCAAAAAATAACCGAAAAAGTAATTGGATTACTTCAGGAAGATTTAATAAACAATAGGATTTGCATAGCTGTTGCCGGCGAATCAGGTAGTGGAAAAACATCTCTTGCGCATGCGTTGCGTTTAGATATTGAAAAAAAGCTAAACCGTAAAGGTTTTGTTTTTCACATCGACGATTATTTTTTACTGCCGCCAAAAGACAATCATAACAATCGCCTGAAAGATTTAAAAAATGTGGGGGCTCACGAAGTAAATTTAAATCTTCTAGACCAACAAATCAAAGCATTTTTAACATCCCAAACATCTTCATTAGAAAAACCTTTAGTTATTTACGAAGAAAACAGGATAATTGAAGAAATGGTAAATCCGAAAGCATACGATTTTTGTATTGTAGAAGGCACATACACCATGCTTTTAGAAGAGCCTGCTTTTAAAATCTTTATTAATAAAACGTATAAAGAGACTAGAGCAAACCGTTTAGAGCGTGCAAGAGATGTGATGGACGATTTTAATGAAAAAGTTCTCCAAATCGAACATGATATTATAAGCAGACAATCCAAATTTGCGGACATGATAATTTAAACCAAAATGATATTTAATATAAAATTATAGCGTCTGTTATGCAAATACGCATTTAAAAACCAAACATATATGAAGGTAGCAAAACCCAAACTGTCGTTCTGGCAAATTTTTAATATGAATGTTGGATTTTTAGGCATCCAATACAGCTTTGGCTTACAACAAACAGCCATCAATCCTATTTTTTTGTACTTAGGCGCACCAGAAGATATGTTACCGATATTAAATATTGCTGGTCCAATTACAGGATTAGTGGTACAACCCATTATTGGAGCAATGTCCGACAAAACCTGGTCACCGCGTTGGGGCAGACGTAAACCTTATTTTTTGATTGGTGCACTTTTAGGGAGTTTATGTCTTTTTGCTTTTCCAAACAGTCCTGTATTATGGTTTGCTGTTGGCTTACTTTGGATTTTGGATGTGGGCAACAATATGGCCATGGAACCCTATCGGGCCTTTGTGGGAGACAAGCTCCCAGAAAAACAGTTAAGTCTTGGTTTTCAAATGCAAAGTTTGTTTGTTGGTGCCGGTATTTTATTAGCCAACGGCTCTATCATACTATTTCAAGACTGGTTTGGCGGCGATGTTGAAGTAGCCGGCAAAATCCCACAATGGTTGTATTATTCATTTTATATAGGCGGTATTTTATCTATTACTACCATTTTATGGTCTGTACTAAAAACACCGGAAATCCCTCCAACCGTTGAAGAACTTGCTGAAATAAATCACAGTAAAAGTTTAGGTTTTGCTCATCGTGTTAGAGAGCCTTTTAACGAAATAATACAGGCCGTAAAAGACATGCCAAAATTCATGTGGAAACTCTCCGCAGTATATTTATTCCAGTGGTATGCCTTGTTTGTTTACTGGCAATTTATTACGCCATTATTTAGACAAACTCTAGAATTTACAACCTCCGAAGCTGCTGCCCAAGCTGCCAAAATGAATACCACTTACAATATAATTACCATGGTTGTTGCGCTAGCCCTTGTGCCGCTTACGCTACGTTTTGGCAACAAAAAGGTGTACGCTTTAAGTTTACTTGGTACAGCAATTGCTCTATTTAGCATCCCCAACATACAGGACCCAATATTGGTATTAGCACCAATGGTTCTTTTCGGGATTGGCTGGGCTGCAATGATGGGTATTCCTTACACCATGGTATCTAAAGTCGTTCCCCAAGACCGAAGAGGTGTTTATATGGGAATTCTAAACATGATGATTGTTATCCCTATGGGAATACAAACCTTAACTTTTGGCCCCATTTACAAATACCTGTTAAGCAATAATGCCATTTATGCCATGTTTTTTGCCGGAACATGTTTTGTTATTGCTTCCATTTTAGCCTTGCGTTTAAAAGAAAATAATCCAAACTAATATTGAATTAATATTTAATACTACTTATGAAATCCTTTAAAATAAAATCTTTCATTATTTGCTTAGTTTACGTTATGCTTTCTTGTGAGAAACCTAACAATCCAAATGTGCTAAAGCTTAAAGTTAATGAAACCCTTGCTGCACTAGAAAAAGACGAAGACACAGACAAAGACAAAAAAATCACAAAAGACGATACTGCAGATAAAATTTTTGTGGTAAAAACCCTTGATGGTTTGGATGTTGAAGTAAAAGGCACCTACCACCTATCTAATCTGCTCCAGGAGCTCGCTTTAGCCAAAACCGAAGGTAAAGATGTAGCCGAGATTCCCTTAACTCGTATTAAAGAAAAACCCGCAGAGAGATTATCTCGACTCATCAAAACTAAATACTGGGACAACTTGACAAGGCGTGTAGACAAATCCGGATTAGAACGCATACTTACCGACACCAAAGCTGCAGACTCGTTGATGAGAAGGCTTTATGTACCGGCTACAGATTCTGTAGGTATAGCTTATTTTAAAGCGCTTGAAGATGATTTTGACCAGTTCGAAATTGTTGTTTTGCCTGAAGACATTTCCCCGGAATATGTAAAGTCTATCAATGATAAACCGGGTATTTTAAGTTTAAAAATCAGTAATGACGAAGGTGTTCCTTTTGTTGTTCCGGGAGGTCGTTTTAACGAAATGTATGGCTGGGACTCGTATTTTGAAGGTGTAGGTTTAAACCTGGACGGCAGAGCAGATTTGTCTAAAGCTATGGTCGAAAATTTTGCTTATCAAATTGAACACTATGGCAAAATATTAAATGCCAACAGAAGTTATTACCTCACGCGAAGTCAACCGCCATTTTTAACATCTTTCATTAGAGAAACCTATGAATCTTTACAAGGAAAGGATGAAGACTGGCTCAGACAAATGACCACTTCTGCCATGGACGAATACTTTAAGGTTTGGATGAATGAAGGTGGCAAATTAGCCCCTAACGGACTAAACCGCTATTATGCTGAAGGTATAGGCATCCCTCCGGAAACCGAAAAAGGACATTTTGATGAACATCTGGAAATATATGCCGAGAAATACAACATGAGTGTTGAAGAATTTACGGCGGCCTACCAAAATGGAACCCTGAAGAGAAGCCCTCTAAACAAAAACACGGATTTGTCCTTACCAAGTTTAGACGAATATTTTTTACACGACAGAAGCCTTCGAGAAAGTGGACATGACACTACTTGGCGGCTGGACGGAGTTTGTGCAGATTTAAACCCTGTTGCTTTAAATACGCTGTTGTATAAGTACGAAACAGATTTGGCGTTTTTAATCAAAACCTATTTTAACAATAGCTTTGCTTATAATGGCCAAGACCTCAACGCAGATTTCTGGCTTAATAAGGCCGAAAACCGAAAAAAACTTATGAATACATATCTGTGGAATGAGAAAGATAAAGTGTTTTACGATTACAATTACAAAACGGAAACACCTTTGGTATATGAATCGGCAACCAATTACTTCCCGCTTTGGGCAAACCTAGTCACAAAAGAGCAAGCAGAACAACTTAAAAACAGCCTTGTCAAAACGCTTAAAGCCAGAGGTGGCATCCTTAGCTCTTCTAAAGCATCTGTCGAAGCCTTTGCAACCAGTGATGTCGCCAGACAGTGGGATTATCCTAACGGATGGGCTCCACATCAAATGATGTTGTGGAAAGGGCTAATGAATTATGGCTACGAAGCAGAAGCTCAAGAATTTATCTATCGTTGGTTATGGATGATTACAAAAAATGCTACCGATTACAATGGCACTATTCCGGAAAAATACGATGTGGTAAATTGCACCCACAAAGTCTATGCGGAGTATGGTAATGTAGGTACAGAGTTTGACTACATCACCCCGTCTGGTTTTGGCTGGATGAACGCGTCTTACCAATATGGGCTTTCGCTCTTAAGCGAAGACTTAAAAGAAAGCTTAAACGAGCTTAAAACACCAGAGGAATTGTTTCCATGAAATCCTTAAGACTTATTTTATCCTACAAAAGATATTTTGCTGTTGTCTGGGTATTCTGCTCACTTAATATTATGATTGGTACGTGGGTCTTATATATCCCACAAGTAAAGGAAAAGCTAAATCTAGATGACGGACAGATTGGTCTTGCTCTATTTTGCTTGGCATTAGGACTATTATCCATTATTCCTTTTTTACCTTGGCTTACTAAAACGATTGGATTAGGGCGTTGCACATTTATTGGTATTTCGCTTTTTAGCATCATGTTTATTTTTCCGGTGCTCACCACAAGTTATGTCTGGCTCTGTATATCCTTATACATTGTAGGTATATTTTCTGGGTTTACAGACATATCCATGAATACTTTAGTATCAGAAATCGAAAAGCGAGATAATGTAAATTTCATGTCTTCTGCACACGGTTTCTTTAGTCTCGGTGGTGCAATTGGTGCAACATTAGGAATGGTGATTATGAATTTTATAAAAACCCCTCTGGTGCATTTTATGATAATGTCCGGTTTGGTTATTGGGATAAATTTTATACTGATTAAGTCCTACTACCATATTAAAGAAAGTATAGTTGAACATTCCAGCGAAAAAGTTTCAATTAATTCCTATATGCCTTTAATTGTCCTGGCCATATTAGCCATGATTGTGATGGGCAACGAAGGAGCAATAGAACAATGGAGCTCCATTTATTTAAAAGACATTGTAAACGTAACCTCAGAAAATTTGGTAGGTTTAGGGTTTACCATTTTTTCAATTACAATGACGATTGGTCGATTTCTTGGTGATGGCATAAGCGAAAAAATCGGATCTGTAAAAGTAATTGTCTTAGGATGTGTTTTGGCCGTTTTGGGCTATATCTTAGTGTTATCCAATAGTCTTGTTTTCACAGTAGTTGGATTTGGTATTATCGGCCTTGGGTTTTCAGTCATAATTCCAGAGCTGATAAGGCTGGCAGGTAAAACCAAAACCATTTCTGCCTCCAAAGCCATTTCATTTGTAACCGGAACAGGTTTTGCCGGATTTATGGTTGGACCCATTATCATGGGCTACATTTCGGACGCTTTTACACTTCAGGTGAGTTTTTCATTTTTGTTGATTATTACTTTTGTGGCGGTTATTCTTTCAATATTTTTTATCAAACCAAATAGAATTTAAATCTTTTAATTCTTCTTATACCATCCATTTCCTTTATATTTACGACAAAAGCTAATGTGTTTATGACAAAACTTGATCGTATTATTCAAGATTTTAAAGAAAAAAAAGTTGAAGCTTTTGAAGAACTTCATAAGATGTACGCTACCAATATTTGTGGAGCCATAAATGTAATTGTTAATGATGAAGCTATTGCTCAGGAAATATGTCAGGATGTTTTTCTTAAGATATGGCAAAAGGCTGACACTTATGATGCTTCGAAGGGTCGTTTTTTTACATGGTTGCTAAATATCGCCAGAAACAAAGCCATAGACTATACAAGGTCTAGAGACTTTAAAAACAATAAAAAGAACCATTCGCTAGATTTATTCGTACATATATTAGAGAAACCCAGCGAAGAAAAAGACACGAAAGAATACGATGGGCTAAAACGTCTTATTAAGACTTTAAAAAAGAAATGTGTAGAATTGATAAATGCGCTATACTTTAAAGGATACACCCAGGCAGATGCCGCAGACTTACTTTCAATTCCTTTAGGAACGGTAAAAAGTAGAAATAGAAATTGTTTAAAAGCGCTACGTAACACCCTAGAAAATGACAAATAAGGAGTTAATTACATCTGGAGAATTAGAACTCTACGTAGCAGGGTTGTTGTCTGAGGAGAGAAATAAAGAAATTGCAGTACTTGTAGAGCAAGACGAGGCTTTAAAAAAAGAAGTTGAAGACATCGAAAATGTAGTAATGCACCTGGCAGGCCAAGCTACAACATCGGACAATCAAGATTTTACAGCAGTACTCAAAAAAATTGTAACAGATAGAGTTTCAGAACAAACTAATGTCAAATCCATTTCAACGACTACAAAGCCAAAAGTGTTTCCTTTGGCAAAAGTGGCAGGCTGGGCTGCTGCAGCTATTTTTCTACTTTTGTTTGGCTTTCAATTTCAAAAAAATACGTCAATTAGCACCAACTTAAATGCAAACATTCAAGAAAATAAAACACTTAAAGACAGTTTGCTAAAACAGATCTTCGAACTTAATTACAAAGACGACTTACTGTCGCTAGCCATTTCCACAGAAACAGAAATTATTAAGCTGTCCGGTCAAGACATATCGCCCTCTTCCAAAGCCGTTGTATTTTGGAACACCAAAGAAAACAAAGTAATTATTGATGCTAAAGACCTCCCTAACGCCCCTAAAGGCATGGTATACCAAGTTTGGTCTTTAAAGCTGGATCCCCTTACCCCTACCAGTATTGGATTACTTGAAGGTTTTGACCAATCGAATGCTCTTTTTGTGTTGGATAATAAAAATTCTTCAGAAGCTTTTGGTATTACTTTAGAACCTGAAGGTGGAAGCGAAACGCCTACTTTAGAAAAGCTTTTTGTCTTAGGTACTACCAATTCATAAAAGACGACATCTAATATTCGATTCATGATTTTAAATATCTGCTAATTAGATAAGATAGCATGATTAGAATTCATGAAAAATCACCTGTCAAATTTCCTCAGGATATTGGGAACGCTTTGCTTTAACACGGCAAGCCAGAAGGTTGATAAGGATTAAAAAGAGTATTTATTGTTAATCAATACTTATAGTACTTTTTGTAACGATCTTGGCACTGCGTAAATCAAAGATAACTCAACATCAATTTATCAAAATTATAAAATAACCTGATAATTTTATGACTTCTTAACTTCTCAATTGATTCGTTAAAACATTGTGAATAAAGTGTTTAAATTTTAAAATCATTGCTTTTTCAGGCAATCATACGTTAAAATAAGCAAAAAAGAACTTTTAAAGTGAACCATTAAAAAAGATGCTTCGTAAATATGTTTGAACAATAAAAACTTAAACAATGAAGTATTTAAAAACACAAACGATTTTAATGTTATTCATCGCATCGCTCTTTTTTGTAGGTTGTAGTGATGACGATGATGAGAATGTAATAAACCCAAACCTACAGTCTAAAACTTACCAGCTTTTTGAAAGATCCAACTCCGGTGTATCGGGCACGGCAACTTTTACAGACCAAACAGATGGCAGTGTCCTAGTAGAATTGGATGTTACGGGAACACCTCAAGATGGTTTGCATCCATCTCACATCCATTTTAATACGGCTGCAGAAGGTGGAGGAATCGCAGTATCTTTAAATCCTGTTGATGGCGCTACAGGTATGAGCGAAACGTTTGTAACGGAAACAGATGATGGTAATGCCTTAGATTACAACACCTTATTAGATTTTGACGGCTACATCAACATTCACCTGAGTGCGCAAGATTTAGCTACTGTAGTTGCACAGGGCGATATAGGTCAAAATGAGTTAACTGGTGAAACTAAATCTTATACTTTAAATGAAAAAGATGTTGACGGAATAAACGGGTCAGTGGTTTTTGAAGAACGTGTAAACGGTGAAGCTCAAGCTACAATCATGTTAAATGGCACACCTGACGGCGGAATGCACCCGGCACATATCCATATGAATACGGCTGCTGAAGGCGGTGGAATTCTATACACATTTACACCTGTGGATGGTACTACGGGCATGAGCGTTTCTAATGTCTCTATGTTAGACGATGGAACCATGTTTGGTTATGCCGATGTCTTAGATGTAGACGGATACGTAAACGTACACTTAAGCATGGACCAACTTGCTACTATTGTGGCACAAGGCGATATAGGTCAAAATGAGTTAACAGGTGAAACTAAATCTTATACTTTAAATGAAAAAGATGTTGACGGCATTAGTGGTTCAGTAATGTTTGAAGAAAGATTAAATGGAGAGGCACTAGCTACAATTATGCTAAACGGGACACCAGATGGCGGAATGCATCCCACGCACATACACGCCAATACAGCAGCTGAAGGCGGCGGAATTCTATACACATTTACACCTGTGGATGGCACTACTGGAATGAGCGTTTCTAATGTCTCTATGTTAGACGATGGAACCATGTTTGGTTATGCCGATGTCTTAGATGTAGACGGATACGTAAACGTACACTTAAGCATGGACCAACTTGCTACTATTGTGGCACAAGGCGATATAGGTCAAAATGAGTTAACAGGTGAAACTAAATCTTATACATTAAACGAAAAAGATGTTGACGGCATTAGCGGGTCAGTAATGTTTGAAGAAAGATTAAATGGTGAGGCACTAGCTACACTTATGCTAAACGGCACACCTGACGGCGGAATGCACCCGGCACATATTCATATGAATACGGCTACTGAAGGCGGTGGAATCTTGTATACTTTTACACCTGTTGATGGTACTACAGGCATGAGCGTTTCTAATGTCTCTATGTTAGACGATGGAACCATGTTTGGTTATGCCGATGTCTTAGATGTAGACGGATACGTAAACGTACACTTAAGCATGGACCAACTTGCTACTATTGTGGCACAAGGCGATATAGGTCAAAATGAATTAACAGGCGAATCCATCACTTACAATTTAAACGAATTAGATGTCCCCGGCATAAGTGGGTCTGTAAGTTTTGAAGAAAGAGTAAATGGTGAAGCCTTGGCTACAATTATGCTGCAAGGCACACCAGATGGAGGCATGCATCCGGCACACATCCATGCAAACAGTGCTTCGCAAGGTGGTCCAATATTATTTAGTTTTGGCGCTGTTGATGGCTCTACAGGAATGCTTAAAACAAATGTGGCGCAACTGGATGACGAAACAGCATTTGGGTATGCTGATGTACTAACAGTTGATGGTTATGTAAATGTTCACTTAAGCATGGATCAGTTAGCTACAATAGTCGCACAAGGAAACATAGGTGCAAACTCTATGTAATTTTAATTTTTTGAGATTGATTTGAAAGCTGCCCATCAAAAGGCAGCTTTTTCATTTTCCAGTAACATTGATTTTTCTTATATTAAGCCTTTTGTTTGAAAGTTGTAGTTTTTCATCTTATATGATATTTTTTAGCTTAAGATGAATTAAATTATAGAATTATAATTGTTTTTGTGAGTTTTACCATAACACGTTTAACATACCAAGCTCTGCACTATTACCCTGTTAACGGTAATAGGACTTATATAGAGCAAAATAGCCTTAACCTACAATTTTTATTAATAAAACTTAATAATCAGGACAGCCACTTGATACAATTCATTATTAACAAATTAAATACCCATAAAATATTTTAAACTATATGGTAAATCATTCTTTTGACAGAGAAAAACAAATACAACAACTCGATTCTGATACAACCTACGACATTGTAGTTATAGGCGGTGGTGCAAGTGGTCTGGGAATTGCTGTAGATGCAGCTACGAGAGGATTTAAAGTAGCACTTTTTGAATCTTATGATTTTGCAAAAGGCACCTCGAGCAGAAGCACTAAGCTGGTGCATGGCGGTGTTAGGTATTTAGCACAAGGTAATATCAAACTTGTGTTTGGCGCTTTAAAAGAGCGTGGCTTATTAAAAAAGAACGCTTCTCATCTATTTAAAAATCAATCGTTTTTAATACCAAGTTATTCCATTTGGCATAAGTTATATTATGGGTTTGGACTAAAAGTATATGATTGGCTAGCTTTAAAAAAGTCCTTAGGTGCTTCTAAAATGGTGTCTAAAGACTATGCAAAAGATAATATTCCAACAATTAAAACCAAGAGCTTAGTTGGTGGTGTAACTTATCAGGATGGCCAATTTGATGATGCCAGGCTGGCATTAAACTTAGCTCAGACCGCTGTGGAAAATAATGCTGTTGTTTTAAACTACATGAAAGTTGTAGATTTTCTTAAAGATGAAAACAATCATATCATTGGCGTCCAGGTATTGGATAAAGAGACAAATGCAATTCACGATGTAAAATCCAAAGTTGTTGTAAATGCAACAGGTGTATTCGCAAACAAAATACTAAAGAAGGCCGGACGAAAGAAAAATGGACTGAAAATTGTTCCTAGTCAGGGGATACATTTAGTCTTAGACAAATCCTTTTTACCAAATCAGACTGCATTAATGGTGCCTAAAACGAGTGATGGACGCGTATTATTTGCAATACCATGGCACAATAAAGTAGTCGTAGGAACTACAGATACACCTATCAAAAAACCTTCATACGAACCCGAACCCATTTTAGAAGAAGTCGATTTTATTCTTCAAAATGCCGGCGCATATCTGGAAAAGCAACCTACAATGGCAGATGTAAAAGCTGTTTTTGCGGGATTAAGACCTTTGGTAGCCTCAAAAGGGGATAAAAGTAATACCAAAGAAATTTCAAGAGGCCATAAAATAATACATTCCGAAAGCGGGCTAACGAGCATTGTTGGCGGAAAATGGACCACATATCGCGAAATGGCAGAGGACCTTGTAAATGAAGTTATAAAAGTGCATCACTTACCGAACAAAAAGAGTAAAACAGAAGCCTTATCCATTCATGGCAATACGAGTAAAGCAAGTATATTAAATTCCGAATTATGGTATTATGGAAGCGATGAACCTTCTATAAGACAAATGTATGTGGATGACCCTAAGACGAAAGAAAAACTTTCTCCACACTACAATTTTACCGCAGGGCAAGTCATCTGGGCGGTCCAAAACGAAATGGCGAGAACTATTGAAGATGTAGTCGCTAGGCGTTTTAGATTACTGTTCCTGGATGCGGAAGAAGCGATAACGATTGCACCTAAGGTTGCTGATATTTTAAAACAACACTTAAATAAAGACGAGGCTTGGGCTCAGCATCAAATTGAAGAGTTTACAACATTGGCAAAAGGCTATTTATTAAAACCAAATAAATGAAAACACCACTAATCATTTCTTTAGACCAAGGCACAACATCAAGCAGAACTATTGCATTTGATGCAAAAGGCGAAACAGTGATTAGCCATCAAAAAGATTTTACACAATATTTCCCAAAAAATGGCTGGGTTGAACACCAGCCTGAAGAGATATGGCAATCACAATATGACACACTTTTAGAAACCCTTAAAGATGTAAAAGAAAATCATAAGGTAAAAGCTATAGGCATTACAAATCAACGAGAAACTGTAGTAATTTGGAATAGAAAAACAGGAAAACCCATACATAATGCTATTGTTTGGCAAGACCGACGTACCGCAGCGTATTGCAATGAATTGAAACGAAAAGGACTTCATGATAAAATTCAAGATAAAACGGGATTATTAATCGACTCCTATTTTTCGGCAACTAAAATAAAATGGATACTAGACCATGTTGAAGGTTCCAGAGAAAGTGCCAAAAACGGAGAACTTTGTTTTGGCACTGTAGACTCTTGGTTAATTTTTAAGCTCACCCGAGGAAAAGTTCATGTTACAGACGTTACCAATGCATCCAGGACCATGATTTGTAATATTCATAGCGCAACCTGGGATGAGGAACTTTTAGAATTATTTGATATTCCTAAAGAAATGCTGCCTGATATCCGTTCTTGTTCAGAACATTATGGAGATGCCATTATCCCGGAATTGGACATGAAAATTCCCATAACAGGAATAGCCGGCGACCAGCAAGCCGCTCTTTTTGGGCAATTGTGCACAAAAAAAGGCATGGTTAAAAACACTTATGGTACTGGATGTTTCCTGCTGATGAATACCGGTAAAAAGCCTGTGATTTCTAAAAATAAATTACTAACAACAATAGCATGGCAGATTAATGGCAAAACCTACTATGCTTTAGAGGGAAGTGTTTTTGTAGCCGGTGCTGCCGTGCAATGGCTCAGAGATGGGTTAAACCTAATTGATCACGCTAAAGAAATTGAAAATCTAGCCGGTAGCGTAGACAATAGCGATGATGTTGTGGTAGTTCCGGCCTTTACCGGTTTAGGCGCACCCTATTGGGATTCGTACGCCAGAGGCAGTATTCTAGGTATTTCGAGAGGAACCACAAAAGCTCATATTGCCAGAGCTACATTGGAAGGTATAGCGCTACAGGTCTACGATATTGTAAAAGCGATGGAAAATGATGCAGGGATGCAAATTAAAGAGCTACGAGTAGACGGCGGTGCTTCAGCAAATAACCTCCTGTTACAAATACAATCGGATATCTTTGATTGCGAAGTGGTTAGACCAACACAACTAGAAACAACAGCCTTAGGCGCAGCATACTTGGCAGGTTTAGCTGTAGGTATGTTTAAAAACAAAAAAGAATTGCACAAACATTGGAATATAGACAAACGTTTTATCCCACATACGCATAAAGAAAACCAACAAAAACTCTTAAAACAATGGGAGAAAGCTGTTAGACGTTCTCAGGAGTGGTTAGAGTCTTAATGATAGTCTCAGGTTTACTCTTTATTTTTTAGCGGTAAAAACACCTCAGCTTTCCATTGCCTATCATCGCCGCCAAGCATGGGGTTGTTGTAAAATATTTCAATTGGAGTTAACTCCACAGAAATATCATTTCTATTGGCATAATTGTAAAGTGCAATCCAAGCCTGGTCAGACAAACTATAATTACCATAAAAAGTCGCTTTTAAAGCAGGTTGTTCAATCATGTCGTCTACCATGACCATATCATCAGTAGGATAAGTAGATTGCGGCTTGATAGGAAAAGCATATCTAAAATTTATGCTATCCGTTTCTAAGTCCCATTTTTTGACGTACACAAAGGTCTCACCGGTTTTTGTAACCAAGGAGTCTTTATTCTTTGAAAACAGGTATCCATTGGTTTTTATCATTTTACCGGCTTTTGAATCTCGCTTAGACTGCTCTTTGATATACAGATAAGTTTGTGACGGAATTGTATCTATTCCATCAATAAGAACCTTAAAAGATCGCGCAAACGCATTAGCCTTGGCTTTAAAAGCCTGAGAAATAAAAATGATGGAATCCAAATTTGGAGACGACTTAAACAAACACGAGTAGCGCTCCTTAAGGCTATTCTCTTTATTTAAAAAATTCAACTTTACGACAGCATTAGTATCATTCCTACTCTCGAATCTCCATTGCAATTCAAAAGGGGTATTGTTTATGTTCACTTCGTGTATAAACTGTTTAAAAACATCGTATTCGTTTATATTTAGTTCTTTATCAAGCTGTTGCCATGCCACATCATTAGAAACTATGTCGTACATGGTACCGGAAGGCACTTTTACCAAAAAGGTAATTTCATGATCATAAGTTTTAAAAAAGCTGAACCAACCTATAAAAAGAACAAAAAGGACTATAGAAAATTTTAATACTTTATTAATCATCAGATTTTTATTTTTTCAACAACGTAATTTCCTACTTTTCTGCCTTGTGTTAAGCCTTCGGTTATGGCCGGCATATAATGAATACCTCCGTATAGCCTGCTTATAGCAGCTTCTTCTGCCGCTTCATCAAAGGAGTTAAAGCTTCTTATGGGAAGACCGTAAGGCAATTCTGTCGAGTCGTCAAATTGGTAATTTTTGCCATACAAATGTGTCATAATCACAGACGATGCTGCAGAAACCACAGAATGACCACTGGTGTGTTCGGGAAATGGTGGGGTTTGAAGTATTGGTGTCCATTGCTCGTCGACATACTCATTGATAAGGGTTTCCGGACGAATAAGGTTACTTCTGTACTTTTCGTCCCAGCTGCTTATAAAGGCTTCGTATACACCAATTGTGAGCATGGCATAAGACCTTGCTGTTTCAGCAAAGCTCAGGTTTTCTTTTTTGGCCACAAGCTTATTAATGAGAATCCAATGCGCTCCCGGTGTAATCTTTTTGGTCGCGAACATCATATGGCCTTTGTGCGTAGACACATAAGGATTACAGTCCCAAAATTTGGCTATTTCTATCATTTCAGACTCGTCTCCCATTGCTCTGGCTTTATTTACAGCATCGTAAACTTGGATGAGCTCTTTATAAAACTGACTGTCTTTGTCCAAAGAAAATTCAGTAGGCCCTTTTGGTTTAAACATGGATGAGCTGTCCTGTACAAAAGTTCTCATCTTAATCCAGTTAGGCTCAATGCCATCCATATAATCCGGCGGTGTGGGCACCCAACGTGAAGGGTCTTCTGTGTTGATAGAAAATTTTGGCATGGTACGCGTCTGCGCATAGTTGTCTCCCTTAGTCCAGTCTATAATATGCTGACTCACGTCTTTTGCGTAAGCAAGACTTTCTTCAAATTTTGGTGATTTTTTCCATACATTATAAACACTGTCTTTATAAGATTTTATTTTTTGGGTGGAAAAAATAAGCTCTTCACCAACATTTAAATAAGCCATTACGGAGGCCATTTCAAAATTAATTTGATCCGGCGCTTTGGGTTGTGGTATAGGCTTTAAGTGAGAAATCTGCCCACTTAGACTTTTATAAGAAGTTGCGGTATCCTGCACAATTACTTCATAGGCAGCAATGCTGGGATAAACATATACTCTACTCGCTACCGGTGGCGAAAATATGTCGTATACCATCACTTCTGTTAATTTATCCAGTGCCGAATGATAATCATCAGAAGTGACCTTTAGATCTTCTTTAGGCCCACAACCGATAAAGGCTAATGTGATGGATAAATAAATATATACATTTATGTTTCGTAGTATCATAATTTATAAATCTCGATAGGTTTATCATTAAAAACAACAATCAAATACTGTTGTTCTTTAAAGTTTAAAAGTTCAAAATTAACAACAGCTTTATTAAAAAAGTTAATTCCTAGTGTTTTATCATCTAAAATTTTTCCATGCTTTGTTAAGGCAGCACCGGAAAAACTAGCTAATCTGCCATGAAAAGGTTTTAAACCAAAATAATTTCCTCCAAAAAGTAATTCGTCGTTGCCATCTCCCGTGAGGTCTACATGCTGAAAAGCTGTTATAGGCGAAAGTTGAAAATCGTCTTCTAAAGGCTTAAATGTCCATTTTCCGTCAATACGTTTTAGGTAGCCGGTTTGAGTAGTATGTGCTTCTAAAACATCTGCTTTATCCAGCACCGAAGAGTCAAATATATCCTCTATGGGCTTACCTGCAAAGTCTTTGTAAGCGTTAAATTTCTTTTTTAGCATAGGCATTTGTTGTGCCAGCTCGTCGAATGTATTGATAGGATAATATTTACCATCTCTGTTGAGGCAAACAATACTTTCTGTTTGCCCGTTAAGATCAAAATCAGCATAATACATTCTTAATGCCGCATCTGCAGAGCATTTAAACTTATTATTTAAACCAAAATTACCTAAAATAATTTCGTCCTGCCCATCGGCATCTACATCGAATGTTGTGATACTTTGCCATAGTCCATTTAGATGTTCAGGAATAAACTCCTGTGATACATCTTGTATGTTGCCATTACTTACACTTAAAACTCTTGGTGGCATCCACTCACCCACAGCTATGATTTCTTGTTTGCCATCGCCATCTATATCGAACCAAATAGCGTCTGTAACCATTCCAAAGTCTTGTAAAATTTTATTTTCTACAGGTTTAAACGCGTTACAATCGTTAGAAAACGCGTACGCCTCTGGAATATTCCCAAAATCATTACTCACGGCATGCCCAAACCCATATAAATTAGGACAGTCTTTGTCGTCTTTAAGGATTACTGAAGTATGTATGTAGTTGTTAGGTAAAGTCTTTTCCGTTAGCGTACCATCACCCTGAAGAAACAACTGGTCGGTTAAAGCTTGAGCTCTACCATAAAACTCACCACCTGCATTGCCTACTAACAGGTCTTGTTTGCCGTCGTTATTATAATCTGAAATATGAGCAAAAATATTTTCAGGTTTATTCAGCGATTTTAAGGCTTCCGGAAAGGCTTCTGCAAAGCCATCTTCAACTTGAAAAAATAATCGAGCATCTTTGTATTTCGAGCTCCCAAAGAATACATCGTCCAGGCCATCTGCATTTAAATCGCCTACAGCCACTGCCGGTCCGCGATCGGAAATCTGGTAAGGAATTAAAATCTGACGTTTAAAATCTGTATATCGATTCTCCTCATGTATAAAGTTCAATCCGGGTATAGAATCCACCTTGGTTAAAAGCGGTTTTGTTATGTTTTTCAGACTATTATAATCAAAAGAATCTCTATTAAAAATTCTTTTGATGGTCAGGCTTTGGTTAGTCTGTATGTTTTCGGCGACCTGATAAGTCATATCAGGCCATATAATTTTTAAAGAATCTATTACTGAAATTGTATCAAAGCCAAAAAACACTTTTTGCTCCGAAGAGGATTGAAAACCTTTGGTGGCATAAAGCTGTCGGACTTGTCTGTCGTTGCCCGCATAGGCTATAACTTTTGCTCCAATACCGGTTTTGTTTTTGGGCTTGTAATCTAAACTAAGTTTAAGGTAGTGTTTCTCTTTTGATGAGTGGTTTTGGTAAATTCCTGCTTTATCATTAATGTGATTAACAATCAAATCGAGATCACCATCGTTATCTAAATCAGCATAAGCGCTACCTGTAGAATAAGTGAGCTCTTCAGGCAGCCAATCTTCAGTTTTTTGCTCAAAACGAAGTGTCTTAGAGCCTTGATAAATTCTATTTTGGAGCTTTCCGGAAGGCATGGTTTCTAAAGCTTTTTGATCGATAAGGCTGGTGTTTTCGATTTTAGTCCTTACGTTCTGATCGGAAATGTATTTGATGTAATCCAAATCGTTAGGACGTTTAGGGATACCATTAGAGATATACACATCCTGACTACCGTCTAAATCGTAATCTGCAAACAAAGCCGCCCAAGACCAATCGGTAGCTTCGATACCGCTTAATATGGCAGTTTCTTTAAAGTATGCTCCATCCTGATTGACTTGTAGCATATTACGAGAATATTGATAGTGGTACCCTAAAGCATTCACTCTAAATTCGGACATCTCTGTATTTTCATCACCCATGGATTGTTTGAGGACTACCTCGTCATCTGGCGCCATATCCAGACTTAATATATCCATATAACCGTCTGCATTTATATCTGCTACATCACTTCCCATAGAGAAGCGACTCAACATACTTGTTTTTTCCTTGGATTGCTCTGTAAAAGTGCCATCCGCATTATTCATATAAAGGTAATCGTCTTCATGAAAATCGTTACTAACATAAATGTCCGTCCAACCGTCATTATTAAAATCTGCTGTGGCAACGCCTAAACCATATGCATTTATCCCTCCATAAATCCCGGCTTCTTCAGAGACGTCTACAAATTTGTCGCCATCATTTCGCAAGAGTTTATCGCCTGTCTCGTAGTTTCTTTTATTTCTCAACTCTGCTTTACCATAGGAATTCTGGGTATGGACGGCATGATTGAGTAAGTAAAGGTCTAGATCGTCGTCGTTATCATAATCAAAAAAGGCCGCCGTAGAGGAATAGTTATCAAAATCTACCCCAAAGGCTTTAGACTGTTCTGAAAAGGTTTCGTAGCCATTATTGATATACAATTCATTATGACCTTTAAAACCATTTATACCCACAACAGCACAAATATAAATATCTAGCAAACCATCTCCGTTTACATCTGCAAAACTCACTCCTGTATTCCAATCGGATGTTTGTTTTATGCCTGCTTTTTCGGTGATGTCTTTAAATTGAAAATTGCCTTGATTAACATAAAGTTTATTATCCCCTTGGTTTGAAGTGAAAAATACATCAACCAAATCGTCATTGTTGATGTCGCCGACTGCTACGCCGCCACCGTTATAAAAATAAAGGTAATCTAATATGTTGGCGTCTTCTGTATCGGTTAAAGTATTTGCAAAATCTATCCCTGTCTTTTTATCATCAAGCCGTTCAAAATGCATGTCGGACTTGTTTTGGCAAGACCAAAACAATAAGATTGAAAAACTAAATAAAACAATTTTAAGGTTCATACTTTAAAATTACAGGTTTATCATTGTTTATTCCAATTATGATGTAGGTGTTCCCTGAACTATCGCTTACCACTTCAATAGCTCTTACTTCACCTTTTACATTTACATCGAAGTTACTGTTTAGCTGAAATTGATCATTCTGAAAGCTGATCATATTAGTGTCTGAGGCATCCAATCGGCAATATTGAGGCTTAAAGTGGTAAAAATTTCCTCCTGTCATAATCATGGTGTTCCCTTCTATTTCTATTGGCGTCATGCTTTCTACTGAAGACAACTGTATTTCTTGAGGCAGGTATTTGATATCGTATTGCCCTTCCGCAGTTTTGAAGGCTGCAAAAGACCCTGTCTCCGTAAGTTGTTTTATAATGGCTTGGTCGGCTTTTTCTTTTCCGAACAAATCCTGAACAGACTGCTCTGCAAACATCTCAAAACTCATGTTATCTTTTTTGATGTTTGGAATTTGTTTTGCCAATTCTCGTTTAAGTTGGTAAGGCTTGTCTTTGCCGTCTATAGTTCGCGTGATAATTTGTTCTATGGTGCCGTTGTCATCAAAATCGTTGATGTAAAGCTTTATGGTTTGTTCTGTTTTTGGATTTAGTTTAAAATTGAAACCGTTGTTTCCAAATATCAACTCTTCTTTGCCATCGGCATTAACGTCTGCTGCAATTACAGTGTTGAACATGCCGTATTTAACACTAAGATTGGTTGTAAAACTTTCCAAACGTCTCCCTGTGTTTTTATAAAAATAAGGCGACATCCACTCCCCAACAACTACCAAATCTAGAATATTGTCCTCATCAACATCTACCCAAACTGCATCTTTTACAAGACCTAAATCTTTGAAGTCGTATGCTTTTTGTTCTGTAATATCTGTAAAATTGCCCTGGCCATCATTTTCAAAGAGTTTACTTTTTGGATTTACACCATAAGTTCCAGGTACGGAATAATTGCCTACAAACAAATCCACATCGCCATCTTGATCGAAGTCGTATGGCTTTATAGTTGATGTATTGTATGGATTAAGAATGCTTTGGTGTAAATCAAAATTACCTTTACCATCATTTTTTAATACTCGTAAAGTATAACGTTTTTCTGATGGATCTACTTGAAAATTTCCTCCGGAACCAATAATTAAATCTAAATCGCCATCCGCATCGATATCTGCAAAAACAGAAGCTGTATCTTCATGTTGAGCCATTATTGAAAAGACAGGTTGGCTAAGGACTTTGCCATTTAATTTAAACAACTGAGCTTCTTGTCCTTTTGCTCCACCAATAAAAATTTCCTGAATACCATCCGCATCTATATCACCACTTGCCAAACATGGGCCTTCACGCGACTGCATCTTAAACAGCAAACCTTCATAATCAAAATCTACATAAAAATCTTCTTTATGTGCTTTTAAATCGGTTTCTAAAACCTTGAATGGGCTTTGGTTTTTATTTGATAAAAAGGCATATGGTTTTGTAGCATCTGCAGTATACGAGACATCTAAAAGCTGATTGGATTTTACACCTTCTACAACCTGATAACGGGCGTTTGGCCAAATGATGTGTAGCGAATCTATTAATGCATTTGCCCCTAGTCCAAAATGCAGTCTATAACCCACAGAAGATTGAAAACCCCTTGATGGCATGACTTCGTTCACAAGAATCTGATCATCAACAAAAGCTTTTACTATTGCGCCTACAGCCTGCTGATTAGGCGCTTCAAAATCCAGCGAGACTTGCAAATAGTTTTTTGGCGTCGTATTGTTTTTAAACACAAAAGCTTGCTGGTCTACATTATTTACTATCAAATCTAAATCGCCATCATTGTCTAAATCGCCGTAGGCAGCGCCATTCGAAAAGCTATTAATCTCAAAACCTAAATCGTAGGTTTTGTTTTCAAAATTCAAATTACCGTCATTTAAAAAGGCATAATTAGGAATAGGCTTACTCGGCATGATTTCTATAATGGAATCCTGTGCGGTTTTATTGCCGGAAGTTGCCATTTTTTGATATACCTCATCAGCAAAAAAATCTATAAAATCCTGATTGGTTAAATCTTGCCTAATGCCGTTTGAGACATACAAATCTTTGTAAGAATCGTTATTCATATCAAACATTAAAGCACCCCAGGACCAATCGGTTTCTGCCACACCACTAAACAAACCGATTTCCTTAAAATTACCCTTCCCGTCGTTTAGCTGAAGGGCATTCTGCATAAACTGATTATAAAACCCACGTGATTTCTTCAGTTGCTGAAGGTCGTAGTTTTCAAAATTTGTTGTCATTTTAAGGCGCTTATCGCTTTCAGGTAACATGTCTGTCGAAAATATTTCAAGACTGCCATCATTATTGATATCACCCATATCAGCACCCATAGAAGACAAGCTCGTACGCTCCGTACGATTCATGATATCTTCCTTAAACGTACCGTCTTGTTGATTAATGTACAGGTAATCCCGCTCGTAAAAATCGTTAGAAATGTATAAATCCTTATAGCCATCCTGGTTTACATCGCCAACGGTTACTCCGAGTCCAAAACCGATAAGACTACCATAAATGCCTGCTTTTTCACTTACATCTACAAACATTCCGTTTTGGTTTTCCAGGAGTTTATCACCACCACCCTTCACTTCTTCAGGAAGGTTCCAGTCCTTTGCTCTCAATTCGCGTTTGTTGTTGTAGCTTAAACTGGAGACAGGTATAAAACTGTTATTCAGTATATAAACATCTAAGTCGCCATCATTATCATAATCAAAAAATGCAGCGTGCGTAGTAAAACCGTTTTCATCCAAATTGTATGTGCTGGCTTTTTCGACAAAAGTTAAATCGCCTTGATTGATGAATAATTCATTTTTTTGGTCGCTGCCTTTTTCGTTACCTGCATTACAAACATAAATGTCCAGAAAACCATCCTGATTGATATCTACAAAAGTTACCCCTGTAGACCATGCTTTGCTCCCTGCTACATTAGCCTGAACCGTAATATCTTCAAATTGAAAATTACCTTTATTTAAGTAAAGTTTATTAGAACCTTGATTAGATGTAAGGTAAACATCTTCTAGCCCATCATTATTAATATCACCTATGCCAACACCGCCACCATTGTAAAAGTTTCTGTACTTAAAAATGTTGAAATCATCTTTATTGGTAATGCTGTTTACGAAATCTATACCTGTTACAGAAGGCTCGAGGAGTTCAAAAACGGGTTGAACCGGTACATTTTTTTCAAAATTTAATTTGTTTGTTTGTTGCTTCTCGTTTTGACAAGCCAATACGAAAATACTTGTTATGAGTACAATAATTTTTCTCATTACTTGGCGTTTCTAAATATGTTTAGGCTATCGTTATTAATTCCCAAAATAAGCCATTTTTGTTTGTTTACTTCAATAAATTCAGCTGAATTTACACGTTTATTTAATTTTAAATTTTGATTTGGTATTACTTTGAAGGCATTGTCTTTATATTTTAAAAACAAACCTCGATTAGCATCCAACTGTCCTAACTGAGTGTTAAGGTTAAAGTGGTTGCCCATGAGTAATAGTTCTGTATTCCCATCAGCATCAAAATCATCATGTATAGCAGAATACACTGCTGAATAGTCGACATCTTCCGGTAGTGAAACAGGTGTGAAGTTTAAATCACCATTATTCCTGAAAAACATGGATTTGAGGGTGTAAACTTCTTTAACTTCTGCATCCAGAAGAATATCTTCCTTAAAAACTTCAGTAATATCTGCTTCTGCAAAGGCTTTGTAAGTTCGGAATTTTTTATTGAGTTGTGGAATTTGAGAGGATAATTCGTCTTTGGTGTTGAAAAGTACTTCTTTGTCATTTTTGTAATAGGACAAAATACTTTCGTCAGATTGATTATTGTTAAAATCGTTGATTCGCAATCGGATTGGAGTTTCTTTGGAAGCCTTCAATTTAGTATTCGTGCCGAAGTTACCTACAAAAATATCCTTGTAGCCATCATTGTCGATATCAACCACATAAAGGGTATTCCACAGCCCATTTGATTTTTTAAAAGCCGAAATATCAAGTGCTTTGAAAGTATTATTTTCAAGGCTATAGACTTGTATGGGCATAAAATGTCCGGCAAGGATAAGTTCCTTAGAGCCATCATTGTTTAAGTCTACAAAATCTGCATCTCTAATCATGCCTAACTCGTGTGTCAAAAAATAGGCTTCGGTAGCATCTGTAAACGTGTTGTCTTTCTGATTGATGAACAAATAGCTTTTTGGTGACTTCCCAAAGGTTTCATAATGAACGCCGGAAGCCATAAAAACATCTACAAAGCCATCTGCATTTACATCTACTAATGCTATAGTATTGAATTGTTCATTTACTTCAGGAAATGCAGCCTCAGCAAGTGTAAATTGACCATCATTATTGATATATAATCGCGGCTGAAGGTTTTTTCCTTGTTTAAACTCGTTTCCACCCGAAACTACAATTAAATCCTTATCGCCATCATTGTCTATATCTACAAATTTCTGATCGAGATCTTCGGCAGTCTTATGTTCTTCGAACAGCTCTTCCTGAACACTCTGAAAACTATGGTCTTTTTGCTGAAGAAATAACTTACCGGACTTTAACTTAGCATTTCCAATAAAAATGTCTTCTAACCCGTCATTATTTACATCTTCTACAGCGATTTTTGGACCAAGGTTTCCATTACTGTAGGGGATAAGAGGTTTTCTGCTGAATTCGTATGTGGTATGTTCAAAATGTTCGAAAGGGATTTCTGAAGATGAAAGCTGCTCCAAAAGATTTTCTGTTTGAAACACGCTATAATCAAAATCTTTATCAGCTTGTGTTTGATTGACTTTTAGGTATTGATTAGCAACTACATTCTTTATGCTTTGGTATCTTTGGTTTGGCCAGATGATCCAAAGCGAATCTGCTTTTTCGTTCTTTCCTAAGCCAAAGTGCACAGCATTATGTGATGAAGACATATACCCTATATTCACATAGTTTTCTCTTATTAACCTCTGATTGCCGATAAAGGCAATCAGCTTGGCACCAATTCCATTTCTGTTAGGTGAATAGCCTTCCAATTTTAGGTTCAAATAATTACCTGATGATACATTTTCATAAAGACTTGCATTCGCATTGATATTATTCACCACCAAATCTAAATCGCCGTCTAAGTCTAAATCGGCATACGTAGCACCATTAGAATAAGTGGTTGTATGGTTTTCTATACTTTGCGTATCGTCTGTAAATACGTTTTCAGCAGAATTCAAAAAAAGTTTGTTGTATTTCTTGTACTTCGGGAGTCTGTCCAGTAGCTTTAAATCTTCACTTTTTAAGCCTTTATTAATTTTATCCTGATAGGTTTTATCTGAAATAAACTTGATAAAATCCATATCATTAGTGGCGCCCAGAATACCATTGCTGATAAAAATATCCTTATACAAATCATTATTAAAATCTGCCATCAACGCAGACCATGACCAGTCTGTCGCTGCAATATGTTTAGATTCTGCAGTCTCGCTAAAATTCAGATTACCTTGATTAATATGCAAGGTATTACTCATGTATTGTGGACTGTAATTGTTTTTAAGGTATTGTCGGTAGGTGAGAAAAGGATATTCTGTGCCGGAAACCTTATATTCATTAACATGTGCCGGCAGCATATCTACAGAAAGAATATCGGTTTGCAAATCGTTATTAATGTCTGCTATAGCATTGCCCATGGAAAAATGTGTCGTATGTCCAAGTGGATTATGTTCAGAAGAGACTCTATCCTTAAATGAATTTCCTTGCTGATTAATGTATAAATAATCGTTTTCAAAAAAATCATTCCCTACATAAAGGTCGGTGTAGCCATCTAGATTGATATCGCTTAAACTGAAGTCTAAACCGTAACCGATTTCACTGGAAAAAATAGCTTTGTCTTTTGTAACTTCAATATAAATTCCATTTTGATTTTCAAATAATTTATCACCGGCTATAGGATGATAATTAAGACGTTTGTTCCCATTCCCATAGGTCCGATTGGGGTGAAGCGAGTGGTTTAGGAGAAACATGTCGAGGTCACCGTCGTTGTCGTAATCAAAAAAACCAGCTTGTTGGGCATAGCTTGAGATGTTTAATCCATATTTTTCAGCTTCATCTTTAAATATTGGAATGCTATCGGCACTTAGACCCTGATTAACCAGAAGTTGATTTTGGGTTTTTATATCATTTAAACCCGTAACCTGACAAACGTATATATCCATGAGCCCATCTTGGTTAATATCCACCGCGGTTGCTCCTGTGGACCAGATTGAATTTGGAATTTGAGCGCTTTGGGTAGTATTTTCAAATTGTAATTTACCTTTGTTTAGGTAGAATTCGTTTTGTCCCTGGTTGCTGATAAAAAAAAGATCCGGTAACCTGTCGTTATTGAAATCTGAAACACAAACGCCTGCACCATTGTAAAAATAGAGGTAATTTAAAATATTAAGTTCCGGTGATGAAGTAAGTTTATTTGTAAAATTAATACCAGTTTCCGAAGCACTTAACACCTTGAATAAAGGATTTTCTACAGGTATTATTTTATTTTCCTCGCCTGAATTACAAGCAAACAGTACCAAAATCCAATATAATGCGACTAGGCTTTTCTTCATAGATAATTAAAAAAAGCCTTTTTGAATTCACAAAAAGGCTTTTAAAAAGTTTAAACCTAATTATTAATACCCTGGATTTTGAGTTAAATTAGGGTTGTTAGTAATTGCTACTTCAGGAATTGGGAACAATACTCTGAATGGGTCTGAAGGTGATTTTTCGTTCCATGCGTCTAAGAACTTACCGAATCTGATTAGGTCTGTTCTTCTGTGGTTTTCCCACCATAATTCACGACCTCTTTCGTCGATAAGATCATCTTCGGTAAGACCTGATAATGGTGTAGCACCTCTAGCCTCTCTTATTTCGTTAACGATGCTTAAAGCGTCTCCTGTTTGTCCTAATCTAAATTGTGCTTCTGCTTTTGTCAGTAACACATCAGCGTAACGGATAAGTACATAATCGTTGTCCGGGAATTGTGTGTTTCCGAAGTCTGGAATGTATTTTACACCTCTAATACCTGAAGTTTCTAAGATATCTCCAGAAGTAATGATCGGGCTATCTGCTACGAAGACAAGTGGATTACCATTTCTATCATTAAGTGGGTTTCCATTTTCGTCAAACTGCTGGCCTTCTAAGAAACCTGCTTTAAGACCACTTACATCTGTAAGTCCTGGGTAATCTACATTACCTTTTCTTACATCACCATCTTCAAACTTGTTGTAAAAATCTGCGATAGTGGTAAAACCATTCCAACCACTTG
This sequence comes from uncultured Mesohalobacter sp., assembly GCA_964396065.1. Classification (GTDB taxonomy): domain Bacteria; phylum Bacteroidota; class Bacteroidia; order Flavobacteriales; family Flavobacteriaceae; genus Psychroflexus. The sequence continues at coordinate 73,682 of CAYNCI010000001.1, read as the reverse complement.
GGTTTTGGTTGTAGTGTAAAGTCATTAAATATCTAGACGCTACATTACCGCCCGGCTGACTTTGTAAGTTTGGCTGAACAAATATCAACTCAGAACCTTCTGAACCATTATTTGGCGCAAAGTTGTCATAGTAATTGATACCGGTTTCTAGGCTATAGTTACCGGAATTGATCACTGCATCACATAAACTTACAACTTGATTTAGGTCTGCATTGTCAAAACTAAATGGTGCAATACGGTCTTCATCAAGATAAACTGCCTTATTGATTAAAACTTTAGCTAAAAAGGCACGAGCTGTATTTTTGTTTGCTCTTGCAATTGTATTAGTTTCAGGTAATAAATCGATAGCTTCTTCAAGGTTAGATACTATAAGATTAACAGCTGCTTCTCCAGTTAATGTTTCTGGAACATCAGTTAATCTGTCTAAGTTTGCTCTAAATGGTACTTGACCATATAAGTCAAATAAGTAATATACAAACCAAGCTTGAAGGAATAAGGCTTCACCTCTTTCTGAACCTTCAGCAAACTCTAAAGCTTGAATGGAGTTGTAAACACCACCTGATAAGCTGTTGAATGTGTTTAATACGTATGGGTTTTCAGTTGACCACTCGTGTAAGTGTAATACTCTCCATACACCGTTGTCATCCCAGTCACCACCACGAGTTGGGCCTATAACCGCATCTCCTGAGTGTTCTTGTAATGCAAATATCAAATCTTGTGTTGCAAAACTCTGTAGGTTAGAATAGTTGTTATCAATAAATTCTCTCGCACTTGCTTGCGAGTTAGCAACATCCCTTGGGATATCACTACCGAGCTCTTGCTCTAAATCTGTACAGCTAAACGATACAATCGCTAAGCTTAAAATCATTGTCAAAAAATTAAATCTTCTCATAATTCAGTTTTTCATTTAATATATTAAAAGTTTTTAAAAAGTGGCGCTTAAACCAACTGTAAATGTTCTTGCTCTTGGGTAAACTAAATAATCTAAACCAAATGAAGGAATGTTATTTAGTGAGCCACCGGAGTTTACTTCTGGATCGAAACCACTATATGGTGTGATAACGAATAGATTTTGTCCAGTAGCGTATAATCTTAAATTCTTGATAAATTCTGGTAACTTGTCATTCTCGAATGTATAACCTAAAGATAAGTTGTTCAATCTTAAGAAGTCTCCTGATTCTAAGTATCTTGAAGATACTGCACCGGCACCCGGTGTTTCACCGTTACCAATATTATCGTTTAATGTATTTCTGTTAATTGTTAAGTTATTCTTGTTCAATACTAATGCCGTATTGTTAAAGATTTGATGTCCGTAAGCACCGTTAAGGTTTGCTGCTAAATCCCAGTTTTTGTAGCCTACGTTAAAGTTTAAACCGATTAAGATATTTGGGTTTGGATCGCCTAGGTATCTTCTCTCAGCCTCTGTAGATGCATTAGAAGTTAAACCGCCATCTGCAGTAAAGTATTGTGGAATCCCATCAGCATCAAATCCTGCAAATTCAGGCATGTAGAATGCATTAACAGGCTGGCCTGATACAACTCTTTGCGCAAATGCACCTGTTAAACCTGGTCCGTTAATTGGGCCAATGTCTACAAATCCATCAAAGTTCTCTAGTTCGTTTTGTAAGAATGAAATGTTACCTCCAAAAGTGAAGCTCCAATCTTCGGTATCAACTATATCTGCAAATACACCTATCTCAACACCCGTGTTGATGGTATTACCATCTATATTGTCCCAGATAAATGTACCTGGAGGTGCTGGTTGAATTGGTTGTTGTAACAACAATAAGTCTTGTGTATCTCTTCTAAAATAGTCTATAGAACCAGATATTTTATTATCCATAAATGCGAAGTCGACACCAACGTTTACAGTTTCGTTTACCTCCCATTTTAAGTCTGGGTTCGGAGCAGTTGGCTCATTTACCGTTGTTACTACACCTTCATCGGTTGTTTGGATACCAACAGTAATTCTACCTCTTGAGGCACCTGCAGGGAAGTTTTGGTTACCTGACTGTCCCCAACTTGCTCTTAACTTTAACTGGTCAAAAAAGTCTGGCGCAAAGTCTTCTTCATGAATTTTCCATGCAGCAGCAAATGCCGGGAAATAACCCCACTGGTTGTTTTCACCAAATTTGTTAGAACCGTCAGCTCTGAATGTTGCTGTTAACGTATATTTTCCATATGCATCAAAAATAGCTCGGCCAAACCATGATTCTAAAAGCTCTGATGGTTGTTCGAATGAACTAACAAATCTTTCAGTAAAACCACCAAGGTTGTCATTTTCATTACCTGGATCGAAAGAAATATTTTGTCCAATAGCTTGGAATCCTCTTCCCGTAATTTCCTGGAATGCATAACCCGCTAAGGCATTAACCTTGAAGTTTTCGTTAAATTCTTTTGTATAATTTAAAGTATGCTCAATTAAGTAAGTGAAAGATGTTCTGTTTGAATTAATCGCTTCACCTCTTTCAAAGTTTCTTAACGTAGCCAAATCTCTAGAAGCACTTGTTCTGTTGTTAGATTCCGCTCTATCCACACCAATATTAAATTTGTATTCTAAGTCGCTAGTTACATCGAATCTAGCAGCTAAGTTACCAACAATACGTGAAGTTTCTTCTTGAATTTCAGTATAGTCTAGAACTGCAAGTGGGTTTCTAGATTGTGGAGTACCACCATCATCAAATGTTCCCGGTAATTGCTGTCTGTAAGTCCCGTCTGCATTAAATAAAGGCATTGTTGGGTTCCAGAATAATGCAGCACCAATTAAGTTTCCTTCGAAATCTGCATTTTCAGTAATGGTTTCTCTGTTATCTCTAACGTAACTCGCGATTAAGTTAGCGTCTACTTTTAATCTGTCATCTTTTAAAAATCTATATGAATTACTTAAAGATGCAGTGTAGTTTTGGATTCCTGTACCTTCGATAACACCTTCTTGGTCTAAAGCAGAAAGAGAATATCTGTATTTGCTTTTCTCATCACCACCTGTAAAAGAGATACTGTGATTAGATATCAAAGCTGTTCTTGTAATAGCATCAAAGGCATCTACATTAGAACCAAAATCGTTATCCGGGTTACCACCATCGGATGCTAATGCATTTCTATATTGCCCAGCTGACAAAATATCTAATGGGTTAGCAACGTCTGCTGCACCAAAAAATGCGTTATAACTTACTGTTGGCTCTCCAAATTTACCTTTCTTAGTAGTAATAATTATTACACCGTTTGCACCTCTAGCACCATAAATAGCTGTTGCTGAAGCATCTTTTAATATAGAGATGTTCTCTATATCAGAAGGGTTAATAAAGTTAAGTGGGTTTTTGTTTGGCGTACTACCAAAACTCAATTCTCCGGATCCTGCAGCAGGGTCACCACCGATTAACATACCATCTACTACATATAGAGGATTGTTATCTCCTCTAAGCGAAGCGGCACCACGAATTCTTACATCTGTACCACCACCAGGCTCACCACCTGAAGTTGTAATTTGGATACCGGCAGTTCTACCTTGTAATAAGTCTGTGGCGTTGGTTTGCACACCTTTGTTAAAGTCTTCTGCGCTCACCGTTTCTACAGCACCTGTTCTATCCTGCTTGGTTGTCGACCCATAACCAACAACAATTACCTCATCTAGTTTTGCAGTATCTTCTTCTAGAGTGACGTTTATTGTGGTTTGATTTGCTACTTTTATTTCTTGAGTTTTAAACCCTACATAACTAAAAACTATTGTAGCACCACTTGAAACTTCTAAGGTATAATCACCATCAAAGCCTGTTACAGTTCCGTTTGATGTCCCTTTTTCTATCACATTCACTCCTGGAAGCGGACCCATCTGATCAGAGACCACACCAGATACAGAGACCTGTGCTAGCATAGCGGTGCTGAACAGCATAGCTACAACGTAAAAAACGTGTTTTAGTAAAATTTTTCTCATAAGTTTTAAATTTTAGATTATACTATTTTGATTTTCTTAGAATTAAACATTAAAAAATTTGATGTTTAAAAACATTTCGATTTAACAACTAAATCGATTTCGGCAATAAAAATATAATTATTTGTCAAAACAACACAACTTTTTACAATGAATTCCTAATCGAAATGCATTTCGTATTACCGAATACCTAAAAAAATGGCAATTTTTTGTAGTATAATCATTTAAATTCACAGACTCATATAATTTGTAATTTTCTCAATTTCAATAAAATGAATATCTCACCTTAAAATTATTACTATCACGACTTCTCTAAAAATATATCGCTATAAATTAACTTAGATTTCAATATTTTTGAATCATTTAACTTCAAATCGCTAAACATCAACAATTTATAACGCAATATGTATACTATTTCAATTCGATGAATGTCTGATGATAACCTAAGCAGAAATAAAACAGACCCCTCGATGATTCATAAAGGCGTCAGTCTCTTTGTTAAGGTCTAGTCGTTTTCCGTGAAAGTCTGTGGCTTGACAACCTAATTCCTGAAAAATACAGGCTGTAGCTGCATAATCCCAAATACTTCCGCCTCCTTTTCCCTTTTTGGGTGCTTTTAGCATAACAGCAGGTGCTTCTTCCAATACACGAATAGCATTCCAGACTGCACCTCCTCCATGAATTTCTCTAAACGAATTTAATTTTAAACCTGCCATTTTTTTATTGATAACAAGTCTAATGGATTCTGCTTCGGGTGTATCTTCTAAAGCTTTATCAGATATTAAGGTAAATACATCTTTCTTTTGCTTAGTTATTTGCCATGGTTTTTCATTTCGAAAAACACCTTTTCCTTTAATGGCGTGATATAAGATTTGAGTTGTGGGATTGTAAACCACTCCAATAAGTGGCAATCCTTCTTTAGATATCAGCGCAATTGACACTGCAAAACCCGGCTCTTTATTAATAAATGCCAAGGTGCCGTCTAAAGGATCTACGCACCAAAAACAATCTCTCTCAAATCGACTACCGTCGTCAGGATACTCTTCCGTTAGCATACCTATATGATGTTCCTGACAGGTTTGCTTTAAAAACCGGCGAATTAATGTGTCACACTGACGATCTATTGCCGTAACAACTTGAGAAGCATAATTAGCGCCGCCTTCTTTATAATTTACCTCTACGTCTTTTTCTGCAGCTTCTTTTATTATTAAGCCAGCTTGTTTGGCTGCTGTAATGGCTATTTGGGCCAGTTCATTTAAGTTCATGACATCAATGATTTTATAACGTCTTTGGTAACACGTTCGCTATACGAATTTATTTTCCAATGGTCCGGACTCCATCCCTTCAAAAACCGATGAAAATCTGCCCATGCGACATGGTATAATTCTCGCCACTCTTGCTCTAATTCTTTATGAAACTTACCCAATGCCTTGTGCAAGTACTTAAAATAAGTATCTAGGATCTTAGCTTCCAAGCATTCACAATCCTCTTCGGACAGACAACTTCCTGTAAAATAAACTACGTCTTTCATCCCACAACCACCACCAACATACTGGAAGTCCACTCCAGCGACTTTACCTTCTGCTGAAAAACAAAAGTTTGCCAACTTAGCGTCGCCATGAACTATAGTTTGGTATGTACTTGCATTTAGCTTTGCATCGATGAGCGGAGCAGCTTCTTGGAGCGCTTTATCTTCGAGCGCGCTGAGCTCATGCGGCCTGGTATCAAGATGCCAATAGGTTCCGATTGGCCAAAGGCCATGAGGTTTTTGTCCCAGAAAACCGGCATGAAATTCTGCAAGCCATTTTAAGCATGCAGAAAATTCGTTCCATTCCAATTGTTGCTTCCTTAAAGGAAAACCGGCCACATCCAAATCCTCTAATAATATATAGATGCCTCTGCTCGAAGCTTGAACGCCTAAACATGAAGGCATCCGACTTATAGATAAAGGCGCGAAGTGTTTATACCAATTTGTCTCCACTTGGTATGATTTTAATTTACGTTGATGACCAATATCCGTATTCCAGCCTCTGGGATGGGTATTTTTTTCTGAAAAACAAATTTCTTTAACAATTACTGATTGAAAATTACAACCACTTAGGCCCACTCGAAGTATCTGCCCATAACCACTCCAAAGTGTCTGGAGAGGCTTTGTGCCAGAAATCGCTGTCGCACCGGTTTTGCTTTCGATAAAAGATTGAAGGTCTTCAGTCATAATAATACCACATAAATAACATGAGTTCAAAAAAGTGTATTACACTCTTCAAATGTAATACATATATTATTGTTTGAAAATTGGTTCTAAAAGCAAAGCGCTTTGTTCAGAATCTTCAATTCTTCAAATGCTAACTTTCAACATATTCTTAAGCTTATGATGATAATCATTTGTTTAGACCTATAAGTTTAATACATTTGAATTCATTCTTTTTACTTTAAAACAAATTAATGTTTGGTTTTTTACATAAATCCGGCTTATTAATTATGAGTGGCCTAGTGCTATTAGTCACTTTATATTGTATTGAGTTTTCAACTGCTGAAACAGATTCGACTCAAAATCTTATCGAATATTCGGGAGGTAAAATAGAGTTTAAAAGAGGTGATATTATTGTAAGAGCAAATCACAATAATCTGATTGGAACTTCTTTTGTTGAAAATGGGTCTAATTTTGGCCACGCCGCTATAGTGCTGGAAGGCGCTAAAGCCGATAATGTAATTGACGCGCTAAAGCAAACCCTGATTTTTGAATCTCGCGCCTTAGATGTAGTGGAGGAAAATCAAATCAGAAAGGTTATGGGCTACAAAGACGATGGCGCATTAGATTCTATTAATCTAAATTTTAATAATAAGTATACCGGAGCAAGATATATCCTAAGAACAAATCTGCCTGATACGGATATTGATAAGGTTATAGCATTTATTCTCGACCAAGATGATTGTACTTCAAGCTACAGGGCGACAAAAGATTATAAAAAATCCGACTATGAGGTTTCTCGAAACTGGTATTGTTCTCTGCTCCTATGGCAAGGTTTTTATAGCGTTTTAGATATAGACATAGACGTAAACAAGGGACTAATTGTGTATCCAAATGATATCATAAATAGCCCCTTATTTGCCGAAAACGGCACAAGAATCCGGTTTTAGCACAGAATGTTCTTTAAATGTCGTATAAATATTCCTTAAAATAGTAAGCTTCGGCAGTCTGTCAGATTGCTGTTGCACACTTGAATATTGCATAGCGACATCAGTAGTTGAGATAACTAAAACTCAAAATCAGCTGCGTTAGTTATACTCGTCACACGAGTTACGGTATTGTCTGCCTCTGTAATGTCTGCTTCGATGAATCCAAATTTGTGGTTGAACTTCCACAAAATCTTTTTCACTTGACTTTCTCCTCCATTTATCATTGTCCCAACGGGTATAGTTTCTTCGACATCAATAGTTTTGATGAGGAAGAATCCATATTCTACATCGTCGGTTTCACTTTTTCGTACCACTTCTCTTACCACTTGCTTATCCCCAACATTAAAAGTCCATTTGTCCCCAACGCTGGCATCAAATTTCACCAAAGTAAAAGGTTTACTTCTGTCGCCATTGCTGTAAACATAATCTGAAATTCCATTTTCAGTTATTTTTCCTTCAACAAAATGCGTAGATCCATTATAATCGAATCTGGCTTCAAAATTACCTTCCTCGTTGTTTATTATGGTGACATCACCAAGGTCGGTGCCGTCCACATACATAGACCACCAATTGCCTACTTCTCCAAAAGTGTCTTCGACGACAACATCATCGTCCGATTCACAGGCTGCTACTACAACGAATAACGCCATAAACATAGCAAGAACTAATTTTACATTTTTCATGACTTAATATTTAAAGTTATACAATTTATCTAGTACCGGTAAATACTCTTTGAGCAAAACCATGTCGTTATTCTTAAATCTGATTTGAAACTCCTGCAAATCATTATTTCCTGTTGTAGCAAGCACAATATTACCCACTTTATTGTTTGCATTTTCAAAGATTTCTATCACAGAATTGGCATTAAAAGACTTCGGATAATCTTCCGCTGTGGGGTCTATATTTTTATAATCTATTTCTCCTACAATTTGATGATTAAACAAATGCCCGTCGAATTGAATATTATTATAATAAAAGCCTTGTTTACTATAGCTAATATCAGCTATAATCTCCACATCTATAAGCGTTGATAAGCTTTTTTTTATTTCAAGATTTAACTTAAGCGTTCCGTCATTTAATACCTTAGTTCTATCGAGTTTTAGGTTTATTTGATAGCCATCGCCTGTTATAGCCGTTCGGATAGACTTTATCAATTTGTCTTCGATTTCAGCAACATGACTGACATCCAATTTTTCTTCATTTTCAATAAACAGCGTAGAGATTACTTTTGTAGGAAAATCAGGTTTTGAGGAATAGGCTTCACTTTTAAAATCAAAAAGCTTAAGTTTTACATTTTGCGCTTCAGGTATGTGAAATTGAACGTCTATGATATCCTTATCATCAACATAATCAAAATCACTTAGGTATGTGTTCCAGGCGTATGTCCCTTTTAGACTATCGAAATTATAAACTGAATTGTCTTTTTTTAAGTGCGCCTTTTTAAAAGGTAATGGAGCGTTAGCCTGATTGTATAAAAAATCTAAGGCTTTCACTTCCGGTAAATCTGAGGTGGTAGTCATAAGATTTAGCATATCGCTATTCAACACCTTTAGAGAACGAATAGCCTCGTCCTTTTCATAATAGTTTGTTGAACATGAAGTGAAAGTGAGTAAAAAAAAAGCAATAAAAATTAGGGAGTATCGCCTGAACTCTAAAACACATTTTATATGATGTGAATCCTCTTTATTCATGACAACTTTAATTATGCTGTATTTCAACTTTTTAAGAAGAAAAAGCTTTAAGAATAAGCATTAACGAATATAATGATTAACATAAATAATAAATATGATAATTGTCATATTGTAAGGATTAAAATTGAAGGAAAATTAAAGGGAAATTCATGTCTGCTAGCCAATATATTACCCTTATTAAAGCAAAAAACCGGCACTTGACAAGCACCGGTTTCCTAACGTCATGAAATTAAATGTAATCTACTATTTAATCATCTCAAAGCTACGCTTTATGAAATTTGTTTTAGCTTCTCCTTTCAACAAGTTTTGAGATAATAAAGCAAGGTCTAAAGACTGATTAATCAATCGCTCTTTTTTCTTTTGTGTTTTGGTGTTTAGTATATTTTCAATCAATGGGTGATTGGTATTAATGACTAAATTGTACATTTCCGGGAAATTGCCCATACCAAACATACCGCCACCACCGGTTTGCTGCATTTCTTTCATACGACGCATAAATTCCGGCTGAGTAATCATAATTGGCATCGCGTCAGAATCCATGTCTTCCAATTGAATGGTATACTTTTCTTTTGGCACAACATTTTCAAAATCTGCTTTTAAAGTATCTTTTTGCTCATCGTCTAATTTAGATACTTTTTCTTCATCTTTTTTGATCAGGTTGTCCACATGGTCGCTATCAACTCTAACGAAAGATACTTTTTGATCGTTATCAGATTCAATTTTCTGAATTAAGTGCGAAACAATTGGAGAATCTAACAATAAGACTTCATAACCTTTAGCTTTAGCCGACTCTATATAAGTATGCTGCTCATCTTTGTTAGACGCATACAGGATAACTAACTTATCGTCTTTGTCGGTTTGAGTTTTTTCAACTTTGGTTTTAAACTCCTCAAACGTAAAATATTCGTCGTTTATCGTTGGGTATAGTGCAAATTTTTGTGCTTTTTCAAAGAATTTGTCTTCTGTAAGCATACCATATTCGATAACCACTTTGATGTCATTCCATTTCTTTTCAAAGTCTTCTCTATTGTTATTGAAAAGCGATTTCAACTTATCGGCTACTTTTCTGGTGATATAGCTTGAAATTTTCTTCACCGCACCATCGGCCTGCAAGTAAGAACGCGATACGTTTAATGGAATATCAGGTGAATCGATCACACCGCGAAGCATGGTAAGGAATTCAGGCACTATGCCTTCTACATTATCCGTTACAAAAACCTGATTTTGATACAGTTGAATTTTATCTTTTTGTGCAGCAATTTCCTGAGACATTTTAGGGAAATATAAAATCCCTGTTAAGTTGAAAGGATAATCTACATTTAAGTGGATATTAAAAAGTGGCTCCTCGAATTGCATAGGATACAATTCTCTGTAAAACGACTTATAATCTTCTTCCTCCAAATCTGCAGGTTGTTTTGTCCATGCAGGATCCGGGTTGTTGATGATATTGTCTACTGTTATCGTTTTTGGCTCTTCGTCTTCCGGCGCATCTTCAGCTTTTGGAAGGGTTTTTTCTTTGGTTCCAAATTTAATTGGAACCGGCATAAATTTATTGTACTTGTTAAGAAGTTCTGTGATTTTAGAATCTTCTAAGAATCCCTTTTCCTCATCAAGAACATGCAAAATAATTTCTGTACCTCGGTCGGTTTTTTTGTCGGTTTCTTCCAGGGTAAATTCTGTTGTACCTTCGCAGGACCAATGTACAGCAGGTTCGTCTTTCCAAGATTTGGTTAAGATTTCAACTTTTCCGGCCACCATAAAGGCGGAATAAAAACCTAGACCGAAGTGCCCGATAATCCCTGCCTCTTTGGCATCTTTATCTTTATATTTTTCAAGAAATTCTTCCGCACCGGAAAAAGCAACTTCATTAATGTACTTTTTCACCTCATCTGCCGTCATACCGATACCTTGATCGATAATATGCAGGGTTTGATTGTCTTTATCAACCTTTACCTCGATTATTGGTTTGCCGATATCGATTTTAGCTTCACCAATACGGGTTAAATGCTTAAGCTTTTGCGTTGCATCAGTTGCATTAGAGATTAGCTCTCTTAAGAAAATTTCGTGATCACTGTATAAAAATTTCTTTATTAAAGGAAAGATATTTTCTACAGAAACATTAATAGTTCCATTTGCCATGTTTAATAATTTTAATTTATTGCTTATAAACCAAATAAAATACCATACTAAACAATATGTCAAAGTGACACTTTTGGTTTTTTTTGTTTCAGGTATCTTTTTTCATGCTTCTTTTTTTTTCAGGTTTTGAGGCGCGTAAAATAGGTTGATAAGCTTATGTGAGCCTTAAACTAAAATTCTATTCGTTATGTCTTTATGATAACAATACACTTAATGTTCAAATATTCAATATTTACATAATGACCAAGGAACGCTGAATTATGAGTATGAATATTGTACTATATATTGGAATAATGACCAAGGAATGCTGATGGATGAATAATGAATTATTGTACTGTCTACAACAATAATGAACAAGGAATGCTGATGGATGAATAATGAATTATTGTACTATATATTGGAATAATGAACAAGGAACACTGAATGATGAATAATGTATTATAGTACTATGTATTGAAATAATGAACAAGGAATGCTGATGGGCGAATATTGAATTAATAATTTCACCAAAATCAATAAAGGAATAATTTTAATGTGTATTCGAATAATGAACAAGGAACGCTGATGGATGAATAATGAATTGAAATAAATGGCAAAAAAATAATGTGATTAATCGGAAAAGAAATTAACAATAAGATTAGAAGTTTGGTAAAACCTGTCAACCAAATTCATGAGAGCTCAACACATAAGCTTATAAACCCATAAACTTATAAACTCATAAACTTATAATCACTTAAACCCAAAAACTCCACTAAAAACTACTGGCAGACAGCGAACAATAAAAAAAATATCTTAAAGAGGTGGATTTTAAAATTATAATTGTAAATTTGCACGCCTTAAAAAGGACTAGCTATTAAATAAATTTTATAAAGTGGATACATTAAGTTATAAAACAATTTCTGCAAAGCCTTCTACTATAGACAAGAAGTGGGTTTTGGTAGATGCTGACAGCCAACCATTAGGAAGAGTATCTTCTGCAGTTGCAAAAATATTGAGAGGTAAGAACAAACCTTCATTTACACCACATATGGATTGTGGAGACAATGTTGTTGTGATTAATGCAGATAAAATTATCCTTACTGGTAAGAAATGGGATCAAAAGGAATATATCCATCATACTGGATATCCGGGAGGACAGCGCAGAAAAACAGCTACTCAAATTTTTGATAAGTATCCTGAGCGTTTGGTTGAAAAAGCTGTAAAAGGCATGTTACCAAAAAACAAACTAGGTGCAGATTTATTTAGAAACCTTAGAGTTTTTGCTGGAGACACACACAACCTAGACGCACAACAACCAGAAAAAGTTAACTTAAACGAATTATTATAGTACATGGATACAATTCATAAAATAGGCCGTAGAAAGACATCCGTTGCTCGTATATATATGAGTGAAGGTAAAGGAAACATTACAGTAAATGGTAAAGATGCCAAAGAATACTTTACTACTGCTCCACTTCATTATAAAATAAACCAAGCATTTGAGCTTACAGGTACAGAAAACCAGTATGACCTTAAAGTAAATGTATATGGCGGTGGTATTACCGGACAAGTAGAAGCCATTAGAATGGCCATTGCTAGAGCACTTTGTGAAGTTAATGAAGAACACAGAGGCGCTTTAAAACCTGAAGGCTTACTTACCAGAGACCCAAGAATGGTTGAAAGAAAGAAATTCGGACAAAAGAAAGCGAGAAAAAAATTCCAATTCTCGAAACGTTAATTTATATATTTAATCAGATTTGTTGTTATCCCGACAAAATCGGGAGATTAGTTTAGCATCTAAATATTTAAGGCGTAAAACCACTTAAGTATTGCTATTCCAACAGAACGTAAACTATTACAAAAATGGCAAAACAAGTAGAAGTTAAAGAACTTTTAGACGCAGGTGTACACTTTGGTCACCTCACCAGACGATGGAATCCTAACATGGCTCCTTACATTTACATGGAGCGTAATGGTATCCACATCATCAACCTTTACAAAACAGCAGCTAAATTAGAAGAAGCTACGGCCGCTCTTTCTAAAATTGCTGCAAGCGGCAGAAAAATCCTTTTTGTTGCTACAAAAAAACAAGCAAAAGAAATTGTTGCAGATCTAGCAGGCAAAGCAAAACAACCTTACATCACAGAAAGATGGCCGGGTGGTATGCTTACCAACTTTGTTACGATCAGAAAGTCTGTAAAGAAAATGGCAGCTATCGACAGAATGAAAAAAGATGGCAGCTTCGATACCCTTTCTAAAAGAGAAAAATTACAGATAAACCGTTTGCGTGCAAAATTAGAAAAGAACTTAGGTTCTATTTCGGATATGACACGCTTACCGGGTGCATTATTTGTTGTAGATATTATTAAGGAGAACATTGCAGTAAGAGAAGCCCAAAAGCTTAACATTCCTGTTTTTGCAATGGTAGATACCAACTCGGACCCAAGAGAGGTAGACTACGTAATACCTGCAAACGACGACGCGTCAAAATCTATCAACAAAGTAATCAGCATCGTAACAGAGAGCATTACAGAAGGTCTAGAAAAGAGAGATCAGAAGAAAAGAGACGATGCGGCTAAAAAAGCAGAAGCTAAAAAGGCAAAGCAAGAAACTAAAACAGACGAAGAAGAATAATTCATTCACTTTTTTAATTTAAATAATCTTATAAAATGGCAAATATAACTGCTGCTGATGTAAAAAAACTTAGAGACCAGACAGGTGCTGGTATGATGGATTGTAAAAAAGCATTAGTCGAAGCTGAAGGCGATTTCGACAAAGCGATTGAAATCCTTCGTAAAAAAGGACAAAAAGTCGCTGCAAAAAGAGCTGACAGAGATTCATCTGAAGGTGTAGCTGTAGCTGTTGTAAACGAAGAGAAAACAAGAGGTGCAATCTTATCTTTAAACTGCGAAACAGATTTCGTAGCAAAAAACGAAAGTTTTATAGTGCTAGCCAAAGCTTTTGGTGAAATCGCATTAAATGTAAATACTAAAGACGAATTATTAGCTCAACCATTTGAAAGCATTACTGTTCAGGAGAAATTGACTGAGCAAACAGGTGTAATTGGTGAAAAAATAGAAATCGGTGGTTTCGAAACTTTTGAAGCACCATATGTTGGACAGTATGTTCACATTAACAAGATTGCTACCTTAGTAGGCTTATCTTCTGCGGTAGATAACGCAGAAACGCTTGTAAAAGACGTAGCTATGCAGGTGGCTTCTATGGGTGCTACTACCCTATCTTACAAAGATTTTGATGCAGATTACCTTGCTTCGGAAACAGAGGCTAGAATTGCTGCTATCGAAAAAGATAATATAGAATTAGGTCGTTTAGGCAAAACTTTAAAGAACGTCCCTCAATATGTGTCTATGGCACAATTAACACCTGAAGTTTTAGCTAAAGCTGAAGAAGATGCTAAAGCCGAATTGAAAGCTGAAGGCAAGCCGGAAAAAATATGGGATAGAATCTTACCTGGTAAAATAGACAGATTTATCTCAGACAACACTACTCTAGACCAAGAGCAGTGTTTATTAGACCAAAAATTCATAAAAGACGATAAGAAAACTGTTGCAGAATATGTATCTTCTTATGGAGACGTGGAAGTGACAGGATTTAAAAGAATAACTTTAGGATAAAGTTAGTTTTTCATGATTATAGATTGAAATAGGCTGCCTTTTCAGGCAGCCTATTTTTTTTGATTTTTTTTTTGGCTCAGTTAAATTAAAATTAAATTACACTTTAGAAACATCTGTAATCTTTAAAAAAACACTAGATTAAATAGGTTAACAGATTAAAACTAAGGAAAAAAGTTCAATTTTTTTTTAATAAAAATCAGAGCATAGCACTTTTCGTTGAGCATTTTTTTAATGAAGTGTTGACTTTGTTGTGCATTTCATAAGCTTATGAAATAATGAGAACACTCTATCAGAAATTTGAAATTCTTTTACAACATACGACAATCGCTTTCAACTTGGTATAAATATTAATACATTTTCCAACCAAAGTTTTGTATCAAATGGCATAACCGCTTACCCTAATCCTGTGTTAAACAGCGTGAGCATCTCTCTGGCTGAATTTAATGGCAAAGTAGAGTCCATAGAACTTGTTGATATGACGGGAAAACTAGTTAAAGTTAAACCTATTAGTGATTCCTTAAACACTCTAAACCTCGACATGGGTGACTTAAACAGTGGCGTTTACATCATGAAATTAAATACGGATCAAGGCCAATTTCAACAAAAACTCATCAAACAGTAATTGCCGGATAAGCATTAGATTAAAGACTTCTAATACAAATCTAATTGAAACACAAAAAAATCCCTGCTTAGCAAAGCAGGGATTTTATATTATATAGGGTCAACTATTTTTACATATTATTTTCTAAATATTCTTTTACTTTTTCGCGTAAAGCATTTCCCCTTAAATTCTTGCCGACAATCATATTGTTTTCGTCTATAAGGAAAGTTGCCGGAATGGAGCGAATACCCCATTCTTTGGCAATGGGCTCATTCCAGTATTGCAAGTTAGAGATATGGTACCAATCCATTTGATCATCTTCTATAGCTTTTAACCAGCTGTCTTTACTTCTATCCAAAGACACACTCATTATTGAAAAGCCTTGATCTTTATAATCATTGTAAACACTCACCACATTAGGGTTTTCCATTCTACATGGTTTACACCAAGAGGCCCAAAAATCAATAAGGGTTAATTTTCCTTTAGCATCTTCAAGCGACAATATTTGTCCATCTGGTGATGGCCCTTCAAAATTTTCAATTTTTGCACCAACATCTGTTTTAGAGAGTTTCGCTAAATTTTCAATAAGTAACTTTCCTAATGTGTGGTCTTTCACCTCGTCGGAAAAGGCATCATAAATTGACTTAAGTTCTTGATTGGGTACTTTTTTACTGGACATTAAATCTGATAATGCTAAAGCCGCAATGATAGACGTTGGATTGCTTTCTGCAAACTGCTTTCTGTATTCCGTGTCTTTTTTAAGCATTTCTTGTTGCTCTTGTCTAAGTTGTGTAAGCCCTTCCCGATCCTGATTATTCATCGCATCACGCATGTCCAGAGAGAGTTGTCTTGCCTTTTTGGAGATACTTTGTAAGGTATCCATATAGGTTTTGAGTAATGTATTATGTTGTCCACCCTCTATAACAGAACTTCTAAGGCTGTCTTTGTAAAGAGTGGCATTAATCGTCTGTTCTTCTCTAACAAAAAACATATTGCCAGGCATACCATCAATTTGAATCATATTAAATTGTTGTGGTTCACCTTCGTTTAAGTCAAATTTGAAGCTACCGTTTAAGACTACGGTAGTATCTATGGGTTCTGGCTGGTTATTTTTACCTAACTTGGACATAAATATTTTTGTATTGTCCTCTACGCCATCAATTTGTGCTACAAATTCTGCTTTCTTCTCACATGAGGCTAAAAAAAGTACGATTACTAAGCCTGCAAAGTATTTCTTCATAAATTCTAATTTTTGGGTAAAAATAAAAAACACCCCATACAATAGCATGCTTTATAAGAATATATTTTAATCGATTTAAAGAGGCTTTAAACTTTGTAAGGCTTTTGAGTAAAATTTATAAACAAAATACAGTGGATTACAAGCGATAGAGGATTCTTTCTATTTACAATTCTCCAGAATGTTCTCTGCTCGTTCTTTGCCCCAACTTGGTTCAAATAATTCAGCTTCAGGCTGATTGTCGAATAACTCTAGAGCTCTTTGCACATCTTTGCAATACGGCTCAATACTTGTCCCAAAAAAGCGAGCGCTGCCCATATCCCACTCTGCTTTGGCTAAAATTACTCTTGGGTTTTCAGGAGCCAGCTGCAGTGCTTTTTCGTACAAACCGGCGTTTTTACCAGACATGGTCATGCCGTATTTTTGTCCATCAAAGTTGATATAAGCCGTATTATGTAAGGCTTGAGCGATAAGTACTTCCGGATTATCCGGAGATATACGCATGGCATCACTTAGCAATGCCTTGGCTTTGTCCAATTGAGACTTTAACATCGATTCATCTTTAATCTCGAATGAAGACAAGACCAACACATAGCCTGCATAAAATGAAGGCAGCCAGTTGTCAGGTTCGGCTTTTGCAATTCTTTCAAATAAATTGGCTGCTTCGGTAAGCTTATCCTCGTCCCACAGATCGAAAGCTTTTTGCATGCCTGCTTCGTACTTGGATTGTGCTTTAACCGGTAGAGATAAAACACAGAGCATAAATAAAGTAATGACAGTTTTCATTGGTTTAGTTATTTTAAAATTTTAGATACTTTAAAACGAATTAATCGTGTTATTTTACAGATATAAGAATTTTTAAATCATTGTCTATCGTGATTTTCGCTTCATCAAAACTTGGCGGCCCAAGTGCTCCTTTTTGGCTGTTGGAAAAGCCATAAGGCTCTTTGGGAATGCCAATTAAATTGGTGTCTAAGTTTTTATTATTATTTAAATCGTGGTAATACGAAAAACTGTATTCGCCTTTAGGTAAATCTGAAAAGACAACAGTTGCGCTTTTGTTTTCAAGTTTGGAAATTTCCGACTTTAATGCCTTTTTCATATAGTGGTCTTCATTATCAAACAGAGCAATTACAATTTGACCTTCTTCGTATTTAGTGGCTTGAAATTCTATGGTCAAACTCACTGTGGTTTTTTCCTGCGCAATGCCTTTATTTACAATAAAGGCTAATAAAAAGGGAATAAGAAGTTTATGCATGTTATTGTTTTTGTATTTCATTACATCTATTATGCCAAATTCTGATAATTTAAAACATGTGTCCTAATTTAACTGAATTTCATGGCGGTATTACTCGTCTTGGTATTACAACTCAGGATTTGTCTACAAATTATCCAATTGATTAGATTTCCTATCGTCGCTAATGGTCCAAAACAGCCCTACAAAAAAGAACTGATCGTCATTAGGAACGATGGCTTGCCTTTGGAACATACCATTCGCATCAGGTGAGTTGGCATAGTTATACCCAAATACATTTCTAGTGCCTAAAACATTATTTATGCTGAAATATAAGATTTTTTGTTGACTGATAAGGTACGCCCAGTTTAAGCTTAAGGCATTAAAATGTCTTGTTTCCTGATTTAAAAATCCACCTAAATTTGGGTTTGTATAAGTTCTACCTGAAGCAAACTGGTAAGAGAATCCTAACTGGCTTTGCCAATCTTCTACCCAATACTTGGCTACTACAGAAAGATTGTGTGTAGATGCAAAATTTGGCGTGGCTTCTTCAGGGAAGTTTCTGTATAGGCGTTCTGTATCCAGATAAGAATAAGACACCCAGTAATCTGTGTTTTCTAGGCTCTTGTTATCTCTCCAAAACACATCTACCCCATTTGCATAGCCATAACCCTGGTTATTGTAATCGCTGGCAAAACTAGGGTTTTGAGTGTCGAATCTAACGAGACTACTGTAGTCCTTTAAATAAGCTTCTACTCTAAAAATTTGCTGTGGTCTTACATACTGAAAATTGGCAATAAAGTGAGACGCATTTTCAGGATTTAAATTGTTTTCAAATTTTAAATAATTATAGTTCGGGTTTTGATAAAATTCACCATAAGCCAGTGATACCTGAGAATATGTTCCGATTTTGTAAGCCAGCGAAGCTCTTGGTGATAATCTTGTAGTATTAAAAAGCTCATAATGGTCTAGCCTCACTCCGGCTTTTGCTGCTAATCGTTTTGAGAAAAAGACATCTACTTCTGTAAAGGCTGCTGATATATCGTTATTAAAGCCATATTCAAAATTCCCGGATTGTGCACTTTCAAATTCTTCGTCAAAATTGGTTTTAAAATATTCTCCACCAAAATTAAATTCAACTCTATTGTTTAGACGCTTTCGCATTTTTACTTTAAAATGAGCCGAATTGTCATTATTGTTTACTACCTCTTCACCAATAGTTATATCATTGTTGTCATTTGATAATGAAAATCCGGTAGAGAGAATCCATCCGGAGCCTAAAAAACTTTTGTAAGACCCATTGATGTAAAGGTTACGGTTTTCTGTACCAAATCGAAATCCGTTTTCAAAATTAATATCATTTTGAACCAAATCTAAATTGGTGTAACTGTAGGCACCGTAAAGCTTTATGATATCACTCTCATTAACTTTATAGCGGTAAATCATTTCACCGCTTGCGGTCTGGACCGGGTTTATCCAGTCGTTACGGTCCGGAGCAACCTCCAAATAGGGTGCTAAATTGATATAAGAAGTGTTTATGCTAAAAGAACTTTTTTTCCATTTTTGTGTATTACCAACGCCAACACCTACACTCATAAGTGAAATATCTGTTTTTTCCTGATCGGGTTCGTCTATGGTGTTTAGCTGCAGTACGCTCGATAATGCTTGTCCAAATTCTGCAGAATAGCCACCGGTAGAAAAGGAAATACCCTTGAATAAAAATGGAGAAAATCGCCCTCGTGTCGGAATATTATTGGCTGTTGGCGTAAAGGGCGCAAAAACTCGAATGCCATCTATAAATATCTGGCTTTCGTCGGCTTCGCCTCCTCTGACAAAAAGCCTCCCGTCTTCGGCTACATTAGAAGTGCCGGGCAAGGTCTGCAGCGCACCCACAAAATCGCCTACAGCACTGGCAGTTGTAACCACATCCAATGGTTTTAGAGCCGTTACACGAGATTCTTCTCCTGCTTCGAAAACACCGGTATTTAATGTTACAGCATCTAAGGTGTTAACATCCTCTTTAAGGACGATTTGAAGTTGCTCAAACGCACTGATGTCTTTAGTTAATTTAAAGTCGACATAAGACACAAAAGAGACTACAAGTGTAACAGCTCCTGTTTCGTAAGTTTCGAAAGCAAATCTTCCTTCCATATCCGAGGTTGTACCATCATAAGTGCCTTCTAAATAGACATTAGCACCAAGAATAGGCAGGCCTTTTTTGTCTGTAACCTTTCCTGAAATAATGCTTTGTGCATTGGTTAAAAAAGGAAATAAAATCAATAAAAACCAAGATAATGTTCTCATAACTGTGATTTATAAGAACAAAGATGAAACGAGTTTATGCTTATGCTTTAGTTAAACTTACCGAGTTGTTGATACAGGTGTACGAATTGGAATTGAAGATGTGTAATGCCATAATTTGAGTTAAAACAAAAACTACTCACGCACCAACACATTAAAAAATAAGACTAAATTTTTGATACTTTGATATATCTAAGCACTTTCACTTATATGCATAGTCCTTAAGCCTTCCTGCTCTGCCAGGCTTAATTGGACTTTTGTATGCTGTTCGGGCCACAATTCTTCAATTAATTCGGGCCACTCTATAATAAGGTAGGCATCTTGGGATAAATAATCTTCAAATCCAATATCATATACTTCTTCGATAGATTTTATACGGTAAAAATCAAAGTGAAAAATTAATTTTCCATCAGCATGGTATTCATTAACTAAAGAATAGGTAGGGCTGGACACCACATCATCACTGCCTAGAGCTTTCACAAAGGCCTTTACTAAAGTGGTTTTTCCAACACCCATTTCACCAAAAAACAAAAACGTGTTGCTTTTAGAATTTTTAATTACAAATTGAGAAACCTCATCGAGATGGTCTAAACCGTATGTCATGATAGTGAATAATTTTCTAATTAATTACTATTTATTCCTACTTTCTAAGTATACACCACTATCCTAAAGTTTCGGGATAGAAGGAACTTTAGCCTTTCGGCAAAAATACACTAAATGGGATTATCATTTCCTGTAATGATATGCCTCCATGCTGAAAGGTATTTTTATAATAGTTTACATAGTAATTATAGTTGTTTGGATAGGCTAAAAAATAGTCGCCCTTAGCAAAAACAAAAGAACTGCTCATGTTTATACTCGGTAGTCTTATGCTTTCAGGCTTTTTGACCGCGTAAACGTCTTTATTATTATAAGTTAAACTTCGGCCGGTTTTGTATCTTAAGTTTGTACTAGTGTTTTTATCGCCTACCACTTTAGTTGGTGTATTCACGTTTATTGTACCATGGTCTGTCGTGAGAATAAGTTTAAACCCAAAATGTTTCGCCTTGATAATCATATCCAATAGCGGTGAATTTTTAAACCAGCTTTTGGTTAAGGACCTGTATGATTTGTCTGTCGAAGCCAATTCTTTGATAACTTGCATTTCGGTTTTGGAGTGCGACAACATGTCCACAAAGTTGTAAACTACAATAGTGAGGTCATCTTTCTTGCATTTCGCAAAATTATCGGCCAGATTTTTACCTTGATCTAGAGAAGTAATTTTGTGATATGTATAATCGATATCAGCACCTAAGCGATTTAATTGCGCTTTAAAAAACTCATCTTCCTTCAAATTTTTCCCGCCTTCGTCCGTATCATTTAACCAATAATTGGGATGAAGCTTTTGCATATCCAAAGGCATTAATCCTGAGAAAATAGCATTTCTCGCGTACTGTGTTGCTGTAGGCAAGATGCTGTAAAATGCTTCTTCTTTATCTTTCTTAAAATAGTTGTTTATAGCCGGCTCAATAGCTTTAAACTGGTCGTATCTCAAATTATCGACTACTACCAATAGGGTAGGCTGCTCTTTAGAAATTTCAGGTAAAATTTTGGTCTTAAACAAATTATGAGACAAGGTTGGGCTATCCGGATTTCTTTCAAACCAACTTTCGTAATTTTTGGATATAAATTTGAAAAAAGCCGAGTTAGCTTCTTGCTTTTGCGATTCCAGAATTTCTATCATCGAATTATCATCCAACTGATCCAATTCCATTTCCCAGTACAACAATTGCTTATACATATCTGCCCATTCTTCGTGAGAATTGACTTGATTTAAATCCATAGCCAACTTCCTGAAGGCTTGCTGGTATTTGGAGGTTGTCGTTTCATTAACCAAGCGACTAGTGTCCAAATTCTTTTTCAAGCTTAACAAAATCTGATTGGGATTAACAGGCTTAATCAGATAATCTGCAATCTTAGACCCTATGGCTTCTTCCATAATGTATTCCTCTTCGCTTTTAGTAATCATAACTACAGGAAGGTTTTGGCGTTTAGTTTTTATTTCAGCCAGGGTTTCTATACCTGTCAATCCAGGCATGTTTTCATCTAAAAAAACAATATCAAAGTTTTGGGTGTCTAGTATTTCTACAGCCTCCATACCACTCTGGCAGGTCGTTACATCATAGTTTTTTTTTGTTAGAAATAATATGTGTGGTTTAAGTAAATCTATCTCATCGTCTACCCAAAGTATCTTTATCTTACTCATATCGCTATATTTGTTAAAATATTTCTTGATTTATTTTGAAAAAACAAAACAAACTCAAAATTATAAACGACCCAATTTACGGTTTTATTACTATTCCGAGTGAACTGATTTATGATTTAATTGAGCATAAATATTTTCAACGTCTTAGACGGATTACGCAGATGGGGTTGTCGCACTTGGTTTTTCCGGGCGCTCAACACACGCGTTTTATGCATGCTTTGGGGTGTATGCACCTTATGCAAAATGCTATCCAAACCTTGAAATTTAAAGGTGTAGACATTACCGAAAAAGAAGCCGAATCGACCTTGATTGGTATTTTGCTTCATGATATAGGCCACGGCCCATTTTCGCACGCGTTAGAAAACAGCATCATAGAAGGCTTTAACCACGAAAGGCTTTCTTTGGAAATAATGCATAAACTCAATAAAGAGTTTAATGGAAAGTTAGATGTCGCCATTCAGATTTTTACAAATACCTATAAGAAGCTTTTTTTACATCAACTCATTTCGGGACAGTTAGATATCGATCGCTTAGACTATTTAAAACGAGACAGTTTTTACACAGGTGTTGCAGAAGGTCAAATCAATTCGGATAGAATCATTTCGATGTTAAATGTAAAAGACAATCAACTGGTTGTTGAAGAAAAAGGCATTTACTCTATAGAAAAATTTTTAATTTCCAGACGATTGATGTATTGGCAAGTCTACCTACATAAAACGGGGCTTGGCGCAGAGCTTATTTTAATTAATATTCTAAAACGCGCAAAGTATTTGGTAAAAGCTGGTATAGATGTAAGCACAAATAAAGATTTGGATTTCTTTCTTGAAAAACAAAACCATAGCGAAATAAACATCAATGAATTGATTGATGTATTTTCAAACCTTGACGATTATAATATTATTTCGGCCATAAAAGATTGGCAAAACCATCAAGATAAAGTCCTAAAGATGCTTTGCAAAATGCTGATTGAAAGAAAATTGTTTAAGATAAAGCTAAAAAACAAGGCCTTTAATCCTGAGAAAATCAAAAAGATAAAAAACAAAACCAAAATTTATTTAGATCTTAACGAAGAAGATTTAAACTATTTTGTTTTTACGGGAACCACTAGTAACCAAGCTTATAACTATGATTATCAAAAAATTATGATAGTATTCAAAAACGGAAAAACCAAAGAAATATCTCAAGTATCGGACCAGCTTAACCTAAAAACCTTAGCTCAACCGGTAGTTAAACATTATATATGTTATCCTAAAGTTATAAATTAATTTTTTTCATATTTTTGCGAGAATGAAATTTAAGGCTAGCCAAATTGCACAAATATTAGAAGGACACATTGAGGGGAACCCTGATGCAGAAGTCTATAAGCTTTCTAAAATTGAAGAAGGCGAGGATGGGTCGTTAACTTTTCTGGCCAATCCAAAATACACACAGTTTATTTACAAGACCAAAGCAAGTGTTTGTATTGTAAGTGATGATTTTCAAAAATCTGAAGACATATCCACAACACTTATTAAGGTAAAAAATCCTTACGACTCTTTTTCTAAACTTCTGGAGTATTATAATGAAGTAAAGTTAAATAAAAGCGGGATTGAACAACCTAGTTATATATCAGATACTGCAAAAATTGGAGACAACATTTATCTAGGTGCTTTTTCGTACATAGGCGAAAATGCAAAAATTGGAGATAACGTAAAAATTTATCCTGACTCCTATATAGGAGACAATGTTGTTATTGGCGACAACGTTACCATTTTTGCCGGTTGCAAAATATATAGCGAAACTGTAATTGGAAAACACTGCGTTATACATAGCAATGCCGTAATTGGCGCAGATGGTTTTGGGTTTTCTCCAGACCAAAATGGCGTTTATAAGAAAGTACCGCAAATAGGTAACGTTGTGATTGGTGACAATGTAGACATTGGTGCCGGAACCACTATAGACAGAGCAACTCTAGGTTCGACCGTTATAAAAGATGGTGTAAAGCTGGATAACCAAATACAAATCGCACACAACGTAGAGATTGGCAAACATACCGCTATTGCTGCACAGACTGGTGTGGCAGGCTCCACAAAAATAGGTGACAATTGTTTAATTGGTGGCCAAGTAGGAATTGCCGGTCATATGACGATTGGAAATCGCGTAAAAGTACAAGCCCAAACGGGTATCGGCAGAAATATTAAAGATGACGAAGTAATTCAAGGTTCTCCAGCATTTGGGTATGGTGATTACAACAAATCCTACGTTCATTTTAAAAATCTTCCAAAAATAGTTAAGCAATTAGACACATTAGAGAAAAAACTTCATCAATATGAAGACGGAAAATCCAAGTAAACAAACTACAATCAAAAGTGAGATTCACTTACATGGTGTAGGATTACACACAGGTAAAGAAGTTACATTAACATTTAAACCTGCTCCAGCAAATTTCGGTTATGCTTTCAAACGTATGGATTTGGAAGGGCATCCAGAGATTAAGGCGGATGCTAACCTTGTAACTGATACGCAGAGAGGAACCACATTAGAAAAAAATGGAGTTCGTATCCAAACCACAGAGCATGTGTTAGCAGCTTGTGTTGGTCTAGATATTGATAATGTTTTGATAGAGCTTAATGCTGCAGAGCCTCCTATAATGGACGGGTCTTCAAAATTTTTCGTTCAAGCTCTGGAAAAAGCGGAAATTGTAGAACTGGATGCAGAAAGGGAAGAATTTGTTGTAAAAGACATCATTTCTCTTGCAGACGACGATGGCTCAGAAATTATCCTTATGCCGTCCGAAGAATATCAGGTAACGACAATGGTAGATTTTGGCACTAAAGTATTAGGCACCCAAAACGCTACACTTAAGACTATGAGCGATTTCAAAGATGAAATTTCCAGCTCAAGAACTTTCAGTTTTCTTCATGAAATTGAAATGTTACTAGATCATGGTCTGATAAAGGGAGGTGATCTAAACAACGCCATTGTTTATGTAGATAAAGAGTTAAGCCCATCCACGATAGACAAATTAAAAGAGGCTTTTGGCAAAGATGAAATTCACATCAAACCCAATGGTATTTTAGATAATTTGACCTTACACTATCCGAACGAAGCTGCAAGACATAAGCTTTTGGATGTTATTGGCGACTTGGCACTAGCAGGAACTAGAATAAAAGGAAAAGTAATTGCAAACAAACCCGGTCATACCATAAATACTCAATTTGCAAAAAAGCTTTCCAAAATAATTAAAACAGAAAAAAGAAATAAGGTCCCACAAATTGACCTTAATTCTGAGCCATTATTTGATGTGGTGGAAATCATGAAACGCTTACCGCATCGTCCACCATTTTTATTGGTCGACAAGATTTATGAGTTGTCGGACAAGCATGTTATAGGTGTAAAAAATGTAACAATGAATGAGCCATTCTTCGTTGGCCATTTCCCGGGAAAGCCGGTTATGCCAGGTGTACTTCAGGTTGAGGCTATGGCACAAACCGGAGGTATTTTAGCCTTAAGTACAGTTCCGGATCCAGAAAATTATTTGACATTTTTCATGAAAATGGATAATGTAAAATTCAAACAAATGGTATCGCCCGGAGATACGCTTATTTTTAAACTAGAACTTATTACTCCAATTAGGAGAGGAATCTGCCATATGCAAGCCTATACGTACGTAAATGGAAAATTAGCTTCTGAAGCTGAATTAATGGCACAAATTGTAAAGCAAAAATAAAGAGTATGAATCAACCGCTTGCTTATGTACATCCTGGTGCAAAAATTGCAAAAAATGTTGTCATAGAACCTTTTACTACCATCCATAACGATGTAGTGATTGGCGAAGGGTCCTGGATAGGCTCTAATGTTACCATTATGGAAGGTGCTAGAATTGGGAAAAATGTGAATATCTTTCCCGGTGCTGTAATATCTGCCATCCCACAGGATAAAAAATTTAACGACGAACAAACAACTACAATTATAGGTGATGGCACGACCATACGCGAGTGCGTTACTATAAATAGAGGAACTAGTGATAAAAATGTAACCAAAGTTGGTAAAAACTGCTGGATAATGGCCTATTGCCATATTGCACACGATTGTATAGTGGGCGATAATTGCATTTTTTCAAACAACAGTACTCTTGCAGGGCATATTAATGTGGGCGATTATGTTGTGCTTGCCGGCATGGCAGCTGTTCAGCAATTTTGCAGTATAGGAAATCACGCTTTTATCACTGGCGGTTCATTGGTTAGAAAAGACGTGCCACCCTACGTTAAAGCCGCCAGAGAACCACTTTCTTATGTCGGCATAAATTCAGTTGGTTTAAGACGAAGAGGATTTAACACCGAAAAAATTAGAGAGATACAAAATATCTATAGAATTTTATACCAAAAAAATTACAACAACTCTCAGGCAGTTTCTATAATCGAAGCCGAAATGGAAGCTACACCGGAGCGTGACGAAATTCTACAATTCATTAGAGATTCTCAACGTGGAATCATGAAAGGCTACTTCTCTAATTAATTTTCTATTGAGCAGAAATTAGTGTGGAGTGGAGAGTAATTAGTGTAAAGTAAATAGTGTAGAGTGAAACTTATATAATAAATAAACAATTTTTAAGCTAGCTAGCCAATTTTAATACTAATGGCTACAAGCTAAAGACTAAAAACTAAAAAATGGCAACAACAAGTGATATTAGAAATGGATTATGTATAAAATACAACCATGACATTTATAAAATCATAGAATTCCTTCATGTCAAACCTGGCAAAGGCCCTGCATTTGTAAGAACAAAATTAAAAAGTGTTACCACCGGAAAAGTCGTAGATAACACCTTTTCGGCTGGACACAAAATTGAAGATGTTCGTGTAGAAACACATAAGTTTCAATATTTGTATGGCGACGGTGAGTTTTACCACTTCATGAACGAAGAAGACTACACCCAAATCAGACTGCTTGAAGCCGCATTGGACATGCCAACACTTCTAAAAGAAGGTGAAGTTGTTACCGTTTTAATCAACACAGAAACCAATGAGCCCCTATCTGTGGAAATGCCCGCAAGCGTTGTTCTGGAAGTAACTCATACAGAACCAGGCGTAAAAGGGAACACAGCCACAAATGCAACAAAACCGGCCACTGTAGAAACAGGGCATGAATTGAATGTGCCGTTGTTTATTAATGAAGGTGACAAGATAAAAATTGAAACTGAAAAAGGGACTTACAAAGAACGTATTAAAGAATAAAAATTGGATTTTCCCAGAGCATACTCGTTAGTTGAAATTTCTGAACTTATTGATGCTAAGCCATTCGGAAATTTTGACATAAAAATTACAGGTTTAAACGAAATCCATGTCATCCAAAAAGGAGAAATTGTTTTTGTAGACCACCCAAAATATTATGACAAGGCGCTAAATTCTGCTGCAAGCGTAATTCTCATCAACAAAAGCGTAGATTGCCCGGAAGGTAAAGCCATCTTGGTATCGGATGATCCTTTTAGAGATTTTAATAAGCTCACCGAACACTTCAAGCCATTTCAATCTTCATCTAAAAGTATTTCCGATTCTGCCGTTATTGGCGAAAATACCATCATTCAACCTAATTGCTTTATCGGAAACAACGTAAGCATAGGGAAGCATTGTATCATTCATGCCAATGTAAGCATTTATGATAACGCAGTTATTGGCGATTATGTAGAGATACATGCTGGAACAGTGTTGGGTGCAAGTGCATTTTATTATAAAAACAGACCTGAAGGTTTTGACCAGCTCAAATCCGGTGGACGAGTTGTAATTGAAGACCACGTGCATATTGGTGCAGGTTGTACAATAGACAGAGGCGTTACGGGAGACACCACCATAAAAGCCGGCTCTAAGCTGGATAATCAGATACAAATTGGCCATGATACCGTTATCGGTAAAAAATGCCTGATAGCCTCGCACGTGGGCATTGCAGGTTGTGTTGTAGTCGAAGACGAAGTAACCATTTGGGGCCAAGTTGGAATTACCAGTGGAATAACTATTGGCAAGAAAGCAACAATTTTAGCAAAAGCAGGCGTGAGTAAATCGCTAGAAGGAGGCAAACAGTATTTTGGTATTCCTGCTGAAGATATCAGGTCTAAATACAAAGAATTGGCCTCGATAAAACGAATACCTCAGATTTTAGAAAAATTGAAAAACTTATAATCGGCGATAAGCAAATTATTAATATAAATTTTAAATCCTAGAAGTTAAAAAACCCTATTTTTGCAAAGCTTGTCAAAGTGTAATAATTAAATAAAAATTAAAATTTATAACATAAACTAATGAGTGTTTTAGTCAATAAGAATTCAAACATTATCGTTCAAGGATTTACCGGGAGTGAAGGTACATTTCACGCTGGTCAAATGATTGAATATGGAACAAACGTTGTAGGAGGTGTCACACCTGGAAAAGGAGGCACAACACATCTGGGCAAACCCGTTTTTAATACAGTTGACGAGGCTGTAAAAAAGGTAAATGCAGATACTACAATTATTTTTGTTCCACCAGCATTTGCCGCGGATGCCATCATGGAAGCTGCTGAAGCCGGTATAAAAGTGATCATTACCATTACTGAAGGTATTCCTGTAGCGGATATGATTAAAGCCTCAAACTATATAAAAGACAAAGATTGCAGACTTATTGGACCTAACTGTCCAGGTGTCATTACACCAGGAGAGGCTAAAGTTGGTATTATGCCAGGTTTTGTATTCAAAAAAGGTAAAGTTGGTATTGTTTCCAAATCCGGTACATTAACCTACGAAGCAGCAGACCAAGTGGTTAAACAAGGCCTAGGTATTACGACTGCCATCGGTATTGGTGGAGACCCGATTATTGGCACAACTACCAAAGAAGCAGTAGAATTACTAGTAAATGACCCTGAAACCGAATGTGTTGTTATGATAGGCGAAATAGGTGGTCAGCTAGAAGCAGAAGCTGCAAAATGGTATAAAGAAAGTGGAAGCAAGAAGCCGGTTGTTGGCTTTATCGCTGGCGAAACTGCTCCGGCAGGAAGAACAATGGGACATGCTGGCGCAATTGTAGGCGGAAGCGACGATACTGCACAAGCAAAGAAGAAAATAATGAGAGAAAGCGGAATCCACGTTGTAGATTCTCCGGCTGAAATCGGCAAGAAAGTTGCTGAAGTGATGGCTTAATTGCTCATAAAAATTAAATATTGAAATCCATTGCATTTATTTGTAATGGATTTTTTTTTCAATTTACTTTTAAAGAGTATCTTTCAAATCGAAATACGTTGTAACAATTTGAATATTTACACGTTAATGCTGTAACATCTGATGTTTTCATGATACAAATATGAAATCGTTTGATAAATATTTGCAATACTATTACGAGTCAATTTAGAATTCTAATTATTTAATTACTAATATACCCTTATGAATTATCTCAAACATTTATGTATTTTATGCCTGACAGCTTTATTATTTAGTTGTTCGACAGAAGGAAGTGATGGACCTGTCACAACCCACACCGATGCGAATGGTTTCTCCTACGAAACTGTAGAAAACGACCCAACAGGACTTAGACTGTACACTTTGGACAATGGACTAAAAGTCTACTTAGGTAAAAACGAAGAAGAACCAAAAATCCAAACTCTTATTGCCGTTAGAGCCGGCTCGACCTACGACCCAGCAGACAATACTGGCCTCGCACATTACTTAGAGCACATGGTCTTTAAAGGCACAGACGAAATCGGCACCATCAACTACGAAGAAGAATCTAAGTTGATTAAAGAAATTTCGGACCTGTACGAAGCACACAAAGCAGAACAAGACGAAGAGAAAAAGAAAGAAATCTATGCTAAAATAGATTCTGTGTCGCTTGAAGCCTCAAAACTAGCGATAGCTAACGAGTACGACAAAATGGTAAATTCCTTAGGTGCTGAGGGCACTAATGCATTTACATCAAACGAGCAAACGGTTTATGTAAATAAAATCCCTTCAAACGAGTTAGAAAAATGGCTAACTGTCGAAAGTGAACGCTTTAGCCAGGTGGTATTGCGTTTATTTCACACCGAGTTAGAAGCGGTATACGAAGAATTCAACAGAGGACAAGACAGCGACGGCAGAAAACAATATTTTGCAACTTTAGAAGGCCTTTTCCCGACACACCCTTATGGTACACAATCAACTATTGGGATATCTGAGCATTTAAAAAATCCATCTATGGAGGCCATCAATGCCTATTTTGATAAGTATTACGTACCTAATAATATGGCTGTAATTTTAGTTGGTGATTTAGATTTTGATAAGACCATACAAAAAGTCAACGATGCATTTGGTGGATATGAAAGAAAAGAACTTACACATCCAAGCTTTCCAAAACTGGACCCTATTACAAGCCCTGTAAAAAAGGAAGTTTATGGACCAACATCAGAATCTGTTTATGTCGCGTTCCGTTCTGAAGGAAAGGGCAGCGAGCAGGAAGTTATGGTAACATTGATTGATTACCTACTAGCAAACTCACAGGCCGGATTGATAGATTTAAATCTTAATCAAAAGCAACTTGTGCAGGGAGCATCTTCATTTACCAATTTTGATAACGATTATGGTTTTCATTTACTTTATGGTATCCCAAAGGCTAACCAAAGTTTAGACGAAGTAAAAGAGCTCTTATTAGCTCAAGTTGAAAAAATAAAAAAAGGAGAATTTGAAGATTGGTTAATCGAAGCTGTAGTAAACGATTTACGTCTATCCCAAATTAGACAGTACGAAAATGCATCTGCAACAGCTTATGCCTATTTAGATGCCTTTATTGGGTTTCAAGATTGGAAAAGCAGAATTGATATGCTTAACCAGATGAAGCAAATCACAAAAGAAGATGTTGTTAAGTTTGCTAATGAATTTTACGGCGAAAATTATGTTGAAGTTCACAAGTTAAAAGGTGAGGATAAAAATATCGTAAAAGTTGAAAACCCTGGCATAACCCCAATTGAGTTAAACAGAGGAAAAGAATCAGGTTTCTTAAAAGAATTTAACCAAATGGAATCGCCTTCTCTAGAACCGCAGTTTATTGATTATAAAACAGCAATCAAAACAACCAAGACAGGTAATGGTATTGAGGTATCTCACGTAAACAATCCTAACAACGATATCTTTAACTTAAACATTATACTCGACATGGGTAGAGACCACGACCCTATGGTATCTTTAGCTGCCGGGTATTTGGATTATTTAGGCACAGACAAATATTCGCCGGAAGAACTGAAACAAGAGTTCTACAAAATTGGAATTAGCAGTAATGTTTCGTCGTCTAACGACAGAACTTACATCAGTTTATCTGGATTAAAAGAAAATCTTGATGCAGGATTAGCACTAGTTGAAGACCTTTGGACTAACGCGAAACCAGATCAGGAAGCATACGATAAGTATGTTGAGAGCATATTAAAAGGTCGTGCAGACGGTAAAACTCAAAAAAGCAATATCTTATTTAATGGCTTAATGAGTTATGGACAATATGGAGAAAATTCTAGACTAAGAGACATCTACTCAAAAGAACAGCTAGAATCTTTTAGCCCAGAAATGTTGGTTGAAAAAATAAAAGACATGCGAAACTATAAGCAAAGAATATTTTACTATGGTAACGATGTCGATGCTGCTGTAGCGTCTTTGGACAAACACCATAGCATACCGGAAACACTTAAAGACTATCCGGAGAAAAAATCATATGTCAACTTAGAAACCGGTGGTAATGTCTATTTTGTGGATTATGACATGGTGCAAACTGAAATGATGATGATTTCTAAAGGAGACGAGTTTGATCAAGAGAAAATGGCAGCTTCTACTCTATTTAACACCTATTTTGGTAGTGGATTATCGTCTATTATCTTTCAAGAAATCAGAGAGTCTAAATCGCTGGCTTATTCTGCGTTTTCAAGCTATAGCCAGGCCTCAGAAAAAGGACAACCAGACTACACCATGGCTTATGTTGGTACTCAAGCCAACAAATTAGAACAAGCAGTTGAGGCCATGATGGAATTAATGACCAACATGCCAGAGGCTGAAGACCAATTTAATCAAGCAAAAGAAGCGACTTTAAAGAAAATTGCCGCACAACGCATAAACAAATCCAGTATTTTCTGGACTTATGAAAGCCTGAAGAAAAGAGGTATAACAGAGGATAACAGAAAAGCCATGTACAACACCATAAAAGACATGACTTTAGAAGACCTGAAAACCTTCTTTAATGAAAACATAAGTGGAAACGAATATAACGTTTTGGTTATTGGCAATAAAAATGATGTTGACTTTGAGGCTCTAAACAAACTTGGAGTTGTTCAGGAGCTTGACATCGATTATCTGTTTAATTACCAAAAGGATGAAACTAAAGACATCGACCTATAGATTCCGGTCATAATACTACACCAAAAAACCGCCCAAAAGGCGGTTTTTTTTTATTTTAGACTTAACAATTAAGCTTATACAGTTCTATCTACATCAAAACCTTCTAGGTACTGCGCAACACGTTGTACAAACTGTCCACCTAAAGCGCCGTTTACAACTCTATGGTCGTAACTGTGGGATAAGAACATTTTGTGTCGTATACCAATAAAATCACCTTCTGGTGTTTCGATTACAGCTGGTACTTTTCTAATCGCACCAAGCGCTAAAATACCAACTTGCGGCTGATTGATAATTGGTGTACCCATAATACTTCCAAAGGTCCCTACATTGGTAACGGTGTATGTACCTCCTTGGGTTTCGTCTGGTTTTAACTTGCCTATTCTTGCACGGTTTGCCAAATCATTTACTTTTTTGGCCATGCCTAAAAGATTTAACTGGTCTGCATTATGAATGACAGGAACAATTAAATTACCATCCGGTAATGCCGCTGCCATCCCTAAGTTAACTTGCTTATGCTTAATTATTTTATCTCCATCTACAGAAATGTTTATTAAAGGGAAATCCTTTATGGCTTTGGCTACTGCCTCCATAAATATTGGTGTAAATGTCAGCTTTTCCCCTTCTCTTTTTTGGAAGGCATCTTTATGCTTGTTGCGCCAATTCCAAATAGTAGTTACATCAACCTCTATAAAAGATTGTACGTGAGCAGAAGTTTGAACACTATTAATCATATGCTTAGAAATGAGTTTCCCCATTCGGCTCATTTCAATTATTTCATCATCACCATTGACGGCCATAACAGGCTGCTCTTTTGGAGGTCTTGTTTGTATTTCAGCTGAATGCGAAGCTACTTTTTCTACTCCATTTACAGCTGGGGTGACAACTTTTGACTGAGCATTATCTTCAACTGACTGGTTCTGTCCTTGGGTTCTGTTGTCCACATAAGCCAACATATCATCTTTGGTTACCCTTCCATCTTTCCCGGAACCAACAATTTTATCTAATTCTTCAACTGATATATTTTCCGCTTTAGCAATATTTTTTACCAGTGGCGAATAAAATCTATCACTGGAATTGTAATTTACGTTTACAGGCGATATAGCTTCCTGAGCTTTATGTGCATAGGATTCGACTGCTGCAATTTCTTCATTTAGGTCTTCTTCTTCGGCAACCAAAGCCTCGTCATCAGAAGACGATTCATCATCACCTTCAGTTTCAATTATGGCAATGACTTCACCAACTTTGATCACATCATCTACCTCAAAACGCTTTTCAACTAAAACACCATCCACTTCGCTTGGCACTTCCGAATCGACTTTATCTGTAGCAATCTCTAAAACAGGCTCGTCAGCCTCGATAGTATCGCCTATATCTTTAAGCCAGGTTGTTAGCGTTGCTTCCGCTACGCTCTCGCCCATTTTTGGTAATTTCAGTTCTATTTTTGCCATATTAATAATGAATTATTTGTTTTTGGAAAATATTTTGCAAAATTAATAAAAAAAGACTTAGTTAATTTTAAATATTTCTAAATTGTGAATATCTAAAATGATTTCATACAGAATTATAGAAGAATAATTTCACCTTGAGAAGTACTACTATCACTTCCTAAAAGCACATCAAAATTTGAAGGTTTTATTCTAAAATAATTCTCTTGCGTTGCATTTTTTTTCATCATTTGAATAATTTCCTTAAACGTTAAACAGTTTTTATCAAATATAATGTAATCGTTTTGCAATGAAGTCTTTTGGAATGTGCTCGGATTATGTCTGAGCACCTCTGTTTGAAAATGCTTTGTAAGTTTATGTATTAAATCGTCATTGTTAGTTACGCATACGATTTGATTAAAATCTGAAGCTATTCTGTGTTTTTTCACCATGTCGGACTTTTTAGTCCATTTGGCAATTACAAAAAACAATGAGAGTAAACTTACAATCCATTTAGAGTTGGTGTAGTGCTTTTGAAAATAATACTTTACTGAAGCAAAAAACCGGTTAAAGTAAGCTGTATCTTTTAATGTGCTTTCGCCTTTAAAGTGAAGGATCTGCTCTTTTCCAAAGTAGTAGTTTTTGAATCCCTTTTTGACAAACTGATAACTTAAATCTATATCCTCACCATACATAAAATAATTATCGTCAAGGCCTTCAACCAGGTGGTAGTCCTTTTTTTTAAAACACATAAACGCCCCAACTAAAGTAGCGGTTTCTCCTTCATCGTCCTCGTGAATATTATGATTATAAAAAGATTTGGGTAAACCTAGAAATTTAAATACTGCAACCTTTAGAGTGAGTTGATTAATTTTGCTTTCCGGCAAAAAATGACCTGTCCCGTCTACAAGCTGCACCCCTAAAATACCGCAGTTAGGTAAGGATTTATGCTTAAGCATAGCATTTTTTATAGCAGATTCTGAGATTACTGTATCAGGGTTAATAAGAAATATGTATTCGCCTTTAGCAACTGTAATACCTTTGTTATTTGCTATAGAAAATCCATCATTCGTCTCGCTCTGGATGTACTTTACCTGAGGAAAGTTCTGACTAACAAGTGTTTTTGTGTTATCTCCGGAAGCATTGTCTACCACAATTATTTCAACATCAATATTTTGTGTAGCAAGCTCTAGGCTTTCTAGGCAAAGCATAAGCAAATAAGGCACTTTATAACTTACTATAACTATCGATGCTTCCAAGACATTTATTGTTTTAACGCATCTTCAAAAGGAAGCCTGTTCATGATACTTCTGCCAAGCGTAATTTGGTCTGCAAATTCCAGTTCGTCTCCAACAGAAATACCTCTTGCTATAGTAGAGGTTTTTACAGCCAATCCTTCAAGTTGCTTGTAAATGTAAAAGTTGGTGGTATCTCCTTCCATCGTAGAACTTAATGCAAAAATAACTTCTACTATATCCTCGTTTTTAACCCGATCTACGAGTGTTTGAATGTTTAAATGCTGAGGACCAACGCCGTCCATAGGACTAATTTTACCTCCTAATACATGATACAAGCCATTGTATTGTTGGGTGTTTTCTATAGCCATGACATCCCTAATGTCTTCTACGACACAAATAATACCTGTATGTCTTTTATGGTTTTGGCAAATCTGGCAAAGCTCTGTATCGCTTATGTTATGACAGGATTTACAAAACTTAATTTCTGTTCGAAGTTTGACTAATGCTTTGGCTAAATCTACAGTATGTTCTTCAGGTTGATTTAATAAATGAAGAATAAGCCTTAAAGCTGAACGTTTTCCTATTCCCGGGAAACGAGACATTTCTTCAACAGCGTTTTCTAATAATTTTGAAGAATAATCAGTCATTTTAAATTATAGCCTTTGATTAAGCTTGTATAATTTGGAAAAGTAACTATAATATTTTAAAGTGAACATAGATAATTTAAACTTTACAAACGAAATCACTTTTGAATAAGCCATCTTTAGAATTTCTATCTGAAATTTTTAATGTCGTATGACTTTGAAAAAGCGCAAATGCTATCTAAAAACCTTATTTTCTGTAATATCGAATAGGTTCTCCTTCCTTAGGCAAACTGTTTTCAATAAAGGTTCTCAAATCATCATTAGCCTTTACCAGGTCTTCACTTCTCAGATACATCATATGTCCGCTTTCATAACCTTTAAAATGCATCCTGTCCTTTAATCGCCCACTAGGGTCAAGATGCCACATGGTGTATTTAGCATTGTAGTAAGTTGTGGCGCCATCGTAATAACCCGCCTGAATCATGACTTGAAGTGCAGGGTTTTTGGCCATTGCCCGTCGCAAGCGTTCTCCGGTATTGTTGTTACGGGTTCTGTCCCATGGCCTTACAGGGCCAAACATATTATAAGTCAAAGGGATATCAAAATTTAAGTCATGTTTTATGTAATGGTTAATGGCTGGCGTAAACGCCTGCAGCCAAGCAGTAAGTTCTGCATTATAATCCGGAGATGTCCCGCCTTTTTCCTTGTCCATTCCTAAATATCTGGAATCTAATCTTCCTATTGTAAAGCCTTCATCCTGAAGTAGCATTTTCCAAAAATTGTTATAGCCGACGTCTAAGTTGTAATCTAAATAAATTTGCTTATCCAGACCTGAGTAATAGGCCATTTTTGTGGCCGCTTTGTCCTTCTTTTCTTCAGAATTAAAACCTCCCATATATAAAAGTGGCAGCAGCTCCTCTTGAGTAAATTTTTCTGATTCTTCTAGGGCTTCGTATAAGGTTTTTTGTTGAAGTTTTTCAGGAAGCTTGTTATGGTACCATGCCGCAGCAGTATAATAAGGGATACGATTGGCAATACCTAAGATTCCATTTCTAAAATTCCCTAATTCGGTTGGTGATACAAGTATAACTCCATTGATAAACATCCACTGGTTGTTTTGCAACTCGTCTGCTAAACCTGACACTCTTACGGTGCCATAACTTTCACCAATCAGGTATTTTGGAGATAACCATCTGTTGTATTTATGTACAAATGCGTTCATCCACTGGGCTAAATACTCGATATCCGCTTGAACTCCAAAAAATTCACTTTTATCAAATTTTCCGTCTTTGTCCTTAATCGGCCTGGAGTATCCAGTATTTACTGGGTTTATATAAACAATATCTGCTATATCTAAAATAGAATTTGGGTTTTCTTTAGTTCCATAAGGTTGTACAGGATAGCCTTCATCACTGATTTTTAGAACTTTTGGACCTGTATAGGCTAAATGCATCCATACTGAGGCTGAACCTGGACCACCGTTATACGAAAATACCAGTGGTCGATTTTCGATATTAGAAACACCTGTTCTTTGGTAAAAAGTGTAAAACAGCGAAGCTTTTGCTACACCATCTTCGTCATGAAACGTTTGCATGCCTGTTGTTGCAGTATAATTTACAGTCTTACCTTTTATCTTGGTTGTATGTGCAGTAGTCACAGTTGTATCTACAGGCACTTTAAGATCTTGACTGTTTGCCGAAATACTCAGAATCAGACTTAATATGATTAGGGCAGTGTAACTAAATAATCGTTTCATGAGTTTAAAATAAATTTAAAATTATGTTTTGTATGCTATTCTATTTCTGTGATTTGACTGTTTAAATCCTCTGTATTGTAATATTGTATATCGTTGTTTTCATCTACATAAATCAGTAGAACGCTTAGCTTATTTTCACCTATCACCTTTAGGGAATTTTCATATCCCATGGCCATGAATGCTGTGGCGTAGGCGTCTGCAGTCATGCAGTCTTCTGCAACAACGGAAGCACTTAAAACATTAGACCTTTCGGCCTTTCCTGTCTTGGGGTTTATCGTGTGCACATACCTTTCTCCGGATTCAGCATCTACTCTAAATTTCCTATAGTTTCCGGAAGTAGCTAAAGCCTTATTGGTTAAACTAATCGCATGGGTTAAATCTCTAATGTTGTTATTTTCAACGGGCTTTTCGATACCAAATCGCCATGGCCCATTATTCTCTAAATTGATGCCTTTTGCTACGATTTCTCCACCAAGTTCTACAAAATAGTTTGTCAAGCCTAAATTTGCCAAGTGATCTGCTACAACATCCACAGCATAACCTTTTGCAATGGCATTAAAGTCTAAATAAAAGCCTTGGACGTTTGTAGATATTGTATTGTTTGCAAGTTTAAATTTACCTAAACCTACTTTAAGTAATAAAGAGTCTAAGAGAGCTGCATCTAATGTATCTAATGGTTTTGTAGGACCAAATCCATAAGCATTTACCAAAGGCCCTATACTAGGATCGAAATATCCATTTGTTGCCTCAAAAATAGATACTGAAGCGTTAAAGACTTTTATAAAATGCTTATCAACTTGAACGTCTTCGCCTCTATTTAATCTTGATATATCCGAATCTTCGATGTATGTGCTTAAGGAACTATTAATGACATTAAAAATTGAATCAATTTGTGGATTCAGATTAATCTCTTTAG
Organism: uncultured Mesohalobacter sp.; assembly: GCA_964396065.1. Classification (GTDB taxonomy): domain Bacteria; phylum Bacteroidota; class Bacteroidia; order Flavobacteriales; family Flavobacteriaceae; genus Psychroflexus. The sequence goes on along the minus strand of CAYNCI010000001.1, from coordinate 35,240 downwards.
TAGAAAAATAAGAGATATTATAAGTCGTGCCTAGTCCATTACCAGAGGTTTTGAACATCTGTATGTTTTTTTCTTCTGAGCAAGAAGCCAAAAACATGAAAGCTAAACCTAAAAGTAGAAATTTTTTCATCTAATCAATTTTAATCAATCCTTTATAGTTTAAAACGTAGTCTTCTTTAGAGCTTACCGGTAATTCATAGTTTTTAGAATTTGCAATACCAACACCTGCAAAATAAGTTTTAGCATTAAATTTTTCTGCATGGTTTTTCATCTTAGTCATCAGTGCCTGATCGTAATTAATCGGGTTGTCCGGGTAATTAACAGCTCTCACGACAACAAAATGAAGCTTTTTATCTTTTAGAGCTACAAATTGAGGGTCTTTTTTAAACTTACTATTTACTGCTAGAAATTCGTAGCCTTTCTTTTCCAAATCTTTCCCAACAACATTCATGGCGAGATTGTGGAGCTCTTGTTTACTAAGTTCTGACATATAATCTATTATGCTTCAATATTAATGATAAACAATTTCTAATTCGTACGTATTAAATATACTTTATAAAAAAACCCCGGCTAAAAGCCAGGGTTTGTAATTATCGTTTGATATTTTATCCTCCGAAGTCGTCGAATCTGATATTTTCATCAGGAATACCAAAATCTTCACCCATTTTTTGAACGGCTTGGTTCATTAATGGAGGACCACAGAAATACAATTCTATTTCTTCCGGCTCTTCGTGGTGATTTAAGTAATTGTCTATCACGCATTGGTGGATAAACCCAACAAAACCATCACCTTCATCATGTAAATCTTTCTTAACTTTCCAGTTGTCTTCCTCTAATGGTTCTGATAGCGCCATGTAGAATTTAAAGTTTGGAAAATCTCTTTCTAAAGCTTTAAAATGGTCTATGTAGAAAAGCTCTCTTTTACTTCTACCACCGTACCAATAGGTTACTTTTCTTCCGGTTTTTAATGTTCTGAAAAGATGGTACAAGTGAGAACGCATAGGAGCCATACCGGCACCACCACCAACATAAAGCATTTCTGCTTCACTTTCGTTGATAAAGAACTCTCCGTAAGGTCCGGATATAACACACTTATCTCCTTCTTTTAGGTTGAAAATGTAAGAAGAGGCCACACCAGGATTTACATCCATCCAATCGTTTTTATCTCTATCCCATGGCGGTGTAGCAATACGAACATTCAACATGATTCGTCTTCCCTCTGCAGGGTAAGAAGCCATCGAATACGCACGCTCTACAGTTTCATTATTTTTCATAACAAGTGGCCATAGGTTGAAATTATCCCACTCTTTTTGGAACTTGTCTTTTTCACCTGGATGTTCTTCCGGGTGTGCAGTAATATCCATATCCTTAAAGTTTACTTCACATGGAGGAACTTCTATCTGAATATAGCCCCCTGCTTTGTAATCCATATCTTCTGGAATTTCAACGACAAATTCTTTTATAAAAGACGCTACGTTATAGTTTGAAACTACAGTTGCATCCCATTTTTTAATACCAAATATCTCTTCCGGTATTTCAATTTTCATATCTTGTTTTACCTTAACCTGACAACCTAGACGCCATCCTTCAGCGATTTCTTTTTTGGTAAAATGTGGTTCTTCGGTAGGTAAAATAGCTCCTCCTCCTTCAGTAATTATACACTTACACTGAATACAAGTACCACCACCACCACATGCAGAAGGTAAAAACAATTTGTTATCACCTAAAGTTGTTAGCAAGGTAGAACCTGAACTTACTTCCATATCTCTTTCCCCATTTACATTTATGGTAACGGGTCCAGATGGCGTTAGTTTAGCCTTGGCAGTAAGTAAAATTACTACCAAAAGTAAGATTAACGCTAAGAATACAATTACACTCGAAATTACAACATCCATAAAATAATATCTTTAATCGTTATTTATTGCTGTTATTACAGCTGTTTTTTCATCATCTTCTGCTTTATCTTGCGATTGTAAAGCAGTATCTTCAACTTTATCTTCGTTTCCTTCTAATTTAATACCCATAAAGCTCATAAAACCAATAGCCATAAGCCCGGTAATGATAAAGGTAATACCTAGTCCTTTTAAAGGAGCCGGCACATTTGAGTAAGCAATTTTCTCTCTAATAGCTGCTATCGCTAATATGGCCAAGAACCAACCGATACCACTACCAGCACCATAAGTGATGGCCTCAGAAATTCCGGTAAATGCTTTTTGCTGCATAAATAATGCACCTCCTAAGATGGAACAGTTTACAGCAATAAGAGGTAAAAATATACCTAAAGAGCCATATAAGGCCGGCGAAAACTTTTCAACTATCATCTCTACCAACTGTACCATAGATGCGATTACAGCAATAAACATGATGTAACTTAAGAAACTCAAGTCTATGCTTGCGTATTCTGCACCTAACCAACTTAAGGCTCCAGGCTGTAGCAAATACGTATCTATAAGGTAGTTTACCGGTACAGTGATTAACAGTACAAATATTACGGCGGCTCCTAATCCAACTGCAGTCTTTACAGTCTTAGAAACGGCTAAATATGAGCACATTCCTAAAAAATAAGCAAATATCATGTTCTCAATGAAAATGCTTTTTACAAATAAATTTAATAAATCCATGTGATATCGCTTATATTTTAATTCTCTTCTATTAATTTTCTATTTCTAGCACGCTGGTACCAGATCACCAATCCTACTACAATCAATGCCATTGGTGATAGTAGGAAAAATCCATTATTCTCATAACCTAAGGCATACAAACCTGTTGAGTCTGCCAATGTTAGACCTTTATGGCCTAATACTTCGTATCCAAAAAGTTTACCTGAACCTAATAATTCTCTAAAAAATGCCACTATGATAAGTATTAATCCATAGCCGGCTGCATTTCCAATACCATCCAAGAAAGACTTCCATGGCCCATTACCTAAGGCAAAAGCCTCTAAACGACCCATGATAATACAGTTGGTGATAATTAACCCAATAAAGATAGACAGCTGCTTACTTACATCGTATAAAAAGGCTTTAAGCACTTGATCTACAACAATTACTAGAGAAGCAACAACAACAAGTTGAACTATGATTCGGATACGATTAGGCACAAGATTTCTCATTAAAGAAATCACAACATTACCCATAGCCATAACGAATACAACCGCAAGAGACATTACAATTGCCGGTTTAAGCTGGACTGTAATTGCCAATGCAGAACAAATACCAAGTACTTGAACTGTAATAGGGTTATTGTCATCTAAGGGGTCAGATAATAGTTTTCTGTTTGCTTTAGAAAGTAAACTTTCTCTTTCTTCTGATTTAGAAAGAAAAAGAATCATCTCATCTTTCTTTTTCTTTATTGCCTCTTGGTCTTTAATTTCTTGACTCATAATTATCGTATTGCAACTTTAGACTGTTTTTTCTGCTCAAAGAACGCTTTATAATTTTTTAAGCGCTCTTCCATCATAGCTGTTACACCATCTCCGGTAATCGTAGCACCAGAAATAGCATTTACAGCATTGTCTGATTTATCATTACCACCTTGGTATCCTTTCTTTACTTCTACACCAACAATTTTGTCGCCGGCATAAATTTTTTCTTCTTCAAAGCTTTCCTGGAACCAATCTGTGGTGATTTCTGCTCCTAAACCGGCAGTTTCTCCGGCATGATCGAATATTATACCTTCGATGGTATTAAAATCGCCTTTAAGTGCGACATAACCCCAAATGGCATTCCATAGCCCTGCACCTCTTAAAGGAATGACATAATACGAATTTCCTTCGTATTCTGCTTCGTATAATGGAAATATTTGTTCTTCTAAAGGTTTTTTGAGCTCCTCTGCAAGTTTGATCTGAAAAGCATCAACATCCTCTTGATTTTCGCCTTTGTAGTTTAAAGCATATTGGTTAACAACATACTCACCAAATTTTTCAGACGCTAGAGCTCTTGTCAATTCGAAACTTTGTCCATCTACTTTTAAAGTATCTCCAACAAAAGTCTTTAAGATATTTTGCATTTTTTCTTGGCGTACATTTTCGCTTTGCATAGGTTTTAAAGCTGTAGCCAGTGAAGATAAAATCACAGCTACCACGATTACCATCGCAATTGAAAAAATAAAAATATAAGTATTACTATTTCTATCCATTTTAATTAGGAATTAGCGGTTTGAAGTTTTAAACGTTTTTGTCTTCTCTTGATGTTACCCTGAACAACATAGTGGTCTATTGTTGGTGCAAACACATTCATAAGAAGTATTGCAAGCATTATGCCTTCCGGGTATGCCGGATTGAAAATTCTAATCATAATTCCAAAGAAACCGACTAAGAATCCATAAATCCATTTCCCTTTCAAGGTTTGGGCTGCACTTACAGGATCTGTTGCCATAAAGACAATACCAAAAGAAAGTCCTCCAACAATAAGATGATTATACCATTCGAAATTCATTAAATCATTATTTGGGAAGGCTGAACTACCTACTGCATTAAATATTAGTCCCATAACAGCAGCGCCAATAAATCCACTTAAAATAATTCTCCAGCTACCTACTTTAGTTAGGATTAAGATTAATGCCCCAATCAGAATAAATAATGTTGAAGTTTCTGATATAGAACCAGGTATAAATCCACTAAACATGTCTGCGCTAGTGTAAGCCACTTCATTTCCTCCAGCAAGAGAACCTAAAATTGTTTCTCCGGATATAGAATCTACTGTTGAAGCTTCACTCACCCATACCTTGTCCCCAGACATATAAGTCGGATAGGCAAAGAAAGCAAATGCTCTTGCAGTTAATGCAGGGTTTAAGATATTCATACCCGTACCACCAAAAGCTTCTTTACCAATTAATACAGCAAATGCTGTTGACAAACCTACCATCCACAATGGGATGTCTACCGGCATAATCATAGGTATTAACATTCCTGTTACCAAATACCCCTCATTTACTTCGTGGCCTCTATATACAGCAAAAGCAAATTCGATACCTAAACCAACAGCGTAGGAAACAATAATCATAGGAACTATCTTCCAAGCTCCATGAACAAATGCGTCCATAAATGTAAATTCTGTACCAAGTTGAGTGAAATGTTGGTAACCCGCGTTCCAAATTCCAAATATCAAGGCAGGAATTAAAGCAATAATAACCGTTATCATTGTTCTCTTTAAATCTACTGCATCTCTAATATGAGCACCTTTTTTTGTTTTGTGATTTGGCACAAACAAAAAGGTATCTAGAGCATTGATGGCCGGTGCAAATTTTTCAAATTTTTGACCTGGCTCAAAAGGCTCTCTAATTTTATCTAATCGTTGTCTTATCCAATTCATTTTAAAATATTTTATTTTATCCTACTTCTGTAATCATTAAATCTAAACCTTGTCTTATCACATCTTGTGCTTCAACCTTTGATGTGTTTACATAATCGATTAAAGCAAAGTCTTCTGGAGCAACTTCGTAAATACCTAAGTTCTCCATTTTGTCTATATCGCCTGTCATACATGCCTTTAATAACTGCATTGGCATAATGTCCATTGGCATCACTTTTTCCATTTCACCAGTTACAACTAATGCACGCTCCTCGCCATTTAAGCTGGTATTAACCTTGAATGTCTTTTTGAACAACTTAGACAAAGAGGTGTTATGTGTAGAATGTATGTTGTTGTCTTTAAATGGCAACCAGCCAAACATTCTGTATTCGTTTCCTTCCGGAATTAAAGTAAGTTCGTTGTAGAAATAGTTAATGTGATCACCATTATCAGCTGTATCTCCTGTTAAGACATCACCTGAAATAATTCTAGTTTGATGTGTATCTGTCACAGGCACTAAAGAATTAACTTCTGCACCAATGATTGCTCTATAATATTGTTTACTTTCAGCATCGCTTCCACAAACAGCAACAGTTCTTACGGCATTAAATTTACCCGTGTTTAAAAGCTCTCCTAAGTTAGCTACATCTTCCGGACGGATTGTCCATACTTTCTCGCCTTTGTTGATAGGATTAGTATTTTGAATTTGCACACCAACATTTCCGGCAGGATGCGGTCCTGAAACCATAATATGCTCTACACCGGAAACATCTTTAAGAAAACTTGATGTTCCTTTTTTAACGCCTAAATAAACTTTTCCGGTTGTAAGTTTTGTTAATGCATCTATTCCAGTCTGAAAGTGCGCTTCTCTACCTTCTAAAATAAATTCAAAATCTGCACCAAGTGGTGTGGTATTGAAAGCAGAAATGTAGATATTTTTTGGTGTGTCCTTAAAATCCACAGGAACTATGTAAGGTCGTTGGGTAAAAAATATTCCACAACCTGACTCAAAAATATGTGCTTTTAAAGCTTCGGCGTCTGTAGTTTTTGGATCTACTTTTTTGTGCTCGACATATTCCATTTTATCATCAGCTTCGATGATAACACGCAGAATTCGTCTTCTTGCTCCTCTTTCAATTTCTTTTAGTGTACCACTTACAGGCGAAACCACGTTGGTTTGTTCGCTAAACTTAGAATAAAACAAGGGTTCACCAGCTTTAATTCTGGTTCCTTCTTTTTTAATAAGCATTTTGGGTAATAAACTGTGAAAATTGTCTGGAATGATGGCGTAAGTCTTCGATTTTGGGGCAGGAGATATCTTCTTTTCTGCATCACCTTCCAAATTCAAATTCAAACCACGCTTTACTTTTAAGTTTATAGGCATAGTAAACTAAAATTTTTATGGTTGGCAAAAATAACAATTTAATGCACATGTAAAACTTAAACAAATGTTGATATTAACTTATTTATAATTATTCTAAATAAATTAACCCAATGCAATTGTATTTTATTATATTTTTGTAAATCAACGTATTGATATGAAATACTTACCTTTATTATTAATATTTTTTATAAGTCATGTTGCTACCACGCAAGAATATGAAACCTTGCCGCCAAACTACATCAAAACAATAGAATTTACTTCCGAATCCGATTTATCGGGAACACCAATAGTTCGGTTAGGCGATCGCATAAAACTTACTTTTGATGATACCCGCGCTTTGGTTGAAGATTTTTACTACACTGTAGAACATTTCAATTACGATTGGACGCCCTCAAAATTGGCAAAAAACGAATACATCACCGGTTTTGACAACCTTAGAATATTTGACTTTAAAAATTCGCTAACCACCTTACAGCCTTATACGCATTACGAACTGAGCATTCCTAACAAAAATCTAAGAGGCTTAAAAGTTTCCGGAAATTATATGCTCAAGATATTTAACGCCGATAAGCAACTTGTGTTTTCAAGAAAATTTATCGTCTATGAAAATTTAGTAGATGTAAGAACAACCATCAGACGCTCGCGTAAGCTAAATGACATCGACAAAAAACAACTTGTCGAATACACGGTTGGTCGTCAAGGCTTTATCTTTAGAAATCCGGAAGAAACTGTAAACACCGTTGTTATTCAAAACAACGACTTAGAATCTGCCATTTACGATGTTAAACCTTTAATGATTTCCGGTAATAATCTGGTGTTTAATTACCCGGAAAAGACGTCTTTCTGGGGCGGAAATGAGTTTTTGTTTTTTGACAATCGAGATATCCGAGTAGCGTCTTTAAATATTGAACGCGTAGAATTATATGAGCTTTACCATACTTTTCTAAGAAGAAATTTTGTTAGAGAGAACCGTGAATATGTTTTTAACCCGGATATAAATGGCAGCTTTCGCATAAACACAGTACAAGGGCCTGACGAAAATCGAGAATCGGAATATGCTGTGGTTCATTTTTCTTTAGATTGCAGAAAAAATTTAAACGGAGGCGAACTTCATGTGTACGGCAGATTTAACAATTATAACCTTACCAACGAAACACTCTTAAAATACAATAAGAAAAGAGGTTTATACGAGACGCAAATATTGCTAAAACAAGGATTTTACAACTACAAATACGTTTACCTTTCTCCAACAGGAGAGTTTAACGACCATTTTATCAGCGGCAGTCACGATATCACAGAAAATGATTATGTGGTCCTTGTGTATTATCGAGATATCGGCGCAAGATTTGATTCTATAATAGGTGTTGGCTCTGCAAACAGCAGAAACATCATTAATTAAAACACACCTTAACATACTATTCACTAATTTTGTAGAATAATACTTTTTTATGATTCTATCGATGACTGGATATGGTAAAGCCGTTTCTGAAGTTGCGGATAAACGCATTCAAATTGAAATAAAAACACTAAACAGCAAAAATATCGACATCAATTTAAGACTTCCATCTTCATTAAGAGGACTTGAATTAGCGTGGAGAAAGCAAATTACCGAAACCTTAAAAAGAGGCAAAGTTGATGTTTACGTCAATATCGAAAAAAGCGAAAATCAATCTGAAGCAAAACTTAATAAACCCCTGATATCCCATTATTTGGAGGAACTAAAAGATATTACAGCTTTGAGCGAAAAGGACAATGCAAAATTACTAGAAATTGCCCTAACACTTCCTGATGCCTTAATTTCTAAAGAAGAAGAGCTCTCCGAAGCAGAAATTAAAGCGTACAATAATACCTTAAATGCGGCATTAAAAGACGTAAACATTTTCAGGTCTACAGAAGGAAAAAATCTTGAACTGGATATTTCCGAAAACATTACAGCCATTCAAAATCAGCTTGAAATGGTTATCAATTTGGATGGTTCGAGAAAAGACAGGACAAAACAAAGACTGGAAACGGCTTTGCTGAGTAACGAAATTGAATATGACAAAAACAGATTTGAGCAGGAGTTGATTTATTATTTGGAGAAATTTGATATTTCTGAAGAAAAAACAAGGCTGAAGAGCCATATTGACCATTTTAGACAGATTGTTCAAACCTTAGTCCCTAATGGGAAAAAGTTGAATTTTGTAGCCCAGGAAATTGGCAGAGAAATAAATACAATAGGCAGCAAAGCAAACGATGCGCAAATTCAATCTATTGTCGTAGAAATGAAAGACCAGTTAGAAAAAATAAAAGAACAACTTCTTAATATATTGTAAGATGGAAAATAATTCTAAAGGAAAACTCATCGTGTTATCAGCCCCTTCAGGCTCAGGTAAGACGACTATAGTAAAACACCTTTTGAAGCAGGAGCATTTAAATTTAGATTTTTCTATTTCAGCAACATCACGAGAACCCAGACCAAACGAAGTTGATGGGAAAGATTATTATTTTATTTCACTAAAAGAATTTAAACAACATATTAAAAACGATGATTTTCTGGAATGGGAAGAAGTTTACAGAGATATCTTTTACGGCACCTTTAAAAGTGAGATTGAACGCATTTGGAGCTTAGGAAAGCATATCATATTCGATATTGATGTGGCCGGTGGCTTAAATATTAAGAAAACATACCCTGAAAATACATTAGCTGTTTTTGTAAAACCACCAAATATTCAGGAACTAAAAATTCGATTAAAAAAACGTAAAACCGAAAGCGAAGACAAAATAAATATGCGCGTGGCCAAAGCTTCTGCAGAGATGGCTACAGCACCGCAGTTTGATAAAATTTTGATTAACAGTGATCTTGGCCAAGCGCTAAAAGACGCCGAGGCATTGGTGAAAACTTTTATAAATGCTTAAGCAAAAACGTATTGGCTTATTTTTTGGCTCCTTTAACCCCATCCATATTGGGCACCTTATTATGGGAAACCATATTGTTGAAGAATACGATATAGACGAAGTTTGGTACATTATAACACCACAAAGCCCGTTTAAACAAAAAGCATCCATGCTGGAAAACCATCATCGGTATGAACTGGTTTACCAAGCTACAGAAGATTACCCAAAACTGAAACCCAGTAAAGTAGAATTTAATTTACCCATTCCAAATTATACCAGTAAGACCCTCGAAGTCCTAAAAGAAAAGTACCAGGATTTTCATTTTTATTTAATCATGGGCGAAGACAATCTCGCTAGTTTTAAGAAATGGAAAAACTACGAATACATTTTGGAACACCACCACATATTAGTATGTCCTAGAAGACATCATAAAAAAGTTCCACCGGAACTTAAAACACATCAAAACGTCACTTATATCGATGTTCCTATAATAGAAATTTCCTCAAGCTTTATAAGAAAATCTATTGCCAACCAAAGGAACATAAAACCCATGTTGCCGCCAAAAGTGTGGGCCTATATAGATGAAATGAATTTTTATAAATAGAAACTAAATTTCCATAAAAGAGATACTTTTAGTTACCTAAACCCAAAGTTAAGTCTTTAAATTATGCCCTTCTCAATACATCAAATAAGATTATATTTGAAAAAAAACCTAAATCAAACCCATGTCTGAAAAAAAGATAGGAATCCTCGGAAGTGGCAGCTGGGCAACGGCACTGGCAAAAATGCTTTGTGAAAATAATGACAAAATTAATTGGTACGTTCGGAAGCCTTCAACGATTGAATATATAGAAACTCATCAGCATAATAAGGACTATTTAAGCTCTGTTAGCTTTAATTTGGACCAACTGAACTTAAGCGACGACATCAACTGGGTTGTAAAAAATTCTGATATAATCATCATAGCTATACCCTCAGCTTTTTTAGGTAAAGCTCTAAAAAGTATCGAAGTTTCTTTTCAAGACAAACTGGTATTTAATGCAGTGAAAGGCATTTTACCGGAAAATCAAAAATTAGTTGGAGAACATTTTCACGATGTGATACAATTAGAACTTAGTCAAATTGGTGTTATTACAGGACCTTGTCATGCAGAAGAGGTTGCTCTTGAGCGTCTATCCTATTTAACTATTGCCTGCTCTGACATCGATAACGCCAAATTGATGGCAGAAGCTTTAAGTTGTGACTATATAAAATGCAACATAAGCACTGATATAATTGGCACAGAATACGCCGCGGTGCTTAAAAACATCTACGCCATTGCAGCAGGAATTGCGCACGGATTAGGCTACGGCGATAATTTTCAGAGTGTGTTAATGAGCAATGCCATTAGGGAAATGAAGCGCTTTATAAAAAAGAGGTATAAAATGAAACGAAACATTAACGATTCGGCCTATTTGGGCGATTTGTTGGTAACAGGGTATTCTAACTTTAGTAGAAATAGGTTTTTTGGCAATATGATAGGAAAAGGCTACACTGTAAGATCTGCAATGATGGAAATGAATATGATTGCCGAAGGCTATTATGCTACAGAAAGTGCTTATTTAATCTCTAAATCAGATGGCAAAAACAAAGCTAAAACACCTATAATCAATGCAGTGTTCAAAGTATTGTATCAAAATCAAAATCCTAGAAAAGTTTTTGAAAAATTGACCTACAAATTAAATTAACGTTTTGTGTTGGTTTTTAAATGTTAATCGTCCCCAGTTTTGGTATTTAAGGTGTTATTTTAGTTTTCATTATAAGTTATTAAACTTTTATATTTAAATTAAAATTCTATTTTTGTTAAAAATTCTTAAAATGAAGTACCCTACTGTACGGTTTAATACCAGAGATTCAAGAGATTTCATAAAAACATTAAATAAAAGAGTAAACGCCTATTTCAAGGAAAACCAAATCAAAAAAACCGGTAACTGGAAATTACACTTAAAGACCATTATCATGTTTTCGCTTTTTCTTGTGCCTTATTTCCTAATTCTTACATTAGAAATTCACGACTTATGGAAGTTGGCTTTTACAATCATCATGGGTGTTGGAATGGCTGGCGTAGGTATGAATGTTATGCATGATGGCAATCACGGGAGCTATTCTTCCAAATCATGGGTAAACAAATTTATGGGTGGAAGCATTTACATCTTGGCTGGAAATGTCTACAACTGGCAAGTGCAGCATAATGTTTTACATCATACATACACTAATATTCACGGTCATGACGAAGACCTTGAAGCAGGAAGAGTGATTCGCCTTTCTAAACAAACCAAATGGCATAGGTTTCATAAATTTCAGCACTATTATTCTATTTTCCTATATGGGTTATTAACGTTTAATTGGTCTATCACTACAGATATCAAGCAAACAAGAAGATACTTAAAACGCAAATTAGCGTATAGAAAATTGCCAAAACCGGTTGCGCAATGGACGGTTATTGCTATAACGAAGCTTATTTATTTTGGCCTTTGGATTATCATTCCAATTATACTTACAGATTTATCGTGGTGGAAAGTGTTAATAGGCTTTTTTGTAATGCACTACACAGCAGGTTTAATCTTAAGCATTGTATTTCAATTGGCACATGTTGCAGGACATAACGATATGCCGGAACCCGATAAAGATGGCCGAATGGAAAAATCGTGGATGGTACACCAGTTATTTACCACAACAAATTTTTCCACTAAAAATAAAATTGTAAATTGGTTTACCGGTGGTCTGAATTTTCAGGTAGAACATCATATTTTTCCTAACATTAGCCATATCCACTATCCTAAAATCGCCAAGATTGTTAGAGAAACGGCCAAGGAATATAATTTACCTTACCACGAGTTTGAAACCACACGAAAAGCAATTATTGCTCACTTTCAATATTTAAAAGAGATGGGGCAAAACCCTAATTACGCTTAATCAATTCTATTTTATGACTCCTGATATCTTATCCGATAAAATAAAAAATTTAAAAACGTCTGCTACTTTAGCTATGGCAGCTAAGGCACGTGAGCTTAAAGCTGAAGGTATCGATGTAATCGGCCTTAGCCTAGGTGAGCCGGATTTTAACACACCAGATTTTATAAAAGAAGCGGCTATACAGGCTATAAACGACAATTACAACTCCTACACTCCAGTAGATGGGTATCAAGAATTGAAAAAAGCCATACAGCTGAAGTTTAAAAGAGATAACCATTTAGATTACGGGTTAGGTCAAATTTCCGTGTCCACAGGCGCTAAACAAGCCTTGTATAATATTGCTTCTGCAATTTTAAATCCCGGCGACGAGGTTATCTTACCTTGTCCGTATTGGGTAAGTTACAGCGATATCGTTGGCCTATGTGGTGGCGTTCCCGTTGAAGTTAAAACCTCCATAGACCAGGATTTTAAAATGACGGCTCAACAACTGGAGGATGCCATAACACCTAAAACTAAAATGCTATGGTACAGTTCGCCTTGCAACCCAAGTGGTTCTGTTTACTCTAAAGAAGAGTTGAGAGCGCTGGCCGATGTCTTGCAAAAACACCCAAATGTAATAGTGGTAAGTGATGAGATATACGAACACATCAATTTTGGAGGCGGTCATTTCTCTATGGCAGAATTTGAGGACATGTACGACAGAACAGTTACTGTAAATGGAGTTTCAAAAGCTTTTGCCATGACGGGTTGGAGAATTGGATATATCGGCGCACCGGAATACATTACAAAAGCTTGCACAAAATTGCAAGGGCAAGTGACAAGTGGTGCAAATTGTATTGCACAGCGCGCTGTAATTACCGCATTAGAAGCACCTGTTAAAAAAATACAATTCATGATAGATGAATTTGCACATCGTCGTGAAGTGATTTTAGACCTGCTGAATGATTTAGAAGGCTTTGAATGCAATACACCCGAAGGGGCGTTTTACGTATTTCCTAATGTAAGTGCTTGGTTTGGCAAAACTGTAAAAGGCAGAAAGATTAACAATGCTACGGACTTTAGCATGCTGCTGTTAGAAGAAGCGCACGTCGCTACGGTTACCGGTGAAGCTTTCGGCAATCCTGACTGCATCAGAATCTCTTATGCTGCCTCCGAAGCACAAATTCGTGAAGCAGTAAAACGTATTGAAAAGGTATTGAGTTAAAAAGAGGTTAACCTAACTCGAAAGTTGTTACACCAAATACTTTATTTAAATCTATATCAGGTTCATATTTGGTGTACATTCTTGCTGTACCAAATACTTCATGCATCTTATATTTATCTACAAGCTTTTTAGCTTCTGGATTTGGTTCCGGAATGTCTAAAAAAAATGTGCTTCCAGGTGCTAAAGTATTACATAAAGCGAGAAATAATTTTTCTGCAACAGCAAGGTGATCTGCAAATAAAGGCCCAATCTTATAACCAATTTTGCATGTTCTTATCACGCCAAAACCTTTAGGCACTCCATTTTGTATAACTGTAAGCGCACTGGCATCGGGTTGGTTAAGCCAACATTTTAAAAAATGAGGCCTAGGCGCAGGAAAAAGATGAGAATCGTATACTAGTAATTTATCAAAAAGAGCCTCTGTAACAGGAACAACGTCTGAAAAATCATCATGTGTTGTTTGAGTCACACCTTGATATCTAAAATTGTTGTAGGCTAATTTAAAACCTGATTTTTTATAGTTGGCTTGTTGCTCTATTACGCCATCTAGTCCTATGTTTCGGGCATTTAAATAATCTAAAGCTACATTCCAGATTTTAATACCATAACCCATACCTCTGTATGCCGGCTTAACGATGTAAAATCCTATAAAGCCGAATTCTTGGCCGTAAGCTATTGCAGAAATACATGAAATTGGCTCTTCATCCAGCAATCCGACAAAGAACCCATTGGCATCGGTATTATAGTAACAATGAGCGTCGTGAAGTCCTGGATTCCAGCCTTCTTCAGTAGCCATATGAATTGCTATAGTCTCAACTTCATCAGGCTTCATTTTTCGAATAGTATATCTTCTCTCTTTTTTCATAGGTTTTACATCATATAAAGTTAAAATAACTTTGCAGTAAAGAAAGCCATTGGCTTGATACAGTTACTTTAAAAAATTACTGCTTTTTAAAACAATAATCTAAATTACATCAAATTAATCGTAATATTCAATTTCTCTAAGCCATTTATACAGTTCTACATCATCAACGGTTTTGAGGATTTCAATCCAATTGCCTTCACTATCAAATTTATAAGAAAACTTGATAGTGTACTCGTTTTTTTCATCTCCTTTAAATTCAATAAAATGTAAGGAATTAATGTAGTCATCAATGTAGCTGTATTTCTTTATGCGTTTAGCCTCCGTTTTGTCTTTTGCACAGCAATATTCTGCAATCATTCTTCCCTTATTATCATATTCGTATAGCTCATAAAAGGGTTTCCCTACTCTATGTGTTATTTTTCTTTCAATGATATGTTCGTCTTTATATTTCATTTCTATTTCCTGCTGTAGCTCAAGTTCAAATTTATCTTCTGCATAATAGTGAGTGAATTTCTGATTTTTTGTAAGCCTATTCTCACTATCATATTTATTTACGATATCCTTATAATAATATGTATTGGAATCCTTAGGCTTAGTGTCAGCTACGAGCGCTTTAAATTTGTCCCAATTAAGACCTCCTTTGTATATCCTATAATTAAGATCTCCATAAGAATTATAGTCAAAAATATATTCTCTTAACCAGCCTCTATTATCTATACGCCTTTCAAAAAGAATATTCCCGTTATCGTCTAATTTTTGATGCTTATATGAAAACAGATTATCATTGTCTGAAACCTCATCAATGATATTGACTATATTTCCCTTGGCGAAAAAATATTTTGTTTGATAAATTGTACCACTTTTTGAAATTTTAGACTCTAGCTTTAATCTACCTTGATCGTCATAATTATAGCTGTAGGTGCCTATAATGGAATCTCTTTTATTAAACCAAATGTCTTTGATGATGTTACCAGTACTATCAAAATACCTTTCGTAGTTTATGTAATAGCATGATTCCCGATGAAACCAATAATTTTTGAAAACAGCCTTAGTTGTTTCCGGTCCTCTAAACCCATAATGCCCATAATCGTCATAGTACATAAATTGAGGATTTTCGACTTCGGTAAGAAAAATGACCTTTTCACTTATCTTTTTGACCTGTCCATTTAAGGAGTCGACTGATTGACCGTAAAATAGGCTTTGCACAAGTAATACTAGTATTAAAAATGCCCTGTTTAAGTTCTTCATCTATAAAATATATCTTAGCAATTATATTATTTGACAACTCAAAAATAAGCTGAATCGCAAAACAGAGTTACCACCTAAGCATACCTCTGTTGAATCTAATTTCCGCTAAAGATTCAAAAAAAATGCTTAACTTTAAAATGTTCTTTTCAAGTTGTAGAGGTTCCGAATTAAAATTAAGAAAAATGAAACAAACTATTATAGCACTGGTTTTAGCAGGTATTTTGATGTCTTGTAACTCCAACACGCAAAACACAGAAAAATCAGTTTCGACTGAAAAAGAAACGATTAAAATCCAAAACGAGGTAAAACCAAAATTTGTTGCTATCGATACGGACGAAGCACTTATAGCCACTGCCCTGATGGCGGCTCCTGAGGAGAGTCGAGCAGATTGCACTGTAATTGGCTATAATATGGTCGGGGATTTTGTTACCCTCAAAGAAGGCACCAACGAATTTGTTGTTTTAGCGGACAACCCACAAAAAAAAGGGTTCAGCGCGGCGTGTTATCATAAGAGTTTAGAGCCATTTATGGCACGAGGACGAGCGCTTAAAGCAGAAGGCAAAACCAGAGATGAAGTATTTGACATACGGGAGAAAGAAGTAAAATCGGGCGAATTAAGCATGGGTGAACCCGGCTCAACTTTACATATTTACTATGGCCCAAATAAAGTCTACGATCCTGAAACTTATAAAGTAGATGGCGCTAAGTACCGCTACGTGGTATATTTGCCATTTGCAACATCAGAATCTACAGGCTTACCGGAACAACCCGTAAGTGCAAATCATCCTTGGATCATGGATGCCGGCACACATAAGGCTCACATTATGATATCGCCTAAAGCTAACTAAGCCTGAACTCCACCTCTATAAAGCCTGGAAAAAGAAAGTTAGAAAATGTAAAATTATATATACTACAAACCAAATTTTTCTTTCAGCACTTTTACATAATCCAATTTCTCCCAGGTAAACAATTCAACTTCAAGAGATTTGCTACCGGAATAGTTAGATTCAAAATGCTTTGTTACTGTTTTTGGAGTTCTACCCATATGACCGTAACTCGCTGTCTCTAAGTAAATAGGATTTCTTAATTTTAAGCGTTTTTCGATAGCTATAGGACGCATATCGAAAATTTCTTTTACAATTATTGCTATTTCGCCATCAGACAAATCTATATGCTTGTTTGTGGTCTGAACAAATATTGAAGTCGGCTCATCTACGCCAATCGCATAAGACACCTGTACCAAAACCTCATCAGCTATTCCTGCTGCAACCATATTTTTGGCGATATGTCGAGCAGCGTAGGCCGCAGAACGGTCCACTTTACTAGGGTCCTTTCCTGAAAAAGCACCACCGCCATGTGCGCCCTTACCGCCATAAGTGTCTACAATTATTTTTCTACCTGTTAAGCCGGTATCGCCATGTGGCCCTCCAATTACAAATTTGCCTGTTGGATTAATATGATAAGTGATTTCTCCTTGAAAGAGAGCTTGTATATGCTCCGGGAACAATTTAACCACACGAGGAATCAAAATCGTTTTGATATCGTTAGCGATTTGACTAAGCATCACATCATCATCGCTGTCAAATTCATCATGTTGAGTAGACACGACAATGGTGTCTATTCGTAGAGGCACATTGTCATCAGAATATTCGATTGTGACCTGCGCTTTAGCGTCCGGTCTCAGGTAAGTGATTTCTGAGTTTTCACGACGTAAGTCTGCTAAAACTCTCAATATTTTATGAGATATATCTAAGGCCAGAGGCATATAGTTCTCTGTTTCCTTTGTTGCATACCCAAACATCATCCCTTGGTCTCCAGCGCCTTGCTTTTCCTTGTCTTCCTTATCTACACCCTGATTGATGTCTGGCGATTGTTCATGGATTGCAGAAATAACACCACAAGAATCACCACTAAATCTATAAGCGCCTTTAGTGTAGCCTATTTTATTAATAACTTCACGTGCTACTTCTTGCACATCTACATAAGCGTCGCTCTTTACTTCTCCGGCTAAAAAGACCTGACCTGTGGTTACGAGTGTTTCGCAGGCCACTTTAGAATGTTGATCAAAAGCTAAAAAATAATCTAATAATGCGTCGCTGATTTGGTCTGCTATTTTATCCGGATGACCTTCTGAAACGCTTTCTGATGTAAATAAATAGGGCATAATAGTACTAATTCGGTTAAACGTTTGTGAAGAAAGAAGCCTGAATTAAGCAGATATACCATTAATCTGTTTTAGCATTTGTTTTCAGCATAACTGAAAGAGGTTGCAATCAGAACAAATCTTTCCTCAATATTGGGATGCAAATATAGGATTTTCAAAGTGATAATAATGCTATATTTACATCGATGTTTATTAAAAAAATACTAATTGCAATAGGATTTTTGTGCTGGATAAGCTTGATAAAGGCCCAGACAAAACCTTCCGATTTCACAATAGATGCAAACTACTTTGGCGGAAACATCATGTTACACGATAACACCCTTCTGCATCTTACTGTTGGAAGGCCTCAAGGTGCAGTTCTTAGTTGGAATAAACTTACTAATGGCGACAAATCCTGGCAATCGCGCTATAATTATCCTGATTATGGTCTCAGCTTTGTTCATCAAGACTTCGGCAATCCAATTCTGGGTTATAATGTCTCTTTGAATGGGCATTTCAATTTTTACTTTTTAAAAAGACGGCTCATGCTGCGACTAGGAAGCGGCATTGGATATATGTCTAATCCTTTCGACAAAGAAACCAACCCCAAAAACATAGCCATCTCAACACGACTGACAAGTAGCACACTTGTTATGCTAAACTACAAAGCTGAAAACATACTCTTTAACAAGATAGGCTTTCAAGCAGGGCTAATGTTTACACATCATTCCATAGGGAATATCAAATCCCCAAACATGGGCATTAATACACTTGCGATAAATATGGGGTTGATATATGATTTTTCTAAAAAGGAAAGGGAATTTAAACCTCTGGCAGATGAAACGGCATTTTCAAAAAAAATACAGTATAATATAGTATTAAGGAGCGGCGCAAACCAGAGTGATAGAGTGGGTACAAAGAGGTATCCTTTTTTGGTGTTTTCAGGATATGCGGAGCGTAAAATAGCACATACCAACAGCTTACAAGCTGGTACGGATATTTTTCTGTCTTACTTTTTAAAAGAATATTTAAGATACGAATCCATCCTGGACCGTGGCCAAACCGACCCCAATGCCGATTTTAAAAGAGTAGGGATTTTTGTTGGTCACGAATTGTTTATCAACAAATTTTCTTTTCTTACACAAGTAGGGTATTATTTGTATTATCCTAACGATTTTGGTGAGCGGTATTATATCCGTGCAGGATTTAAATATTATATAAGTAAAAACATCTTTGGTGTGGCTAGCATAAAATCGCACGGTGCAGACGCAGAAGCTTTCGAATTTGGAATAGGCTATAAGATATGAGAAAAATTGGAATCATAATCATTTTTATTTTCTTGGGTTGCGACAGTCCAAATGGCTGGGATTGTCTTCAAACGGCTGGAAATCTCACAGAACAAAGTTTTGATCTAGAAAACTTCAACAAAATACGAGTTAACCGAAATATAGAATTGATTTTAAAGCAAGGCGATATTCAGGAAGTAGTAATTAGGACAGGCGAAAATCTTTTAAACGATGTTAGCGCTGAAGTTATAGATGGTCAATTGATTATCAATGATGATAACAATTGCAATTTTGTTAGACATTTCGGAATAACTAAAGCTTATGTGACTTCGCCAAACATCACAGAAATCTTATGTTCTACTCAATTTAAAATTTCTTCTGATGGTGTTTTGGCATACGAAGAATTAAATCTGATTTCTGAAAATTTTGAAAAACCAGACATCTTTAGTGTGGGCGACTTTGAGCTTGACGTAAACTGCCAAAAATTAAACGTGTATTCTAATGGAGTGTCTATTTTTAGGATTCGGGGAACAGTTGAAGACTTGTTTATCGGGTTTTACTCAGGCTTGGGCCGTTTTGAGGGTGAAAATCTGATTTCAGAAAAAATCAATATCCTCCATGATGGCTCTAATGATATGATTGTCAACCCTCAGCAAGAACTAAGTGGAGAAATGCGAGGCACAGGTGATATCATCTCTCACAATACACCACCACTAATAAATATAGATGAATTTTATACCGGTCGACTCATTTTTGTAAATTAGTACAAAACATATTTTTTTCTCATCTTTAGATAGCTGTCTAAATCTGTTTGCCAAGAGGCTTTAATTTCTTCAACTGGAATTCCAGACTCAATTTGCTGTTGCAAAACTTCATTTCCGGCAAGTTTTGTAAAAAACGAATTGAAAAATTCGTTTTTAGTTTCAGTATTGTTGTAAGCTTCAATAAGCCATTTTAAGTCTAGACCATTCAATAGCTCCTGATTAGTTAAATCTCTTCCAAAGCAGGTTTTTCCGCTGTGTTTAGGATATTTACTCCCTTCATTAGGTTGGGGAATGTATTTAAAATCAAAATACGTCGAGTCGAGATAAGGCGATCCAAAAACCTGGAATTGAATATCTGTGCCTCTGCCGGCATTTACCGTTGTTCCTTCAAAAAAACAAAGGCTGGGGTACAAATTGATAGATTTGGCATTCGGTAGATTAGGCGAGGGTTTAATAGGTAGGTCGTAAATCGTATTAGAATCAACATTTTTAAGTGAAATAACTTCGAGTTGACATTCAATACCATTTTCTAGCCAATTTTCACCATTAATCATTAGAGCGTATTCGCCAATGGTTAGGCCGTAAACCACCGGCACAGGATGCATACCTACAAAGCTAGAATATTCCATGTCCAGGACAGGACCATCAATATAATGCCGATTTGGATTTGGCCGATCCAGAACGATTACAGGAATATTTTGCTCTGCACAAGCTTCCATCACATAATGCAGAGTGGAGATGTAAGTATAAAACCGTACTCCAACATCTTGAATATCAAACACTAGCATATCTATTCCTGACAAATCCTCAGAAGTTGGTTTTTTATGCTTGCCATAAAGCGAAATAATTGGCAAACCAGTTTTGGAGTCTATACTATTGTTAACTTTCTCCCCGGCATCAGCTTTGCCTCTAAAGCCGTGTTCCGGCGCAAAAGCTTTAATCACTTTAACATCAAGCGCCAATAGCGAATCTATAAGATGTGTATAGCCTCCGGAAGCATTTTTAATTACAGAGGTTTGATTGGCAACGACAGCAATGGTTTTTCCTTTAATTTTATTTACAAATAATTCTGTTTGTTGTGCACCTGTGAGAAGTTCAGTGTCTGATTTAAAATCATTTTGAGCTTGACAGCTTGAAAAAAGAATTAATGCAAATAAAACTGTATTTTTGGATGCCCAAAAATGCGACATCATATTGAATTTTGAATATTTCATATCAAAAAAACTCATAGCTTCTAAAAGTTATAAAAGTAAGGTTTCTTCACCTATAATTAAAATCGCCATCACGGCAATTAGCATCGGCATAATCATGATGCTCTTAGCCTTTGGAACGGGTTATGGCCTAAAACACAAAATAAGAGATAAAATCACGGCCTTTAACGGGCATATAAGCGTAAGAGGGTTTAATGATAACCAAACCAACCTCAACCTCTACCCTATTGATGGCAATCAGGAGTTTTACCCTGATTTTAAAGAAGTACCGGAAGTTGTTCACATTCAAAAAACAGCTTCTAAGTATGGCGTAATCCGGACAGAAACAGATTTTGAAGGCATTATTGTTAAAGGAATTTCTACAGATTACGAATGGAAGTATTTTGAAGAATTTATCACCGAAGGTCGAAAATTAGAGCTCAGCGAAAACATCAGCAAAGAAATTATAATGTCCGAATACCTCGCCAAACGACTTGGTTTTCAAGTTGGGGAAAAGGTCATTATTTATTTTTTAAGAGATAAGGAAAATAAAACACCTCGAAGCGCAGCCTTTACCATAGTAGGGCTTTACAATAGTGGTTTTCAGGAATTTGATAAACAGTTTTTAATAGCAGACATCAAACAAATCATCAGATTAAATAAATGGAAAAAAGACCAGGTAGGAGAATTTGAGCTAATTGTATCCAACTTTGATGATATTGAAAATACCAGGATTGCAGTTTATGAAAATATCAGTTCTTTCCTCAATGCATTTTCGATTGTAAATGAATATCCTACCATTTTTGAGTGGGTTAAAATTTTTGATGTAAATATTGCTTTAATTGTAGTCATTATGATTGTTGTAGCAGGCATCAATATGATTACTGCTCTATTGGTCTTAATCTTAGAACAAACACGATTGGTTGGAATCCTGAAAGCCTTGGGTGCACAAAATTTCAGTATCAGTAAAATATTTTTGTACAATGCGTCCTATTTAATTTTAAGAGGCTTGTTATGGGGAAATTTGATTGGGCTTTCGCTTTTACTCATTCAAAAATACGGAAAGGTCATCACTTTAAATCCGGAAAATTACTACGTTACACACGCACCTATTTATCTAGATTGGACGTATATTCTTGGGATTAATTTGGGTACTATTGTCGCTTGCCTGCTTATGCTGTTGCTCCCTTCTTTTATCATTTCCAGGATTTCTCCCGTAAAAGCTATAAAATTTGATTAATTCTATGTTTTAGAAATCTAATCCCAATACTTTTGTACCACAATTTTTAATATGAAATACGCTGAAAACATTTTAGGAACGATTGGTAATACACCGCTTGTTAAACTCAATAAAATTGTTAAAGACTTACCTTGCCTTGTATTGGCAAAATACGAGACCTTTAATCCCGGCAACTCTGTAAAAGACCGTATGGCACTTCAAATGGTTGAAGATGCAGAGGCTGATGGCAGACTAAAACCGGGTGGCACCATTATAGAGGGCACATCTGGTAACACCGGTACAGGCCTGGTGCTTGCAGCCATAATTAAAGGTTATTCTTGCATTTTTGTAACTACAGACAAGCAATCTAAAGAAAAGGTAGATGTCCTAAAAGCCTACGGTGCAGAAGTCATAGTTTGCCCAACAGATGTTGCCCCGGAAGACCCCAGAAGTTATTATTCTGTTTCAAAACGACTGGGCGAAGAAACACCAAATTCCTGGTATGTTAATCAGTACGACAATCCGTCGAACTGCAAAGCCCATTTTTTACACACAGGACCGGAAATTTGGGAACAAACCGATGGAAAAATCACACACTTTGTTGCCGGTGTAGGCACAGGTGGAACCATTTCGGGAACTGGCAGTTACTTAAAGCTAAAAAATCCAAATATCAAAATTTGGGGCATAGACACCTACGGTTCAGTTTTTAAAAAATACCACGAGACCGGCATTTTTGATGAAAATGAAATTTATCCTTACGTCACTGAAGGGATTGGCGAAGACATTCTTCCAAAGAACGTTCGTTTTGAAATCATAGACGGCTTTACCAAAGTAACTGATAAAGATGCTGCCGTGTACACCCAACGCCTAGCCAAAGAAGAAGGTATGTTTTTGGGCAACTCTGCCGGATCTGCCATAAAAGGCCTGCTTCAACTAAAGGAACATTTCACCAAAGATGATGTTGTGGTAGTGCTCTTCCACGATCATGGCAGTCGTTATGTCGGCAAAATGTATAATAACGAATGGATGAAAAAAATGGGATATATTGATTAGTGTTTTGGAGCCGGGAACCTGCTATCCGCTATATCTGCTCCAAAGTCGCAGGATGCCGCTGCTATCAGGGCTAGGACTCAAAGCTTGATAAATATTTTTCGTTGATTAGGACATTCATTTTTAGTGTTTTTTTTTAAAATGAATTGACATAAGATTCTAAGCCGAAGGTATTAGAGCTACATTGGCCTCAATCTTTCTAATAAGTGTAATCTGTTTTTACTTTATTTTACGCTTTCGGTTTTTTCTTTTCTTTTTTATTTTCCTCTTAGAGTCATTTGTTTTGATAAATGTTTGAACGAGTCGCACAGGTACAATTTGTTTAGCCCCATCTAAAACGCCGTCAACGATGTGTTGAACAGGAGAGCGGTAAATATTCCTTTGGGTATTATAATTTGCTTTAATGTAGTCATTATTTTCAGGCAGATTATGTTGCCGAATAGCGACATTGGCTATAGATGTTAAGAAATCTTTTTCATGCCCGGTACCATTACTTTCTTCTTCGTAAATTTTTAAATGCATATTATCATAATCCATTTCCAAAGAATTTGAGGATTCATAATAACTAGCTCGCATTCTAAAATCAAGTCTTTTCAGATGACCGTCATTAAACTCAACACCAAGAAGTGGGGTAAGACTTTTGTTCAAAGCCTTAAGAGGCATTGGTCCTATGCGGGCACGAAAGTCAAAATAATCTCTATGATAAGGAACATCTAAATCCACTTGAATTGCGGCCGCATCGTTAAGTTTGGCTGTAAAAGAGCTCTTAAATTCCTTAAGTTTTTGCTGTCGCTCTTCAAAAGTTGTCAATTGAGTAACAGTACCATTAATAGCATTTATTGTAATTATTCCCGGAGTTTGTCGGTCAATTGCCAATTCCCCATAAGCTATTGAAGAATGTTTAACGTGTATAGAATCCAAGTCTATATTATATGGAATCTTTTCTACCATTTTATTAAACAAAGGTTTTTCTCTTTCCGGTGGTCGGTTTAGATTTTTGTTTCGATTTATTTTTAAACTAAGGCCGTCAATAAGCATTTGTTGAGCTTCGATATCTAAATTTGTCCAAAAACTACTGGTGTATTTCATCTTTGATACTTTTAGTTCTTTCAGATCAAACTCAATCACATCGTCTTGTACGCCTCGGATTTTACTTACGTCAATCCAGTCTTTGTCATACTTAAGACTCAAATTTTTTACACCAAAACTTTCGTCGGCTAAGCTATACGCAAATGCTCCCATTTTAGCTTTTGTGTAGGTGTTTATATTGAAAGAAGCGCTATCTACACTTGCCTCTAAGTTCTTAAGGTAGAATGGAATAATATGAGACAGCTGTACAGAATCTGTTTCTATCTCAGCCGCATAAATATTAATCCCACTTATATTACCATTGTGGATAGTATCTTTTTGAAGTAATTTTATCGAACCTTTGTGCAGTTTAAATTCCATTAAATCTATCCTCGACAAAATATCACCAAATAATTTTTGAAAATTCGAGCTATTCTTTTCTTGACCAGTATCGCTTAGGGTATTTACAATAAATCTTGGCTTTTTAAATTCGAGTACATTGATTTCGACTTGTTGTGCAAACAAAAAATTTAGCCATTTAAAGCCATCTAACTCAATAAAATCTACGTTAGCATTTATGATTGTGCCCGAAAACTTGTTCAACGGGGTTATACTGACCTCTTCTAGGGTAATCCCGCTAAAAAAGGTGTGAAGATCAATTTGTTGATAGGATATATTGTAATCTCTATCAGGTTCTGAATTCAATATTGCCTCAAATTTGCTTTCAAGACGCCATTCTATTAGCTTAAATAAACCAACAACGCTAAATATAAGAATGGCTAAAACCTTAATACGTTTTTTCACTAGGATTGATTAACACAAAAAAGATATATAATGGTGAATATAATGATAATAGGCTAAAGACTACCACAAACAACTTCTTAAAATACTAAGACTTATCAATGCAAATACCCATAATTAGTAACCAATTGGAAAGGCTGCAAGAAAGCCTGTAACATAGTCACTATGTATTATCGAGTTCAATCAAATATTCGACTAAGTTTTGCTCTCGCTCTAATTTCAATTTTTTTCTTAGTCGGTACCTGGCTAGTTCAACACCTCGCGTAGTAATATTCAGGAGTTTTGCTATTTCTTTTGAGCTCATATTCATTCTAAGAAATGCGGCTAGTTTTATCTCTCTTGGCGAAAGTTTAATGTCCATGCTAGATAACTTCTCAAGATAATTACCATGTACTTGATCAAAATGGTAGGCAAACTTATCCCAGTAATCTTCATCAGAAAGCTCTTGATCTATTGAGTTTATAATACGCTTGAGTTCTTGTGCAGAGCCACCTTTGTCCAATGTACTACTTAATTTGTCTTGAACGCTTTGTATAAATTCTTTATTTTTTACCAACTGCATTGTTATGGAAGTGAGTTGGTCATTTTTAAGATTTAATTCCGTTTGGAGCTTCTCACTGTAGAGCTTGTCTATCTGCTCATCTTTTATTTTTAATTCTTTTTTCTTTTGCTCTGTAATAATCGACGTTTCAGCTTTATATTTTCGGCGTTGTAAGATAGGTATCATAACGATGATTATGAGAAGAATACTTATGTAAACTATCCGTCCTGTCCATGTAGCATACCATGGTGTTAGCACTTCGAAGGAAAACTCAGAGACTTTACTTTCCATGCCATATATGTTAAGTGCCTTCACTTCAAAAGTGTAATCACCGAAAGGTAAATGATCATAACTTTTTTCGTTTAGAGAAGACCATTTAGACCATTTTTCATCTAATGGTTTTAACCTGTAACTATAATTCAAATCTTCAAAACCGTCATAATACGGAGAGGCGTATTCAATTTTTATAGATTGGTTTTTATCAATAACCAATTCCTTGGTATTAACAGGAATATTCACATAGATTGAATCTTCAATTTTTGAAGCTTTTACAGATCTTATTACTGTTGAAAAGTCTTTTTTAATGCCGTGTTTTTTTGAGGGGTCGAAATGAATAAAACCGTTTTTAGCCGTAATAAGAATATTGTTTTTATCAAAGACTGAAATATTTTGCAAATCGTCACTAATGTATTTGTTAATGTGTTTAAACAAAGAGGTTTCCTTGCTGAATTTGCCATACTTTTCTTCTTTGATCACTCCAAATCCTGCATTTTGAATATAATAAATGGAATTATGACCATTAGATTTTATATTACTAACATGCTCATCTCCTAGCACCTCATCAAAAAAAGCATTTTTTGAAAATTCTAAAGATTTTGGATTAAAATTGTATATGCCGTGCTCAGATGTAAAAATCATTTTACCATCCAGCTTATAAGCACTAATGAGAATATTAGATGGAAAACCATGACGCTTATTAAAATGTTTTATATCGTCCTTAAGCTGCATGTTTTTATCTAATTCTAATCTATAAACCCCTCTGTAGCCGTGAGACATCCATAGGATGGTATCGTTTTCAAAAACTAATATTCGTGAAGATTCTGTCAAGCCCAATATGTCCCCTGTTGGAATCCAGGTATCATTTTTCTTTTCAAAATATTTTATACCCTTATAGTCTCCACCTAAAATCAAATTTGGTTTACTTGTTTTTTCAAAAGTCCAACTCCCTATGTCGTGTATTTGTTCCAGTGATTGACCATCTAACATAAACGCACCCTTATGATGGTTTAAAAAAAGCTCGTTGTCTATTTGTGAAATTTTATAGACCTGACCTTCACTACCTGGTATTAATTCAAAAGGGTTTTCATCAGAAAACACATTAATATCTTTTTGTAGAAATAAACCGTTATTTGTACCCAGATAAATAGACTTATCAAAATATCGAGCATCATAACCGGTTCCTTCAATACCCAATTCTTCATTTATTAAATTAAAAGGCAGACTTATTTTGAGGTAATCTATACCGTTATTAAGAGCAACCCAAAGGTTGTTGAAGTTATCTTGATAAACAGCTTTCACCGTTCTATCGGTTATGCCTTTGTTTTTGGTTAAATGAAGTTTAATAGAAAACTCAGAATCTAATATGAGAAGTCCTTTATTTTGAGTTCCAATAGCATAGTCCCCATTTTTTAATTTAAGGACATCATTTATAGCAACGGGATCTAATAATTTAGTTTTCAGATCTATACCAGAACTATCATATTCATAAACATCTCCAAATTCACTAATAAAAATATAGGCCTGATCATTCTTATAAATAGCTACAAGCCTAGTTAAACTTTCTGTGTTTGGAAGCGGTAAAAATTTTCCATTTTGAAGTTCGAAAAGCCCTAAACCGTAAAATTGACAAATTAAACGTTCATCTACCATAAAAGAATTAATCAAAAAACCGGGTGAGTTAATTTCTTCTATGCCATCGGTTGAATATGTTATTAATTTATCTTCTGCATTAAAATATATTTTGCCTTCATATTCAAATATTTTCCAAATTTCAGAAATATTGATGCCGGCAGAATCCAGTTCATCCCTAAGGGTTTTAAATTGAAAACCGCTACCTGTATTAATAAAAAAACCAATTTGATTTTGACCTCCAACATAAACCACACCTTTGCTGTCTATCATTACCGTTCTAATTTTTGTAGCATCAGGGATATCGTATTTTTTC
This sequence comes from uncultured Mesohalobacter sp., assembly GCA_964396065.1. Taxonomy (GTDB): domain Bacteria; phylum Bacteroidota; class Bacteroidia; order Flavobacteriales; family Flavobacteriaceae; genus Psychroflexus. The sequence continues at coordinate 7,130 of CAYNCI010000001.1, read as the reverse complement.
CATTTGTTACCATCAAACTCCAAAAGGCCACTATTATTAGCAACATACAATAACCCATCTTCGGATTGACTAAAATCCCAGCTTTGCATGCCAGCTCGGTAATCCTCGGAATCAAAATGTGTTCTTAATGGAATACCTCTAAGTTGTAATGAATTAGTTTGTGCCAATGCATTGAGGGCCACAAACATTAATACAGTATAAATATATTTTGAGGACATGAGAGGTAATTTGTTAAGACCAATGTATTAATAAATATTCTTAAATCCCTATTTAATAGGCTATAAATGAAGTAAAGTGAGTTTTTGATGAGTTTTATTTAACACTTCTTTGAGTTTTTGATGTAGTGTATTTTTTAGTAAGACTTGAAATTCAAGATAGTTTTGTAGCGTGAAATGTTTTAGTTCCAATTTTTACTACAACGATTTAGCGCAAATAGCTAAGTAAACTATTTAATAACAAAATAAATCTATAGAAATGAAAAAAATTACACTTTTAATTAACTGTCTATTATGGGTAATATTCAGCTACGGTCAAAATTTAATTACCAATGGTTCTTTTGAT
>CAYNCI010000001.1:0-6469 GCA_964396065.1 uncultured Mesohalobacter sp. | reverse complement strand
TAAAAGTAAAAGGACCAAGAGCTTTGCCGGTAACCGTAAAAATTGAAAATGGTGGTACCGCTTATGAAGTCACTTTAGATTATACAACTCCAAACGTATGGCAGGAATTAATTTTTGACTTTACCGGTGCTAATTCAGTTGCAAATACTGAAGTTGCTGTGTTCTTTGATATTCAGGTAGATGCTGATGTTGTGACAGACCCTAACCTTAACATTTTTCAAATAGACGATTTTAAGCTTGGAGAATATGCAACACTAAGCTCTAATGATTTTCAAAAAATAGATTTGTCAATATACCCTAATCCTACGACTGATTTCTGGAATATTTCAACAAATAATCAAATAATCTCCTCGGTAGAAGTATTTGATATGTCCGGCAAAAGAGTAATTGAAAAGCAACCCCAGTCATTATCATCAAAGATAGATGCTTCAATTTTGGTATCAGGAACTTATATCGTAAAAATCACTACTGATAAATCCACAACCACAAAAAAATTAATAAAACAATAAATGCCTAAATCACAAACTAATAAAACAAATGCATTGAAATTAAGACCATGTATTATTCAACCAACTACGATAACTAAATAATTTTACGATGACTTATTTTTTAGAATATTATAAAGGAACAAAGGCGATATTATGTCTTGCCATTACATTCATCTTATGCGTGAGTACTGGTTTCGCTCAAGGTCCTGTAACTGGAACAGTAATCGACAAAGAAGGTATTCCCATACCAAACGTAAATGTTATTATAAAAGGCACAACAACAGGAACGTTAACAGATTTTGATGGCAAATTTGCGATCGAAGCAGAAATTGGAGATTTATTAGTATTTACATACCTGGGCTATGTAAGCAAAGAAATTGAAATTTCAGAAAAAACTGATTTAAATATAACTCTAATTGAAAATATTGATAACTTAGAGGAAGTTGTTCTTATTGGATATGGACAAAAGTCCAAAAGAAAAGTCATTTCTGCAATATCCAATGTTGACAGCGAAGAGCTGAGAAAACTTCCGGTTCCACAGGTAAGTAATGCCTTAGAAGGATTGGCTTCAGGACTTTTTGTAAGGCAAACTAGCGGCGAGCCTGGCTTTAGTGGTTCTTCGTTTGAAATTAGAAATTTCGGAAACGCACTTGTCATTGTAGACGGTGCACCTGGCGATTTAAATCAATTAGACCCCAATGAAATAGAAGATATTTCTGTATTAAAAGATGCTGCTGCTGCCTCAGTATATGGAGTTCAAGGTGGTAATGGTGTGGTATTGATTACGACAAGAAAAGGAAAAATAGGAAAACCTAAATTAACCTACAACAATCAATTTACCTTTTCGACATTTACCGCTTATCCCGATTTTCTTAACTCTGCGCAGTATGCTGAAGTGTTAAATGAAGGATTAAGAAACGCTAATCAAAACCCGTTTTATACAGAAGAAGAAATTGAAGCTTTCAGGACAGGTTCAGACCCTTTAAATTTTCCGGATACAGATTGGAAAGATCTGGTTCTTGATGATTGGGCATTCCAGCAACGCCATAACCTAAATTTATCAGGTGGTACAGAAAAAGTGAAATACTTTATGTCTGCGGGTTTTATTGATCAAGGCTCTAATTACAGTACCGATGCATTATCCTTTCAGCAATATAACATTCGTTCCAATTTAAGTGCCGATGTGACAGACAACTTAAGTGTTGATTTAAATTTGGCTGTTAGAAGAAGAGAAAATGAAGCACCTGCCTACTCTGCTTTTGATATTTTTAGGGAATTAAGTCGTTCTTTACCGGTAGATTTAGCTTATTATCCTGATGGCACACCGGCTAAACCAAGTTTTAGTCCAAATCACATTCAGGAAGGGATGCGTAATTTTAATGCGGGGTATTTTAGATCGATCAATAACAACGTAGACGCAAAACTTTCATTAAACTGGGATGTAAATCAGGTTGAAGGTTTGAGTATTAAAACTTTTGCCTCGTTAATTTATGATACTTCATTTAATAAAGACTGGGGAAAAGGCTACGAACTTTTCACACTAAATCAGCAAACAGGTGAATACGACCCTTTTACCGCAATACCCGAAGGGGCATTTAGCGAAACTATACTGGAACAATCTACAAATTACAGCAATTACTATGTCTTAAGACCTTCCATTAACTATGACCGCACATTTAATCAACACAGTGTTTCAGGCTTATTACTTGCAGAAATACAACAAATACAAGGCGAAAATTTCTCTGGCAGACGTCAGGATTTTCAGTCCAGTGCAATCGATCAGTTATATGCAGGTTCTCTTCAAAATCAAGGTGCCGATGGTAGTGAATTCAGAGAGAACAGATTAGGTTATGTAGGTCGTTTTAGTTATGACTACAAAGCAAAGTATTTCTTTGAGACGTCGTTTAGATATGACGGTTCATCTCGGTTTGCTCCAGGCAATGAATGGGGATTCTTTCCATCAGTATCAGCAGGGTGGCGATTGTCTGACGAATCTTTCTTTGAGCCGCTTAAAAATACAGTTCAAAACCTAAAACTAAGAGCCTCAATTGGTACGGCAGGAAATGATAATACAGCAGCTTATCAATGGTTAAGTGGTTTTAATTACAGCTTTTTCTATGTTATTGGTGATGGATCAGTCCCAACTATAGACAATACTGCATTAGCGAATAGAGAAATTACCTGGGAAACCAACACTACTTATAATGTCGGGTTAGATGCAAGATTTTTAAATGGTGATCTGCAATTCTCCTTTGATTATTTTTACAGAAAGCGTGAAGATGTATTGGCATTTGCCTCTGCAAGTGTACCCAGCACCTTAGGTGTTTCTATCGCAGCTGAAAATCTGTACGAGTTTTCTAATGAGGGTTTTGAATTTTCATTAAACTACAACAAACAGATTACAGACGATTTTAAACTAGGTGCAATACTAAATTTTTCTAGATCAAGGGAAAAAGCAGTTTTTATTGATGAAAACTTTCAGGAAGACCCTTTTATGAGACAAAATCTTACCATAACAGGTGGATTTACAAACCTTAGAAGAGGTTATATTTCTCAAGGACTTTTCCAATCGCAGGAAGAAATTGATAACTGGGCCATACAAGACAATAATAATAATGCCAGCCTTCAACCTGGTGATGTTAGATTCCAGGACCTTAATGATGATGGCATAATAGATGTCCGTGATCAAAAAGTGTTTGGAGACGGTGACAGACCCGCCATAAACTACTCCTTAAATTTAAATGCAGAATACAAAAGGTGGAGCCTTGCAGTTTTACTGACAGGCGCTGCCGGATATGACATCTATATCGATGGTGAAGCACAAAGTCCTTTAAGAAACGGCTTTAACGGATACGATTACCAAATGGATTACTGGACACCACAAAACACTGGGGCAGCTTACCCAAGAATAACAGATGGTGGGTTTAACGATAATAATAACAGGTATTCTGATTATTGGATGAGAAGCGGAAACCACCTGAGAATACGAAATGTAAATCTTAGCTATACTCTACCTGATAAAATTGGCGAAAAGTTTGGGTTTAACGAGTTTTCTGTATTTGTAACGGGCACAAACCTTCATGTCTTTACAACTTATGATGAAGACATAGACCCTCAAAGTACATCTGGTGTTGGCTGGTATTACCCTCAAAATAAATCTTTTACTCTTGGAGTTAATCTATCATTTTAATAAACAAACTATGAAACTTAAACATTTAACATTAATCTTATTTGTATTCATGCTAACTGCATGCGAAGATTTTCTTAATGAGCCCCCTTTAGACAGAATTACAGAGGCAGATGTTTGGGATGATAAAGCCCTAATGGATACCTATTTCTTTCAAATTTATGAAAATATGCCCTGGGACTACCTTAAAGATTTTGGTGGTGGCGCTGGTGGTGGTGCGCATAGAGATGCTTTAAGCGATATTGCCAGAAGCACCTATTCCTGGACACCTGCTACCAACTCCTTTAGACCGGGGAACTGGGGAACGGCCAATAACTCATGGCCTTTAGACTGGTGGGGTTACTTTAACTTATGGAAAATTAATTATTCTATCGAAAATCTTGAAAACATCCCTGAAAGTGTACTATCGGATGAAGAACGTAATAACCGCTTAGGCGAAATGTATTACTTAAGAGCATTTTGCTATTTCGAAATGGTAAAACGTTATGGTGGAGTTCCTATTATTTTAGAAGCTCAAAACCCGGACATTACACCTCAAGAGGAGTTGTTCCCCTCTAGAAATACAGAGAAAGAAGTGTACGACCTCATACTACAAGATGTTCAAGCCGCCTATGAAGTATTGCCGGAAAGCTGGCCCTCTCAAGATGGTAGAGCAACAAAATGGGCAGCCAAAGCTTTAGAATCCAGAGCAGCTTTATATGCCGGTAGTATAGCAAAATATGGCAATGTTCAATTAGACGGGCTTGTAGGCATACCTGCATCCGATGCCGATCAATATTACCAAATTGCATTAAATGCATCTCAAACCATTATAGAAAATTCTGGTCACTCTCTATTTAGTCAGTACACAGATCCAACTGAAAATTATACTCATCTTTTCTTAGACGAAACCGATGACGAAACGATTTTCAGAAAAAAATGGATTCCTTTTGAAAAAGGACATTCTTACGATTTGAGAAATGTACCATATAGCTATAGACTTGATTGGGGCTCCAGTATGTCTCCAACAAAACAATTTGTTGACAGTTATGAAGTATTAAGCACTGGTTTACTTCCGGAAGAACCTGGATCAGGTTACGACGAAAATAACCCCTGGGAAAACAGAGATCCTCGTCTTAAAGCTACAATTATTACAAACAATGACATGTTTCAAGGTTCACCTGTTGAAATTTGGTACGGTACAGAAATTGACGGCAATATTGATACAGGAAGCGGAACCGGCATAGGAAAAGATGGTGTAGGCGTACATCCGGATGCTACAAAAACAGGTTTTTATGTCAGAAAATATTTAGAAGACGGTTCTAATCCACTATTTATTCCAGAGTTTTATTCAGGACAGGATTGTATTATTTTCAGACTTGGTGAAATTTACCTTAACGCCGCCGAAGCAGCCTTAGAACTCGGAAACGAAGGCTTAGCTAGAGACTTTATCGAACCCATAAGAACGAGAGCCGGCTTAACACAAAACCTCAGATTAGAACCATATTCCGGAGAAGAATTTAGGGACAGATTACGTAATGAAAGAAAGTTAGAACTAGCTTTCGAAGACCACAGGTACTGGGATGTGCGACGATGGCGAATAGCTGAAGAAGCTCTAAGCATACAAGTACAAGGCGTGAGAACATTAAGACACATAGATGCGTTTGGTGAAGAAACTTTTACCTACGAAACCTTTGATGCAGAACCTCAACAAATGAATTTTTTTGAGAGACATTACTACATGCCAATTGGCCAAGACAGAAGAAACAATAACAGTAACCTTTTAGAAAATCCTGGTTATTAAACGTATTAAAAGGACATACTCTACAATTCATAAATACAAAGTGAAAAAAATATAAAATGAAAACAATAAAAATTATAAGTTATACCCTAATGATTGGCATTGTTACGCTCTTATCCGGCTGTGATGATGATGACTTAGTTTACCCTGCTCCTACTGCAGAAGACGCTGCATTTACATTTTCTTTTGATGCTGAAAATCCAAATATTGTAAATTTTAATGCTGTTGAAAGCGATAACAACTGGTACACACATTGGGATTTTGGTGATGGTTCATCTGCTGAAGGTTATGATGCCAACAAAGTATTTCTAAAAGAGGGTGATTACAACGTCAGGTTTAAGGTATTTACAAAAGGTGGAACTGCAGAAAACATTCAAACTATTGTGATTAATGACGATTTCGAAGGACCAAATGTATTGTTAAATGGAGAATTTAACGGCAGTGACGAGTGGACGGTTTTGCCAATTGCAGACGGAGTTGATGTAAATTTCACGGGTGATAAAGCCGTTTGGACAGGAGGTAATTTTGGTCAGGCGGGAATATACCAACCAGTGCACGTCGAAGCAAATGTACCTTACCAAATAGACATGGAAGTTTCCGGTAGCGGACTTACAGATTCTTGGTATGAGGTATATATTGGACAAGAAGCTCCTGTTCCTGGACAAGATTATACTGATGGTGGAATACGACTAGGTTTAAATACCTGGAGCGGATGTGGCAACGAGGCTTTTGGAGCTTCTCTTACAGAAATTAGCTGCGTTGGTGAAGGAAGTGGATTAGTAGAATTTAGTACTACCGGTACGGTTTACTTGGTGATTAGAGGTGGTGGAGCAGATTATGGATCTGGTCTATCTTTAGATAATGCTTCTATGACGCCATTAGTACCCGGGGTTGAATATACGCCGCCTTTATTTCTGCCTAATGCAGATTTTACTTTTAGTGTTACCGAGCTTACTGTGGATTTTACAAATTTATCAAGTAATGCAGATAGCTATTCATGGGATTTTGGTGATG